>NZ_JBFAME010000058.1:0-1412 GCF_040660275.1 Nocardiopsis sp. NPDC049922 | reverse complement strand
CTTGGGGCCGGTGGTCCCTGGACCGTCCACCCCCCGCTCCTGGGGCCGGGGGTGTCATCACTTCGGAATCACGTTTCCACGTGGTGGCCGTGTCCCGCATATCTGTGGAGAGCGGATGGCGGGTGTGGGTGAGGGACCTCGCCCTCCGGAACGAATTCGCTCCGCGAACACGCCCTCCGGGTCGAGCCACACCCCCAGCGGTGACCGGGTGAGCAAGACACCACACCCAGCCCCCTCCGGTGACCGGGGCGGTCATGTCTTCCCCAACCCCCTGGGGTGACCGTGGTCGGCGGGTTTGCGGCCGACCCCCCTTCGGTGGCCGACGTCGCGCCCATCGGCCCGACCGGCCGCCGTCCTGTCTGACCCCCGGTCACCACAAGGTCACCCGACGGGGGTCCGTGCTGCTCGGGGCTTGGACGGAAAGCCCGACCGCCCCGGGCCGTCGAAGGGGGTTCACCCGCCCGGGGCCCTGCGCCGCAGGGGGTTCGGAGTGACCGCCCCCGGTCGGCCAACCGCAGGGGGGTTGAACGGAGTCCGTGATCGCCTCGGGTCACCGTAGGGGGGTTGGGTTGTCCGGTTCTCGGGTCCATAGGGGGCTGGGGTCGGTCTCGTGCTATCCCGGTCACCACTGGGGGTGTGGCTCGACCCGGAGGGCGTGTTCGCGGAGCGAATTCGTTCCGGAGGGCGAGGTCCCTCACCTATGGTCACCCTCTGCCCTCCACAGATATGCAGGACACGGCCACCACGTGGAAACGTGATTCCGAAGTGATGACACCCCCGGCCCCAGGAGCGGGGGGTGGACGGTCCAGGGACCACCGGCCCCAAGCCCCACACAGGTCCGCACGCCGGTCACCGGAGGGGGCTGGGGACGGCTCGACCGCCCCGGTCACCACAGGGGGGTTCACGGAAGCGTCCCTGGTCGCCCAGCCACAGGGGGTCAGCCGGACACCCGACCGCTACAGCACCCCAGGGGGCTGGGGACACGTGACCGTCCCGGCCACCCCAGGGGGTTAGGCGGTCATCATCCTTGGACGCCCAGCCACAGGGGGTTCGCGGAAGCGTCCCTGGTCGCCCCACCACAGGGGGTCGGCCGGACACCCGACCGCTACGGCACCCCAGGGGGCTAGGGACACCCGACCGCTACGGCACTCCAGGGGGCTAGGGACACCCGACCGCTACGGCACCCCAGGGGGCTAGGGACACCCGACCGTCCCGGTCACCCCAGGGGGTCGAGGGCCACCCTCCCACCCCCCAACACCAGCACGCCCGCACACAAAAAAAGGGGGGCACCCCACCCGGGCACCCCCCAACACAACAAAAAAAGAAGGGGCCGCCCCAACAGGCGACCCCCTCCAAGAAAAACCGTGGCAGCGACCTACTCTCCCACCCCACCACAGGGCAGTACCATCAGC
>NZ_JBFAME010000057.1:0-1433 GCF_040660275.1 Nocardiopsis sp. NPDC049922 | reverse complement strand
ATGTGAAACAGTGTGCGCGAACATCCAATTATCTGCAGCGGACAAGCCCTCGGCCTATTAGTACCGGTCAGCTCCACCCCTCACAAGGCTTCCACACCCGGCCTATCAACCCCATCGTCTCTAGGGAGCCTTACCCTCTCACAGGAGGCAGGAGACCTCATCTCGAAGCAAGCTTCCCGCTTAGATGCTTTCAGCGGTTATCCCTCCCGAACGTAGCCAACCAGCCATGCCCTTGGCAGGACAACTGGCACACCAGAGGTTCGTCCGTCCCGGTCCTCTCGTACTAGGGACAGCCCTTCTCAAGTCTCCAACGCGCACAGCGGATAGGGACCGAACTGTCTCACGACGTTCTAAACCCAGCTCGCGTGCCGCTTTAATGGGCGAACAGCCCAACCCTTGGGACCAACTCCAGCCCCAGGATGCGACGAGCCGACATCGAGGTGCCAAACCATCCCGTCGATACGGACTCTTGGGGAAGATCAGCCTGTTATCCCCGGGGTACCTTTTAGCCGTTGAGCGACACCGCTTCCACACGCCGGTGCCGGATCACTAGTCCCAGCTTTCGCTCCTGCTCGACACGTCCGTCTCACAGTCAAGCTCCCTTGTGCACTTACACTCAACACCTGATTACCAACCAGGCTGAGGGAACCTTTGGGCGCCTCCGTTACTCTTTAGGAGGCAACCGCCCCAGTTAAACTACCCACCAGACACTGTCCCCGAACCGGATCACGGCCCAAGGTTAGATGCCCGAAACAGTCAGAGTGGTATTTCACCAACGCCTCCACCGCCACTAGCGTGACAGCTTCACCGGCTCCCACCTATCCTACACAAACCATCCCAAACACCAATGTCAAGCTATAGTGAAGGTCCCGGGGTCTTTCCGTCCTGCTGCGCGAAACGAGCATCTTTACTCGTAGTGCAATTTCACCGGGCCCATGGTTGAGACAGTGGGGAAGTCGTTACGCCATTCGTGCAGGTCGGAACTTACCCGACAAGGAATTTCGCTACCTTAGGATGGTTATAGTTACCACCGCCGTTTACTGGCGCTTAGATTCCCAGCTTCGCCAGGGCGAACCCCAACTAACCAGTCCTCTTAACGTTCCAGCACCGGGCAGGCGTCAGTCCGTATACAGCGTCTTACGACTTCGCACGGACCTGTGTTTTTAATAAACAGTCGCTTCCCCCCGCTATCTGCGACCCCACCCAGCTCCAGAAGCAAGTTCCTTCACCAGACAGGGCTCCCCTTCTCCCAAAGTTACGGGGACAATTTGCCGAGTTCCTTAACCATGGTTCACCCGAACGCCTCGGTATTCTCTACCTGACCACCTGCGTCGGTTTAGGGTACTGGCCACACACGAACTCGCTAGAGGCTTTTCTCGACAGCATGGGATCACTCACTTCACCAAAAACGGCTCGGCATCACGTCTCAGCCC
>NZ_JBFAME010000056.1:0-1476 GCF_040660275.1 Nocardiopsis sp. NPDC049922 | reverse complement strand
CAGGGCCCCGGAGTTCTCGCGCTACGCCGGAGAAGACACGAACGCCGGATTCGAGCAGGTCGGGCAGGGATGACCGAACCCGGACACGCGAAAACGGGCACAGAACCCGTGGATCATGGAGTTGTCGAGACAACACGATCCGCAAGGTCCCATGCCCGCTGTGTCATCATCCCTCACCCGTAACGTTCCCTCAACCGATCCCGCCGAACTGCTCACCCCCACCGGCGACTTGATGGACCACCTGTCCACCATCGACGACCCCCGAGATCCACGAGGCCGCCGCTACACCCTGCCCACCCTGCTCGCCCTATGCGTATGCGCCCTGACCAGCGCCGGACACGACACCACCTGCGCCATCATCGAATGGGCCCACAACGCACCCGAACCCGTCCTCCTGCGCCTGGGCCTGCCCGTCTGCCCCTTCACCCACCGGATCCACATCCCCGACGAACGCACCTTGCGCGAAGTCCTCGCCCGCCTGAACCCCGCCCAGCTCGCCCGAGCCGGTCTGGCCCGCCTGAACGCCCACACCCCACACAAGGAGAGCGCACCGCGCACCCCTGCCGGAGCACCCGAACGCGAACACCGCCGCAGCCACCGCCAACAACAGCACCGACCCCCACCTGAGCCGCCCCGCCACACCGCCTACGCCACCGACGGCAAGACCCAACGCGGAGCCCGCGCGAGAAAGGGCCAACGCTCGGCCTCGGTGGTCTTCCACACCGTCCGCCACCACGACGCGGCCGTGGCCGCCTGCACACAGATCCCCGGCAAAGGTGCCGAGACCAGTGCCTTCACCATGCTGCTCGACCAACTCGACGACGACCGACTCCACGATGCGCTCATCACCGCCGATGCCCTGCACACCGTGGCCGACCACGCCACCTACCTGCTCGGACGCGGCGCCCACTATCTGATCTACGTCAAGGGCAACCGCCCCACCCTCCACGACCAGCTGGCCGCCCTGCCCTGGAGCCGGGTGCCCCTCGCCCACTTTGAGGGGCCCACCCACGCCCACGGGCGGGAGGAGCGCCGCATGCTCAAGGTCGCCGCGGTGGACGGGTTGGCCTTTCCCGGCGCGTGCCAGGTGGTGCGCATCGAGCGTCATCGCCGCCTGCACGGCAAGGTCAAGGGCAGCCGCGAGGTGGTCTTCGCCGTCACCGATCTGGACGCCCACCAGGTCTCGCCCGCGGAGTTGGCCGCCCATGCCCGCGGGCACTGGACGGTGGAGAACCGGGTGCACTACGTGCGGGATGTGACCTGGGGAGAAGACGCTCGGCGCACTCGCACCGGGGCGGCCCCGGTCGTGCTGGGGTGTGTGACCGACATCGTCCGCCAGGCGCTGGCTGCCGCGGGGTGGAAGAACCTCAAGTCAGGGCGCAGAGCCCACACGAACCCGGACAAGGTCCTCGAACTCCACGGCATCACCCGAGCTCAGCCCGTATGGATTTGAAGCGCGAGAACTCCGGGGCCCTG
>NZ_JBFAME010000055.1:0-1480 GCF_040660275.1 Nocardiopsis sp. NPDC049922 | reverse complement strand
CCAGGGCCCCGGAGTTCTCGCGGTTCAGATCCATACGGGCTGGGTTCGGGTGATGCCGTGCAGGGCGAGGATCTTGTCCGGGTTGGTGTGGGCTCGGCGGCCTGACTTGAGGTTCTTCCATCCCGCGGCGGCCAGCGCTTGGCGGACGATGTCGGTCACATACCCCAGCACGACCGGGGCCGCCCCGATGCGGGTGCGGCGAGCGTCCTCTCCCCAGGTCACGTCCCGCACATAGTGCACCCGGTTCTCCACCGTCCAGTGTCCGCGGGCATGGGCGGCCAACTCTGGGGGCGAGACCTGGTGGGCGTCCAGATCGGTGACGGCGAAGACCACCTCGCGGCTGCCCTTGACGGTGCCGTGCCGACGGCGGTGGCGCTCGATGCGCACCACCTGGCAGGCGCCAGGGAAGGCCAGCCCACCCGCCGCGGTGACCTTGAGAGAGCGGCGCTCCTCCCTTCCGTGCGCGTGGATGGGCTCCTCATCATGGGCGAGGGGGACCTCGTCCCAGGGCAGGGCGGCCAGTTGCTCGTGCAGGGTGGGGCGGTTGCCCTTGACGTAGATCAGGTAGTGGGCGCCGCGTTCGAGCAGGTAGGTGGCGTGGTCGGCGACGGTGTGCAAGGCATCTGCGGTGATGAGCGCACCTTGGAGTTGGTCGTCGTCGAGCTGGTCGAGCAGCGTGGTGAAGGCGCCTGTCTCGGCGCCTTTGCTGTGGATCTGTGTCCAGGCGGCCACGGCCGCGTCGTGGTGGCGGGCGGCGTGGAAGGACACTGAGCGGGAGCTCTGTTCCTTCCGGGCGCGGGCCCCGCGTTGGGTCTTGCCGTCGGTGGCGTAGGCGGTGTGGCGGGGCGCCTCGGGCGGGGGTTGGCGTCGCTGCTGGCGGTGGGTGCGGCGGTGTTCGCGTTCGGGTGCCCCGGTCGGGGTGCGGGGCGAGCTGGCCCGGGGTGTGGTGTGGGTGTTCAGGGTGGCCAGGGCGGCTCGGGTGAGCTGGGCGGGGTCCAGGCGGGCGAGCAGGCTGCGCTCGTCGGCGATGCGGATCCGGTGGGTGAAGGGGCACACGGGCAGGCCCAGGGCGAGCAGGACGCGCTCGGGTGCGTTGTGGGCCCATTCGATGATGGCGCAGGTGGTGTCGTGCCCGGCGCTGGTCAGGGCGCACACGGCCAGGGCGAGCAGGCTGGGCAGACTGTAGCGGCGGCCGCGGGGATCTCGGGGGTCGTCGATGGTGGCCAGGTGGTCCATCAGGCCGGGGGTGGGCTCACCGGTGGGGGTGGGCAGTTCGGCGGCATCGGTTGAGGGAACGCCATGGGTGAGGGATGATGACACAGCGGGCATGGGACCTTGCGGATCGTGTTGTCTCGACAACTCCATGATCCACGGATTCCGTGCCCATTTTCGCGTGTCTGGGTTCGGTCATCCCTGCCCGACCTGCTCGAATCCGGCGTTCGCGTCTTCTCCGGCAAAGCGCGAGAACTCCGGGGCCCTG
>NZ_JBFAME010000054.1:0-1621 GCF_040660275.1 Nocardiopsis sp. NPDC049922 | reverse complement strand
AGTGGTCGGTCAGGATTACTTCTAGGTTTACCCGCCCAGACCCCTTTCGGGTGGTCGGGCCGGGTTGTTTGACCTTTATGGAGAGTTTGATCCTGGCTCAGGACGAACGCTGGCGGCGTGCTTAACACATGCAAGTCGAGCGGTAAGGCCCTTCGGGGTACACGAGCGGCGAACGGGTGAGTAACACGTGAGCAACCTGCCCCTGACTCCGGGATAAGCGGTGGAAACGCCGTCTAATACCGGATACGACCCGCCACCTCATGGTGGAGGGTGGAAAGTTTTTCGGTCGGGGATGGGCTCGCGGCCTATCAGCTTGTTGGTGGGGTAACGGCCTACCAAGGCGATTACGGGTAGCCGGCCTGAGAGGGCGACCGGCCACACTGGGACTGAGACACGGCCCAGACTCCTGCGGGAGGCAGCAGTGGGGAATATTGCGCAATGGGCGAAAGCCTGACGCAGCGACGCCGCGTGGGGGATGACGGCCTTCGGGTTGTAAACCTCTTTTACCACCAACGCAGGCTCCGGGTTCTCCCGGGGTTGACGGTAGGTGGGGAATAAGGACCGGCTAACTACGTGCCAGCAGCCGCGGTAATACGTAGGGTCCGAGCGTTGTCCGGAATTATTGGGCGTAAAGAGCTCGTAGGCGGCGTGTCGCGTCTGCTGTGAAAGACCGGGGCTTAACTCCGGTTCTGCAGTGGATACGGGCATGCTAGAGGTAGGTAGGGGAGACTGGAATTCCTGGTGTAGCGGTGAAATGCGCAGATATCAGGAGGAACACCGGTGGCGAAGGCGGGTCTCTGGGCCTTACCTGACGCTGAGGAGCGAAAGCATGGGGAGCGAACAGGATTAGATACCCTGGTAGTCCATGCCGTAAACGTTGGGCGCTAGGTGTGGGGACTTTCCACGGTTTCCGCGCCGTAGCTAACGCATTAAGCGCCCCGCCTGGGGAGTACGGCCGCAAGGCTAAAACTCAAAGGAATTGACGGGGGCCCGCACAAGCGGCGGAGCATGTTGCTTAATTCGACGCAACGCGAAGAACCTTACCAAGGTTTGACATCACCCGTGGACCTGCAGAGATGTGGGGTCATTTAGTTGGTGGGTGACAGGTGGTGCATGGCTGTCGTCAGCTCGTGTCGTGAGATGTTGGGTTAAGTCCCGCAACGAGCGCAACCCTTGTTCCATGTTGCCAGCACGTAATGGTGGGGACTCATGGGAGACTGCCGGGGTCAACTCGGAGGAAGGTGGGGACGACGTCAAGTCATCATGCCCCTTATGTCTTGGGCTGCAAACATGCTACAATGGCCGGTACAATGGGCGTGCGATACCGTGAGGTGGAGCGAATCCCTAAAAGCCGGTCTCAGTTCGGATTGGGGTCTGCAACTCGACCCCATGAAGGTGGAGTCGCTAGTAATCGCGGATCAGCAACGCCGCGGTGAATACGTTCCCGGGCCTTGTACACACCGCCCGTCACGTCATGAAAGTCGGCAACACCCGAAACTTGTGGCCCAACCCCTTGTGGGAGGGAGTGAGTGAAGGTGGGGCTGGCGATTGGGACGAAGTCGTAACAAGGTAGCCGTACCGGAAGGTGCGGCTGGATCACCTCCTTTCTAAGGAGTCTTTT
>NZ_JBFAME010000053.1:0-2034 GCF_040660275.1 Nocardiopsis sp. NPDC049922 | reverse complement strand
CGCGCCAGCACTGCCCGGCCGGACCCGCGACACGACCCCCGAACCCCTGCCCGTGGACGTGCGGCGGCGCATCTCCGCTCTGGCCCGCACCCCCCGCCTCCTCCTCGCGTGCGACTACGACGGCGCCCTGACCCCTGCCGAGTCGGCCGACCCGGCAGGGTCGGCCCGCCCCGAACCCGCCGCGGTCCGCGCCCTGCGCGAGCTGGCCGACCTGCCCGGCACCACCTGCGCCGTCATCTCCTCCCGCCCCCTGACCGCCCTGGCCACCCTGTCCCGCCTGCCCGCCGAGATCCACCTCATCGGCGCCCACGGCACCGAACCCGACACCACCCTGAACGGATCCCCCTCCGACAAGCCCGCCGCGCTGGCCGCCCTGCGCGAGCACACCGACGCCACCGCCACCTGCTACATCGGCGGCGGCGACGGCGAGGAGGAGGTCTTCCTCCACCTGAGCGGTCCCGACGCGGGCATCCGCGTCGGCGACGACGCCGAGCCGACCGTGGCCGCCCACACCGTCCCCGACACCCCCGCCGCCGCCACGCTGTTGGCGGCCCTGGTGATCGAGCGGCGCGCCTGGGTGTTCGGGGAGCGCCCCACCCCCATCGAGCGGATGTCGCTGCTGTCCAACCGCGCCTCGGTCGCCCTGGTGGGCCCCGACGCCCGCCTGGCGTGGCTGTGCCACCCCGAGCCCGACTCGCCGTCGGTGTTCGCCGAGGTGCTGGGCGGCCGGGCGGCGGGGGTGTTCGCGATCGCTCCCGCCCACGGCGGCCAACCCCTGGGCCAGCGCTACGAGACGGGCACCATGACCGTGCGCACCCGCTTCTCCCGTTTGGAGGTCACCGACTACCTCGCCCCCGCCACCACACCGGGGCGCACCGACCTGGTGCGGGTCGTCTCCGGCGCCACGGCGGCCACCGTGGAGTTCGCGCCCCGCCCCGACTTCGGCCGGACCCCGGTACGGCTGCGCGTGCGGGACACCGGGCTGGTGGTGGAGGGGGCCGAGTTCCCGATGGTGCTGCACGCCCCCGGGGTGGACTGGGTCATCGACCACGACGAGCAGGGCGACACCGCCTACGCCCGGGTGCACCCCACCAGCGAACACCCGGTGGTGCTGGAGCTGCGGCTGGGCACGGGCGACCTGACCGGCCCGGCCCTGGCCCAGACCGACCGGCAGCGCGCGGCGGGCGAGCACTGGGCGGGTTGGCTGGACACCCTCACGTTGCCGGTGACGGCGCGGGATCTGGCCGCGCGTTCGGCCCTGACGTTGCGGGGGTTGTGCACGCCCTCGGGCGGGGTGATGGCGGCGGCCACCACCTCGCTGCCCGAGGAGATCGGCGGGGTGCGTAACTGGGACTACCGGTACTGCTGGCTGCGCGACGGGGCCCTGACCGTGCGCTCGCTGGTGTCGCTGGGGTCGACCGCGGAGGCGGACGCTTTTCTGGACTGGGTGCACCGGGTGGTGGCCACCCTGCCCTCCCCGGAGTTGTTGCGGCCGTTGTACACGCTGGCCGGGACGGACCTGGGCCCCGAGCAGGTGATCGAGAACCTGGCGGGGTATGCGGGGTCGCGGCCGGTGCGGGTGGGCAACGCCGCCGACCACCAGGTGCAGCTGGACGTGTTCGGGCCCGTGGTCGAGCTGGTCGCGGACCTGGCCCACCGGCGCGGGGTGCTGGCGGACCGGGACTGGGAGCTGGTGGCGGCGATGGCCGAGGCGGTCGCCCGGCGCTGGCACGAGCCCGACCACGGGATCTGGGAGGAGCGCGACGAGCCCCGCCAGCGGGTGTACTCCAAGGTGATGTGCTGGGTGACGTTGGACCGGGCCGTTGGGTTGGCGTCCCGGTTCGGTCGGGTGGTGGATCCGGTGTGGGAGCCGTTGGCGGCCGACATCGCCGCCGAGGTGGTGGCCAAGGGGTGGAACCCGGTGGTGGGGGCCTACACCACTGCCTATGACGGTGAGGATCTGGACGCGGCGTCGTTGCACATCGGCCTGTCCGGGCTGTTGGACCCGGCGGACGAGCGGTTCCAGTCCACGGT
>NZ_JBFAME010000052.1:0-2179 GCF_040660275.1 Nocardiopsis sp. NPDC049922 | reverse complement strand
CCGGCCCAGGGTGGGTCGGTGCGTGCGGCCAAGCGGGTCTGTGGGGTGTGTCCGGTGCAGGTCAATTGTCTGGCCGAGGCGATGAAGCGCGGTGAGCTGTACGGGTTGTGGGGCGGCGCGTCGGAGGACGAGCGACGCCAGTTCCGCTCCGCCCGCCGGGAGGAGCGCGGGGGAGGTGCTGATGGCCGAGGTCGAGCGGCCTGACGAGGTCGGGCCGGACCGGTTGTTGACGATTCCGGAGGCGGCTCGGGTGTTGGCGGTTCCGGAGTCGTGGTTGCGTGAGCGGGTGCGGTTGCGGCGGGTGCCGCATCGCAGGCTCGGCAAGCACGTCCGCTTCACCGCCCAGGACCTGGAGCTGATCGTGGAGAAGGCCGCACAACAGGTGGTCGTTCCCGCACGGCGTACCTTCCACGGGAGGCAGGGGCTGCGGTAGGGGAGAAGCAACGAAGTGAGCTGGTGGGGCGGGTGTTCACCCGCCCCACCAGCCTGCCTGGGGCTTGTGATGGCGGTTAGGAGATGAGGCGTAGGCGTCGTTCACCGTCGGGGTCGGTCCACGGCCCGGTGGGCGGGCCGTCGATGGCTTCGATCATGGTGTCGTCGATGTCGGTGACCAGGTGCCCGTACCGGTCCATCGTCGTGGTGATCGACGTATGCCCCAGACGGCGCTGGATCTTGAACACGTGCACGTCCTTGTCGATCAGCCACGCCACATGGGTGTGGCGCAGGTCGTGGATACGCGGCTTCTTCCCCAACCCCCGCTTCTGGGCCTCCTTGACCCCGGGCACCCACCGGCGGCCGTAGAACGAGGAGTGCCGCCACCAGGAACCCCGGTCGGTGGTGAACACGAACTCTTCTGGTCCCTTGCCCTCCAGGCGGGGTCGGATGAGGTCGATGGTGCCGGGGGAGAGCGGGATGCGCCTGCGTGAGCTGCGGGTCTTGGGCGCGCCGAGTTTGAAGGTGTTGTCGGGTCGGCGCTTCCACGCCCTGCGTACGTCCAGGTACCCGCGCACGAGGGGTTGGCCGTTGGCTCCGATCGCTGTGGTGAGGGTGATGTCGCGGACCTGGAGCGCGGTCAGTTCGCTGTAGCGCATCCCGGTGCGCACGAACACCTCCACCATGTCGCGGACGTCCTCGGCCATGGAGTCACGTAGCAGTGTGAGCTCCTCGCGGGTGAGGAAGCACATCTCCCAGTCGCCCTCACCGTCGTCGATACGGGGTAGGCGGGTGCGTGAGGCCGGGTTGGAGGGCCGGATGGGTGGGTCTTCGCGGACGGCGGCCTCGCAGATGGTGAACAGCAGCGCGTGCAGGTTGTGGATGGATTTGGGGGACAGGGGTTTGCGCAGCCATCCCGGTTCCTTCTTGCGGCCTCGGCTGGGTGTGTCGGTCCGGTGCGGGGCTGTGGGGTCGGGAGTGCCGGTGCGCAGTTGGTTGACCCAGGCCCGCACGTCCTTGGGCTTGAGCTGGGACGTGTCGCGCAGGTTCACCTGCCCGAAGGTGGGAAGCAGGTGGTTGGTGAGGTCGCGGTGGTAGTCGGCGCGGGTACGTTCGGCGATGCCGGTCATCGAATCGATCAGTTCACGGGCGAAGCCGGCGAACAGCACCGGCTCCGCCTCCGGCTCGTCCTCCTCCTCGACCTTGACCCACCCGTGGCCGGGGACCCACCCCTGCGCCCACCCATGGCGGGGGATCCAGTTCTCCGGCCACTGATGGCCCGCTGCTTCGACGTGGAGTTTGAAGGTGTGGGCGTCGGCGTGGACGTCGAACGGTTCGGACTGCGGTGCCCCGCCACGGGTGCCGCCCAGGCGCCATTTCACCCAGTACCGGGTGCGCCCGTCGGCCAGTGTGCGCTGGTTGATGGTTGCCATGCGTGGACCATCGCTTGGGTGCGGGCCGAAGCGAAGGGAATCGGCCAAAGATCTTCGAGAACCTTCGACCCGGGCCGCACTACGGCCGGTACGTCGATATTCGCGCAGGATGTCGGGCTATCGCCCCGGCCCGTGCACCCCCCGTGCACCCCCACGCCGGGATGAGTGACGGGGTGGGGGTGCACACTCACCAGAAGGAATCCCACCCCCGTGCACCCGCTGGTGCACCCCCGACAACGCGAAAGGCCCTGACCGCTGCGCGTTTGCGCTGGTCAGGGCCTTGTCGGCTCTGGGGTGAGTGACGGGACTTGAAC
>NZ_JBFAME010000051.1:0-2348 GCF_040660275.1 Nocardiopsis sp. NPDC049922 | reverse complement strand
GTCGCCGGTCGTTCAGGTGATGTTCGCGCTGGCCAATACCCCCGACACCGAGCCGGAGCTGGTAGGGCTGACCGCCGAGCCCCTCGACGTCGAACCGGGGGTCGCCAAGTTCGACATCTCGGTCTTCCTCCGCGAGTCCGAGGACGGGATTGACGGTGGTGTCGAGTACTGCACCGACCTGTTCGACCAGGACACGGTCCTCAGACTCTGGGAACACTATGTGACACTACTCCGCTCCCTGGTCACGGCGGCTCCGGACCTTCGCTGTTCGGAGTTGGAGATGATCCCGGACGGTGAACGCCACAGGCTGCTGACGGGCTGGAACACCACTGGAAGGGAATGGGGGGCGCCGGAATGTCTCCACGGACTCGTCGAGGCCCAGGCGGACTGCTCCCCCGAGGCGACGGCCATCGTCTTCGGCGACCGTTCGCTGACCTACGGGGAGGTCGAGGCGTCAGCGAACCGCCTGGCCGCCCACCTGGCCGAGCAGGGTGTTGGGAGGGGGGACGTCATCGGACTGTACGTCGAGCGCTCCCCCGAGATGGTCGTCGGCCTGCTGGCTGTGCTCAAGGCCGGAGCGGCGTATCTTCCTCTCGATCCCACCCAGCCACGGGTACGCCTCCAATACATGCTGGACGACGCGGACGTTGGCCTCGTGCTCACCCAGGAACGCCTGGCTGGACGGTTGGGGAAGGGGGTTCGGTCCCTGGCCGTTGACAGCGTGGACATGACCGGTCTCCCGGCTGAGCGCCGCTCGCGGCCGGTGGCCTCTGACGACCTCGCCTACGTGATCTACACTTCCGGCTCCACCGGGACACCCAAGGGCGTGATGGTCGAGCACCGCTCCATCGTCAATCTGGTCCAGGGACTTTCCACCGAGATCGGTTTGGGGGAGAAGGACCGTCTCGTGGCGGTGACCACGCTGGCCTTCGACATTTCCGCCCTGGAGTTGTTCGGACCGCTGTCCCGGGGGGCGACCGTGGTCATCGCCGATGCCGGGGCGGTGACCGACGGCCGACGCTTGGCGGACCTGGTCGAACGGTCCGAGGCCTCCGTGATGCAGGCGACCCCCTCCTTGTGGCGCATGCTCCTCGACACCGGCTGGCGAGGGGACCCGCGGTTGCGCGTGTTGTGCGGAGGGGAGGCACTGCCTCCGGACCTGCTGGAACGCCTACTGCCGGTCGTCGGCCGCGTCTGGAACGTCTACGGTCCGACCGAGAGCACGGTGTGGTCGCTGTCCGCTTCGCTGGACGGAGCGGTGGCCGGGGACGGCCCGGTTCCGATCGGCGGGCCGGTCGCCAACACCTCTGTTTATGTGGTCGACTCGGCGATGGAACCGGTCCCCTTGGGGGTGCCGGGCGAACTGCTGATCGGTGGACAGGGCGTCGCCCGTGGATACACGGGCCTTCCGGGGCTGACCGCGGAGAGGTTCGTCCCCGACCCGTTCAGTGGGGAGGAAGGGGCCCGCCTGTACCGGACGGGTGATCTGGTTCGGTATCGGGGGGACGGCGCCCTGGAGTTCCTCGGACGCCTGGACCACCAGGTCAAGCTGCGCGGGTACCGGATCGAGCCCGCCGAGATCGAGAACGTGCTGTCGCAACACCCGGAGGTCGACACGTCGGCTGTGATAGCGCGTGAGGACCGTCCTGGTCAGGCACGGCTCGTCGGCTACTTCACGGCAAGGTCCGCGGTTCCGGTGATCGAGCTGCGGCAATGGCTGGCTGAGCGGCTGCCGGAGTACATGGTGCCCTCGGTCCTGGTCCAGCTCGACGCTCTGCCCATGACCGTGAACGGCAAGGTCGACCGGGGGGCTTTGCCGGCTCCGGGCCGGGTGCGCCCCGAACTCGAGGAGGCGTACGCGGTTCCCCGCTCTGAGCCGGAGCGCCGACTGGTCGAACTGTTCGCCGAGGTCCTCGACCTGCCCACGACGGAGGTGGGTGTCAACGATGACTTCTTCGCCCTGGGCGGTCAGTCACTGCTCGCGGTCGCGCTCGTGTCCCGCGTCTGCACGGCCTTCGATGTCGACCTGCCGCTGAGCGCTCTGTTCACCGCTCGGACGGCGGCCGCGCTTTTGCCGATCATTGAGGAGACCAGCCGTCCCCCCCAGGCCGAGGCCGACCTCGGTGAGGAGGACTTCTTCACCATCCCCCGGATTCCCCGAGACGGACCACTGGCCATCGCCCCCGCGCAGGAGCGGCTGTGGTTCTTCGAGAAACTGCGCCCGGGAACCGCCTCCTACAACGAACCCCTGGTCTTCCGGTTGGGGGGTTTTCTGGATGTTGAGGCGTTGCGTGGGGCGCTGGGGGATGTGGTGGCGCGGCATGAGGTGTTGCGTTCGGTGTTTCCGT
>NZ_JBFAME010000050.1:0-2947 GCF_040660275.1 Nocardiopsis sp. NPDC049922 | reverse complement strand
AAGGAGCAGTGCGCCGCCATCATCGAGGCCGCGGTCGCCGACGCCGAGCGGGAGGACAGGAGCGTGTACATGCTCGCTGTCGCGCGCCAGGACCGATTGGTCGGCAGCGCCCGCCTGGGAGTGGACGAGCGCCCCCACAGCGCGCAGATCGGGTTCGCCCTCCGGCCCGACATGTGGGGGCAGGGGCTGGGCGACGAGCTCGTCGGGCTCCTGCTCCGGTTCGGCTTCGAGGATCTGGGGCTCAAACGGATCTGGGGTGCGCGGTCACCGGAGAACCGGGCCTCCGAGCGCGTCATGCTCAGGGCCGGAATGGTGGGGGAAGGGCGCATCCGTCGGCACCTGTGGACCCGGGAGGCCTGGCGCGACTCCATCGTCCACTCGATCCTGGACGACGAGTGGGCTCCGAGCTCACCGACACGCAAGGTATAGATCGCCCCGGAGCCACTGCCCCGGACCGAGTGACGGGAGGCGATTCCGGCACACCCCAGGACCTCCACCACACCCAGCCCAAGACACTACGCCGCGTGCAGCGTGAAGTACGGACGTTCCACCTGGTCGGCGATAGTGAACTCCTCGAAGGTGACGTCAGTCAGGACGCGAACGAGGCACTCCGAGGCGGACATCGGCAAGCGCTGCCAAGGGCTGACCTCGGTCCGCGCCACCACCGGCCAGTCCTCCGGCGGCACCTCGGCGTCGGCGGCCCAGTAGAACTCGACGGCTGTCACCGAGATAGCCCAGGGAATCAGGCCCTGTCCACCCGGGCGGTAGAGACCGTACGGATCGAAGCTGTCCCGCGCGAACGGATATTTTTCCAGTGTCCGCCACAACGACACCAATTTGTCCGCCACCTGCGAGTCGGCGCCTCCCAGTGCACCGTACACATGCATGTATCCGCTGAACTCCCCCGCACCGAAACACCGGCAGAGCTCCTTGTAGTCGGCGGGAAGCATCGTGCCGAGGTGCGCCTCGATCACATCCCACTCGATACCGAGGCCCCTCGGCCGCCACTCGACTGCGTCGGCGATTCTACTGACCCATGACACGGAGCCTCCCTGAGAGCGCCGTTCAGAATACGCGAAAGGTCAGTCTTCAAAACCTTCGATTCGATACTCAATATCCGGCCACCCGAAGTATTCACGGTAAGGAAGACTTTGTCTGGCGTCGACCAGGAAGCCAAGCATCTTCCCAATCCCCCACGGGAAGAAGTAGCAGTCCCGATAATCGGTCACCACAACTTTCCAATTGTTAGGATTGTCACCTACATACCAACACATCGACATGTCTGAATCCGTGTCAGCCCATTCGATAAGACTGTCGATCGAAACGGAATCCAAACCTTGTGGAATTGCCCCAGGAAAAGAATTCTTTCGATCCACACTGATCCTGGGGAATCCTAGGCCCAGGAAGTGATCCCGGAGTTCTCGAATCCGAGAGAGAACACCCTCTGGCGAGTTGACTAGAATCATCCCCGAGAACTCAAAGCCACCATGAGAATTCATGAGATTCTTGTAGTCATCCGGAAATTCGCACCCCAGTTCACTCTCCAGGGAATTCCAGTCAATATTTCTCTCGGGCGACATTCTCCACTCCTCAGTAGAACTCCCAGTTTTCAGGCGATCTGTACCTGACATTATCGCAGTGGCCACCCGGGAGCACAACAGGATGCCGAACATTAGGGATACAGACGTCTACGTACATTCCCCGACTGCCGGCAGCTTCGATGTGGTAGTAATCGGGCATCGATTCTTGCTCTGTGAGATACACGGGCGTGTTCATGTACACGACAATCTCACCAGACCTTACCGAATCAACCAGCATGTTCTCATACTTCACCATGGCCTCATTGGTGTTGCGATGACAGGTAGAAAGATTTTCCCTGATCCTTCCATTGCCCCCAGCCTGCCTAGGGATGTAATGACACCTATTGAAGGGATACTTGTTGTTCAGGTTCTTATCCCTACTCTGACCATACCGAGGCCATCCCTCCGGCCGGATCGAACCGTCTGCCGCAGATCCTCCTTCGAGGCCTTCAGCGTTGCAGTAAAGCGCAAGCCCTCCGTTTGAACGCACTCCCCGAGGGCCACTCAAAGGGGCATAGATTTTTCTGTTCCTCTGACAATCATACTCAAGATCGTCAAAGTCGGCTGGGCCACCAGTTGCGGGAGACGTGTTGAACGCCCACATCAAGTCGAAATCCCACTTTAGGTCAAAGTAGGAATCATTGACTTCAACCGAGTCTTCGTATGTGAGTTCCTTGACCGAACGGGTGAACGAGTCGTCGACGAACTGATCGTGCTCAGAGTCCGTGACCTCTTCGGTGACCGGGCGCTCGTGCTCGGTAGCGAGGATTGCTGCGAGGATCACCTTCCACGGTGGTGGAGGCGGAGGCAAGACAACCGGGGGCTCCTTGTCGGAACCACCACCCCAATACCAAATCCGATCGGGATTACCTACTGGCCAGTCATTGTAGGAATCGCCAGAGGAATTGGTGTCATTCGTAGTGAGGTCCTGAGGTTCGGTATAAACACCACCTGGCCCCCAACGCGGGGTCGGATTTCTCCAAGGTGCATAGCAAGCCATCCAACAGGTGTCACTAGCTGTCGTCGATCCTGGCGTAGCGAGCACAATTGCCAAGGCACCCGCGCCAGCGAGAAGAAGACCCCCACCCGAAACAGTAAGCCCAGCCCCTACGGCAGCCCGTCCCGCATTAGTTGCGAACTGCGCCTCCATCAACGCAATTTGTTGGTTTACGTACGCTGCGCTCAATTCGAGAAGGCCAGTGGAGTGCCCGCTCGGGTCCACGGCGGTCAGCGGGGTCCCGTTGCCGTAGGTGTACCGGTTGGCCTGGATGGACCAGGGCCCCGGAGTTCTCGCGCTTCAAATCCATACGGGCTGAGCTCGGGTGATGCCGTGGAGTTCGAGGACCTTGTCCGGGTTCGTGTGGGCT
>NZ_JBFAME010000049.1:0-3045 GCF_040660275.1 Nocardiopsis sp. NPDC049922 | reverse complement strand
AGCCCACACCAACCCGGACAAGATCCTCGCCCTGCACGGCATCACCCGAACCCAGCCCGTATGGATCTGAACCGCGAGAACTCCGGGGCCCTGGTCTTGACCCTCCGCAGTGCCTTCGAGGTGGCATCGCCCCAGGAAGACCCTGCACAACAACCTCCATCCCCTCTAACTGCGGCCAATGAACTTACCAGGAGGGGCTTGGACTCGGCCTCCTTGATTCGCTACGGGATGTGGCGACAAATTTCTGCATCGGTCATTGGCGAGATCATCGCCGGGAGAGTCTTCCCAATTCTCAATTCCCCCGAAAATAAGCAGTCAAAAATTGACACTGAATCCTGGACCACTGTACTCGAAATACCGCACGTACCCTCAAATTGGCAGGGAAGAGCCACCCCATTCGTGGAGGTCGAAGAGTACATCGCCAAAATCGTGGACAAATCTTTTCCCGCCGTGACTCGGTGGATACAATCAGCACCCATCCACGATATTATTGAACTAAAGCCGCCAAGTCAGATCCATCCGAAAACGGGGTGGAATGAAGACATCCCCGATGAAGAAATTTGCGACCAGTATTCCTGGGCCGTTGACCGATTCTCGGAAACATTTCCAAGGGACTGGAAAAACTCTTCCCTCCACTTGGAATACCTGTGGCAAGCCGGAGATATTTCCCCGCCGTGCCCCGAAAGTCTAATGGGCGAAAGGATAGTGAGCCAAGAAATTCTCAACGCAGAGATTGCGCGGCGCGCCGTTCGGAATGCGCCACAGACAGACAACAGTAGGACAGCCTCCATATTTCGGGTATCTGACATGACTAGATACGCGAGGGCGCTACTAAAAAACAATCGAAACATCGAGGCGGCGTCGATATTCGAGTTTGCCTCCAAGCAAAATCCCTCTGACCCGGAAGCGCACAACAATCTTGGCTTCTGTCTAATCCCGACAGATCCACAGAAAGCACTGCAGCACTTGGAAATCGCTTCTGATCTAAACTACGAAGCGACGGCAACCAACACCTACAACAAAGCTTGCTGCTACATTGCTTTGGGGCGCCCAAGATCAGCCCTTAATTGCATTGAACAGTTTTGGCCCCATATCATAGAATCAGATCCACGAGAAGCTTCACTCTGGAGAGTAAATTCCGAGAACGAGTGGGAGCTTTTCGAAAGCAATGACTCAACTACTTCACTAATTGATCTGGCGATTGACGTGTCCTCCTCCGAGGGATGGCTGGAAGACGTCCATCACTGGAAATCTCGTAAATCCAGCATTTGATTCGTTGGCATACTAATTTCAACGCGTCTCACAATAACTATCGACTCACAGGCAAGACTGAAGGGCTCATATTCGCCATCAGGCCTTTGATCCGATGGGATGGCGCCCCGGGAACGAGAAAACCCCAGGCCAGCGGGAGTGAACCTCCCGCGTGACCTGGGGTTGGAGGCGAGGTTTCGCTCCTGGTGTGCTCGCCGGTCCGGCTACCCCGCCGCTACGCGCGCACGGGCCTGAGCAGGGCCGCCGTCGCCTCGGCCGCCGCCTTGGCAACCTCGGGGAACACCGTCTGGTAGGTGTCCTGGGTGAAATGCGTGGTCGCGTGCCCCAACTCGGTGGAGACCACCTTCACGTCCGCCCCCGCCGCCAACGCCAGTGAGGCGGCCCCATGGCGGAGCCCGTGCAGATGGATCGGCGGCAACCCCGCCGCACGGGCGATCCGGTTGAACCAGCGGGTCACCTCCCCCGGGTGCCACCCCGACCCGTCGGACTGGGTGAACACCAACCCCGAACCCCTCCACCCCTGCCCCGCTGCGAGGCGGGCCTCGTTCTGGAACCGCTTCCACGACCGCAACACCTTGACCGTGTCCTTGTCCAAGGTGATCGCCCGCTGCCCCGCCGCGCTCTTCGGTGTGGTCGTCACCGTCTTCCACCCCAAAGTGATGACCTGGGTGCGGATGTCGACCTGCCCGTCGGTCAGCCGAGTGTTCGCCCAGGGGAGCCCGACCGCTTCGCCTCGCCGCAGGCCCTTGACGGCGATCAGGTGGAACATCGGGAACAACCACCGGTACTTGCGGGCGTGGGTGAGGAAGGTGATGGTCTGCTCCGGGGTCCACACCATCACCTCCCCCTGCACCACCCCGTCCACCTGCCACTGGCGCACCCGCTCGGCCGTCCACACCAACGGCTTGCTGCGCGGGCACGACGGCAACCGGGCGTGGGAGGCGATGTTCACCCCCACCGGCAGATCCGGGCGTCGCACCGCTTCGGAGAACGCACTCCGAAGGGTCGCGCGGATGCGGTGCTTGGTCGACAGCGAGATGATCCGTTGCCCCTTCACGGACGCCTTGACCTTCGCGTCGTCGGACTCGCGGCACTCCAGAATGTGCGCGTTCTTGTCCTCGATCGCGGCGAACATCTCCTCCACCCGACACGAGGTCAGCTTGTCCAGACGTGTGGCCCCCAGGTGCGGCACGAGGTAGTTGCGGATGTGGCCCTCGTAGGAGGCCCGCGTCTTCAGCGCGAGGTCGGGTTTGCCGTCCAGCCACTCCTTGAGCCACTGGGCGACGGTCGGGATCTTCTCTCGGGTGCGCGTCCCGGCACCGATGCGGCGTTTGACCTCGACCGTCTCCGGCAGCGGACGCCGTGCCCGCAGAGCTTGCTGGATCAGGTCGGCGACCTGAACCTCCACCTCCGCTTCCTCTTCGGCCAGGCGGACCAGCGCTTTGACGTGGTCGAGCTGGGCTTGGGCCTGTTCCTGCGAGTCCAAGCCGCCCCGGCGTGCCTGGCGGCGCTTGCCCTCAACGGTGCGGGGGAGTTCGAGCTGGAAGGCCCATTCGCCGTGCCGGGGGTTCCACGCCCCGTCCTCCCGCCGCAGCTTCGGGCACTTCGCCCCCAGCGGTTTGGTGGTGGTCTCGTGGCGGCATCCGCAGCGTTTGAACACCGACCCCTCATGAGAACTCATTCACGGCCTCGCTTTCGTGTTGTCGTCCTCGCGCGCACCACACCCGCACCCACCGCGGCGGAAGACAGCGGCGTCCAGGCCGAGGTGGGACA
>NZ_JBFAME010000048.1:0-3155 GCF_040660275.1 Nocardiopsis sp. NPDC049922 | reverse complement strand
GGTGCGGTGCGCCGACTCCAACCGCGCCCGCCGCTTCCGCAACCGAGTCGCAGCCGTCATAGCCGGGACCGGAACCAGGTGGAAGGCGATGTCGACCTGTCCGGGGTAGGTGAGCAACGGCTCAGCCCACCCCGCGCTCACCTCGCGCGGAAACCCCACCACCACCAGGGTCTGACACACCCCGCCCTCGACCCGAAGGTGACGTGCCCCCACTCCGATGGCGGGCCCTCCCAACGCCGGTGACCCGGTGTGTGTCCAAGGCGTGTGAATCCCCATCAACGCTCTCCTCCCTCTCCTGTGTGTGCGTGTTCCTCGTCGTGGTCGGTGCTGGGGTGGTGATCAGCGTCGTGGTCGGTGAGGCCTGTGGTTGGGGAGGCCATCGCTTGGCGCAGAACCTGCTCCGCCTCGGCTCCCGCCAGGACGTGAGTGCGGATACCGAGGGTCGCGAGCCGATCAGCGGTGTCCTGCGCCATACGCCGCAGGGCAGCCCCCGCTTTGTGGGCGGGGCCGGTGGCGGTGACCACGACCACCACCTGCTGGTGCGACAACTCGTGGGTGCGGGCGATCTCGTCCAGGAAGTCGGCGTGCGCCACCGCGGCCTCGGCCAACGCCGGATGCGGAAGGTGACGCACGTTGTCGCGGACCATCGCGGTGAACCCCGACAGGTCCGCCTTCCGCCGCTGGACCAGTACCTGCACCGGCTCCGACAAGGCGTCCAGCACCCCCGCGAACGCGGCCAGGGTCTGGTCCTGCTCACGCCCCGAGGCAAGCTGGAACGGCAACGTGGTGCAGGAGATCAACACCGCGCACCGCCCACCCAGATCGACCACACCCTCGGGGCTGATCGCCGACGCGGGGAGCCGGAGCGGTTCCAATCGGGGACTTCGGCGAAGGCGTGGAGCCCACCAGGGCAGGTCGGGGATCTCCCCTGACGGTGCGCCCACCAGATGCTTCGGCGATCGCGCCCATGCCAGCGCGCTGGCCGCGACCCGCTCCAACCCTCGACCGTCGCGTTCGCCCAAGGCGACGGCGATGGCCACCCCCAGTACCGGGGCCACGATCATGGCGAACACCCACAGCGGCACCGCCTCGCGCAACAGCAGGTACGCGCCCCACGCCCCCGCCAGGACGGGAGCGATGATCAGGCACTGGCGGGCGGTCAGGTTGAACAGGACGGGCTCACCCCGATCGATGTCGGCGGGGATACGCCCCTGCCACGACGACGGCTCCTCAGAAACCACGCCGGATCCTTCCTCCTTGTCGGGCGATCACTTCGAGTCGTTCTTCGGGCGTGGGAACAGCCCGTACTGCTTCCACGTGCGCTTGGGGTTGGGGAACAAGGGCCGCTGCCCCTTGACGTGCGCGGGCCGACGCGGCTCGCGCTGCGCCCTGGCCCACACATCACCCACCCGCTCAGGTGTCCGGCGTCCCAGCACCCGCACCGGCGGCGGCGTCGGCAACACCCCTTGACGCCACCGCCGCTGAGGAGGCGCTCCCGCTGCTGACGGCCCCACCTGCGGCGAAGCCGGGCGGCGGAACAGCACCTGCTGGCCGGTCCTCGGCGACCCCGGCATCCGCCCCTCCACCAAGGCACGCCGCACGGGCGCGGGCGGAGCGAAGCGAGGATCGGGAACCGGCGGCAGAGCGCGCGGTCCCGGCAGACCCGGTGTTCCGGACGGTCCACGGTGGGGTCGCGGCCAGGGCGAACCACCGCCCGGCCCGGGGAGAGCACGTCGAGGGCCGGGCAGAGCGCCGACGGGTTCGGGCACCTCGTGCCGGGGCCGGTACCACCAGGCCTGCGGCTGCAACGGCTGGAGTCCCGAAGGCGGCCCGGGCTTGTAGCGGGGCAGCTTCCTGCCCGGGGTGCGGCCCGGCCAGCCCAGTTGGGGCCATGTCAGTCCAGGGTTGAGCCCGTTGCGCAGCACACCGGGCACCCGCAGGCCGCCCAGGGACCGGAAGGCCAGCATCCACGCCAGGTTCCGCACCAGGGCGGCGATCGGTGAACTCCCCGGATGGGTGGGCTCCCAGATCAGCTTCTTCACCCAGGCCGGGATCCTGACCTGGGTGTACAGCAGCACCAGAAGCAGCATGATCTGCATCAGCCAGCTGGCGCCGCCGACGTCGTCGGCGCTGTCGGATGTGGGATTCAGGGTGCCGAAGAGGGTCATCTGCCCTTCGAAGAAGAGCCGCATCATCGCGATGAACACCAACGACTGGGCGACCGGGACCGCGCACAACCCCGCCATCAACTTCCACCACAGCTCAGCGATCCGGTTGGTCTGCGGCAACGCGTGGAAGACCAACAGGACCGGCGCGGCGACCACCAGCACGATGACGGTGCAGATGCGCACCGCCTCGGTGACCATCCACACCACCAGCAGCACCACCGCGACCACCAACAGCACAATGGTGAAGACCATCGCCTCCGCGAGCAGCACGTCGAGGCGGTCCCGGAAGTTGACCGCCGCCTCCCGGGCGTTGATCCCGTCGGCGCCGATGGCCGCCGCCACGCCGTTGGACAGCCGCACGATCTCCGTGGACACCCACAGCGACAGGTTCGAGGCGACGAACGCGAACACGACGCGGGGCAGGATCTCCCCCACCGAGTAGCGGTCCTGGAAGGTCCGATATCCCATGACCACCAGACCGCCCGCCACCACCAACAACACGAACAGGGTGTTGGAAGTGGTCAGGATCCCGGCGTGCAGACCCTTCATGCCCTCACTCGGCAGCGGGGTGTGGAACGCCTTTTCCGCCAACCAGCCCAGGGCGGGGTTCAACCCGCTGATGACGAGGTCAGCGAACCAGTTGGACACATGACAGCCCGGATCGACCAGACCGCACTCGAACACCTCCCCCTCGGTCTCCAACACCACCGAGCCCTCGCCCGCGTCGTCCCGTTCCCGCAGCGGCGGCTCTCCCGCGCGCGGATCCTCCGGGGGCGGGAGCGGATCGTCGGTGATCTCCCGCTCCAGTGCGGATTCCGGCGTCGGTTCGTTCTCTGGTTGCGGGCTTGGCTCCACGTCCTGTGGTGGTGGCAGTGGGTCATCCGAAGGGGGAGGCAACGGCTCATCCGTAGGCAGAACCGGGCCGGACGGCACCTGCCACCTCCACCACACTGCGGGGCTCACTCGCCTCCCCCACCCACGGACACG
>NZ_JBFAME010000047.1:0-3405 GCF_040660275.1 Nocardiopsis sp. NPDC049922 | reverse complement strand
ACCTTGGTCAAGGGCTCGGTGCCGGTGTCGTACTCCCAGAACGCGTCCAGATCCACGGCCCCCTGGTGCCAGCGCATGTAGGCGTCCGGGCGGATATACCGCCCCCAGCGGCGTGCGCACTCGCGTTCGTTGTCCCACCGCACCAGACGCCCCACGGGGTGGGCGCGTGCGGCCTCGGTGGTCAGGGTCAGGCATTCCACCAGGCCGAGCATGTGCCCGAGCCGCCCGGAGTGCGCCCAGGCCAGCACCCGGTCATGGCGAAAGCCCAACTCGCCGACCTCGATGCCACGGTGCTCGGCGACCAGCGCCGCCCCCAACGGGGCGAGAACCCAGTGCACGGAGACGTGACGTCCAGGGTGGGGCCGGAACCGGTCCAGGAGCCCGTACTCGTGCAACAGCAGCAGCCTCCGACGCACACGCCGCCCCGCCGCTTCGGGGAAGTAGAGCCGGTGAACGTGGTGGGTGGTCATGACATGGTGGTCATACAACCCCGCCAGGATCTGCCGGTCCCTCGGAGTCACCCGGGGCGCCAACCTGACCAGAGCCGCCCCATAGTCACTGCGCTCCAGAACGTGCCCGCCCTGGCCCGTACCGCTGGTGCTGTTGGTCACGCCAGATCCCCCTTCGACGCGCGTACTTCGGCGGTGGGCTGCTCGTCCTGGGGCCCGTGGCAGCGTGCGGCCTTGCGCACCTGGGTCGCCCGGCCGCGGATTCCGGGTGGGAGTGGGCGGGTGCGCACCGTGGCCGCTCCCTGTTCCTTGGCCCCCACCAACGGGCGCACCGCTGCCTGGTAGGCGCCCAGGTTCGTCAGGTCATAGGCCCCCAGCACCGGCAATGTGTGCTGGCACAGGCTCGCGGCGTCGTCGGGGGAGGCGGTGAAGTACACCTTCGTGCGCGCGTTCGCCGACACCGCCTTGCGCAGGTCCGCGGGGAGCTGTCCGAGCTCCTGGTGGGCCAGGGTCAGTCCGAGCCGGTAGCCGCGAGCCTCGGCCAGCATGTCCTCCAGCGACCCGGGCAGGTTCAGGAAGTTCTGCGACTCGTCGATAAACGCGCACAGGTCCTGACGCTGGTGTTCCGGGATGTGGATGCGTGCGGTCACCGCCTGCCACGTGGCCGCTAGGGCGAACGACCCGATCAGCGAGCTGGTGTCCTCACCCAACCGGCCCTTCGGCAACCGCAACAGCACCAGGTGCCCGGAGTCGAACAGCGACGGCAGATCGATGGTCGAGGGCCCCGACGCCACCACTTGGCGCACCCACCTGCGCAACAACGCTGTCCGGAGCTTGTTGAGCACCGGCCCCGTCACCGCCGACCGGGCTGAGACCGTCAGGCCCGAGTACCAGCCCCAGAAGTCCTTCAGCGCCTCGTCGTCCCCGCTCCGGGCGGTGACCTTGCCCATCACCTCCCCACGCAACGTGTCGTCGGCGAGCAGGCGCGGGATATGCCCCAGCGTCAAAGCGGGGTCCTGAGCACGGGTCAGGGTGAGTGTGGCGGCGCGCAGGATGTCATCAGTCCTGGGCCCCCAGTAGTCGGAGTAGATACGGCGGAAGATCCCCACCACCGTGTCCGAGACGAAGTCCGGATCCCCGCCCTGCAACAGGTTCAACCTCGGCGGTAGCGCCTTGTCGTCGGGGTCGAACAACACCACCCGGTCGACGGCGTGTTCGGGCAGACGGGCCAGGATGTCGGTGACCAGGTCCCCGCGCGGGTCGATCACCAGCCCAGCTCGGCCCGCCTCGGCGTCCTGCAGCACCATGTTCGCCAACAGGGTCGACTTGCCCGACCCGGTCTTGCCGAGGATGTGGGTGTGCTGACGCGACTCGGCCACCCCCACCGCCACCGGACGGTGGATCCCCGCGTCGGCATCGCCGATCACCCTCGCGTTCTCGCCGCCGCGCGGAACCGCCGGTGAGGGTGCGGCTGGCCGCGCTCCGGCGCGGACCAGGCCGGGGACGGTGGCATCGGTGGGCAGGTGCGCCACCCCGGCCAGCTCGCTGCTGGTGAGCAAGAACCCGTAGCCCAGGAACCGGTTGTACAGCCACCAGGTGGGTTTGAGCATGAAGCGGCGGTCCAGGTGGTTGGCGCCGGAAGTGAACGCGGCGAACGCCGAGGCCACCCCGTGCGCCCGCCCACGCAGACGCTCCCGTGCCGCTTCGCCCGGGTGGGTGGTGGTGAGGATGTAGGCCACATCGCACGCCAACCGGGGCGAGGAGGCCTTGGTCAGGATCGCCCGCACGTCATCGCCCGTCCCCGGCAGCACCGGCATTCGACGCTGCTGGGCGGAGACGGTGGGATCCACGGCATCCAGCAACGTGGTCGCCAGACCGGGGTGGCCGTGCAGACGGGCCGCCGCCTGACGGGCCCGAGCCAACCGCCACCCCGTCGCCGGACGAGCGGTCACCCGCACCAGGGCGTGCTCGCCCTCGGCCAGGTCCTCCAACGCCCCCAACAGGGGGCGGGCCGGGTCGGTGGTGAACTTCGTCCGCAGCGGGAACACCTCAGCCCGCCCCAACCGCAAATGTCCCCCGGTGGTGTAGACCCCCTCCGGAAGCGGGGACTCCCCTGGGTGGCAGGTCCGGGTGGAGGTGGTGGCACCGGGCCAGGCCGACGCGATCGCCCGCTCGACCGAGCCCGGCGGCACGATCCCGGGCACCCACACCTGGAACCTGACACCCGACGCCGAAGCGATGACCTCCAACGCCAGGTGCGGCTGGATCAGCCACCGGGACCAGCGGGGCTTGAGCAGGCCCAGGGTGTGGTTCCAGAACTCCGTGGCGTTGTCCAACGTGGCTTGGGGCGGGGGCAGGATCTCCACCACCCGCGCTTCCTTCGACAGGTAGCGGTGGCGGGCCCACCGCACCCCCAACACCGCCGCGCACACCAACACGCCACACGTGGGGATCGCGCCCAGCAGGAGGAAGAACCCACCGCCCAGCAGGAAGTCGACCATCACGCCACCGCCCCGTCCTCGAAGTGATCCATCCCGCTGTCGGGGTGGACGTCCTGGTGCTTGGTCTCCTCCCGCTCCCGCACCGCGAGTGCGGCAAGTTCCGCCGGGTCGGAGGTGATCAGCCGATGCTCGGCCGGTGAGGCGAGGGGATGGAAACCCACCCGCTGGTGCCCCGCCACCAACAACGCGCTGCCCCGCGCAGCCGTGGCGACCAGATGGGACTCCCCCGCCGACAGATGGAACGTCTCAGTCACCTGGTCGAGGTTCTGCGGCGCCTGCTTCAGCAGGATCTGGGTCGCGGCGTTGGCCACCACCACCCGCCCCAGCTCGGTGCCCAGCACATCGCCCACGTCCTGAGTAATCAGGGTCAACCCCGCCCAGTGCTTACGCCCGGCCTTGGCCAGCCGGGCCAGATAGCGGGCCGCGGCCGGATCCTGGAGCAGCAGCCACGCCTC
>NZ_JBFAME010000046.1:0-3535 GCF_040660275.1 Nocardiopsis sp. NPDC049922 | reverse complement strand
CTTCGGCTCCTCAGTCTGTGCTGGTCGTGGTGGAAGCAAGCGACCTCGACCAGGGAGCGCCCACGGCGCTCACCGCCACTGCTGGGGTGGTGGTGTGCGTGCTCGGCGCCGTCGACAACGTCGGGGCCACGGTGGACTGCGAGGACCGGCGCGCGGTGCGGGTGCGTACCCGTGATGGGGAGGTGACACGCGAGGGCGCTCTGCGGTTGTGGAGCCCATCACAGGGCCACGACGAGCAGGAGGACATCTCTGTCGACCAAGCACCCCCACCTGTCCCGGAGCACACCCGAGGAACGGAGGCGGACGAGCCCGACCAGGTCGAGGAGGAACAACCCGAGGCCAGCGGCGGCCACGAGCCCCGTCCCGTGCCGGACCACGATCCCGGCCCGGACAAGGACGAGCTCCACCAGGACGAGGAGGAACAGTCCACGAGCCCGGCACTCCCAGGAACGGATGCACATCCCGAGCCCCGGCTGCGGGTGCAGTTGTTCGCACCCGAGCCGGAGCTCACCTTCGACGGTGAGCCCGTGAGGGGGCTCCGATCGGTGGCATGGACCCTGCTGTCCTTCCTCGCCCTGCACCCGAGGGGCGCTGACAACACGCAGATCACCCAGGTGTGCTTCGCCGACTCTGACTCCACCAAGGCCGCAGTGGATCGGCGTAACGCCACCAGTAGCCTTCGTGCCGTACTGCGCCCCCTAATGGAGTCCCCCAAGGAACAGATCATCGTGCACGAGAACAGTCGGTACCGCCTCGACGCCGAGCTCTTCGTTGTCGATGTGTGGGAGTTTTCAAGGACGGCATCCCTCGCCCGCAAGGAAGGGTCAACCGGGAATCTCGCGTACGCGGAGAAACTTGTATCCCTTCACGCCCAAGTCCTTCTGGGAGGGCGTGATGAAGAATGGGTGGCTCGAGCCAGGGAGCGCTGTATTCGGGAGGCGGTCAGTGCCTGCGTCAGGCTCGCCGACGCCACTGACTCCAGCTCGAAGAAGATCAGGTATCTGGAACAAGCATGTTCGTTTGACGAATTCAACGAGCCGCTGTACCAGCGTTTGATGATCGCGCATCAGGATAACGGCTCACCGGAGGCCGCGAGTCAAACCTACCGATCGTTGAAGGACAAGCTTGCCTGCCTCGGTGAAAAGCCCAGTTCGGAAAGTCAGCGCATCTTCCAGGAGTGTGTCGCTGCCGCACCGGAGGGCGCCCAGGCCACCTCATGAGGCTGGGCTCGTCGGCCAGGTGAACACGATCTGAACCAGGGCCAACAAGTGGGCCATCGAGTGGGCCAACACCTGGGCCGTCCCTGTGGCCCACCCCTCCACGACCATATGCGCAGGTCAGGGGTTGTTCAGATGGGCCAACGCGTGTCCAGACTTATACCCAGTGGGTAGTCATCTTCACGTAGGGGGCGCCCGGCCCCCTCCTTGTCCGGGGCGGGCCCGGCCCGCCCCGGCCCCCGCTCCGCCCCTCCTCTCCCCCCACCCACCCCTCCCTCTCTTCCCAGTCCCCACTATTCATAAAAAACAACCAGAGGCACACAACACCCGTTGTGTGCCTTTTCCGTGATCACCCAGATCAGCGGCGCGCATGCGCATCATGATCGCCCACCTCCGCCCCGGGGATGTCCTCACGCGCGTACGCGCGCGGGCGCGGTTCCTCTCTGGGGTCGCGCGGCGAAAAGTTTCCGTGAAAAAGTCCGCGCCACGGTTTGACAACCCCGCCCTGCCCAAGTTCCTATTGGCGTGCTCCCCGGGGCGGAACACCGGTTCCGGGGCGGGCGGAAAATTCTTCCGCGACGCGAGTTGACAAACCCGCGTCACCCAAGGTCACCTTGGGTCCCGCCCTGGAAGCGGGCACCGTTTCCGGGGCGGGTGGAAAAAGGTTCACGCCACGAGTTGACAAACACCGGTCGACCAAGTGAACCTCGGACCGCCAAACGCGAACACCCGGCAATTCTAGGGGGTTGAAACAATGCGCACGATGTGTGCAATGGCGATGATCGCCGGGCGAATGTGGGATCGGCCGCGACCGCCGACGGACGCCGAGCTGGCCAACCGGGCCCGGGCCCAACGCGCCCGGGAGTTGGCCACCGACTACGAGGAGGCGATCGTCCGGGAGTTGGCCGCGCGGGGGAAGGCGGCGCACCTGTACCGCACCCAACCGACAAGCCTGGCCGCACGACGGGCCGCTGAGGACCACGTCCGGGCGGAACGGTACCGCGAGGACCTGGGGAGCGTGCTGTTCCAGCTCCACGCGCACCGGATGTTTCCGGCCACCGCACGGCGCTGAATCCACTACCACGACGAAGGAGAACGTGATGACCAACAGGCCCACACCTGGGGTGTTCGGCTCGGACATGATCTGCCCCGAGTGCCTGGAAGGGGTGCGCGACCTTCCGCCCACCGACTGGGGGCCGAGTTGGACCAGGCCGGACTACAGCCACCAGGACGGTACGGAACTCTGCCCTGACTGGAGCAACTACTCCGGGTCGAACAAGGGCGGGCTCAAGCCCCGGCGGCCGGTCGTGCTCGTGCCCCTGAAGGAGTTCACCTCGGCCTGATGAGGCCGGCCTGAAGGTAGCCGCCTTCAGACCGGCCCCACCGAAGACACCCGCGCCCACCCCGACAGGAATGCAAGCCCCGAACGGGTGGGTGCGGGCCCAACACCACAACCAACGAAGTGGAGTGTGCTGTGAGCACGAGTATGCACTACATCAGCCGCATCGAGGTCAGGGCCGCGCATGTCGCCCGGATGCGTGACCTGGGACCGGCCAGCCTGTTGGCCTGGAACGAGACCTCCGGGCGGGTGCAGGTCCACCCGCCCACCGGGCACCTGGACGAGCTGACCATGATCATCGCCCCGGGGCGTGGCCTGGACACCCTCGCCGAGTGCCGCCAGGACAACGACGAGCCGCGCGGCGACGAGGACCTGGCCGAGGATCTGACCGACATCGCCAACGACTACCGGACGGAATGGGCCCAGGTGAAGGCGATGGCACCGATCCTGACCCCGATCCGCCGCAGCCTGGACCAGCGAGGTGTCTTCCCGGCCGGACCCACCTGCGCCGACTTCTGGGGCAAGCGTGTGCCCACCATCACGGACACCTACGCGCGCCCTGACGGCAAGTCGCAGGTCCGGCTGACGGTCCCGCTCGCCTACGCCGAACCGGTACGGCTGCGCACCCACGTGTTGCCGGAGTACACCACGGTCAGCGACTACGGCCTGGCCTTCGACGCGGCCACCATGCCCAGCGCGACGATCACCGCCACCCTCACCGCGATCGTGACCGCGCACCTGGACGTGTACGACCACCTGGGCTGACCGGGCCGCATCCTCCCGGGGCCACCCCCGCCAACGGCGGGTGGCCCCACCCCAGACCACACCGCATGCCGAGCGCTGTGTTCGGCGCGCCCACACGAAGGGACTCACCGTGACCATTGTCCGTACGATGCGTGACCGGTTCGCCGACGAGGAGGTCACCATCCCCATGCTGATCGACCTGCGTCAGTCCGGGCCGGGGACCCTGATCACCGCC
>NZ_JBFAME010000045.1:0-3854 GCF_040660275.1 Nocardiopsis sp. NPDC049922 | reverse complement strand
AACCGGTCAGAGGTATCCGTGGTCCGCCACACCGCCTCCGCCGGGCCCTGTGCGCCCAGCCGGGCGTGGGTCGTGATGTACACCCCCACCTGCTCGGAGGCATCCGAGCGCAGCCGCTCGGCCAGATGGTCTTCGCGCTGGTCGGAGTGGACCGCGAACAGCACGATCGACGGCAGCTTGCTCTCCCTGGCCAGGCGGGCGTACCCGCTCATCTTGCGCTGCACCTTGGTCAAGGGCTCGGTGCCGGTGTCGTACTCCCAGAACGCGTCCAGATCCACGGCCCCCTGGTGCCAGCGCATGTAGGCGTCCGGGCGGATGTAACGCCCCCACCGGCGTACGCACTCGCGTTCGTTGTCCCACCGCACCAGGCGCCCCACGGGGTGGGCGCGTGCGGCCTCGGTGGTCAGGGTCAGGCATTCCACCAGGCCGAGCATGTGTGTGAGCCGCCTGGAGTGTGCCCAGGCCAGGACCCGGTCATGGCGAAAGCCCAACTCGCTGAGTTCGATGTCACGGTGTTCGGCGACCAGCGCCGCCCCCAACGGGGCGAGGATCCAGTGCACGGAGACGTGGCGTCCAGGGTGGGGTCGGAACCGGTCCAGGAGCCCGTACTGGTGGAGCAGGAGCAGCCGTCGACGCACACGCCGCCCCGCCGCTTCGGGGAAGTAGAGCCGGTGGAGGTGGTGGGTGGTCATGATGTGGTGGTCATACAATCCGGCCAGGACCTGGCGATCCCTCGGAGTCACCCGAGGCGCCAACCGGACCAGAGCCGCCCCATAGTCACTGCGCTCCAGAACGTGCCCGCCCTGGCCCGTACCGCTGGTGCTGTTGGTCACGCCAGATCCCCCTTCGACGCGCGTACTTCGGCGGTGGGCTGCTCGTCCTGCGGTCCGTGGCATCGCGCGGCCTTGCGCACCTGCGTCGCCCGACCGCGGATTCCCGGTGGGAGTGGGCGGGTGCGCACCGTGGCCGCCCCCTGCTCCTTGGCCCCCACCAACGGGCGCACCGCTGCCTGGTAGGCGCCCAGATTCGTCAGGTCATAGGCCCCCAACACCGGCAACGTGTGCTGGCACAGGCTCGCGGCGTCGTCGGGGGAGGCGGTGAAGTACACCTTCGTGCGCGCGTTCGCCGATACCGCCTTACGCAGATCCGCAGGCAACTGCCCGAGCTCCTGGTGCGCCAGGGTCAGTCCGAGCCGGTAGCCGCGGGCCTCGGCCAGCATGTCCTCCAGCGACCCGGGCAGGTTCAGGAAGTTCTGACACTCGTCCACGTACGCACACAAGTCCTCGCGCTGATGTTCTGGGGTGTAGATGCGGGCGGTCACCGCCTGCCACGTGGCCGCCAGCGCGAACGACCCGATCAGCGAGCTGGTGTCCTCACCCAACCGGCCCTTAGGCAACCGCAGCAACACCAGGTGCCCGGAGTCGAACAGCGACGGCAGATCGACCGTCGACGGCCCAGAGGCCACCACCTGCCGCACCCACTGACGCAGCAGAGCCGTCCGCAACTTGTTGAGCACCGGCCCTGTCACCGCGCTGCGAGCAGACTCGGTCAGCGCCCCGTACCAGCCCCAGAAGTCCTTCAGGGCCTCGTCGTCCCCGCTCCGGGCGGTGACTTTGCCCATCACCTCCCCGCGCAGGGTGTCGTCGGCGAGCAGGCGCGGGATGTGCCCGAGGGTGAGGGTGGGATCCTTAGCCCTGGTCAGGGTGAGTGTGGCGGCGCGCAGGATGTCGTCGGTCCGCGGCCCCCAGTAGTCGGAGTAGATGCGGCGGAAGATTCCCACCACCGTGTCCGAGACGAAGTCCGGATCCCCGCCCTGCAGCAGGTTCAACCTCGGCGGCAGCGCCTTGTCGTCGGGGTCGAACAGCACCACCCGGTCGACGGCGTGTTCGGGCAGGCGGGCCAGGATGTCGGTGACCAGGTCCCCCCTCGGATCGATCACCAGCCCGGCCCGGCCCGCCTCGGCGTCCTGGAGCACCATGTTCGCCAACAGGGTCGACTTGCCCGACCCGGTCTTGCCGAGGATGTGGGTGTGCTGGCGCGACTCGGCCACACCCACCGCGACCGGACGAGGAGCACCGGCATCGGCGTCGCCGATCACCCGGGTGCCCTCGCCCCCGCGCGGAACCACGGGCGAGGGTGCGGCCGGCCGGGCCCCGGCGCGGACCAGGCCGGGGACGGTGGCATCGGTGGGCAGGTGCGCCACCCCGGCCAGCTCGGCGGTGGTGAGCAGGAACCCGTAGCCCAGGAACCGGTTGGCCGACCACCAGGTGGGCTTGAGCATGAACCGGCGGTCCAGATGGTTGGTGCCCGAGGTGAACGCGGCGAACGCCGACGCCACCCCATGGGCTCGCCCACGCAGACGCTCCCGTGCCGCTTCGCCCTGGTGGGTGGTGGTGAGGATGTAGGCGACATCGCACGCCAACCGGGGCGAGGAAGCCTTGGTCAGGATCGCCCGCACATCATCCCCCGTCCCCGGCAGCACCGGCATTCGACGCTGCTGGGCGGAGACGGTGGGGTCTACGGTGTCCAGCAGCGTGGTCGCCAGACCGGGGTGGCCGTGCAGGCGGGCCGCCGCCTGACGGGCCCGAGCCAGACGCCAGCCCGTCGCCGGGCGCGCGGTCACCCGCACCAGGGCGTGCTCGCCCTCGGCCAGGTCCTCCAACGCCCCCAACAGGGGGCGGGCCGGGTCGGTGGTGAACTTCGTGCGCAGCGGGAACACCTCGGCCCGCCCCAACCGCAAATGTCCCCCGGTGGTGTACGCCCCGTCCGGGAGCGGGGACTCTTCCGGGTGGCAGGTGCGGGTGGAGGTGGTGGCGCCGGGCCAGGCCGACGCGATCGCCCGCTCGACCGCGCCCGGCGGCACGATCCCGGGCACCCACACCTGAAACCGCACCCCAGCAGCGGAAGCCACGACCTCCAACGCCAGGTGCGGCTGGATCAACCAGCGCGACCAGCGGGGCTTGAGCAACCCCAGGGTGTGGTTCCAAAACTCCGTGGCGTTGTCCAACGTGGCCTGGGGCGGGGGCAGGATCTCCACCACCCGCGCCCCCTTCGACAGGTAGCGGTGGCGGGCCCACCGCACCCCCAACACCGCCGCGCACACCAACACGCCACACGTGGGGATCGCGCCCAGGAGGAGGAAGAACCCACCGCCCAACAAGAAGTCGACCATCACGCCACCGCCCCGTCCTCGAACTCGCCCGTCCCGTGATCGGAACCGTCGTCTGGACGTTCCGACTGCTTTCGCTCGTGTTCCTCGGACCTGATGGCAGCGAGTTCGGCGGGGTCGGAGGTGATCAGCCGATGCTCGGCCGGTGAGGCGAGGGGATGGAAACCCACCCGCTGGTGCCCCGCCACCAACATCGCGCTGCCCCGTGCAGCGGTGGCGACCAGATGGGCTTCCCCCGCCGAGAGATGGAACGTCTGGGCCACCTGGTCGAGGTTCTGCGGCGCCTGCTTCAGCAGGATCTGGGTCGCGGCGTTGGCCACCACCACCCGCCCCAGCTCGGTGCCGAGCACATCGCCCACGTCCTGGGTGATCAGGGTCAACCCCGCCCAGTGCTTACGCCCGGCCTTGGCCAGCCGGGCCAGATAGCGGGCCGCGGCCGGATCCTGGAGCAGCAGCCACGCCTCGTCCACCACGACCATCCGAGGCCTCGTCGGACCGGCTCCGGTGACGTTTCGCCAGATCGCGTCCAACGCCAACAGCACCCCCACCGGGCGCACCTCATCCGACAACTCCTTGAGCGAGACCACGGCCAGATGCCCGTCCACCGTCGAAGTCGAAGGACCGTTGAACAGGGCCGCGTGGGATCCGTGGACGAAGGGATCCAACCGGTCCGCCAACCGCCCCG
>NZ_JBFAME010000044.1:0-3932 GCF_040660275.1 Nocardiopsis sp. NPDC049922 | reverse complement strand
GCGTAGGCGGCGATGATCGCCCGATCCAGCACCGTCTTCTCCACCGGGGAGAGTTCGCCGACCATCGCGGTGATCAGGGTGTGCAGGAACAGCGCGCGGTTCGTGAACCCCTGCGCGTCGGTCTGCGCGGGCGGGAGAGCGAAGGGGTTCAACCGCCCCTGTCCGGTTCCCAGTCGCAGGACCCTGCCGCCGACCGCTTCGGTCAGACGGCAGTATTCGCCTTCGGGGTCGATAACCGCGATTTCGACGCCGACGAACAGCGACCGGAGGACCTCGAGCTTGGCCAGGTAGGACTTGCCGGCCCCGGAGCGGGCGAGGATCACGCTGTTGTGGTTGTCCAACCCCCCATGGAACCGGTCCCAGGCCACCACCCCGTTGCTGTGGGTGTTGGTGCCATAGACCACCGTCGTCTCGCCCAGGTCCGCGACCAGCTCCGGGGAGGTGAACGGCAACAGCGTCGCGACGGCGTCGGTGTCCATCGACCGGTCCATCCCCAACAGGTCGGTGCCGAGCGGGAGGGTGGAGATCCACCCCTGCAAGGCGCGGAACGTCGCCGGGACCGCGTCCACGAGCAGCGACGCGCACAACGCGTGCACCTGCCCGAGTTCGGCCTCCAACGCCTCCAGTGTGGGGGCGTGCACCGTGACGTACACCGCCACCCGGAACAACCTGCCCTGTCCGGTGGCGATGCGGTCGGCGATCTCGGCTGCGTCCATCGCCGCCGTCACCTGGTGCGGGTCCTCCACCCGCCCCTGGGCGGTGCTGGTGCGGTGCGCCGACTCCAACCGCGCCCGCCGCTTCCGCAACCGAGTCGCAGCCGTCATAGCCGGGACCGGAACCAGGTGGAAGGCGATGTCGAGCTGTCCGGGGTAGGTGAGCAAAGGTTCGGCCCACCCCGCGCTCACCTGGCGCGGAAACCCCACCACCGCCAGGGTCTGACACACCCCGCCCTCGACCTGAAGATGACGTGCCCCCACGCCGATGGCGGGTCCTCCCAACGCCGGTGACCCCCCGGATCGTGTCCAAGGCGTGTGAATCCCCATCAACGCTCTCCTCCCTGGCGTTCGTGTGCGTGCTCGTCGCGGATGTCGGTGTCCGAACGCGCATCGGCGCCCGGATCGGGATCGGTGAGCCTCGTTGCGGGGGAGGCCATCGCCTGGCGCAGGACCTGCTCCGCCTCGACTCCCGCCAGCAGGTGGGTGCGGATGCCGAGGGTCGCCAGCCGGTCCGCCGTGTCCTGCGCCATACGCCGCAGGGCAGCCCCCGCTTTGTGGGCGGGGCCGGTGGCGGTGACCACGACCACCACCTGCTGGTGCGACAACTCGTGGGTGCGGGCGATCTCGTCCAGGAAGTCGGCGTGTGCCACCGCGGCCTCGGCCAACGCCGGATGCGGAAGGTGACGCACGTTGTCGCGGACCATCGCGGTGAACCCCGACAGGTCCGCCTTCCGCCGCTGGACCAGGACCTGCACCGGCTCCGACAAGGCGTCCAACGCCCCGGCGAAAGCGGCCAGGGTCTGGTCCTGCTCACGCCCCGAGGCGAGCTGGAACGGGAGCGTGGTGCAGGAGACCATCACCGCGCACCGCCCACCCAGATCGACCACCCCTTCGGGGCTGATTGCCGACGCGGGGAGCCGGAGCGGCTCCAGCCGGGAGATCCGGCGAAGGCGTGGAGCCCACCAGGGCAGGTCGGGGATCTCCCCTGACGGTGCGCCCACCAGACGTTTCGACGACCGCGCCCATGCCAGCGCGCTGGCCGCGACGCGTTCCAGGCCCCGACCGTCGCGTTCGCCCAGGGCGACAGCGATGGTCACCCCCAGAACCGGGGCCAACGCCAAAGCGAAGGCCCACAGCGGCACCGCATCTCGGAAGATCAGGTACGCGCCCCACGCCCCCGCCAGGACGGGGGCGATGATCAGGCACTGGCGGGCGGTCAGGTTGAACAGGACGGGTTCGCCCCGGTCGATGTCGGCGGGGATACGCCCCTGCCACGACGACGGCTCCTCAGAAACCACGCCACATCCCTTCCTCCTCGTCGGACGATCACTTCGCGTTGTTCTTCGGGCGTGGGAACAGCCCGTACTGCTTCCACGTGCGCTTGGGGTTGGGGAACAGAGGCCGCTGCCCCTTGACGTGCGCGGGCCGACGCGGGGTCGGGCGCGGGTTGCTCCACACGTCCGCCACCCGTTCCGGCGTCCGGCGTCCGGGCACCCGCACCGGCGGCGGTGTCGGCAGCACACCTTGACGCCACCGCCGCACCGGCCCCGAAGACACGGTTGGAGAGGGTGAGGCGGGCGGTCCCGATGCCGGGCGGCCGAACAGCACCTGCTGCCCCGTCCTCGGTGACCCCGGCATCCGACCCTCCACCAGAGCCCGGCGCGGTGGCGCGGGCGCAGCGACGCGTGGGTCGGGAACCGGTGGCAGACCGCGCGGTCCCGGCAGGCCCGGCGTGCCCGATGGACCGCCGTGCGGGCGCGGCCAAGGCGAACCACCGCCCGGCCCCGGGAGAGCACGTCGAGGGCCGGGCAGAGCACCGACGGGTTCAGGTGCCTCGTGCCGGGGCCGGTACCACCACGCCTGCGGTCGCAACGGCTGCACACCGTTGGGCGGGCCCGGGGTGTAGCGGGGCAGCTTCCTGCCCGGGGCGCGGCCCGGCCAGCCCAGTTGGGGCCATGTCAGTCCGAGGTTGAGCCCGTTGCGCAGCACCCCGGGCACCCGCAGGCCGCCCAGGGACCGGAAGGCCAGCATCCACGCCAGGTTCCGCACCAGGGCGGCGATCGGTGAACTCCCCGGATGGGTGGGCTCCCAGATCAGCTTCTTCACCCAGGCCGGGATCCTGACCTGGGTGTACAGCAGCACCAGAAGCAGCATGATCTGCATCAGCCAGCTGGCGCCGCCGACGTCGTCGGCGCTGTCGGATGTGGGGTTCAGGGTGCCGAAGAGGGTCATCTGCCCTTCGAAGAACAGCCGCGTCATCGCGATGAACACCAACGACTGGGCGATCGGGATCGCGCACAGCCCCGCCATCAACTTCCACCACAGCTCAGCGATCCGGTTGGTCTGCGGCAACGCGTGGAAGACCAACAGGACCGGCGCGGCGACCACCAGCACGATGACGGTGCAGATGCGCACCGCCTCGGTGACCATCCACACCACCAGCAGCACCACCGCGACCACCAACAGCACAATGGTGAAGACCATCGCCTCGGCCAGCAGCACGTCGAGTCGGTCCCGGAAGTTGACCGCGGCCTCGCGGGCGTTGATGCCGTCGGCGCCGATGGCCGCCGCCACGCCGTTGGACAGCCGCACGATCTCCGTGGACACCCACAGCGACAGGTTCGAGGCGATGAACGCGAACACGATGCGGGGCAGGACCTCGGCGACCGAGTAGCGGTCCTGGACGGTCCGGTAGCCCATGACCACCAGACCGCCCGCCACCACCAACAACACGAACAGGGTGTTGGAGGTGGTCAGGATCCCGGCGTGCAGACCCTTCATCCCCTCACTCGGCAGCGGGGTGTGGAACGCCTTTTCCGCCAACCAGCCCAGGGCGGGGTTCAACCCGGAGATGACGAGGTCGGCGAACCAGTTGGACACATGACAGCCCGGATCGACCAGACCGCACTCGAACACGGCCCCCTCGGTCTCCAACTCCACCGCATCCTCGGCAGGGTCCCGCCCGCGCAGGGGCGGTTCTCCCGCGCGCGGATCCTCCGGGGGCGGGAGCGGGTCATCGGTGATCTCCCGCTCTCGTGCGGGCTCCTGCACCGGGTCGTTCTCCGATTGCGGGCTTGGCTCCACGTCTTCCGGTGGCGGAAGTGGGTCATCCGAAGGAGGCGGCAACGGCTCATCCGTAGGCAGAACCGGGCCGGACGGCACCTGCCACCTCCACCACACTGCGGGGCTCACTCGCCTCCCCCACCCACGGACACG
>NZ_JBFAME010000043.1:0-5554 GCF_040660275.1 Nocardiopsis sp. NPDC049922 | reverse complement strand
CCCCGGTGCGGGCCCGCGCCCACCTGGACCTGCGCCCCTAACCGCGCACACGCCACCCGGGGCCGCCCCCCTGCCGGAAGGGGCGGGGCGGCCCCGGCCACCCGAACACCCACATCACTGCGCGCCGAGCGTTGTGTTCGGCGCGCCCACACGAAGGGATCAACAATGCACGAGCACATGACCACTCGCACTGCGAGCGAGTGGTTCGCGGCCAGTCAGATCACGTCGGACCTGCTCAAAGAGGTGCAGCGTGTCGGCCCCGGCGGTGTCATCATCGCCGACGCCCCCGGGCGCTGCTACCGCATCACCCATGCGCGCACCTTGTCCCCGCTCTCCCAGACCACCCCGATCGTCTACGGGCACGCCAACCTCGTTCAGGACCTGACCGACTTCGAGCCCGAGTACGGGGACCGGGTGTGGGAAGAGCTCGCCCACAAGGTGGACTTCGCGGTCCTGGACATCATGGACCAATGGGTGGACGACATCACCCGCACCAGCTTCGACATCCCGGTCATGCGCGAACAGATGCAGGACTTCGGGTTCGAGCTGAACGCCCGCTCCTGGTACCGCAGCGGCAAGGTCACCGACTCCTACGTGTGCGGCGAACACCCGCGTATCACGGTCACCACCTGCATCCCCGCTCGTTCCCCGCGCACCCGGCGGTCCCCGGTGGAGATCTTCGATCACGGCCAGTGCGTGAGCGAGACGACGGCGAAGATCCGCAACCACGCCGTGGCCGTGTACACCGCCTACCAGATCCGGGAAGAGGTGGACGCCTACCTGCGCCGCAACCCCTGACCGTCACCTGACCGGGTCGCCCCGCCTGCGGGGCGGGGCGACCCCCGCCACACCCCTACCACCGCGCGCCGAGCGTCGTGTTCGGCGCGCCCACAAGAAAGGACTCACCATGTTCGAGAACGTGCCCGAGGTGACGATCGCTGACTGGTTCACCGGGGCCGAGATCACCTCGAGGATGCTGCGCACCCTGGACCGGATCGGCCCGGGCGGGGTGATCATCGCCGACCTGTACGAGCGCGACTACTACGTCACCCACGCCCGCACCCTGGCCCCGGCCACCCAGACCTCCTTCATCGTGTTCGGCTACCACGACCTGGTCGTCAACCTCGCCGAGTACACCGCCGCCTACGGGCAGCACGGCTGGCAGAGGCTGGTGGACGCGGTCGACGAATCCACCCGGGACACCATGACCGAACGCCTGGAGAACCTCGCCAAGATCGGGTTCGTCGTCACCCGCATGCGCCAGCACATGCAGGCGCGCGGGTTCGACCTGACCTCCGCGCCGCACTACTACCACCGCTACGCCGACCCAGGCATCTACACGCAGCCCACGACCCGGATGGTGGCCGACCGCTACGCCGACCGCGCCAACCCGGCCATCACGGTGACGGTGAAGATGCCCCTCCAGGAGGCAACGGGGGCGTTGTCCCTGATCAAGGTGAACGACGACGGCCGTCACGTGAGGGGCTGGCCCAAGGCGCTGCGCAACCAGTTCGTGGCGGGCGCGCACGCCCGCCGTGTGCGCGCCGAGGTCGACACCCACCTGCGCCGCACCCGCGCCTGACCGCCGCCTCCTACCGGGTCGCCCCGCCATGGGGGTGGGGCGACCCCCGCCACACACCACTGTTCCGCGAAAGGATCCGTTTGCCATGACCACCACCACGACCGCGCGCCGTCCCAAGACCCGCACCCGTGAGCTCATCCTGACCGCCTTGGCCGAGGCACCCGAGTCCGTCACCGTCACCGAGTTGGCCGAGGTTGCGGGGGTGGGCAGGTCGACCCTGGGCAAGCACCTGCCCTCGTTGGAGAAGGACGGGCTGGCCGTGCGCACTCCGGGCGGGCGGGACGGACGCCGTCGCCTGCCCGACACCTGGCAGGCCACCACCTCCACCGAAAGTGACACCACCGACAGCGAGGACACCTTCCCGGCCCGGGCGGGGGGCGAGGAGCCAGTCGATGCCGTACCCGCAGAGCCGGAAGCTGTGGTGGACACCGCTTCCGCCCCGGTCGCACCTGTTCTGGAGGCGCGGGCGGAGGACTCCGTGCCGACGGCGCGCACAGAGGAGAACCTGGTTGAGGAAACCCCGGATGAGGAGGTGGCCACGACAACCTCGCGTACCCCGGACGTTCCAGCCCAGCCCGCCCCGGCCCCGGCAACCCCGCCCAAGCCCCGGGCGGCCTCGCCCCGGACCCACGTGACCACGACGCCGGACGTGAACCCGGTGAGCGGGTCGACCCGGCTCGCCCCGGGCGAGCTGAAGCTGATGGTGCGGGCGATCCTCGACTCCGACCCGGGTGAGGAGTTCACCGCGACCGAGATCAGCCACCTGTTGCAGGGCCGGTCGATTGGCGCGATCCAGAACAACCTCGCCCGCCTGGCCAAGGACGGTTACGCGGTACGGACGTGCGAGAAGCCCCGCCGCTACCGGTCCGCCAAGGCCGCGAGCTAGCGACCCGCTCCGGGGGGTGTGGGCGAACACGATCCCACACCCCCACCTTGCCTATACCCCTAGGGAGTATGAAGTGTTTGATGGTATGTGGCCCTGGCCCGACCTGGGCTGTGTGGAATGGGAGTACACCCTCGTCCTGGCCACCCTGTGCGTGACGGTCACCCTGGTGGGGGTGGTCAACCGTACTCACCGGTTGCTGCGCACCTACTACCTGGCCAACCGGTGGCCGGGGGTGGTGCACCGGGAGGACCGGGGTCCGGGGACGGTCTGCGGGGTGTGCGGCCACCACCTCGCGGTGCACGATGCGGCTACCGGCCGGTGCTGCCACGGCACCCCGCTGGACCACCTCGCGGTGATCATCGCCCTCCCACTCCCGTTGCTGGTGCGGGACATGGTGCAGGAGGCCGGGTGCCCCTGCCGCCTCCAGGAACCGAACAGCTAACACGGACCTGTGCGTGAGCCGGGTGAAGGCCCCGGACCCACACCACCAAGCCGGTGGTGTGGGTCCCGGGCCTTCAGCTTCCCCTCGAAGTTTTGCGGGGTCGGTGTCGCATTCGTGGTGGGGGCGTCTTCTTAGGAGGTCATCAGGGCGAGAAAGAAGGAGGGTGCACCTGATGACACACACGTCCTACGACAACCCCACGGGCAGGCCGCCGTTGGCGGTGTGGCCGTGCGCTCCGACCCCCCACCACCCCACCCACGAGGGGGCGGGCGAGGTGGTGCCGGATCGGTTGGCGCACCGGCTGGTGGGCGAGTACACCCGCCCGGGGCAGGTGGTCGCCGATGTGACCGGTACCCAGGGGCGGGTGGCGGCGATCGCCCGCCTGCGGGGGCGCTCGGCCGAGGTGCCCGCCCGCACCGTCCACGACCAGGACGAGCAGGTGACGGTGTTCGGGGTGGCCTGGGCCGACCTGACCGTCACCGTCCTTCCCGTGGTCTGCGACGAGGATCCACGTCGCCGTGAACGCCGCACCCAGGCGCGGGTGACCTTCGCGGTGACCCTCACCCGCCCGGGCGGGATCGTCGCGGTCATCACCCCCATCGGGCACGCCCCCACCGGGGAGGTGGTGGACCCCGCCCCTGGGGTGGTGCGGGCCGCGACCCGCGCGGGGCTGGTGTATGTGCAGCACGTGATCGCGCTGACCGTCCCGATCTGCGAGGCCGGGCTCGGGGCCACCATCCCTGTACGCCGCGAAGATGTCGACCTCGAACGGGAGCAGGCGTTCGATCCGGACCGGGAGGAGGACGAGGTCGGGGCGGGGTTGCCGGCGTCGGTGGTCGAGGCGGCGGCCACGATCACCTCGCCCGCGCACCTGAACGTGTCGGTGTTCCGGCTCCCCAAGCGGTACCGGACCGTCACCGCGGAGGTTCGTGGGGAGGTGGGCGCGTGAGTCAGGGCAACTACGAGGTCAACGACTTCGACCACGACGCGAACGGCGATCTCGGCCACCCGCACGACGGTCATGACCACCTCGAGGAACGGGAGCAGCTCGAGGAACACGACCAGCTCGCGGGGGCGGGCTGGTCGGTGTGGACCACGGGGCAGCGCCAGGCCCGCCAGCAGCGGGGCAACCGGTACTCGCGGTTGTCGGTGGAACACCCCGCCAAGATGCTGCCCGCGATCGCCCAGCACGCCATCGCCACCTACACCCGCCCGGGGGAGGTGGTGTTGGATCCGATGTGCGGGATCGGCACCACCCTGGTCGAGGCGGTCCACCTGGGACGCGAGGCGGTCGGGATCGAGTTGGAGCCCAAGTGGGCGTCCATCGCCCGGCTGAACCTGGAGACCGCCACCGTCCACGCAGCACCCGGCCAGGGGACGGTGCACACCGGCGAGGGGTCCGAGGTCGCCACCGGCCTGGCTGACACGCGGCTGGCGGGGCGGGTGCGGTTGGTGTTGACCTCGCCTCCGTACGGGTCGATGACCCACGGCCAGGTTCGCTCACGCCGCGACGGGGCACGGGCGGTGGAGAAGTACGCCCACGTCTACGCCCGCGACCGTGACGAGAAGGTGGCCAACCTCGCCTACCAGCGGCCGCACCAGTTGGCGGACTCCCTTACCCGGATCCTGGGGGCGTGTCGCCCGTTGTTGGCGCCGGGCGGGGTGGTCGTGGTGACCACCCGCCCCTACCGCAAGGACGGCCACCTGATCGATTTCCCCGGCCAGGTCGCCGAGGCGGGCCGGCGGGCCGGGCTGGTCCAGATCGACCGGTGCGCCGCCCTGTTGTGCGCGGTACGCGACGGCGAGGTCGTGTCACGGACCTCGTTCTTCCAGCTCATCGAGACCCGCCGCCTGCGCAAGGCGGGGATCCCGGTGCACGTGATCCAGCACGAGGACGCCCTGGTCTTCACCAACCCCACCACCGACCAGGAGGCCCAAGCCGCATGACCGACCACCAGACCAACCAGGGCTGCGAGACGGGGCAGGCACCCGACCGGTTCACCGACGCCGCCAGCGGTGGACGGCGCTGCCGCATCATCAGCGATCTGCGGGAGTTGGCCGACTTCCTCGAAGCGCACCCGGACCTGCCCATCAGCCCGCACACCAGCGTGGAGGTCACCTACTTCCCGCACACCAGCCGCGACGCCGACGCCTTCGCCGAGGTGGCCCGCGTCGGTGCCGCGTTGGGGGTGATGCCGACGTGGGAGGGCGACCACCTGGTGGTCGAACACGTGCGGGGAGCGGGCCGGTATCGGGTGGTGGCGATCCCGGAGAAGGTGCGGGCCGAGTATCGGGCGTGGTTGACCTACACGGGTCACGTCCGCCCGGACTGACCGTCACCCGCCGTCGGGGGCGGGGGTGGGTCCCCGTCCCCTGGCACGGGCCCCGGGGCGTAGGGGGCGGGTGCGGGGCGCTGTGTGGCCCCACACCCGCCCCGCCGCCCCGGGATGGTCCCACCCGCCCGGTCCGGGGTGCGTGGGGCCGACACGGGCGCACACACGCCCTGATCAGCGAAAACGACATACTGCCCGAATGGGTCGGGTGGTGGACGGGGGAGCGTGAAACCGGTGGCGCATTCATCGAATCCGCTTGCACATCTCGGCGAGGTCGAGCGTGGATGTCTGCTGCCCCGCACAGCGCGGGG
>NZ_JBFAME010000042.1:0-9534 GCF_040660275.1 Nocardiopsis sp. NPDC049922 | reverse complement strand
CCCCGGTGCGGGCCCGCGCCCACCTGGACCTGCGCCCCTAACCGCGCACACGCCACCCGGGGCCGCCCCCCTGCCGGAAGGGGCGGGGCGGCCCCACCCACCCGAACACCCACATCACTGCGCGCCGAGCGTCGTGTTCGGCGCGCCCACACGAAGGGACTCACCGTGTTCGAGAACGTGCCCGAGGTGACGGTCGCTGACTGGTTCTCCGGAGCCGAGATCACCTCCCGGATGCTGCGCACCCTGGGCCGGATCGGTCCGGGCGGGGTGATCATCGCTGACCTGTACGAGCGCGGCTACTACGTCACCCACGCCCGCACCCTCGACCCGGCCAGCCACACCCACTTCATCGTGTACGGCCACCACGACCTCGTCTTCGGCCTGGAGAACTACACCCTCGAGTACGAGGACCGGGCATGGGAGGAGCTGGTGGACGCGGTCGACGAGTCCACCTGGGACACCATGACCGAGGCGGTCGAGGACGTCGTCAAGACCGGGCCGGTCGTTACGCGCATGCGCCAGCACATGCAAGCACTCGGGTTCGACCTGACCGCCGCGCCGTACTACTACGACCGGTACGCCGACCCGGGCATCTACAAGCAGCCCACGACCCGGATGGTGGCCGACCGCTACGCCGACCGGACCGACCCGACCATCACGGTCACCGTGAAGATGCCCCTTGATGAAACCACGGGGGCGTTGTCCCTGATCACGATCACCGACCAGGGGAGTCACGTGAGGGGCTGGCCCAAGGCGCTGCGCAACCAGTTCGTCGCGGGAGCCCAAGCCCGCCGTGTACGCGCCGAGGCGGACGCGCACCTGCGCCGCACCCGCACCCGCACCTGACCGCGACGTCCGACCGGGTCGCCCCGCACGGGGCGGGGCGACCCCACCCACCCAACACCCACATCACTGCGCGCCGGGCGCTGTGTTCGGCGCGCCCACACGAAGGGACTCTCCGTGACCGTGTACCGCACCATGGGTGAGAAGTTCGCCCGCCAACGCCTGACCGACCACCTCCTGCAAGCCCTGGCCCGTACCGGGCCCGGCGGGCTGATCACCGCCAACCCCGACGAGAGCGAGTACCGGCTCACCCACCACCGGTGGCTGGACACCACCTCGCGGGAGACGATCGTGTACGGGTACGGCGACCTGATCCACGACCTGGACTGGGCCCTCCTCCTCCCGCCCGAGCGGGCATGGGACGCGCTCGTGGCGACGGCCGACCATATCGCCCACGCCTGCCTGGAATGGGACCCCTGGGAACCCACCCACCCACGCCCCCGCACGCACCTGGGCCGGTTGCGCCGCGAGATGCTCACCCACGGGTTCGTCCTTTTGCGCCGCCCGGTCTACATCGACCGCACCGACGGTGAGGACGTGTACCGCCTGCAGGACACCTACCTCGACACCGTGTGTCCGAACGTCGCGGTCACCGTCTCCACCCCGTACCCGGACACGGCGGCTGAGGACGCCTCGACCCTCACCTGGTTCACCGACCAGGGCGCGTTCGTCACCAGCTGGCGCACCCCCGACCGGGAGCTGTGCCGCCTGCCGGGGGCGATCCGCGACCGCGTCACCGCCCACCTTTCTCAGGACGCCTGACCACCACCATCGACCGGGTCGCCCCACCGTGAGGGGCGGGGCGACCCCCGCCACACACCACACTGCTGCTCCGCGAAGGGATCCGTTTGTCATGACCACCACCACGACTGCTTCGGCTGCGCGCCGTTCCGCGACCCGCACCCGCACCCGTGACCTCGTCCTGTCCGCCCTTGCCGAGGCACCCGAACCGATCACCGTCACCGCGTTGGCCGAGGCGGTGGGGGTCGGCAGGTCGACTGTGGGCAAGCACCTCCCGGGTTTGGAGAAGGAGGGGTTGGCGGTGCGCGTCCCGGGCGGGCGTGAGGGGCGTCGCCGCCTGCCCGACACCTGGCACGCGGCCACCCCCGTGGCCTCGGACACCACCGGCGACGGCGAGGACACCTCCCCCCTCCAGGTGGGCGACGGGGCGACGGGCGACGCCGCACCCGCAGAGCCCGACGTCGTACCCGTAGAGCCCGACACCGCACCGGACACCGTCCCGGAGGTGGTTCCGCCCACCTCGGACGCGGGAGGGGATGACTCCGCCCCGCGCACGGTCACGGAGGAAGTGCGGGTCGAGGAGGCACCGGTCGCGGAGGTGGCCACGGCAACCTCGCGTACCCCGGACATTTCGGCCCAGCCCGCCCCGGCCACCCCGCCCAAGCCCCGGGCGGCCTCGCCCCGGGCCCACGCCACCGCGACAGCAGCCGACGTGAACCCGGTGAGCGGGTCGGCCCGGCTCGCTCCCGGGGAGTTGAAGTTGATGGTGCGGGCGATCCTCGACGCCGACCCGGGTGAGGAGTTCACCGCGACCGAGATCAGCCACCTGCTGCAGGGCCGGTCGATCGGCGCGATCCAGAACAACCTCGCCCGCCTGGCCAAGGACGGTCACGCGGTGCGCACCTGCGACAAGCCCCGCCGCTACCGGACCGCCAACACCGTGAAGTAGCAGCCCCCGGGGGGTGTGGGCGCAACGCCACCCCACACCCCCACCGCCAAAATACCCCTAGGGAGTATGACGTGTTCGATGGTATGTGGCCCTGGACCGACCTGGGCTGTGTGGAATGGGAGTACACCGCAGTTCTGGCCGCCCTGTGCGTGACGGTCACCCTGGTGGGGGTGGTCAACCGCGCCCACCGGTTGCTGCGCACCTACTACGTGGCCAACCGGTGGCCGGGGGTGGTGCACCGGGAGGACCGGGGTCCGGGGACGGTGTGCGGGGTGTGCGGGCACCACCTCGCGGTGCACGACCGGGCTACCGGCCGGTGCTGTCACGGCACCCCGTTGGGCCACCTCGCGGTGGTCATCGCTCTCCCGCTGCCGTTGCTGGTGCGGGACATGGTGCAGGAGGCCGGGTGCCCCTGCCGCCTCCAGGAGCCGAACAGGTAGCACGGACCTTGCGTGAGTCGGGTGAAGGCCCGGGACCCACACCAGCCAGGCGCTGGTGTGGGTCCCGGGCCTTCAGCTTTCCCCTCGAAGTTGTGCGGGGTCGGTGTCGCATTCGTGGTGGGGGCGTCTTCTTAGGAGGTCATCAGGGCGAGAAAGAAGGAGAGGCGCCTGATGACACACACGTCCTACGACAACCCCACGGGCCGACCGCCGTTGGCGGTGTGGCCGTGCGCACCGACCCCCCATCACCCCACCCACGAGGGGGCGGGCGAGGTGGTGCCGGACCGGTTGGGCCACCGGCTGGTGGGCGAGTACACCCGCCCGGGGCAGGTGGTCGCCGACCTGACTGGCACCCAGGGTCGGGTGGCGGCGATCGTCCGCCTGCGGGGGCGCTCGGCCGAGGTGCCTGCCCGCACCGAGTATGACCAGGGGGAGCGGGTGACGGTGTTCGGGGTGGCGTGGGCCGACCTGACCGTCACGGTCCTTGCGGCCGTCCCCGAGGAGGACCCGAGGCGGCGTGAACGGCGCACCCAGGCGCGGGTGATGTTCGCGGCGACCCTCACCCGCCCGGGCGGGATCGTCGCGGTCGTCACGCCGGTCGGGCACGCCCCTACCGGGGCGGTGGTGGATCCGGCTCCGGGGGTGGTGCGGGCCGCCTCCTGCGCGGGGCTGGTGTATGTGCAGCACGTGATCGCGTTGACCGTCCCGATCTGCGAGGCCGGGCTCGGAGCCACCATCCCCGTTCGGGGGCGGGACCTCGACCCCGACGAGGAGGAGGTGGGGGACGCCTTGCCGGCCTCGGTAGCCGAGGCGGCGGCCACGATCACCTCGCCCGCGCACCTGAACGTGTCCGTGTTCCGCCTGCCCAAGCGGTACCGGACCGCTACCGCGGAGGTCCGTGGGGAGGTGGGCGCGTGAGCCAGGACCGCCACGGCGACGACCTCGCCTTCCCGGACCGCGGCCGCGACGCGAACGGTCATCTCGGCCACCCCCACGACGACCACACCCACCTCGGGGAACGCGACCAACTCGCGGGGGCGGGGTGGTCGGTGTGGACCACGGGGCAGCGCCAGGCCCGCCAGCAGCGGGGGAGCCGGTACTCGCGGTTGTCGGTGGAACACCCCGCCAAGATGCTGCCCGCGATCGCCCAGCACGCCATCCGCGCCTACACCCGGCCGGGGGAGGTGGTGTTGGATCCGATGTGCGGGATCGGCACCACCCTGGTCGAGGCGGTCCACCTGGGACGCGACGCGGTCGGGATCGAGTTGGAGCCCAAGTGGGCGTCCATCGCCCGGCTGAACCTGGAGACCGCCGCCGTCCACGGAGCGCCCGGGCAGGGGACGGTGCACACCGGCGAGGGTGCCGAGGTCGCCGCCAGCCTGGGCTCGTCGTTGGCGGGGCGGGTGCGGTTGGTGTTGACCTCGCCTCCGTACGGGTCGATGACCCACGGACAGGTCCGCTCCCGCCGTGACGGGGCTCAGGCGGTGGAGAAGTACGCCCACGTCTACGCCCGGGAACGCGACGAGAAGGTCGCCAATCTCGCTTACCAGAAACCGGAGGCCCTGCTGGGGTCTTTCTCCCGGATTCTGGCGGCGTGCCGTCCGTTGTTGGCGCCGGGCGGGGTGGTCGTGGTGACCACCCGCCCCTACCGCAAGGACGGCCACTTGATCGACTTCCCCGGCCAGGTCGCTGAGGCGAGCCGGCGTGCGGGGTTGGTGCAGGTCGACCGGTGTGTGGCGCTGCTGTGCGCGCTGCGCGACGGGGAGCTGGTGTCCCGTGGGTCGTTCTTCCAGATCATCGAGACCCGTCGCCTGCGCAAGGCGGGCATCCCGGTGCACGTGATCCAGCACGAGGACGCCTTGGTGTTCACCAACCCCGCGAGCGAGCAGGAGGCCCAGGCGGCATGACCCACCACCACAACGACCTCGCCTCCGACGGCAGGCAGGTCCCCGGCCGGTTCAGCGACGCTGCTAGCGATGAGCGCCGTTCCCAGGTCATCACGGACCTGCGGGAGCTGGCCGAGTTCCTGGAGGCGCACCCGGACCTTCCCGTCAGCCCGCACACCGGCGTGGACGTCACCTACTTCCCGCGCACCAGCCGCGACGCGGAGGCCTTCGCCGAAGTCTCCAGCGTTGGCGCCCTGCTGGGGGCGATGCCGACCTGGGAGGGTGACCACCTGGTGGTCGAACACACCCGAGGTGCGGCCCGGTATCGGGTGGTGGCGATCCCCGAGAAGGTGCGCGCCCAGTACCGGGCATGGTTGACCTACACGGGCCACGTCCGCCCGGACTGACCAGCACGGGCTGTGGGGCGGGGACGCGTCTCCGCCCCCGATACGAGCCCGGGGCGCACGGGAGCGGGTGTGGGGCGCTGTATCGATCCACGTCGCCCTCGCCGCCCCGGGCTGGCACCCAGCCCCCAACCGGGGTGCACGGGCCGACAGGGCCACACACGCGCCATGAAAAGCGAAAACGACATACCACCCGAATCGGTCGAGCCGTGAGCGGGAGTGGTGGACCGCTGATTCAACCGGATCGCCTGTGCAGCAGGGCTCCCGCCGATCCACCTGCACGGGCCGCGCCATGAGGCTGCCTCCTTCGCCGTGGCGTCGGGGCGGACGTGCAGGTGGTCTCCACTGAGCTCAGCTACGCCATCACCCAATTCACCCAGGACACCAGACGGTGTTCCCTGAGGTCGCCAAGGCGGTGGTCGCGCCGCCGGACTCCGAGCATCCCGGGGCTCGGTCCCTGACCGGTTGGGCGGTCCACGGCTGGACCGTCATCCGACTCGGGGAACTGCCCCCGTCCTCGGGCTTGCATCCCGCGACTCACAGGACCCGGCGTCGGGCGGGCCCAGATCAGGGAAAGTAGTGTTCGGCGAGACGAATGATTTCTGCGATTCCGTCCGCATCCACGGTGTACCGGACCTCCGCCACGACGTAGACCTCGGGCACGAGGGCGTTCGGGCGGTACTCGTCAAAGTAGGCGAACACGTCCTCGCGCTGGATCGGTGTGGTGCCGTACCCGGAGGCGTCGACATCTCCCGGAGTGAAAGCCCCGCTGGTCTCGTCCCAGCAGAGCACTGCGGCGCAGTACAGCTCCGCATCGTCCGCGATACGCGCCCACATCGGTTCCGAGCCGGAGAAGTCTGGATCGTGCGCGTCGAACTCCGGGTCGCTTCGTTGGTCACTGAACCGGAACGGGTACAGGCCGATCGCGTCGTCGCCTGGCCGAGGTGTGTCGGGTTCGGCGGCCCAGCCAACCCAAGCGGGGGTGGTCACCACCGCGGGCGGTTCGGACTCCGACACAGCGACCCCCTCGGTACTGGGGGGTACCTCCTCCATCGCGCGGTCCTGCACGGACCGCCCCAGCCACCACCCCCCGGCGACCACCGTGAGAAGGAGGGCGACAGCCCCGGCGCCCAGGGCCAGAGCACGCCCAGACCCCCTCCGAGTTCGCACAGGGCGAGGGGAGAAACTCACCCGGTACCGTCGCGTGGGTGCCTCGGGAACCCCTGACCAGCCGTCCCGAAGCAGCGTGGTCACCGCTTCAGTGGCGGCCTCGGCCGAGTCGGTCCGCCCACCGCTGATCTCCCGCACGATGTCGGCGGCGCTCGGACGTTCCTGGGCGGACTTGTCTAGCGCACGGCGGACCAGCGCCGCGAGCAGCCCGGTGAAGCCCGTCAGGTCGGGCTCCTCGTGCAGGATCCGGTAGGCGACGGCATCGGCGGCACCGCCGCCGAACGGCGGGCGGCCCGTGGCCGCGTAGGCCACCACTGCTCCCCAGGCGAACATGTCGTCGGCGAACGTCGCTGCCTCACCCCTATAGTGCTGCGGGCTGATCCACCCGGAGGAACCGACCACCGACCCGGTGCGGGTCAGTGCGGTTTCGTCGATGGCACGGGCGATGCCGAAGTCCAAGACCTTGGGACCGGACGGGGAAAGGATGACGTTGGCGGGCTTGAGATCGCGGTGGACCACCCCCTGGGCGTGGATGCGCACGAGAGCCTCGGCGACACCGACGGCCAAGCCGCGTAGCAGAGCCGGGCTGAGAGGACCGTGCTCACGTACATGCGCCCCCAGGGTCGGACCCTCGATGAGAGGAGTGACTAGCCAGGGGCGATCCGCGCTCGTGTCGGCGTCGATGAGCGGGACCACACAGGCCCCGCCGACCCGGCGGAGCAGGTCCACCTCACGGGCGAACCGGGCCCGGAAATCGGCGTTCTCCGCGTACTCGGCATGCACCGTCTTGACCGCCACAGCCCGCCCTTCGGGGGTCATAGCCGCGTAGACCACGCCCATGCCTCCCGCGCCCAGCCGCTTGAGGAGCCGGTAACGGCCGATACCACGAGGTGCGGTCGAGGGCAGATCCTCGGCTGAGGCGGGCAGGCGGATCTCCATCTCGTTCGGGGTGGCTTTCGATGGGGGCATGGGGCTCCGAAGCGTGGTGAGGGGCGAACTCTTGGAGCCCAGACGCTACCTGTTCACACGGATGCTGTCCGCGCTGGCGTTCGTCTTGTGTGCTTTGGGGCGCAGGGCCTCCTAACGACGAAACGGGCAACCGCGCTGGCACCTGAACCGAGCCTGCCAGGCCAGTCTGGAGGCCACTGGCATCTACATAACTGGTCCGCTGTCTCTAAGCTTGAGATTTAACCTGTGCCCTCGGTTGGCTAGTTGAGCTGGCCGGGGATTTTGGCGTTCGGCGGACAGCAGAGCGGCCTTGGGGCGATCATGTGCGGCGATCATGTGCGCTGTCGAGACGCTGATGACCCAATCCCCAAGGCCGCAAAGATGAGTCTGCTGCACGATCCCGCCCACGGCGAGCCGGTGTCCACCTTGTCCCGCTTCCGGACCGACCTGCGCGCCTGCCTGCACTGCCGCTCCGGTTGAGGGTGTGACCAGTTCAAGCTCACTCTCTGATTCGCTCGACCCATGAAACCCATTTATCGCATCCAAATGTATCAGGTATCCCGCATCGACAAATAATGGGCTCCTGATGTGAAATAACATATCCTCCTTCCCTAGGGGCGGGCATGAGTACGCCTTTGATTTCCTCTGTAGTCGGATCGGCTCCCTTTGTCACTACCAAAATATCCTTTTCTTGACCCGGATCCTCAGCGGAGACGACAGCCTGCAAGGCCTCGTTGACGGCTCGGTCGCGAAAACCATAACCGATTATCAGTATGGATTTGCTCATATGGGCGGTGGCCTTGAAAATGCTGTATGCCAGTTCGAAGGGGCGTTCCTTGATGCGCTCAAGCTTCCCTGACTGGCTGGTGAGAACCACCTCTGGAAGCCACTCGGTCCTCCCGTCCCGAAGAGCTTCCCAGTAATTCCTATTGCGCAGAGATCGCAACGGGAACCGAATGACGTCCGGGTTGCCGCTCGGGTTTCTTAGCCAAGCTGCAGATCCGTGCATTTGCAGCACGGCAATGCGCTTTCCTCTGGGAAGGTTGTTCCTCGTGCGCAGGGGCTTGCCCGAAATCGGACGCTCCCCTGGAATAACCTCGTACTCCTTAGAGCGTCGCTGTCCGTCTGCCAGGTCACATAGCTCGTCACGGTGATCCCCCAGCAATGCAGCGTGGAGCAGGCTATCATAATTTAGGGTTCCTAGGTATATATTATCCACCTTCCTGCCATTTGCGATGGCGAGCATTTCTTGAATGAATTTCTCAGTGTGTTCGTTTCCCTTTGCTGACACAACCTGCTCCAGGGTGATTGCCGACCCTCTTCGGTATAAGTCTCGAAGAAATTCTGAGGTCGTTTTCATTGATCTCTCTAACTCGGTATGATCGACACCTTTGCGTGCGATCCTGAGGAGCGGGCCGATGTCGGCGAAGCCCTTAGCTGCACTATCGAGAGGGCCCAGAAGGTGCTCAAAGTTCGCCGTTTCTGACGCAGAGTCTCCTGTGAGGGTTCGACTGAGCGAAGCCAGTGCTTGAGCAGCGTCCCCGTCCTCCCCGGCGGCCTCCTTGAATTTCTTCTTTAGAGAATCAGTGAGAGCATGCATTTCTAGCAAAGGGTTTCCTGGTATGGATATGCCATTTCCCGCCAATACGACTATCTCCATGTTGCCTCCACTCGAAATTTGACAGGGGACAACGTTAGCGCACCCCGTCGGAATTTAGGGGTTATCGTGCGGGTGCTGACCAAGAAATGACTACCTATTGAACTCAGAGGTGCTGTCTCAAGTTCTGGCGAACCTGGGCTATGAAGGCGTCGGCGCCGGTGTGCACGTCCCCGTAAAGTGCCCCGGTCATGTGCCGTGGGAACGCTTCAGTACCGAAAAGGGGGCTGCCAACCTGCTGCTACGCGGCATGCGCGCCGTCGGCGAACGTGCCAAGGCGCTGCTCGTTGGACGCTGCAGGCTGCTGCGCCACACCACGAAGAGCCTCTCTCGGATCATCGTGTGATGCTCCCACCTTGGGTGAACCATTTGCAGGTCGCATGTCGCATCTGCTCTGGTGACGTCTTCCTAGGAGGTCGTCAAGGGGGAAGCGACGACGGATCCGGATGGATCGCGAAAGGGCGGATATGGGGGACGCGAATCGGCAGCGGCGGCT
>NZ_JBFAME010000041.1:0-10105 GCF_040660275.1 Nocardiopsis sp. NPDC049922 | reverse complement strand
ACACCAGCACCCAACCTGTTCACCCAGCGCGAGCCGACCTACGTCGTCGACAATCTTGTCCGGCTCTTGTGACCCATGCCCGTCAGCCCCACGAAAGGGTTCTGTGCAGGGACCTGCCACTGATGTCACTTCATGCCCAGTCCACAAGTCTTGACAATTGCTCAATCAAGCACGCAGCTGTGCTGATAGGCCATGATTGGTGCAATCGGACGCCGCCAGCCCCCGGTTTGTGCTCCGTTCGTGCTCTTCAGTTCCGTACTGACACGACACCCGGCGGCATCCCACGGTCTCAGACGGCACGACGGATCGGATGGGGTGACATGAAACGGTACGTAGCGACACACTTCTAATCCGATGGCCGCAGGTTCGAATCCTGCCGGGTGCGCCACAAAACCCCAGGTCAAACGGGGTTTATCGCCTCACCGCAGAGAAGGTGTAACGCCGGTGGGTCCAGGGTGGGACCGAGGTGGGACCAACACCAGACCCCTGCGACCACCCCGCCTCCTCGTATGCCGACCAGTCCTCCCGGCGTCCCGCAGCACCAGCCACGCCGTCCGCTCCGCCGCCTCGTGGGCTACCTCAGGCAGCACACTGGAGTAGGTGTCCGCGGTCAGCACGATGCTCGCGTGCCCCAGCATCGCCTGTACCACCTTCAACTCCACACCCGCCGCCAACGCCAACGTCGCCGCCCCGTGCCGCAGATCATGCAGCCGCACCGGCGGTAGCCCGCTCTCGTCGTTCAGCTTCCGGAACAGGCGCGAGAGGCGCTCGGGGGCCAAGGGGCCTCCACGCGCCCCGGTGAACACGAACTCGCGCGGATCCCACTCCTGCCCGCGCGCCTGTGCCTCCTTCTGTTGCCGCCACTGGTGGCGGCGCAACACCCCGGTCGTGGTATGGTCCAGGGCCAACATGCGGCGGCTCGCCGCGCTCTTGGGCGCCAACTCCACCAGCCCACCCCGGTTGGACTGGAGCTGACGCGCGATACGGACCGTCCCCTTGACCAGATCAACGTCCTCCCACCGCAAGCCCACGACCTCGCCGCGCCGCAACCCCGTCATCACCACCAGGTGGAACAACGCGTACAACCGATGATCCGAGGCGAAGTCCAGGAACTGGCGGGTCTGCTCCACCGTCCACACCGCCACCGCCGGACGCACCCCGCCATGGCGCCACTCGGCCACAGCTTGGTCAGTCCACACCACTGGCCGCGCGGCCTGGCCGGAATCCAACCGCAGCCCTCGGGCGGGGTTGGAGGACAGCAACCGCTCACGCACCGCGGCATTCAACGCCGCCCGCAATGTGGCCCTCACCCGCTGCACCGTCGCCGGGGAGAGCCGATCCCCGGCCGGCGTGGTGTGACAGGAGATCGCATCGAACGCCTGCCGCACCCGCCCGGGAGTCAACTCGCCCAACAGCACACCGCCCAGATGCGGGATCAGATAGCGGTCGATGTGCTCGGCGTAACCGACCCAGGTGCGCGGACGCAACCGGGTCCCGGTATCCAGCCAGTGCCTCAGCCACTCGCCCACCGTCCACACTCCCGGATCCGGCGTGTCAGTTTCGATGCCCTGGGCTCTGCGCAACGCCGCGCGGGCGGCCCCCCGGGAGGCGAACCCACCACGGCGCACCCGACACCGCTCCCCCGGAACGTGCTCCAACTCGACCGAGAAGTACCAGCTCCCGTGCCCGCGAGACCGCAACCGCGGACACCCACCCCCGACCTTCCTCGAGGAACCAGGCAACCTGCACCCACACCGCTTGAACACCGAACCAGACCCGGACATCACCGTCACCTCCGGGCCCAGTCTCAACCCGAGCAACGGTGCTCAGAGAAGGCGGATGACGAGAGGCGATCCCAGCACCCGAGAGAGCCTCCATCACACCCGGAACGAGACAAGATGCGCGACCGACCAGTCGGCGAGGACCCGGCTGGTGGATGGGCACAATCCAGCCTGCATGATGCTCGAGGCACCTGAGATGCTGAGCGCAAGGGCAGCAAACTTGCGAGTATCGCCTCGACATCCGGGCTTGATGGTCACTGCGGCGGGCGCCTGGCAGAACACCGCCTCAGCCAACAGGAGGAGTGACTCACCTCGGCGCGATGGGATCATGGCGGTGCAGCGAGAGAGGAGGATACGGTGGCCGATCCGGTGGAGTTCATGCTGGCCGACCTGCGAGAGAAGTACGAGGCGATACCCGCCACACGGGCCTTCTCTCGCCTCTACGACGACCCCGAGTGGGGTCACATGTTTGCAGTCCTCCATAGGCGGTTGAACGAGCACTTCACCGACATCAACGGACGTGCCAAGACCACTCACCATTACTGGGCCGACAATAGCAGGGACTTGCTCGCGCTCATCGAGGAGATCGATCTCGACCTGCATACCCTGAAGAGGGCAGGCATTGAGGTCGCACTTGCCGACTCCTACCAGGATGCACTGGATCGATGTCGGCCATGGCTTTCGCCAAGCGGGGGCAGTGCGGTGCCGGAGGACTTTGAGCTCATCGAGGTCATCAGCTACGAGCAAGTCTTCGCCCACGCGGCTAAGAGCGTTAGACTCAAGAAGCAGGAGACTGCCGTAGAGCTGAAGATGGTGGGGAGCGGATCCTACGCCCACGTCTACTCCTACGTCGACCCCGACTACGGCATCAAGTTTGCGGTCAAGCGGGCGAAGAGAGATCTGGACGAGCGCGATCTGCACCGCTTCAAGCAGGAGTTTGAAGTCCTGAAGAAGCTGAGCTTTCCTTACGTGGTGGAGGTCTACCGCTATGACGAGACCCGAAACGAGTACCGGATGGAGTACTGCGGCACAACGCTCCGGGAGCACATCAGCAAGAAGAACGCCACAATGTCCTTCGCAGCTCGCAAGCGCATCGCCTTGCAGTTCCTCTACGGGATCAACTACCTTCACCACCAACGGTTGTTGCACCGCGATATCAGCCTCCAGAACATATTGCTGAAAGTCTTCGATTCCGGCGCCGTTCTGGTGAAGCTCTCGGACTTTGGGCTCGTGAAGGATCAGGCGAACGAATTCACCCGCACCCAGACCGAGATGAAGGGGACGATCCGGGACCCAATGCTCTGTAGCTTCAAGGATTACGGGGTCGTGAACGAGATGTACTCGATCGCGTATGTCCTGGCCTATATCTTCAAGGGCAGAGAGTCACTCCCCACAGCTGATGACACTGTAGGGCGGATAATCCACAAGTGTGCTGTCAACGACCTCGCCGAGCGCTACCAGAGTGTCGCCAAGTTGATCACAGACGTTGAGCGGTTGGAAGCACCGCCGAAGTAAGCGACGGCCTAACGAGTTGGTGCGTGATAGCGGGTGAGGCTTCGCTGAAAGGTCATGGCATGCTCTGGCCATGGCGATCAAGCTCAACCGCTGTGTCGGCAGGCTCGGTCGGAACCCCGCAGTATCAGTCAAGAAGTTCAGCGCCTCGTCTCCCATGCCGTCAGCAACTACAGCACACCGACTGGGTACCTACTGCCCTAAGCGACGTCCCGTAAGTGGTTCTGGCGATTTGATAGAGGGTTCGGTGGCCGCCGTGAAGCGGTCAGGCGGTGACGGTGAGGTTGTGTAGGCGCGCGACTCCGGCCATCGCTTCGGCGGATCCGGTTCCTCGGAGGCGGCAGTCGCGTAGGACTTTCCAGACCTTCATCGATGCGAAGGCATGCTCGACGCGGGCACGGATCTTCCGGTGGGAAGCGTTGTGTGTCTCTTTCCACTCGATCAGCGGCTCGTCCTTGGCCTTGCGGCGGTGCGGGATCACTGCCCGCGTGCCCCGGTAGCCGCCATCGGCGATCACGGTCGCGGTCCTGGTAGCGTGGTCGACTCCGGACTCACCGAAGGCGACCGAGTCGTTCCGGTTGCCCAGCAGCGGAGTGCCGAGGGCGACCACGAGCTGGGTGTCGGCGTCGATGACGACCTGGTGGTTCGTGGAGTAGCGGTAGTTCTTCGACTTCGCTGCCACGGCGTGGTCGCGAGTTGGGACCAGGGTGTCGTCGACGATGAGGACCGTCTCTCGGGCGTATCGTCTCCTGGGCTGGAGGGCGAGTTTGGGGGCCAGGTCGTCGATGATCCGGTCGGCGGCGGACTTCGAGGTCCCGAACAGGGCCGCGAGCTGGCGCATCGTGAGGTTGGTGCGCCAGTAGGCCGTGACCAGCAGCACCCGTTCCTCGAAGGCCAGCTTCCAGGGCCGACCCCTGGCCGCGGGGTCGGCTCCCTCTCGTCGAAGCTGGCGGACGAGCTTTGCGAACTGGCGCGGTTTGAGCCCGCTGAACAGCTCCACCATCGTCGCATCCGCCGCGCTGATCAGACCTGTCAGGCAGGCATGATCCCATGCGCCCCAACCGCATCCGATGGACGGTCAGACCAACTCCCTGAGGAGCGCGTAGAGCTCGGCCTTGTCCTGATCGACCGCGCCGCCAGTCACCGATCGCCAGAACCGGTCGGCGAACTTTGGCCCGTACTGCGGGTTCAACCCTCCGGCCAGACTCCAAGACATTGCGGCCAGGTCGCGATAGCGATCAGCCAGCCCGAGGTCTCCGACATCGACGATCCCGGAGACCTCAAGGGAGTCGGGGTCGATCATGACGTTGGGCAGCATGAAATCCCCGTGGCACACCACCATCTCCTCGGCCGAGGCAGCAGCGATGGCCTTGGCCAGCGTCTCCTCGACCTTCGCAGCCGAGCAGCCGGGCCGGTCGGCAGAAATCCGCCCGGGCATGGCTTTCCAGCGCTCGACCTGCGCATGCGCCAACGGCAGGAGCACCGACAAGCCCCGATCGAACGGGCACGCTTCGGTCGGCAGTGCATGCAGGCGCTGCGCGAATCGGGCGAGGGCGTCGACCACGGCCGCGCGCTGGGCCTCGGGCCACGGCTCGGCCGCCGACCGGCCCGGCACTGCCGTCGTCACCAGAATTCCCAGGCCGTCCTCGGTGGCTCCGGTCTCGACCACCTCGGGGGCACCCAGATCGTATTTGGCCAGCCAGGCGAGCACCGCGGCTTCTCGTGTCAGTCCTTCGCGCGCCTGCCGCCCTGCCTCGGGCCCGACGACCTTGACAAACCGATCCAGCGTGCCCTCAAGCCGCCACACCCGCGCTTCAGAGTGACCGATCGACACCGGCACCCAGGCATGGTCGCCGTAGTTGGCTCGCAGGCGCGTCATCAGGGAATGCTCGAACACGCGCGCAAGGTTGCCACCCTGAACCACCGAGCCGCAAGGAGGTTACTTCGGCATGGAACTCCGTCACCCGTCCCACAGCCGTCAACAGCATCCACTTACGGGACGTCGCTTAGGTTCAGCGGTGCCCCGCTTCCGTGAGTGACGGGAGGCGATCCCAGCACACCAGAGCCTCCACAACTTCCGACACATGACACTCATGCAAGGACATCCGTTACCCTTCTCCCCGAACTGCCCTGCGTCTGGAAACGGCCTTCGTGGAACCCCTTGACCCCGACGACCCCCGAGAACTCGGGCGTTACCGGCTGCTGCGCCGCATCGGCGAAGGTGGCATGGGCATCGTCTTCCTCGCTATCCCAACCGACGGCGACGGGGACGACCTGGCCGCCGTCAAAGCCATCCGCCCCGAGTACGCCGGGGACGGGGAGTTCCGGGCGCGGTTCACCAGCGAGGTGGACCTGGCCCGCCGGGTACGGGGCCCCTACACCGCCCGGGTCCTGGACGCCGACACTGACAGCCCCACCCCTTGGCTGGCCACCGAGTACGTCCCTGGACCGGCACTGCATCAGGCTGTACGCGAGAACGGCCCGTTCCCGGAGAAGTCGCTCCTGGCTCTGGCCGCCGGGCTGACCGAGGCGCTGTCAGCGATCCACTCAGTGGGGTTGATCCATCGCGATCTCAAACCCTCCAACGTCCTGTTGGCCTCCCGCGGCCCCCAGGTCATCGACTTCGGCATCGCCCGCGCCACCGACGCCACCGCCCTAACCCGCACCGGCCAGACCCTGGGCACCCCCGCCTACATGTCACCCGAACAGGCCACCGGAGCCGACCTGGATGTGCGCAGCGACCTGTTCGCTTTCGGCGGGGTGCTGCTGTTCGCCGCCACCGGCCGCGCGCCCTTCGGTACCGGCGACCCCGCAGCTCTGCTCTACCGCGTGGTCAACCAACCGCCCGACCTGAACGAGCTTCCCGAGACGCTGGTGCCTCTGGTCACCGCCTGCCTGGCCAAGAACCCCGATGACCGCCCCGACCTGGACACGGTGACGGCCCAACTCATCAACACGGTCCTACCAAGGAACGAGGACGCGCACGCCACCGAGTGGCTGCCCAAAGCGATCGCCACCACCATCCACCACACCCTGGTGGCCGCGACCCGGGTCGCGCCGACAAGCATTCCACCCGAGCAGGACGACCACGCCGACGCGGCTCCCGCTCTCCCGCCCGCCTCGCACAGCGTGAAGGGCACCGAGGAGGCCATCACCGAAGCACCAGCCCACACCGGCCCAGAGCCGAACAGCGAAGAGCCAGGTTCGCGGCCCAATGGGCGACCGGCCCCCCGACCCCAGGCGCCCGTCCAGCACCCTTCGGCCCATGCATCCATGGTTTCGGGACCCGCCCAAGTGGACGCAGACCGCTCCTCCTCTTCCAAGGTGTTCTGGAGTGCGCTGGTCGCCGCGATAGTTTCGGTGGTCGTTGTCGGTATGGCACTGAACTTCTCAGCAGATCCGACGACACAAGCCCAGCCGGATCCGGTGGGCCGGGATACCAACGAGACCGCCCGCTCTCCATCCCCGTCCCCTTCGCCGTTCCCCACCAACGCTCTGCCGCGCGATTTCAACCCACAGGTCCAAGACACCGCGTTCCTCAGCGGCCCCGACCGTTTCGCGGTCCTGTCCAACGCGGGATTGGACGTTTTCGAGGCGGACCGGACCGAACCGATCGAACGACTCACCGAACGCCTCGAGGGCTACCACTTCGGTGGCTCCGAACTGGTATCGACCCCGGACGGATCCGTAGTCGCTGCCAAAGCACTGAAGTCGGCCGGTGATGGCGTCGCCGCGATCCACGTGTGGGAGATCGACGAGTCCGAGCGGCACATCCTCGAACTGCCCTCCGAGATCGGCGACGGGGGGTACATCGCGCTCTCCCCCGACGGTGAGACGCTGTTTCTTGGGGGCAACTTTCGGGGCGGAAGCAAGGTGAGCGCTTACCGCGTACGCACCGGGGAGGAGCTCTACGACGTCACCATCCCAGAGAGCGAGCAGGGGTGGAGCGGGGCTGTGCATGGCGTGGGGACCTCGCCGGACGGGGAGTTGCTGATCGCTGCGCTGAGCACGGGGCTGGCCGTGTGGGACGCGGCCTCCGGCGAACCGCACCCCTCCTACCCTGAACTCCGGGAATGGCCGGATGAGATCACCGGCCCGGTGGCGTTCGGCGACGGCGTCGTCGCCACCGCCACGTTCGAGTCCCTCCTGCTGTGGGATGTGCGTTCCAACGACGAACCGGAAGAATTCCGTCTACCGGCGGATGAGATCGAGGCGTCCGTACGGATTCGAGAGGTGTCCATCGGGGACGAAGGACGCAGGATCGTCGCCGCGGGCAGGGACACCGACCTGGATCACAGCCTGCTCATCGTGTGGGACGCGGAAGGCCGGGTACTGGTGGAAGACCGCTCTGAGAGGGACTACTCCTCCCTCAACGCTTCCCCCGTCGATGATCGCCTCCTTATCGCCTTCGGCCCGCTCGGCCAGGAAGGGCGAGAGGCATTCATGTTCCTGGGCGAAGACCTGGAGACCACACAAGAGTTCCAGATACCAGGTCACTAACCCCACCTCGGGCGCCGTTCCGCCGTGCCGCCTCTCCCCCAGCGACCATGGAGAAGCTGCGCTGAGGACCTCGCGAGGTGCCATCGGACGCCGTCAACGCCCCCTGTGTGCTCCGTTCGTGCTCTTCAGTTCCGTACTGACACGACACCCGGCGGCACCACACGGCCCCAGACGGCACGACGGATCGGATGGGGCAACACGAAACGGCACGAAAAGGCACGCGGCGGTACGTAACCAGCGAACTTCTAATCCGATGGCCGCAGGTTCGAATCCTGCCGGGTGCGCCACAAAACCCCAGGTCAAACGGGGTGCGCGAGTCGAACAGGCGAGGTGGCAGGCTCGGATCCGGGCCTGAAATGCTCCTCGTGTGCTCCCCAGTGCAAGGTCCCGTACAGGTGGGCGAGGACCTCGCGGAGCATTTTGCCATCCCGTGACCGTGTGGGGCCGGGCCGGGGCCCGCCGAGGACATGCCCTGGGCGGACACGGCCCTGTAACGCCGCATCCGCCCCCAACACCCCATGCCCCTACCCCGGGGGCCCGTCCGGGCGTGTCAGCCGCCCACACGCCCCCACACGGGCGCAGCCCCGCGCAACACAACAGCGTGGTCACTTCCATCGCCGACTTCGGAAACATCGACTGGCACGTGTCCTGCGTGAAATGTGCGGTCGCGTGGCCGCGGTCGCCCGAGACCGCCTTCACGTCCGACCTCACCGCCAACGCGAGCGAGGCGGCCCTGTTGCGCAGACCGTGCAACAAGCGGATCGAGGTCACGGCCCTGCCATCGGCAAATCAGGAAACCCCTCCGGTCGGGAGCCTCATCGGCTGAGCCGGCATCCAGGTTGAGCCTGTGCGCGAGTTCGGCGAACAGGAGTGTGTCGTTACATACGCCTTGTAGCGCCTACCCTCGCCGGGGATAGGCAGTCATGATGTCGCGTGACTCGTTGGCGACGGAAACCACACGCCGACAGATCCTGACAACGTTCCCGCCACCGCCTCAGATGCACTGGCACCGTGAAATCATAGGTGCTGACGCCAGCCCAGCAGAAGACACTTTGAAGTGCGATAGTAAACATTCAACAGCAAAGTTGAAATCACCCCACTATGGTGCTTCAGTCAACAATACCAGGGATACCATCTACAGCGTAGGTGTATACGGAAATCAGTGACTGCTGTAATTTATGGTAAGTATAAAGACCACTGGATGCAGGTCTCCATCAGAGTTAACTTTGTAAGCATCGTTAAACTGAAAGTCGATCCTCGCAGAACTGCTCACCTCATAATGAACAGTCCTTGACCAGCCATCTTCAATAGGTTTACCAGCTTTACCTTTGAGAAAACAGGTGGAAGCGATCGGGTCAGGCTCACCAGGCCTGGTGGCAACATGATCCCAGAATTGACAAGCTTGCTGGATCCCCACGCGATCAACCAGTTCCGAATAATGGCCTAAGAATCTGCGGTGGACCAAGACGCGGTAACGTGGAGCTGACTCCGGCTTCCCCCCAGGGCGACGAGCAGGACGGTAGGGGTTGTACGCGCTACCCGTCGACATTTGGCTCATCAACCTCAATAAAATCTTCGCTGACAGGATTGCCCAGGAGAATGGAACACCTCAGAGGATCCTCAAGCTGCCTGGCAGTAACATGCCATTGATGAACACATTCATTCAGCACTCTTGCATCCCCGTCGGCACCAGCTGCAATTAGTGCTTCATGCAACTCATCAGAGAATTCTCTCAAGTCATCAAGGTCGAACTGACGCAGCCACGCGAGCTCTCCCAGGTCGGCAACCTTTGGGCGGGCACCTCGCTGCAGAACAGATTCGAGATTCGTGTAGCACTCCCACCATTTAGCGAGAGTCTGCAGAAGCTGCAGCTTGCTCTCAGGGAGCATCACTAGGCTTGTACCATCTTTGTCCCGCAAGCGAGCCAGACCCTCACGTGCAGCATCAAGGAACTCAGTCCTCTTGGCACCAGCAAGGTCTGAAGGTTGGAAGATCGTGTCATCCATGTGAGCCACCTCTTGCTAGGATCATACCCAAGATCTTAGCAAGGATCTTGTCGTCTGTGAACCAGGCTGTGAGAGACTTGATGGAGACATCACCGACGGAAGGTGGCCAAAGTTGGACGCTGCCCGACCCTTCGATGCACGAGCGCACCTACTCGAGGATCGCCGATCAGTTGACTACACACAGTGGCGAACTGTCAGCCTGGTCTTGACCCCAGGGCCCCGGAGTTCTCGCGCTTTGCCGGAGAAGACGCGAACGCCGGATTCGAGCAGGTCGGGCAGGGATGACCGAACCCAGACACGCGAAAA
>NZ_JBFAME010000040.1:0-10530 GCF_040660275.1 Nocardiopsis sp. NPDC049922 | reverse complement strand
GCCTGGGCAAGGTCGGAGGTCACCTGCACACCCCCCAGCGGTGTGCCTTCCGCTACGAGGGCCGTGGCGACCGCGCGGGTGGCGATGACGGGCCCTGGGGCGTGATCTGTGACCACGGCCGCGAGCGCACGCACCTCGTGCACTCCGACGAACGCCACACCCCCAGCGCTGTTCACCCGGACCGTGTCAGCAACGAGCAGATAGCCGTCATCGTCGAGGACACCACGCGTGAGCCCTTCGGCGTCGTGGCGCACCAGGTCCTCCTGGACCGGCGCGGCGTCATCGGTGGAAGTCTCTCCCGAAGGGTCGTCGGGACCGGTCGTCAACCCCACCCGAGTGCCTGGCTTCCGTGGGGTTACCGATGCCCGTCGTCGTCCGGCCGCATACCCCACCCCCGCTCCGACCGCTCCGGACACGACCCCGACCCCGGCGAGGTCACGCACGGTGTTCCCCTCGGCCGCGGTGGTCACGCCCGTCCACTCCCGCTCCGAAGCGGAGGCCGCCCCCGAAGAGGTCTTGGAGGTGGTGTCGGCCCCGGACACCGCTGATGGCTCGGGCACAGCGGTGGGGGTGGGGCGTTGGACGGTGTAGGAGATCTCCGCCCGCCGGTACTCCCCATACGAGGCACGAGGATGCGACGGGGGTTGGGCGGCACCCTTTCCGATCACCTGAATCTCGACGTCGGCGTCCAACTGGTCGGCCAGATGATCCGCGACCGCCTGGGCCCGGCGCTCCGACAGGCCCTGGTTGTAGAAGGGGGTGCCGATCGGGTCGGTGTGCCCGGTCACCACCACCGGCTCCCCAGGGTGTCCGAAGTCAGCGATCAGACCGATGGTCGGCTCCAAGGACTCGGCCATCTCAGAGGGCAGGTCGGCCGAGTCGAACCCGAACCCCGCCAAAATGCTGGTGCGGTCGAAGACGTCCTGCGGCTTCGCCTGCTCCTCCTCCGCCATTGGGGTCTCCTGGGCGGGAGGCGTGTCGGCCATGGTCGGCGCTTCGGCCACCGCGTCCGTCGTGTGCGCCGCCACAGCCGTGGTCTGGGCAGAGGTCGCGGTCGCACCCCCCGCCACCAGCACCCACACCAGCCGCACCAACCCCACCCGAGGCACCAACCCCCGCACCGCGGCGACGACATCCAAAGCGACGACCACCAGATGGGCCGCCCACACCCCCCACAAGAACACGACGAAGAAGGCGAGCACGACCTCGTCCGGAATGCTCCCTGACCGCAGGTACTGGAGGAACCACACCCAGGTGGTGTCCGGGCCCAGCGGCCACTCCAACCGGGTCGCCAACCACGGCGGCACCACCAACAGAACCACCGTGATCACCACTTCTGCCGCCACGGACCACGGGCTTCGCGGCATACCTCTCCCTCTTCCTGTCGGTCAGAACTGCTGTAGGGGCGCGCCGTCGTATGCGGCACATAGACGGATCACCCCAATGGGGGTTGGAGCGCGGCCGCGGCGGCCTCCACTTCGATCTCGCGCGCCCCGATCGGCAACAGGTCGGGGGCGTAGGTGCTGCGGGCCAGCACGACCAACCGGTTGTCCTCGACGACCACCTGGCCGCCCAAACCTTGAGAATTCAAGTGGTCGAGGGCCGCCTGGCTGGCCTCGGCGACATCCAGGACCGGGCTCCCCCCGGTAAGGCTCGCCGCGCCGTCCAGTTGGTGGGCTCCGGCGCGTGCCGCTGAATGCGCCACCGACAACAACTCCGCCTTCGCCACCAGCATCTGGCCCGCCTCCCACACCAGCGCGAACACGATCATCACGACGGGGATGAGCATGATCAGGAACAACGACGCCTGCCCCTCATCCCCATGTCGGGACCGCTGTGTCAGTGGGGTCATGGTGTCCGTCCTCGGTAGGGGTCGATCGGTGAGGAAGCGGTGGCGTGCAGGGTGCGCTGCCCACCGAGGCCGCCCAAGTCGATGACGGTGACCGTGCACTCCACCTCCACCGACACGAACCCCCCCGCTTCGAAGCGGGGGGTGTCTACCAAGGTGCTGAAGGAGGCGCAAGCTACCCCCCGATCAGCCAGCTCCCGGTCAGCTGTCCCCCATGCCTGGGCGCGGGCGGAGACGGCATCGCGTTGCAGCGAGGCGGCCCGCGCGGCGGACGAGGCCGCGTCCTGGGTGATCAGCGCCGCCGAGACCTGACGGCCAGCGATCACCACCAACACCAGGACCACGATCATCACCGGGGCCAGCAGTACCAGCTCCACCGAGGCGCTCCCCGAATCATCACGACGGCCGAGCCCGCGCGGCGTGTGTCGGGTGGGAGCGCTCATGGCGTGAGGCGCTCGACCGGGCCGGACATCTCCGACGCAACAGGGAGGTTCACCCCGGGTAGCAGGCTCACCACCTGGCCTCGCACCCGCACCCGCGCGGCCTGAACGGTGCGGTCGACCTCGACCTCCACCCGGCGGAGCATCCCGCCGCCCAGCTGCGTCTGGGCGTGCTCGGCCCGCTGATGCGCCAGCGCTGTGGAGCCGTCGAAGGACCGGGCCGCGGCCAGGGTTTGGGAGGCGATCGCCTGGGCTCGGTGCTGGGCGTGCGCCCACACCCCCACCTGCGCCACCCCCACGACCATCACGAACACGATCGGCAGGATGAACAACGGCTCCGCGCTCCCCCGGTCACTACCTCTCTCCCAACCCCGGCTGCTGCGCTGGTGCCCGGGCGGGGCGTTCACCGGGCCACTCCCAGGTCGATGGACTCGGCCGCCGTGGTGAACTCGGTGACGAGGATGCCTCCGACGACGGTGGCGATCGTGATCGACACCATGATGATCAAGATCCAGTCCGTCGTCGCCGACCCCACATCCGAAGTAACACCCCGTGACGGCGTGAGCCACGTGCGTACACGCCCATGGGCACGCCGAAGGAGTTCCTTCATCGGGAACCCTTTCTGTCTAGAAACCGGCCATCACGTGGGTGAGGGCGACATAACTGATCAGCACCAGGAACCCGGCCACCAGGCCCATGGTGGGCAGGGTCATGCGTTCGGTGGCCGCGTGCGCGGCGGCCTCGGCCTCGGCCAGACGACGCGCCCGCAACGACGTCGCCTTCGCGGTCAACGAGGCGCGGGTGCGGGCCCCCGAGGCCCCGCCCAACCGCAACGACCCGGCCAGCTCACCGAGCTCGCGCACCCCGGTCTCCTCGGCCACCGCTTCAAGCCCCTCCCAGGGCGGTTGGTGGCGCAGCGACGCGACATGCACCGCTTGGCGTAGCCGCTCCGGGGCACGGCCGTGCCCGCACTCCAAAGCGGTGGTCACCGCGCCCGTCGTTCCGGCGCCCGCCGCCAATCCCATGACGACCAGGTCCGCCAACGCCGAGGTGGCCGCCCGGAGTTCAGCGCGGTGCTCACTGGCCACGTGGTGCGCCGCCAAGTCCGGAGCCAGGAAGCACCCCGCCGCGACCAACACGGCGAGCAGCCAGCCCATCGCGGGCACCAGCAACGTCGCGCTGCCCGCGAAGAGCAGGACCGTTCCCAACACGAGCCCGACACCGGTCGCGGCGGCCTTCTCCGCCCGATACGCCTCCACCGACGCACCCGACACCGCGAGCGCCCGGGACATGACCGGACCCGGGACGCCGACGCGGGCCAGCAGGTAGCCCGTGCAGTGGCCCGCACGCTGCGCCCACCCACCCTCCGCAGCGGGACGGGGCTGCGGAGAGAGGCGGGGTGTGAGGCGCTCCACCAACGAAGGGCGACGCAGCGCGTAGGCAGTGACGAACCCTCCCGCACCGAGCATGGCCCCGGCAACGGACATCACGACTGCGCTCACCTGACTCCACCTCCCACCGTGACGGCGTCAACTGGGGCGGGGCGGAAGGGGCGCGGCGCCTTCGGTGGTGCGGCCAACCGGGCCATCCAGCAGAACGAGACCGCCCACAGCCCTCCGGTCAGTCCGAGCACGAGCTGCCCGGACAGCGTCCCCAACGGTTCCAAGAAGGCGGGGTTGAACGCGGCCATCCCCAGGAGCATGAGGGTGGTGGCGGCGGCGATGATGCGCACCGAGGAACGCACCCTGGCGCGCGACGCCGACACCCGACCCACCGTCGTGGCCCGCTCCCGGGCCGCCTCCGCAAGGCGAGACAGGGCTCCGGCTACGTCCCCGCTCTGCCGACAGGCGCCCATGGTCAGCGTGATCGCGATCAGATCCCCTAGATCGGCATCGACCTGCCGGGCGAACACCCCGGCCGCCTGCTCCATCGGCTGCCCCGCCCGCAGCCGGGCCTCCAACTCCCGGACCTGGTCGTGGACCAGGTCCGGGGCCACGGGCACGGTGGCGGTGATGGCCTGGTGCAAACCGGAGGCGCCGGTGATCATGTCGCGCAGCTGTTCCGCCCAGGAAGCGAGTGCCTCGGCCAGGTCGACTTCAGCGCGGGTCGTGGTGTCAGGGCCGAGCAAGACGGGCATCCACCACCCAGCCGCTGCGGCGAGCACCACCCCCACCGGCCACCCCGTCACCACACCAACCAGAACCCCTGCCACTGCGGCGCCCGCCGCACGCACCCACAACCAGCGCTGGGCCAGAAGCGTGGTCCAACGGCGCAGGTAGGGCGGGTTGGAGACCGTGCCCCAGGGGACGGGGGTCAACGCGTACGCCGCGCACACGACCCCGGCCCCCAGAACGGCTCCGGAGAAGGCGAGCCCTCCGATGCCCCAGTCCCAGCCAGGCATCACGCCCACCCCCGCCCCGGGTACCCAGCCCTCGCCAGGCGCTGGCCGACCAGCCCACTCGGAGCACACACCACAGTCCCGACGGGTTCGTCGACGGACCGGGTGTACAGCTCGTTCGAGATGACCTGCTCGCCCTCCGAACCCACCACCTCGCGAACGCTGGTGACCACCCGCTCCCCGGTGGGCGCGGTGTCGATGTGCACGACCAGGTGCACCGCCGTCCCCACCAGCGACGCCGTCGCCGACGGCGTCAACCGTTCCCGGGCCTGGGCGCAGTAGGCGGCCAGCTTCGCGAACACCTGCTGGCTGGACGAGGCGTGGATGGTGGACATCGACCCGTCCGTCCCCATGCTCATGGCGTTCAGCAACGCGAGGGTCTCCGGGCCCCGGGTCTCCCCGACGATCACCCGATCCGGGCACATCCGCAGCGCCGCCCGCACCAACTCGGCCAACGTCACCTCACCCACACCCTCGACATTCGGGGGACGCCCCTGCAGGGCCACCACGTCCGCGTCGGGCAGGTGGCGGTGCAGGCCCAGCTCCAGCGAGTCCTCGATGGTCACGACCCGCTCGCTGTCCACCGTGCCCAGCAGGGCGCGGAGCAGGGTGGTCTTGCCCGCGTTCGTGGCCCCGGAGATGATCATGTTCGCCCGGGCCCGGAGCGCCGCGATGAGCACCTCGCGTGCGGTCTGGTCGACCATCCCCGACCGGACCAGATCCTTCAACCGCAGAAACCGAGAGGGGTGACGCCGGATCGTCACGCTCGGGCGGGCCGCGATCCCGGGCATCACCGCCGACAACCGCGACCCGTCCTCCAGCTCCATGGACAGGATCGGCGCCGCCGTGTCGAAGCGGCGTTCCCCGCCCGGGGCGCGGGTGGCGGCCCGCTGCACCAGGGCGACGAGGTCGGCATCAGTGCCTGCCACCGCCGGGCGGTGTTCCCGGCGTCCCCCTCCGAAGTCCACGATCACCGGATCGTTGCCGATGACGTGGATGTTCTGGATTTCCGGTTCGGCGAGCAGCTCCTCCAACGGGCCCAGTCCCAGGATGTGGTCGAGCACGAACTGGCGCAGTCGTGCTTCGTCCGCTGGGGTTTGTCCTGTTGTGCCTTGGATGAGGGCGGTGCGTGCTCGTTCCTCCAGCAACCTGTTCACGAGCTGGCCAACGTGGTCGGCATTCGCCGCCTCGCCGGGGGTGGTGATGAGCTGTTCGGTGACCCGGCCGGCAAGAGCCACCGCGGTAGCCCGAAGGGACACCTCCTCCGCCCCTGCTGCCCGAGGCGACGGGAGACGCGGGATGTCGTTTGTCGCTGTCACGCTATGTTCACCACCCTCGAGTCAGGCTGTTCTTCCGACACGCCGAGGTCCTCTTCTTCCCTCTGCTTCCCGTGGGGCGAGCCGAGGCCGGAGAAGTCGTCGCACAGCTCCGCCAGGGACTTGGCGGCCCTGATCAACGGCACCCACTCCAAACTGTCGGGATCACGACGCTCGGACCACCAGGCCGCCAGACGGTCCCGCATGCGGGTGGGCGGGCGGTGCTCGCCCCGCACCAGCCCCGCCCCGGTCGGGTCGTGCGGGAGGCGCGCCCACACCGGCAACCCCGACGCCACCTTCGACACCTCACCGTCGGAGTGGATGCAGGAGCCAATGATGGCCAGACCGACTCGTGTCCCGCCCTCCTTGAGCGAGGCCAGGATCGGGGCGCACGCCCTCAGCCGGGCCGCGTGCCCCACATCGCCCGGATCGGTGAGAACCACGACGACATCGGCGTGACGGACCAGGGCCGCCCCCGCGGACCCCGGCACCGCCCGCCCCACATCCACCACAACCACCCTCCCCGTCCGCAGCAGGCCCGGGTTGTGGGCCAACATATCCACCGCCCGCCCCGCCTCCAACGGGTCGACCGGAGCGGGCACCACCCGCAGCCCACCCGGCAGCTCCACCGCGTGGTTCACCAACGGGGTATGGGCCGACGACGCACCCTCGACCCCCGCCTCCGCCCAGGCGTCAGCGGATACCGGAACCGGCGCTGGTGCTGGTGTGCGGGAGGCAGCGGCCAACGACACCAACCCCTTGTCCGTGTGATGGAGGTCGATGCCGTGCCAGGCCGCCAGATCCCCACCGGAGGCGTCGGCCTCCACCAGCACCGGAACGGTCACCGGGGACGAGGGCCAGGACGCCGCCAGAGCGGTCGCCAGGCTCGTCACCCCCACAGCCCCACCCAGGGAGCACACCGCGACGATCACTCCCCACCCCCCGCGACCGCGACCGCCCGCACGTCCTCGTGCGGGTTCAGAACCAACAGCTGCGCCGGTCCATCAGCGACCGCACGGGAGACGTAGGTGGCCTGGTCACGGGACATGACGACCTCCACGACCCGCTCCCCTGTCCCGAGGGTGTCCTCGGCGGGTAGGACCCGGTGCACCGACCCCGTAACTGCGCCCCTGGCCCCGTTCTCGCCGTCTTCCCCGCCTCCCGTTCCGGTGCTGGCGGACCTGGGGGTGACCACGTCCACGGTGGTGCCCGCCTCGAGGCCGTGCGGCACCGTGGACACGGGCACCGCTACCACCGCCCGCCCCAACTCGGGCCACACCACGCTCTCCCCGACCGAACCGTCCACCAGCGGAGAGCCCGCGAGTGTCGGCCGGGTCAACACCTGCCCCTGGACCTGTTGCGGGGACAGCAGCCGCACCCCTTCGACCTCGCCCATCTCGACCGACCTCACATCGGACGCGGTGAGCAGGTGCCCGGCCGGGAGGTCGGCCGCCAGTACCGCGACCGGACGCGCGTCATCCAACACCCACCCAGCCCACGCCCCGGCCATGCCTCCCGCACCGATCAACCCGGCCGCGAGCAGGGCCCACTTCCACCGGCGACGCGAGACGGCCGCCAGGCGCACCGAGTCCCACCCCCCTCCGCTGCCCCGCTCACTTTCTTGAGTTTTCCGATCGGTTTGTTTGGGATTCGCGAGCGCGACCATCCCTCCCCCTTCCATCCACACACCGTCTTCTTGCCGCTCTGGCCCCGTGTTCTCAGCGGATATCGGTGACCACCGCGTGGATCTCACTCACCGGCACCGGCACCGTCGACACGGTGTTCAGGTCCGCCAGCTCCCCGCCCCGCCCGTCCGAGGTGCTCCAGGACACCACCCACTCCCACACCGCGACCAGATCCACCCGCGCTCCCGCCCCACCCGGGGGCAAAGTGGTGTATGTGTGACCGCAGTCCGGAGACCCCTCCTCCCGGTACACCCGCGGGGAGAACACCGTGCCCGGCACCTCGCACACCACCTCGTGACCGTCCCCGGTGTCCCACACCACCCGCCGCGGAGAGGCGACCACCGTCACCGACCCAGCACTGACCGACGCGGTCGCCGACACCGGCTCCCAGTCCCGCTCGTCGACCCACATCCACGAGGGCAGATTCACGAACCGGGGCTTGCCCGGAGGAGGCGCGGTCCCGATAGCGGGTTCGGGCAACCGCATCATCGCCCGTGCCTGCTCCGCCAGCACTGCGGGGTCGAACTCGGGTCCGCTGGTCCTGTTGACCAACCCCGCGCAACGGGCCAGCGGCCCCTCCTCCCTCGACTGCGCGAACGCCATGTCCGTCGACACACAGGTCGGACCGGTGCCCTCACTCCCATCCCCACGGCCTCTACCCGAGGAGCCTTCGACAGCCGCCGGGACACGGCCAGGTGCGTGGGCCGTGACGTGGCACCCGCCGTCTGCGCACTCGTTGTCCACGAAGAAGCCGTCAGCCGCCGCATGGTGAGGCAGCGCGATGATCATGGCGATTGTTCCGGCACAGAGCAGGGTCACACGCCCGGAGGTGATCGGCGTCAGCATGACCCGTAGCCCTCCATCCACAGATCATCCACGAGCCACTGACCATCGGTGGACACGACCGTGGCGGTCACCAGGCGTGAGCCGCTGGGTCCATCAGTCGCGGTATCGACAATGTGCCAGCCCGAGTCGTCGATGCAGTCCTCCACAGACACTGTGGCCGCAGATCCGGTGAGGTCTCTGTCGACCACCTCGGGATCCATGGACGGTTCCCCTGTGGCCACCACACCGCGCAGCATGGCCGAGGTGAACTCGAGTGCTTGGCCGGAGGCGTACCCGTCCAGGCCCGGGTGGCCGACCGCGCCTTCGTGGGAACCCTCGACCACCACTGCCCACATGCCTCGGTAAGCATCAAGCGCCGCTTCCTCCTGCGGTGACGGGTTGGCCGGTGCTGTGAGGGTCGGGGGCGTGGGCGTCGGCTCGTCGATGGGATCGCTCTCCTGGGCCGCGCACCCCACCAACGCCACCGCCGCTACCGCCGCCCAACCCGTCACAGGCACGCGCATCCCTCACCGCCGATTCCGCACCGGGCACGGCCCCAACGCCGTGCTTTCGATGAGTGACACTAACCACACCCAGAGTCACGTCACAACCAGTTTCCGGATACTCACCGTGACCAAAAATGTGAAGAGAACCACCGCGATCCGATGTCGCACGCTCTACCTGCACAAACACGAAACCGAGGCACGCGAAAGGGCCTGCCTCCGGCGAGGAGACAGGCCCGAATCACCGCCCGTTTGTCAGGCCACGGGCGTGCGTTGCGCGTGCCATTGACGAATCAGCCCGGCCAATTCGTCCCACTCGCCAGGAGTTCCCGAATCAGTACCTTGGTCACACGCCTGAGTCGCGGACGGCCGCTGAAAAGCCCCGTGGGGAGACGTTCGTCGCCGTTCGGCGCGTTGGCGCTGTTCGTGCGCGACCAGGTAGGGGCGCACCGCCCGCACCCCGTCGTCGTCCACGCACCACCCGAACTCCGGCAGCTCCACCACGGTGTCGGCCGAGGCTTCCGTCGCGCCCTGGGTGAACAGCGCCCACGCCCGATCCGCGTGCGTGCGCCGCGCCCGCTCGTAGCGCCCGACCCACTCCGGCTCACGGCCCGAAGATGGAGTGGGCGGGTTCACGGGTTCCGGCCGCGAGGGCGAGGGCGTCGTGCTGGTCGGCGAGGTTGGGCACGGCGGCGGTGGTGCGGGCTTCGCTCCGACGATGGCCGCGAGTACCGCCCCCAGGGCCCGCCGCGCACGGCTGGCCCATCCTTGTCGGCGCCTGCGGTGCCGACCCGTACCATGGCTCATAGATCTTCCTCCTGCTGATTCCAGGTGGGGGATCACGCCTCGGACGGTGCCCTAATCACCGTCCGAGGCGCCTTCTTCTCTGTGTCGCCTTCTCGGCACGCTCGCGTCCTGGGCGGAGCGGGTGTCAATGACCTCGAAGGTCGGCCGTCCCTCGAAGCTGCGCTTCCTCGCCCCACCCAGCACGGCGCGATCGGCCGTCTCAGTCCGTGTCGACGCCAGCTACGGACACGGCGGAGACGTCGTTTCTCAGGGCACACACGGGCATGGCAAATGACCCCATTTCAGGCATACGAATAAAACCGGTTAATTGGGATTGGTCGTGGCCACCCGGGCTGACCAGCGGGTTTGATGTTTCCCCATACTCGCGAGAAGTTTCAACCCGCTTGGTTCAGAAAAGTCATGGCACCCGAATAAAGTTGGGTGCGCGACCGTGTCCGGTGTGAGGCCCCCAAACGCCCCGACACGCCCCCCAACACGTCGTGGGCGCGGACAACCCCGCGCAGGGGGTGCTCCGCGCCCACAGTCGCGAAGTGGCCCCTGTCAGCCCGGGCGGACGGCCGCGACGAACCGGGCCCTGTAGTAGTCACCGGCCACCGGCTCCACCCTGATACCCCGGCCGGTTCCTGGGGCGTTGACCATCTGCCCGTCACCGACGTACATCGTCACGTGTGAGGGTGACTTGCCTGCTCCGGTGTCGTAGAACAACA
>NZ_JBFAME010000039.1:0-15190 GCF_040660275.1 Nocardiopsis sp. NPDC049922 | reverse complement strand
CACAGGTGGTGAAGGTGATCCTGGGGTCGTCGCGGAAGGTGTAGGTGTCGGTGACCGTGGTCAGCCCCGTGTCGGTGCGCTCGTACTTCGGTCGGTGGTTCACGTCCATCCCGTTCAGGCACATGTCGTCGCGCAACCGTCGCACCAGGGCTCCGGTGCGCATGGTGCGGTGGGCCCAGTTGTCCAGACAGTCCCAGATCTGCTCGGTCAACCTGTAGGCGATCATGTCGAGGTCGCCGTCGTAGTGGTCGAGGTCGCAGGCGAAGTCGCCGTGGCCGTAGAGGATGACGTTGGCTCGGTTGTCCAGGGCCAGCGTCTGGGCGCGGGTGAGCTCGATGATGTTCTGGTTCAGCCCGGCGGTGATCAGGGTCCCCGGCCCGGACTGACGCAGGTCGATCAGCATGGGGATGGTGACCTCCTCGTCGGCGAACCGGTCACGCATCGTACGGATGATCGTCACGGTGAGTCCCTTCGTGTGGGCGCGCCGAACACAGCGCCCGGCGCGAGGTGTGCGGTCTGGGGTGGAGGGGCCACCCTCGTGAGGTGGGGTGGCCCCGAAAGTGCGGCCCGGTTAGCCGTTCAGGTGGTCGTACACGTCCAGGTGCGCAGTCACCATCGCGGTGAGGGTGGCGGTGATCATCGCGCTGGGCACGGTGGCCGCGTCGAAGGCCAGGCCGTAGTCGCTGACCGTGGTGTACTCCGGCAACACGTGGGTACGCAGCCGTACCGGTTCGGCGTAGCCGAGCGGGACCGTGACCTGAACCTGCGCCTTGCCGTCAGGGCGTGCGTAGGTGTCGGTGATGGTGGGCACAGACCCGTCCCCGCCGTAGGTGTGCACGGGACCGGCCGGGTAGACGCCTCGCTGGTCCAGGCTGTGGCGGATCGGGGCCAGGGTCGGGGTCATCGCCTTGACCAGGGCCCATTCCGTCAGCCAGTCGTTGGCGATGTCGGTCAGGTCCTCGGCCAGGGCGAAGTCGTCACGGGGCTCGTCGTTGTCCTCACGAGTCTCGGTGAGGGTGTCCAGGCCACGCCCCGGGGCGATGATCATGGTCAGCTCGTCCAGGTGACCGGTGGGCAACTGGACCTGGACCCGCCCGGAGGCCTCGTTCCAGACCAGGAGGCTGGCCGGTCCCACATCACGCATCCGGGCGACATGCGCGGCCCTGACCTCGATGCGGCTGATGTAGTGCATACTCGTGCTCACAGCACACTCCCTTTCATGGGTTGTTGTGTAGGGCCCGCGCCCAGCCGACCGAGGCTGGATACCTGTCCGGTGGGCGCGGGTGTCTTCGGTGGGGCCGGTCTGAAGGTGACCGCCTTCAGACCGGCCTCATCAGGCCGAGGTGAACTCCTTCAGGGGCACGAACACGACCGGCCGCAGGGGCTTGAGCCCGCCCTTGTGCGACCCGGAGTCGTTGCTCCAGTCAGGGCAGAGTTCCGTGTCGTCCTGGTGGCTGAACTCCGGCCTGGTCCAACTCGGCCCCCAGTCGGTGGGCGGAAGGTCGCGCACCCCTTCCAGGCACTCCGGGCAGATCATGTCCGAGCCGAACACCCCAGGTGTGGGCCTGTTGGTCATCACGTTCTCCTTCGTCGTGGTCGTGGATTCAGCGCCGTACACCGGTTGGCATCGTGCGGTGGGCGTGGAGCTGGAACAGCACACTCCCCAGGTCCTGCCGGTACCGCTCCGCCCGCACGTGGTCCTCAGCGGCCCGTCGTGCGTCCGGGCTCGCCGGTTGGGTGCGGTACAGGTGCGCCGCCCTCCCCCGTGCGGCCAGCTCCCGGACGATCGCCTCCTCGTAGTCGCTGGCCAGCTCCCGTTCCCGTTGGGCCCGGGCCCGGTTGGCCAGCTCGGCGTCCGTCGTCGGTCGGGGCGGTGCGAATACTCGCCCCGCTATCACCGCGATAGCGCGCATGGTGCGCATGGTGCGCATGGTGCGCATGGTGCGCATGGTGCGCATGGTGCGCATGGTGCGCATGGTGCGCATGGTGCGCATTAGATAAACCCCCTAGAATTGCCGGGTGTTCGCGTTTGGCGGTCCGAGGTTCACTTGGTTGACCGGTGTTTGTCAACTCGTGTTGCGAACCTTTTTTCGCCCGCCCCGGGAACGGTGCCCGTTTCCGGGGCGGAACCCAAGGTGACCTTGGGTGACGCGGGTTTGTCAACTCGCGTCGCGGAAGAATTTTCCGCCCGCCCCGGAACCGGTGTTCCGCCCCGGGGAGCAGCCCAATAGGAACTTGGGCTGGGCGGGGTTGTCAAACCGTGGCGCGGACTTTTTCGCGGGAACTTTTCGCCGCGCGACCACAGGGAGGAACCGCGCCCGCGCGCGTACGCGCGTGAGGGCATGCCCGAGGCGGGGGTGGGCGATCATTGTTTTCATGCGCGCGGCTGATCTGGGTGATCATTAAAAAGGCACACAACGGGTGTTGTGTGCCTCTGGTTGTTTTTCATGAATAGTGGGGACTGGGAAGAGAGGGAGGGGTGGGTGGGGGAGAGGAGGGGCGGAGCGGGGGGCGGGGCGGGCCGGGCCCGCCCCGGACAAGGAGGGGGCCGGGCGCCCCCTACGTGAAGATGACTACCCACTGGGTATAAGTCTGGACACGCGTTGGCCCATCTGAACAACCCCTGACCTGCGCATATGGCCGTGGAGGGGTGGGCCACAGGGACGGCCCAGGTGTTGGCCCACTCGATGGCCCACCTGTTGGCCCTGATTCAAATCGTGTTCACTTGACCGACGGGCCCAGCCTCATGAGGTGGCCTGGGCGCCCTCCGGTGCGGCAGCGACACACTCCTGGAAGATGCGCTGACTTTCCGGACTGGGCTTTTCACCGAGGCAGGCAAGCTTGTCCTTCAACGATCGGTAGGTTTGACTCGCGGCCTCCGGTGAGCCGTTATCCTGATGCGCGATCATCAGACGCTGGTACAGCGGCTCGTTGAATTCGTCAAACGAACATGCTTTTTCCAGATACCTGATCTTCTTCGAGCTGGAGTCAGTGGCGTCGGCGAGCCTGACGCAGGCACTGACCGCCTCCCGAATACAGCGCTCCCTGGCCCGAGTCACCCATTCTTCATCACGCCCTCCCAGAAGGACTTGGGAGTGAAGTGATGCAAGTTTATCCGCGTACGCGAGATTCCCGGTTGACCCTTCCTTGCGGGCTAGGGATGCCGTCCTTGAAAACTCCCACACATCGACAGCGAAGAGCTCGGCATCGAGGCGGTACCGACTGTTCTCGTGCACGATGATCTGTTCCTTGGGGGACTCCATTAGGGGGCGTAGTACGGAGCGCAGGCTACTGGTGGCGTTACGCCGATCCACCGCGGCCTTGGTGGAGTCAGAGTCGGCGAAGCACACCTGGGTGATCTGCGCGTTGTCAGCGCCCTTCGGGTGTAGGGCGAGGAAGGACAGCAGGGTCCATGCCACCGATCGGAGCCCCCTCACGGGCTCACCGTCGAAGGTGAGCTCCGGCTCGGGTGCGAACAACCGCACCCGCAGCCGGGGCTCGGGATGTGGATCCGTTCCTGGGAGTGCCGGGCTCGTGGGCTGTTCCTCCTCGTCCTGATGGAGCTCGTCCTTGCCCGGGCCGGGATCGTGGTCCGGCGCGGAACGGGGCTCGTGGCCGACGCTGCCCTCGGGTTGTTCCTCCTCGACCTGGTCGGGCTCGTCCGCCTCTGTTCCTCGGGTGTGCTCCGGGGCAGGTGGGGGTGCTTGGTCGACAGAGATGTCCTCGTCGTGGCCCTGTGGTGGGCTCCACAACCGCAGAGCGCCCTTGCGTGTCACCTCCCCCTGACGGGTACGAACCCGAACCCGGTGGGTGTCGGCGCAGTCCACCGTGGCCCCGACGTTGTCGATGTCGCCGAGCACGCTCACCACCACCCCAGCAGTGGCGGTGAGCGCCGTGGGCGCTCCCTGGTCGAGGTCGCTTGCTTCCACCACGACCAGCACAGACTGAGGAGCCGAAGTTGCGGGCGCGCCGAGCTCGTCGCCGTGCTCGTCCTGGTGGCGTGCCAGGGCCAGTAGCTCCACCTCCGCCGCGACCTGTGCCTGGGCAAGGTCGGAGGTCACCTGCACACCCCCCAGCGGTGTGCCTTCCGCTACGAGGGCCGTGGCGACCGCGCGGGTGGCGATGACGGGCCCGGGGGCGTGATCTGTGACCAGGGCCGCGAGCACGCGCGCCGCGTGGGCTCCGACGAACGCCACACCACCGACACTGTTCACCCGAAGCTTGTCGCCGATGAGCAGGTAACCGTCGTCGACGACGCCACGGGCGAGCCCTTCAGCATCGTGGCGCACCAGGTTCTCCTGGCCCGACGCGGCGTCGTCGGCACCAGGGTCCGCCGAGCGGTCCTCGGGACTATCCGTGGGCCCACCACGAGCACCTGGCTTGCGATGCGTCGCCGATGCCCGTCGCCGTCCGACCGCGTACCCCACCCCCGCACCGGCCGCCCCGGACACGAGCCCGACCCCGGCGAGATCGAGCACGGTGTTCTCCTCAGCCGCGGTGACCACACGCGTCCCCGCCCGCTCCGTGACAGGGACCGTCCCAGGGGACGCTTCTGAGGGGGTCTTGGAAGAGGAGGTCTCGGTCTCAGAGGCCGCTGACCGCTCGGGCACGGCAGCCGGGGCGGGCGTAGGGCGTTGGACGGTGTAGGAGATCTCCACCCGCCGATACTCCCCATACGAGGCACGAGGACTCGACGGGGGCTGGGCGGCACCCTTCCCGACCACCTGGATCTCGACGTCGGCGCCCAACTGGTCAGCCAGATGATCCGCGACCGCCAGGGCCCGGCGCTCCGACAGACCCTGGTTGTAGAAGGGGGTGCCGATCGGGTCGGTGTGCCCGATCACCACGACCGGCTCCTCCCGGTGCCCGAAGTCGGCGATCAGGCCGATCGTCGGTTCGAGGGACTCGGCCATCTCTGGGGTGAGGTCGGCCGAGTCGAAGGCGAACCCCGCCAGAACGCTGGTGCGGTCGAAGACGTCCTGCGGCTTCGCTTCCTCCCACACTGCTGAGGTCTCCTGGGCGGGAGACGTGTCGGCCACGGTCGGCGCTTCGGCCACCGCGTCCGTCGTGTGCGCCGCCACAGCCGCGGTCTGGGCAGAAGTCGCGGTCACACCCCCCGCCACCAACACCCACACCAGCCGCACCAACCCCACCCGAGGCACCAACCCCCGCACCGCGGCGACGACATCCAAAGCGACGACCACCAGATGGGCCGCCCACACCCCCCACAGGAACACGACGAAGAACGCGAGCACGACCTCGTCCGGCAGGCTCCCCCCGCGCAGGTACTGGACGAACCACACCCAGGTGGTGTCCGGGCCCAGCGGCCACTCCAACCGGGTCGCCAACCACGGCGGCCCCACCAACAAGGCCACCGTGACCAGCACTTCCCCCGCCACGGACCACCCGCTTCGCGGCATACCTCTTCCCTTCGATTCTCATCGGACCTGCCTCTCCGGGCATGGGCGGTGCAGCCTGGCGCGGCATCACCCCAGCGGGGGTTGGAGCGCCGCAGCGGCGGCCTCCGCTTCGATCTCGCGCGCCCCGATCGGCAACAGGTCAGGGGTGTGAGTGGTGTGGGCCAGCACGACCACCCGGTTGTCCTCGACGACCACCTGCCCGCCCAAACCTGCTGAGCCCAGGTGGTCGAGGGCGGCCTGACTGGCCTCGGCAGCGTCCAAGACCGGACTGCCTCCGGCGAGGCTCGCCGCGCCGTCCAACTGGTGGGCCCCGGCCCTGGCCGCGGAATGCGCCACCGACAACAGCTCCGCTTTCGCCACCAGCATCTGGCCCGCCTCCCACACCAGCGCGAACACGATCATCACGACGGGCACGAGCATGAGTAGGAACACCGACGCCTGCCCCTGATCCCCGCGTCGCCACAGTTCTGCCAGTCGGGTCATGGTGTCTGTCCTCGGTTGGGGTCAACGGGTGAGGAGGCGGTGGAGTGCAGGGTGCGCTGCCCGCCGAAGCCGCCCAGGTCGATAACGGTGACCGTGCACTCCACCTCCACACGAACCTGCTCAGCTGTCTCGAACCGGGGAACGTCCACAGTGGCGGCGAAGGAGCTGCAGGCCACGCCCCGATCGGCCAGCTCCCGCTGCGCCGTCGACCGTGCCTGGGCGCGGGCGGAGACCGTGTCGCGTTGCAGCGAGGCGGCCCGCGCGGCGGACGAGGCCGCGTCCTGGGTGATCAGAGCCGCCGAGACCTGACGGCCAGCGATCACCACCAGCACCAGGACCACGACCAGCACCGGGACGAGCAACACCAGCTCCACCGACGCGCTCCCCGTATCGTCACGGCCCCGCCGCAGCCCTCTCCGCCAGACCTTCATGGCGTGAGGTGTTCGACCGGGCCGGACATCTCCGAGGACACCGGCAAACCGACCCCCGGCAGCAGACTCGCGCTTCGCGCTGTCACCTGCACCCGCGCGGCCTCGACGGTGCGGTCGACCTCGACCTCCACCCTGCGCAGAACTCTGCCGCCCAGCTGGGTCTGGGCCTGCTCAGCCCGCTCGCGAGCCAACGCGGTAGAGCCGTCGTAGGCGCGGGCCGCGGCCAGGGTCTGGGAGGCGATCGCCTGGGCGCGGTGCTGGGCATGCGCCCACACCCCCACCTGCACCACCCCCACGACCATCACGAACACGATCGGCAGGATGAACAACGGCTCCGCGCTCCCCCGGTCACTACCTCTCCCCCAACCCCGACCGCTGCGGCGGCGCACGGGTGGCGGGTTCACCGGGCCACCCCCAGGTCGATGGACTCGGCCGCCGTGGTGAACTCGGTGACGAGGATGCCTCCGACGACGGTGGCGATGGTGATCGACACCATGATGATCAGGATCCAGTCCGTGGTCGCCGACCCCGCATCCGACATCGCTTTGCGTGACGGCATGAGCCACGTGCGTACACACCCATGGGCACGCCGAAGGCGTTCCTTCATCAGGAGCCCTCCCTGTCTAGAAACCGGCCATCACGTGGGTGAGGGCGACATAGCTGATCAACAGCAGGAACCCGGCCACCAGACCCATGGTGGGCAGGGTCATGCGTTCGGTGGCCGCGTGCGCGGCGGCCTCGGCCTCGGCCAGACGACGCGCCCGCAACGACGTCGCCTTCGCGGTCAACGAGGCGCGGGTGCGCGCCCCCGAGGCCCCGCCCAACCGCAACGACCCGGCCAGCTCACCGAGCTCGCCCACCCCGGTCTCCTCGGCCACCACTTCAAGCCCCTCCCAGGGAGGCTGGTGGCGCAGCGACGCGACATGCACCGCTTGGCGAAGGCGCTCCGGGGCACGGCCGTGCCCGCACTCCACGGCGGTGGTGACCGCGCCGGTCGTTCCGGCGCCCGCCGCCAACCCCATGACGACCAGGTCCGCCAACGCCGAGGTGGCCATCCGAAGTTCCGCGCGGTGCTCGCTCGCCGCGTGGTGCGCCGCCAGGTCCGGAGCCAGGAAGCACCCCGCCGCGACCAGCACGGCGAGCAGCCAGGCCATCGCGGGCACCGGCAACGTCGCACTGCCCGCGAAGAGCAGGACCGTTCCCAACACGAGCCCGATCCCAGTGGCGGCGGCCTTCTCCGCCCGATACGCCTCCACCGACGCACCCGACACCGCGAGCGTCCGGCACATGACCTGACCCGGTATGCCCACCCTGGTCAGAAGGTGTCCCGCACGATGACCTACCCGCTGCGCCCACCCCTGTCCGGAAGGAGCCGACGGTTTCGAGGCCCGGCGGGGTGTGAGGCGTTCGACCAACGAAGGGCGACGCAGCGCGTAGGCGGTGACGAACCCTCCCGCACCGAGCATGGCCCCGGTAACGGACATCACGGCTGCACTCACCTGACACCACCTCCCACCGCAACGGCGTCAACTGGGGCGGGGCGGAAGGAGCGCGGCACCTTCACCGGTGCGGCCAACCGGGCCATCCAGAAGAACGAGACCGCCCACAACCCTCCGGCCAGGGCAAGCACGAGCTGGCCGGTGAATGTGCTCAGCGGCTGGAGGAAGGCAGGATTGAACGCGGCCATCCCCACCAGCATGAGGGTGGTCGCGGCGGCGATGATGCGCACCGAGGAACGCACCCTGGCCCGCGACGCCGACACTCGGCCCACCGTGGTCGCCCGCTCACGTGCAGCCTCCGCCAACCGTGACAGCGCCCCGGCCACGTCCCCGCTCTGCCGGGAGGCGCCCATGGTCAGCGTGATCGCGATCAGATCCCCTAGATCGGCATCGACTTGCCGGGCGAACACCCCGACTGCCTGTTCCATCGACTGCCCGGCGCGCAACCGGGCCTCCAGATCCCGGACCTGGCCACGGATCAGGTCCGGGGCCACGGGCACGGTGGCGGTGATGGCCTGGTGCAAACCGGAGGCGCCGGTGATCATGTCGCGCAGCTGCTCGGCCCAGGAAGCGAGTGCCTCGGCGAGGTCGGCTTCAGCGCGGGCCGTGGTGTCAGGGCCGAGCAAGACCGGCATCCACCACCCGGCCACCGCGGCGAGCACCACCCCCACCGGCCACCCCGTCACCACACCCACCAGAACCCCTGCCACTGCGGCGCCCGCCGCACGCACCCACAACCGGCGCTGGGCCAAAAGCGTGGTCCAACGGTGGAGGCGAGGCGTGGCGGGGACAGTACGCCAGGGGACGAGGGTCAGCGCGTAGGCGGCGCAGGCGATCCCCGCCCCGTACAGCGCGCCCACGCAAGCAAGGCTGACGATCCCCCACTCCCAAGGTGGCGTCATCACGCCCACCCCCGCCCCGTGTACCCAGCCCGAACGAGGCGCTGGCCGACCAGCCCACTCGGAGCACACACCACAGTCCCGACGGGTTCGTCGACGGACCGGGTGTACAGCTCGTTCGAGATGACCTGCTCGCCCTCCGAACCCACCACCTCGCGAACGCTGGTGACCACCCGCTCCCCCGTGGGCGCGGTGTCGATGTGCACGACCAAGTGCACCGCCGTCCCCACCAGCGACGCCGTCGCCGACGGCGTCAACCGTTCCCGGGCCTGGGCACAGTAGGCGGCCAGCTTCGCGAACACCTGCTGGCTGGACGAGGCGTGGATGGTGGACATCGACCCGTCCGTCCCCATGCTCATGGCGTTCAGCAACGCGAGGGTCTCCGGGCCCCGGGTCTCCCCGACGATCACCCGGTCCGGGCACATCCGCAACGCCGCCCGCACCAACTCGGCCAACGTCACCTCACCCACACCCTCAACATTCGGGGGACGCCCCTGCAGGGCCACCACGTCCGCGTCGGGCAGGTGGCGGTGCAGCCCCAGCTCCAACGAGTCCTCGATGGTGATCACCCGCTCGCCGTCCACCGTGCCCAACAGGGCGCGCAGCAGGGTGGTCTTGCCCGCGTTCGTGGCCCCGGAGATGATCATGTTCGCCCGGGCCCGGAGCGCCGCGATGAGCAGATCGCGTGCGGTCTGGTCGACCATCCCCGACCGGGCCAGGTCCTTCAACCGCAGGTGCCGGGAAGGGTGACGCCGGATCGTGACACTCGGGCGGGCCGCGATCCCGGGCATCACCGCCGACAACCGGGACCCGTCCTCCAGCTCCATGGACAGGATCGGCGCCGCCGTATCGAAGCGACGCTCCCCACCCGGGGCGCGGGCGGCGGCCCGCTGCACCAAGGCGACGAGGTCGGCATCGGTATCCACCACGCTCGGGCGGCGCTGGCGGCGTCCCCCGCCGAAGTCCACGACCACCGGATCGTTGCCGATCACGTGAATATTCTCCACGCCCGGCTCGGCCAGCAGCTCCTCCAACGGCCCCAACCCCAGAACATGGTCCAGAACCAGTTGCCGCAGCCGCGCCTCATCGGCCGGTGCCAGCCCTGATGTGCCTTGGATCAGGGCGGTGCGTGCCCGCTCCTCCAACAACCTGCTCACCAGGTGGGCCACACGGTCCTCATCCGCCGCCTCGCCGGGGGTGGTGATGAGCTGTTCGGTGACCCGGCCGGCAAGAGCCACCGCGGCAGCCCGAAGGGACACCTCCTCCGCCCCTGCTTCCATAGAGGATGGAAGGGGCCGAAGGTCGTTCATCGTCGTCACGCCACATTCACCACCGTCGAGTCACGCTGGTCCCCGGACGCTCCGACACCGTGTTCCCCGTGGGGCGAGCCGCTGTGTTTCTCGTGGGGCAGGCCGAGGCCCGAGAAGTCGTCGCACAGCTCCGCCAGGGACTTGGCGGCCCTGATCAACGGCACCCACTCCAAACTGTCGGGATCACGACGCTCGGACCACCACGCGGCCAGACGGTCCCGCAACCGGGTCGGCGGGCGGTGCTCGCCCCGCACCAGCCCCGCCCCCGTAGGGTCGTGCGGGATCCGCGCCCACACCGGCAAACCCGACGCCACCTTCGACACCTCACCATCGGAGTGCGGGCAGGAGCCGGTGACGGCCAGACCGACCCGTGTCCCGCCCTCCTTCAGGGAGGCCAGGATCGGGGCGCACGCCCGCAACCGGGCCGCATGCCCCACATCGCCCGGATCGGTGAGAACCACGACCGTGTCGGCGTGACGAACCAGGGACGCCCCCGCGGACCCCGGCACCGCCCGCCCCACATCCACCACAACCACCCGCCCGGTCCGGAGCAGGGCGGGGTTGTGGGCCAACATGTCCACCGCCCGCCCCGCCTCCAACGGATCGGCCGGAGCGGGCACCACCCGCAGCCCACCCGGCAACTCGACCGCGTGGTTCACCAACGGGGTATGGGCCGACGACGCACCCTCGACCCCCGCCTCCGCCCACGCATCAGCGGATACCGGAACCGGCGCTGGTGCTGGTGTGCGGGAGGCAGCGGCCAACGACACCAACCCCTTGTCCGTGTGATGGAGGTCGATGCCGTGCCAGGCCGCCAGATCCCCACCAGAGGCATCAGCCTCCACCAACACCGGAACCGTCACCGGGGACGAGGGCCAGGACGCCGCCAGCGCGGTCGCCAGACTCGTCACCCCCACAGCCCCACCCAGGGAGCACACCGCGACGATCACTCCCCACCCCCCACCACCGCGACCGCCCGCACGTCCTCGTACGGGTTCAGGACCAACAGCTGCGCTGGCGCCTCAGCCACCGCCCGGGAGACATAGGTGGCCTGGTCCCGAGACATCACCACCTCCACGACCCGCTCCCCGGCCCCGAGCGTGTCCTCGGCGGGTACGACCCGGTGCACCGACCCCGTGACCGCACCCAACGAAGCATCCGCACCGCCGTCGCCACCGGTGGGGGCGACCACGTCCACCGTCGCCCCCGCCTCCAGGCCGTGCGGCACCATGGACACGGGCACCGCCACCACCGCCCGCCCCAAATCCGGCCACACCACGCTCTCCCCGACCGAACCGTCCACCAACGGAGACCCCTCCAACGTCGGCCGGGTCAACACCCGCCCCTGGACCTGTTGTGGGGACAGCAGCCGCACCCCCTCGACCTCGCCCATCTCGACCGGCCTGACATCGGACGCGGTGAGCACGTGCCCGGCCGGGAGATCGGCCGCCAGCACCGCGACCGGACGCGCGTCATCCAACACCCACCCGGTCCACGCCCCGGCCATGCCTCCCGCACCGATCAACCCGGCCGCGAGCAGGGCCCACTTCCACCGGCGACGCGAGACGGCCGCCAGACGCACCGACTCCCACTCCCGCCCACCGGCCTCCTGGCTTTCTTCATTTTTCCGATCGGTTTGTTTGGGATTCGCGAGCGCGACCATCCCTCCCCCTTCACCTCAACGTGATGTCTGTGCTGTCAGCGGATGTCGGTGACCACCGCGTGGATCTCACTCACCGGCACCGCCACCGTCGACGCGGTGGTCAGGTCCGCCAGCTCCCCGCCCCGCCCGTCCGAGGCCGACCAGGACACCGCCCACTCCCACACCGCGACCAGGTCCACCGTCGCCCCCGCCCCGCCCGGAGGCAGGGTGGTGTAGGTGTGGCCGCAGTCCGGAGACCCCTCCTCCCGATAGACGTCCGGGGAGAACACCGTGCCCGGCGCCTCGCACACCACCTCGTGACCGTCACCGGTGTCCCACACCACCCGCCGCGGAGAGGCGACCACCGTCACCGACCCAGCACTGACCGACGCGGTCGCACTGACTGGCTCCCAGTCCTGTTCGTCGACCCACATCCACGAGGGCAGGTTCACGAACCTCGGCCTGCCCAGAGGCGGCGCGGTCCCGATGGCGGGCTCAGGCAGCCGCATCCTCGACCGCGCCTGCTCAGCCAGCGCGGCGGGGTCGAACTCGGGTCCGCTGGTCCTGTTGACCAACCCCGCGCAGCGGCCCAGCGGTCCCTCCTCCCTCGACTGCGCGAACGCCATGTCCGTCGACACACAGGTCGGGCCGGTGCCCTCGCTCCCCTCCCCACGGCCTCCACCCGAGGGGCCTTCGACAGCCGCCGGGACACGGCCAGGTGCGTGGGCCGTGACGCTGCACGCGCCGTTCGCACACGAGGTGTGCCCGTCGAATCCGGGATCATCAGCCCAGGCGGCAGGAGCGAACACGACCAGACACGTTCCGGCCCATACGCTGCACAGGAGCACCCTGGACGGTGTGTGAATCAGCACGCGCCCTGCTCCCCCAGCCATAGCTCCTCGACTTTCCACTGGTTCTCAACCAGGGTCACCGTGGCCGCGTACAGCCTCGTATTCCGTTCCGATGTATCGCGAGCCGGATGGCCCTCCAGCACCCATGCGGTGTTGTCCATGCAGTCCTCGATCACGACCTTCGGTGGATCGGAATCCATGTCGATTTCCGCCACTTCTGGGCGTAGAACGGGCTCCCCCGCTGCGGTAGCGCCGTCCAACATGTCCGTTGCCAGCTCACGCGCCTGCCCCCGGGCGTGCACCTCCAGATCCGGGTGGTCTTCGGCTCCCTCCAAGGAGCCGTCGACCAAGGCCCGCATCATCCCGAGGTAGGCATCCACCGCCGCCTCCTCGACCGTCGGCGACGGGCTGGCCGGTGCTGTGAGGGTCGGGGGCGTGGGCGTCGGCTCGTGGATGGGATCGCTCTCTTGGACCGCGCACCCCACCAACACCACCACCGCTACCGCAGCCCAACCCGTCACAGGCACGCGCATCCCTCACCGCCGAATCCTCACCGGGCACGACCCCAACGCCGCGCTTTCGATGAGTGACACTAACCACACCCAGAGTCACCTCACAACCAGTTTCCGGATACTCACCGTGACCAAAAATGTGAAGAGAACCACCGCGATCCGATGTCGCACGCTCTACCAGCACAAACACGAAGGCGAGGCACGCGAAAGGGCCTGCCCCCGGTGAGGAGACAGGCCCGAATCACCGCTCGTTTTTCAGGCCACGGGCGTACGTTGCGTGTGCCATTGACGAATCAGCCCCGCCAATTCGTCCCACTCGCCAGGAGTTCCCGAATCAGTACCCTGGTCACAGGCGTGGGGTGTGGATGCCCGCTGGAAGGAGCTCTGGGGAGACGTTCGTCGCCGCTGGGCGCGTTGGCGCTGTTCGTGCGCGACCAGGTAGGGGCGTACCGCCCGCACCCCGTCATCGTCCACACACCACCCGAACTCCGGCAACTCCACCACGGTGTCGGCCGAGGCTTCCGCCTCGCCCTGGGTGAACAGGTCCCACGCCCGATCCGCGTGCGTGCGCCGCGCCTGCTCGTAGCGCCCGACCCACTCCGGCTCACGGCGCGAAGGTGGAGTGGGCGGGTTCGCGGGTTCCGGCCGTGAGGGCGAGGTCGTCGTGCTGGTCGACGGGGCCGGGCGTGACGGCGGCGCGGGCTTCTTCCCGACGATCGCCTCGAGTACCGTGCCCACGACCCGCCGCGCACGGCTGGCCCATCCCTGTCGGCGCCTGCGGTGCCGACCCGTACCATGGCTCATAGATCTTCCTCCTGCTCATTCAGGTGGCGGATCACGCCTCGGACGGTGCTGCTATCACCGTCCGAGGCGGCTTCTCCATTTGGGTTGTCTTCGTGGCTTTTGTGCGTTGGGCGGAGCGGGTGTCAATGGCCCCGGGGGTTCGCCTCAAGGCTGCGCTTCCTCACCCCACCCGGCACGACGCGATCGGTTCCGCTATCCGGTGTCAGCCCCCGTCGAGGGCAGGTCGAGGCGGGTGTTTCTCAGGACACTCACGGGCATGGCAAATGACCCCATTTCAGACATACGAATGGAACCGTTCAATTGGGATTGGTCGTGTTCACCCGGGCTGACCAGCGGTTTTGATGTTTCCCCATACTCGCGAGAAGTTTCAACCCGGATGGTTCAGAAAAGTCATGGCACCCGAAAAAGATGGGCGCGCCCACGACGTGTTGGGGGACCTGTCAGCCCGGGCGGACGGCCGCGACGAACCGGGCCCTGTAGTAGTCACCGGCCACCGGCTCCACCCTGATACTCCGGCCGGTTCCTGGGGCGTTGACCATCTGCCCGTCACCGACGTACATCGTCACGTGTGAGGGTGACTTGCCTGCTCCGGTGTCGTAGAACAACAGGTCCCCCGGCCGCACCTGGTCGAGCGCCACGCGCGTTCCGGTGTTGACCTGGTCGGTGGTCACACGCGGAAGGCCCACCCCGGCCGCCTCCCACGCCCGCATCACCAACCCCGAGCAGTCGAACGCCCCCGGCCCCGTCCCACCCCACAGATACGGTTTGCCGACCTGGCCCAGAGCCCACTCCACCGCTACCCGGCCCTGCGCACTGGTGGCCTCCACCCCCGAACCGAGACCTGGGGCCGCGTCGGCGGCCAACTCGGCGTAGACGCCGATGTGCCCCCTCACCTCCTGGACGTAGGACGCCGAGTGGTTGTAGCGCCCCAGCGCCACCTCGAGATCGTCCTCATCACCGAAGTCCACGACCTCCGCGTCCGGGTTGCTGACGCACAGGTACACCGCCGCACTCCACGCGGCGTCGAAGGCGTTGTGCGGGTCAGCGACACCGTCACCGGTCGCGTCCAGGCCGTGGGACGCCCACGTGGACGGGAGGAACTGCATGGGGCCCACCGCCCGGTCGAACTCCACGTCCCCGTCCCACACCCCCTGGTCGCTGTCGGTGTGCGGTGTCGTGTTGCCTCCAGCCCCCGACCCGTCCAGGCGAGGACCCGTGATCGGCGGATCCACCTTCCCCGAGGAGGCCACCTCGTGTCCGGCGGCGTGGTTCGATTCGACCTTCCCGATCCCGGCCAGGACCGGCCACGTCATCCCCCTGCACCCCCGATACGCCGCTT
>NZ_JBFAME010000038.1:0-15796 GCF_040660275.1 Nocardiopsis sp. NPDC049922 | reverse complement strand
CCTGGCGCGAGAGCCTGGCGGGGGTGTCGCTCGCCGACGTCCTCGCCGACATCCCCGCCACCGCGCCCGCCCAGACGCGCTCACGTCTGTTCGGCCACGACGTCGTGGCGGGGGCGCGTCCGTGCCGTTGGCGCGTCCGTCAGTAGCCCCACCAGTGGTGGTCGCCGTGGTCACGGTGCTGGCCGTGGTCACCGCGGTGGTCGTCGAAGTACTTCCCCTTGCGGTCGAAGTCGAAGTTGTGGTACCCGCGGTAGCCGTCGAAGTGGTCGTGCGCGGCGGCCGGCGTGGCGGCCAGGCCGAGGCCGGCACCGGCGGCCATGGTCACGAACACGAGAGCAGCGGTACGTTTCACGAGCAAATCCTAACCTTGAGCATCTGACTGACTACTTTCAGTGGTGACTCTAGGTCGGCGCTCCCGGTTTGGCCAGTTCATCGACGCCGTTCTCGGTGATTGGCTCCGGAGCCCGCCCACTTCCGCGCCGCGACCGCGACACGCCCACATGCCCTAGAGTGCGGCCAGAGCCCGCCCCTCCCCTGGGGGCGGTGCGTGGGTCGACGAGTCGGGAGCTTCGGTGGGAACAACCTTCGGTGACGTCTGGAGCGAGGTGCTGACCGTCCAGCCGGCGCCCGAGCAGTGGATCATCATCGCCGCCGCGGTCCTGGCCCTGGCCGCGGTCCTGCTCGGTCCCCCGTGGCGGGTGGCGCGCAACGTCGTCACCATCGCGCACGAGGGCGGACACGCGCTGGTGGCGCTGCTCAGCGGACGCCAGCTCACCGGGATCCGGCTGCACTCCGACACCTCGGGCGTCACCGTGTCGCGCGGCAGGCCGACCGGGATCGGGATGATCCTCACGGTCTTCGCGGGCTACGTCTCGCCGTCCCTCGTCGGACTCCTGGGCATCCTCATGCTCATGTCCGACCGCATCACGGCGCTGCTGTGGCTGAGCATCCTCGTGCTCGCCGCGATGCTGCTCATGATCCGCAACGTCTACGGCGTGGTGTCGATCGTGGGCACCGGCGCCGTGGTCTTCGGCGTCAGCTGGTTCACCCCGGCGGCGGTCCAGGCGGCCTTCGCCTACCTGTTCACCTGGTTCCTGCTCTTCGCCGGGGTGCGGCCGGTCTTCGAGCTTCAGGCCCAGCGGACGCGCCAGCCCTCACCGCACTCCGACGCCGACCAGCTGGCCCGGCTCACAGGGGTGCCCGGAACCCTGTGGGTGGTGGTCTTCGCGCTGGTCAACATCGCCGTGACCGCGCTGGGCGTGTGGCTGCTCCTGCTGAGCTAGGAGGCGCGCGGCGCCGACAGCGCCTCGGTCACCGTGTCGAAGACGGGGACGCGGGTGTCCAGCGCGGTCACCCGCAGGGTCTGGAGCACGCGGTCGGTCGGGCAGGCGATGGCCAGCAGCACCCGCTGCTCCAGGGCCGCCTTGTGCGCGCGGATGAGCACGCGCAGCCCGCTGGAGTCGATGAAGCTCAGGTTCGTGCAGTCGAGGACGACGCGGCCGGACGGCTGGGTGGTCAGGGCCTCGATCACCGCGTCCTGGAACCGCTCCTCGGTGGCCATGTCGATCTCCCCGTCCAGCGCGAGGACACGCCCCGCCTCGTTGAGCGTGGAGGAGATGGTCAGGTCGGGCATTGCCACTCCGGCGAACTCGGGACGTGCCAGACGGGTGGGCGGGCTCGGTCGCGCGCCACCCAGGGCGCGGGTGCCACCCAGTGTGTCCGTGGCCATACGGCGGTAGCGAAGCTGCTGGTTCATCAAGTTCCTTGCCTGGTACCCCGCGCTGGGGCCGGGGATGAGAACGCCTTTCTCGCCGGGCCTGCTCAAGAAAGCGCGTCAGTGTCTCAAACGCGCGAGGGCGGGCCTCAAGTTCCACTGACACCGGGTCCCGCCGCCGGGATGAGGGCGGACGCCGTGTCGTGGCACGCGCCGCCGTGGGCTCCTCGATCGTGAGCGATGGAGCGGGTCGGCCGGCGGATCCGCCGTGACCGGAATCGTCTCCGGGCCGCCCAGCCTCGGACTTTACCACAGGCCCGTGGCCGTTTCGTGACGTGAGCGACGCAAGGTCGTGCTCGGGCGGTTCGGGGTCGGGTGTCCGGTGAGGTGTTCGTCACGTCCGATGGGCGGTCCCGACGGGTTCCCGTGGCTCCGGTGGCGTCCGGTCGCCCCGCTGGAGCGCCCAGACGCACGCCGACAACGTCAGCGGAACGGCCACCGTCAGCGCGATCGCCGGGATCGCCACCCCCGAGTCGTTGACCGCGAACCCGACCAGCGCGGTCACCAGCGAGCCGGTCAGCCCCGCACGGAGTGTCGGCGCGTACTCGTAGGCCCGCTGGAGCGCGCCGATCCGCCAGTTCGTGGGGCGGTTGAGCACCGCGAACAGGAACACCAGCGCGCACGCCGCGAGCAGGGTCAGCTGCCAGTTGCCGAACGTGCCGAGCATCGCCGACAGCTTGCGGCTCAGCACCGTGCCCGCCTCCCCGCCCAGCACCTGCGCGGCGAACGCCCCGACGTGGCTGCGCTCCGCGGGCGGACGCTGTAGGTCCAGCCAGGCCAGCGCGCTGATCGCCGCCACGGCCGCCGTGCCCACGGCGGCCAGCCGCACGGGGGTGATCCGCACCCCCGCGATCATCATCGCCGTCACCGCCAGCCCCGGCACCAGGGCGATCACCCCGCCGAAGTCGGTGCCCAGGCCCGGCCAGCCGACGATCAGCACCGTGGCGACGCCGATCGCGAGCGTGACCGCCACCGCGGCACGTCGCCGCCCCCGCGTGACGAGTTCGTGCGAGATCCCGGCCACGGCCATGAGCATGCCGGTCGCGAACGTGGCGAAGGCGATGTTCCCGATCCCGTAGAACCGGCCCGCGACGATCGGCGAGTACCCGGTCGGCGAGTTCATCTGGAGGCGGGCGCCGAAGCACAGGTCGAGGAAGAGCACGGCCGTGGTCGTGCCCGCCACCACCGTCATCGGACCGAGGATCGAACGCCGCCACGGTCCGGTCACGGCGGCCGCGACCACCAGGGCGTCGGCGGCGAGCACGCAGGCGAGCAGGGCGAGGAACGGCACGGGCGAGGCCCACCAGGGGACCAGGTTGGCGAGGTAGCTGGCGACCGGGAAGGCGGCCCCGGCCAGCGCCACGGTGCGCGTCACGGTGAGGACCAGGGCCCGCCTGGTCGGTCGCCCGTCCGAGTACCGGTGCAGGGCGTAGGCGGCCGCGGCGTAGATGAGCAGCTGGAACGTGACCAGTCCGCTGTAGAACCCGGGCAGCGACGCCCCCACGACGGTGGCCGCCGTGTTGAAGGACACCAGTTCGTCGACCGCCGCCTCGGTCGTCGGCGGGCGGCCGGTCGTGTGCCACCGGCGGCCGCCGGTCGGCGCGGGCGGGTCCACGCCGAGCTCGGCCAGGACGGTCGGCGTCGTGTCGGTGAGCGCCACCAACCCCGGGCGCCGGGTCGACTCCGAGGCGAGGAAGTCCGTCGGTCCGGACACGCCCTGGTCGGTGACGCGGCCCCACACGGCCGCGGTGAGCTCGGAGGGGCCGGAGTCCATGGACACGCCGACGACCATGAGGGACGCACCCTCGGGCAGGATGCCGGTGAGCGCGCGCACGCGGTCGTCGATCGCCGCCAGGGCCCCCGCGCGCTCCCACTCCGGGACGTCGTCGGGCTCGGTCCGCTCCTCCGCCTCGTCGTCGCCCTCGTCAGCTCCGGTTCCCGGGCCCGGGCCGGGCGGGTCCGGGTACAGGCGGGTGAGCCCCGGGAGTTCGACCACCGCGAGCGACACCTCCTGGATCCGCTCCCGCGTGAGCCCTCCCGGCTCGTAGAGGTAGTGGTCGACGGACCCGGACCGGTCGGCGGCGCCGAGCACGGCGCCCGGGCCGACCGCGAGCGTGGTCCCGCCCGCGTCGCGCACGGCCTGGCCGAGCATGCCCACGGGCGCGGCGAACACGGACCTCGCGTTGCGCCGGACGTAGGTGTCGAAGCTGGGGATCCGGGCGCCCGACCCCACGCGCTCGGGTTTGGGCGCGGGCTCGCACACGGTGAAGCGCTCGCGTTCGGACAGGGCGCGCTGCCCCGCCGACACCGACAGCCAGCCGTCGGTGGGGCAGGTGCGGGAGGTGGCCGTGCGGATGGAGACGTTGCCGATCGAGGTGTGTCCGGCCAGCTCCCAGAGGGTCGGCGTGGCCTCGGGGGTCACGTCCCGCCATAGCAGGCCCGGGATCCCCACGAGCACCACGGGCCCCCCGTCCCGGGTGGCGGGGACGGCGGCGTCGACCCTCCGCGCCTCGGCCGAGGCGGTCGGCGCGGTCCCGGCGAGCACCGCGACCAGCACGAGGAGGACGAGCGGGAGCCGGGCCGCGGCCCTCCGGATCGATGCCATGGCTTCCCTCCGTCGCGCGCTCGGTCGATCACCCTAATGACCGGCGCCGTCGCGGTGGGGGACCCGGCGGGGAGTGTTGGGCTCGGAGCCCGTCCGGCGGACGCGTGCCCTGCCGGGCGACGGGCGGCAGGGCACGGAACACGCCCTATTCCTCCAGCCCCCATTCCTTGAGGGTCGCGGCCGTGTCGGGCAGGCCCTGACCCCGGGTGACGCGGCCGGGCGTGCGGCCGAAGCGGGGCGCGGGCCCGGCGACCACGCGGTCGCCGTCGCGCGTGAGGGTTCCCCGCGCGCGCACGTGCGGGTGGTCGGGGGCCTCCGCCAGGGACAGGACCGGCATCACGCAGGCGTCGGAGCCCTCGAACACCGCGGCCCACTCGTCGCGGGTGCGGGTGCGCAGGACCTCGGCGAAGCGCTCGCGCAACCCCGGCCACCCCTGGCGGTCCCACTGGTGGGGCAGGTTCTCGTCCGTCAGGCCGACGCCCTCCAGGAAGGCCGCGTAGAACTGGGGCTCGATGCACGCGACCGACAGGTACCCGCCGTCGGCGCACTCGTACACGTCGTACCAGGGGGCGCCCGTGTCGAGGTAGTTGGTGCCGCGCTCGTCCGTCCAGGAGCCGCGGGCGCGGTCCTCGTACACCATCGACATGAGCAGCGAGCTCCCGTCGACCATCGCCGCGTCCACCACCTGGCCCCGGCCCGAGCCCTGGCGTTCGACCAGCGCGCCGAGCACGCCCGTGACCGCGAACATCGTGCCGCCCGCGAAGTCGCCGAGCAGGTTGATCGGCGGGACGGGCGGGCCGCCCGCGCGGCCGATCGAGTGCAGCGCGCCGTTGACGGAGACGTAGTTCATGTCGTGCCCGGCCGTGTGCGCCAGCGGGCCGTCCTGACCCCACCCGGTCACGCGGGCGTAGACCAGGCGCGGGTTGAGCTCCAGGCACGTGTCGGGTCCGAGGCCGAGCCGCTCCATGACGCCGGGGCGGAAGCCCTCGACCAGGACGTCGGCGCGGGCGACGAGGTCGAGGGCGCGTTCGCGGCCCTCGTCGGTCTTGAGGTCGGCGCCGAGCACGGTGCGTCCCTCGCTCATGTGCGGGCCTGCCGCCCCGGAGTCCATGGCCTCGGCGGCGGCGGGCCGGTCCAGGCGGATGACGCTCGCCCCCAGGTCGGCGAGGAGCATTCCGGTCATGGGGGCGGGACCGATCCCGGTGAACTCGACGACGCGGATTCCCTTGAGGGGTCCCATGGGCGGCCTCCTGAACTGACTAGAACGGCGTTCGGTTCATTGTGCCGGTTCGGTGGTCGCGGCGCCACACGGGCCCGCGCGGTCGCGAGTGGACAAAAGGGAAACCATTCCCCGCGCCCCGGCCCACAGGAAAGGTTTCGGTCGAGATCAACAACGGAATTCGGCTACGAGTGTTAATGTGTCGGCGACCGCCGGGCCGACACCACGCGACGCCCCTTGTTCCGAACGTGCGCTCCGCCCTGGCCGGAAACCGTCGCCACCAGCGCGAACCCCTCCCTCAGATCAAGGGTGAGTCCACCATGAGCCGTGCCCCGAGGAACCGTTCCCGCAGGCCCCAGGGCCGGCGCCGTCGCAGGACGGGCCTTCCCCTCCCGGTCGTCGCCGCGGCGGCCCTCGGCATCCTCGCGGCCTCCGCGGGAGGCACCGCCTTCGCCCTGGACCGGAGCGTGACCCTGGACGTCAACGGCGAGGAGCGCACCGTCCACACCTTCGGCGGGACCGTCCAGGACGTCCTGGACTCCGCCGGGATCACCCTCGCTTCGGGCGACGTCGTCGCACCCGACCCCGAGGCGCCCGTGGCCGACGGCGAACACGTCGTCCTGCGCTCACCGCGCGACCTCACCGTCGAACTCGACGGCCACGCGCTCGACCACAGCGTCCACGCCGCCACCCTCGGCGAGGCGCTCCAGCAGATCGGCCTGGACCCCGAGGGCGTAGAACTCTCCGAGGCCCACGACACGCCCCTGCCCGTCGACGGGCTCACCGTCAGCGCCGAACGCGCCCCGCGCATGGTCGTGATGTACGACACCGTCCGCACCGAGACCCGCACCACCGGCGCCACCGTGGCCGACGTGCTCGACGCCGCCGGGATGACCCTGGGCGAACACGACGTCGTCACGCCCTCGCCCGACGAGCCCGCCGAACCCGACATGGTCGTGCGCGTCCTCCCGGTCGTCGGCGAACCGGTCACGGAGGAGGTCGTCATCGAGGCCGAGACCGTCGAGCAGGAGGACCCCGACCTGCCCCAGGGCGAACGCGAGGTGGTGACCGAACCCGTCGACGGCCTCAGGGAGGTCGTCACCGCCACCGTCCTGCGCGACGGCGAGGAGGTCGAGCACGAGCTGTCCGAGACGATCGTCACCGAACCCGTCGAAGGACTCGTCCGCGTCGGCACCAAGGCGCCCGACACGGGAACGGTCGGCGGCGGACCGGCGGCCGGCCTCAACTGGGCCGCGCTCGCCGAGTGCGAGTCGGGCGGCAACCCCGCGGCCGTCAACCCGGCGGGCTACTACGGCCTCTACCAGTTCAGTCAGAGCAGCTGGCAGTCGGTCGGCGGCAGCGGCCTGCCGTCGGAGGCCAGCGCGGCGGAGCAGACCCAGCGCGCCCAGCAGCTGTACACCAACGTCAACGGGAACTGGCAGAGCCAGTGGCCGCACTGCGGAGCCCGCCTCTTCGACTGAGTTCCGGTGCTCCGGCAATGGCAAGATGTGGGGGTGACACAGACACCCGCACCCGACCCGTCCGACCAGTCCCGGCTGCTCACGCCCGCCGACGTGCGCGCGCTCGCCGAGCGGTTCGGCATCCGGCCCACGAAGACCCTGGGCCAGAACTTCGTCATCGACCACGGCACCGTTCGGCGGATCGTCAGGGTCGCGGGGGTCACCCAGGACGACGTCGTCGTCGAGGTCGGGCCGGGGCTCGGTTCGCTCACGCTGGCCCTGCTGCCGCACGTGCGCCAGGTGACCGCGATCGAGATCGACCCGGCGCTGGCCGAGGCGCTGCCGGGCACCGTCGCCGCGCACGCCCCCGACCTCGCCGACCGCCTGCGCGTCGTGCCGGGCGACGCGATGCGCGTCACGGAGGTCCCCGGGCCGCCGCCCACCGCCCTCGTGGCCAACCTGCCCTACAACGTGTCCGTGCCGGTGCTGCTGCACCTGTTGCACCTGCTCCCCAGCCTCGAACGCGCACTGGTCATGGTGCAGGCGGAGGTCGCCGACCGGATCACCGCCACCCCGGGCGGCCGGATCTACGGCGTCCCCTCCGCCAAGATCGCCTGGTACGCCGCGGCCAGGCGGGCGGGCGCGGTCGGACGCAACGTCTTCTGGCCCGCGCCCAACGTCGACTCCGGTCTGGTCGAGCTGATCCGCCGTCCGCCCCCGGTCACCAAGGCCGCCCGCGAGGACGTCTTCCGGGTCGTCGACGCCGCCTTCGCGCAGCGCCGCAAGACGCTCCGGGCCGCCCTCGCGGGGTGGGCCGGGTCGGCGCCCGCGGCCGAGACCGCCCTGCGCGCGGCGGGGGTCGACCCCACCGCACGCGGCGAGTCGCTCGGGATCGAGGAGTTCGCGTCCATCGCCGAGCACCGGCCGCGGGACTGAGCCGTGCCCGGGCGGGCCTCCGCCCCGACTGAGGCCCGCCCGCCGCCCGTCAGGACTTGGTGCGGTCGCCGTTTCCACGTGACCGGGTGAGCGCGCGCGCCACACCGGCCACACCGAGCCCCGCCGCGAGCACCGGCAGCACCCACACGACGTTGAACTCCCACTCGCCCGTGCCCCGGACGACGAACGCCAGCGCCAGCCCCAGGAACAGCAGACCCGCGACGAACGACCCCCAGTCCGTCCTACGCCTCGCCATGCCGTACCTCCACAACCCCGACGAGTGCGTCGGTGCTCACGGTGATCGACGGAGCCTCGGCGCCGTCGTCACCCTCCGCGTCCCGCCCGTCCCCGTCACGTCCGTCCGCCGAGACCGGCGGGAAGACCTCCCGGTAGTCCAGTGACACCCCGCCCCGCTCCTCCTCGCCGGCCACGTCGACCGCGCCGAGACCCACGTGGGACTCCACCTCCACCCGCGCGTCCTCCGGCAGGACCAGCTTCGTCACCCCGTTCGCCCGGACCGACAGGTCCAGGGTGTCGCCGGGCTCCAGGTCCGCCACCCGGGTCAGGTCGAGCGTGACCACGCCGAGCGTCCGCCGGTAGTCGCCCGACTCCGCCTCGGCCACCGTCTCCGGCCGCCAGACGGCCTCGCCGACGCGCAGCCGCGTCAGGTCGGTCGACACCGAGGCGGCGGCCGCCACGGCCAGGACCAGGCCGAGGGCCATCAGCCCCCCGGGCCGACCCGCCCACGTGCCGACCACGGCGTACAGCCCCACGACCGCGAGCGCGCCCGCGAGGAAGAACACCCCGGTCTCCTGGCCGAACACCAGCTCGGCGGTCTCCCGGCTCCACAGGGACGAGTCCCAGCCCTGGACCGCGACGGACGCGGCGACGGCCAGGCCGACGATCGTCCACACGGCGAGGTCGACCAGCCTGACCCCGCGCCCGCCGCGCGCGGGTCCGTCCCCGGACTCCGGGGCGTCCGGCGCGCCCTTCGGCGCCGACTCCCCGACGTCGTCCGTTCCGTGCGATGCGCCGTCCGCCGTCCGCTCACCGACCACGGCGAGGTCCACCGGCCCCTGCGGAGCGGAGGCCCACGGCTGCGCGGGGTTGTAGTAGGAGGCGACCGGCTCCGGCGCGGGAGTCGTCGGGGGCGGCCGACGCCGACGCAGTTCGTCGCGCAGGTCCAGGAAGCTCTTCCGCAGATCCACACCCCGGTTGCGTGCCGCCAGCAGCCCCAGGATGAGCGGCGTGGCCAGGACGAGGGTCGCCCAGCCGAACCCGCCGACCAGGCTGAGCGCCGTGGCCGCGGCCAGCCCGAGGGCCAGCAGCTTGACCACCGCCGGCGACGGGATGCTGCGGTCCAGCATCTGCTCGAACGTGGCCGGTCCGCCCTGGTCGTCGCGCATGAGCATCCACGCCGCGACGTAGAGGAGGATGCCGGTGCCACCCGCGAACACGGTCAGCGCGAACGCCGTGCGCCACACGATCGGGTCCGTGTCCGTGTACTGGCCGAGCCCCGTGCACACCCCCGCGAGCACGCGGTCCTCGCCCTTGCGGAGCTCCCGCTCCGGCCGGGGCGGGGCCGCCTCGGCCATCGGACCTTCAGTCATCGTCGATCACCGCACCCTCCTCACGCTCTCATCGTCGCGCGGAGACGACGGGCGGCGGAATCCGGGACGACCCTGAACCCACCCTGACCGACACCCGGGCCCGGCCTGGGGTGCCACCCGATGGTGTCCACCCCCGCACACCGTGCATCCTGGTCTCACGAGACCACACGGCGGCGTGCGCGAGCGCGCCGCACACGGACGGAAGCGGTGATCGGGCGGTGGCAGGAACGGTGGTCGACACCCCGCGGCTCACCCGCGCGGTGGACGGTCGGCTCCTCGGCGGAGTCGCCGCCGGCCTGGCCCGGCACCTGGGCGTCGACCCCGTGGTGGTCCGGCTCGCCTTCATGGCCCTGTCCGTCGGCGGCATCGGCGTGGCGGTCTACGTCGCCCTGTTCTTCTTCGTGCCCAAGGACGAGCGGGCGGACACCGCCGAGGACGGTCGGGAGGGGGCCCTCCGCAAGGGGCGCGACCTGTCCCAGCTCCTGGCCTACGTCGGTCTCGCCGTGGGGCTGAGCACGCTCTTCCTGCTCTTCGGCGGCGTCTTCGACCCGCTCCTGTGGTTCGTGGTGTTCGGCGCCCTCGGCGCGACCATCCTGTGGCAGCAGGCCAACCCCGCCCAACGCGACGAGTGGATGTCCACGACCGTCCGGCGCACCGGCGGCAAGGGGCTCATGCGCACGGGCGCGGGCGTCCTGCTCATCGTCGTCGGCGTCATCGGCTTCCTCGTCTTCCAGCAGCAGCTCCAGGACGCCCGGGCCGGACTGACCTTCGCCTTCACGCTCCTCGCGGGCATCTCGCTGGTGGTCGCCCCGTGGATCATCGGACTGGTCCGCGAACGCGACCAGGAGCGCCGCGAACGCATCCGCAACGCCGAGCGCGCCGAACTCGCCGCGCACATCCACGACTCCGTCCTGCACACCCTGACCCTCATCCAGCGCCGGGCCGAGGACCCCCGCGAGGTGCAGCGCCTGGCCCGCGTCCAGGAGCGGGCACTGCGCAGCTGGCTCTACCAGCGCCCCGCCGACGCCGAGACCACCGTCTCGCCGGGGCTCGAACGCGTGGCCGCCGAGGTGGAGGAGGAGCACGGCGTCCCCATCGAGGTGGTGTGCGTCGGCGACTGTCCCATCGACGACGCGCTGGGCGCCATGCTCCGCGCCGCGCGGGAGGCCATGGTCAACGCCTCCAAGTACTCCGGGTGCGACAGCCTGTCGGTGTTCGGGGAGGTGGACGAGGAGGAGGTCCTGGTCTTCGTCCGCGACCGCGGCGACGGGTTCGACCTCGACGGGATCCCCGAGGACCGCATGGGCGTGCGCGGCTCCATCATCGGGCGGATGGAGCGCCACGGCGGCTCCGCGCGCATCCGCACCGCGCCGGGTGAGGGTACCGAGGTCCAGTTGCGCATGCCCAGAATCCCCCAGTACTAGGTTCCGGAACCCGTTGTGGACACGACCGGATGCGGACACCACCGGAACTCGGGTGTCGGGACGCGGAGGCCGCTGGGTAAGGTCCAGGGTGTGGGAGACGAGAACACGAGGTTCAGTGACGGAGACGCGGTTCCGCGCGTCGTGATCGTGGACGACCATCGGCTGTTCCGCAGCGGTGTGCGCGGCGAGCTCGGCGACGCCGTCGAGGTCGTCGGCGAGGCCGGGGACGTCGACACCGCGGTGCGGGTGATCGGTGAGCACCTCCCCGACCTGGTCCTTCTCGACGTGCACCTGCCCGGCGGCGGGGGAGTCGAGGTCCTTCGCCGTGTCCTGGCCCAGCACCCGCAGATCCGCTTCCTGGCCCTGTCGGTCTCCGACGCGGCCGAGGACGTCATCGGCGTCGTCCGGGGCGGCGCGCGCGGCTACGTCACCAAGACCATCTCGGGACGCGACCTGGCCCAGGCGATCGTCCGGGTGGCCGACGGCGACGCGGTGTTCTCCCCGAGGCTGGCGGGCTTCGTGCTCGACGCCTTCTCCGCGACCGACGCCCCTCCCGTCGACCCCGAGCTGGACCGGCTCACCCAGCGCGAGCGCGAGGTCCTGCGGCACATCGCCCGCGGCTACGCCTACAAGGAAGTCGCCAAGGAGCTGTTCATCTCGGTCAAGACGGTCGAGACGCACGTGTCGTCGGTGCTGCGCAAGCTCCAGCTGTCCAACCGGCACGAACTGAGCCGGTGGGCCACGGCCCGTCGGCTCGTCTGAGCCGCCCGCGCTCCGGCCGCCGGTCCCGCCGCGGCCGCACGCGCACGGCCGCCACCCCGGGGGGGTGACGGCCGTGCGTCGCGGGGTCGTCCCTGATCAGCGCAGGGCGTCCAGCATCCGGCCCAGGAACTCGGCCTCCGCGACCCCGGTGATCACGCGCGCCGGACGGCGGTCGTCGTCGGCGGGTCGCGGACGCAGGTCGGCCACGGTCATCCCGCGGGTCAGGCTCCCGGAGAGCTCCACCCGCAGCGGCGCCTCGAAGGACTCCGTCACCAGGTGCGGGTCGACCAGCACGGCGGCGGCCAGCGGGTCGTGCATCGCGCACTGGCGCACACCGAAGATGCCCGTGTAGAACTCCGCGTAGAAGTCGAGGAAGGCCGAGGTGCGCTCGGCGCGCTCACCCGGGACCTCCTTGAGCTCCGCCAGCCACTCGGGCGTGGCCACGGTCTTCATGGTGATGTCCAGCGCGATCAGGTCCAGGTCGAACCCGGCGGCGAACACGGCCTCGGCGGCCTCGGGGTCGTTGTTGATGTTGGCCTCGACGTGCGAGGCGACGTTGCCCGGCACGCGCACGGCGCCGCCCATGACGACCAGTCGGCGCACGAGCCTGGGCAGCTCCGGCTCCAGGCCCAGCGCGATCGCCAGGTTGGTCAGCGGACCCACGGCCAGGACGTCGATCTCACCGGGCGACTCACGCACCAGCCGCACCAGCAGCTCGGCGGCGGACTCGGCGACCGGCTTCCCGGCCGGCGCGGGCAGCTCGACGTCGCCGAGGCCGTTGCGTCCGTGCACGTGCTCCGCCAGGCGCGGGGCCTGGACCAGCGGCCGCGATGCGCCGACCGCCACGGGCACGCCGGGGCGGCCGTACAGGTCGAGCAGACGCAGCGCGTTGTCCGCCGTGATGTCCACGCTGTTGTTGCCGAACACCGCGCCGATGCCGACGATCTCCACCTCGGGCCGCGCGGCGAGGTAGGCGAGCGCGACGGCGTCATCGATGCCAGGGTCGCAGTCGACGAACACTCGCATGGTCAAGGATCTCCCCCCGAAACGTCTCGGGCCCCGGAAGGGACCCATTCCATACCAGCCTAAATCGCCCGTACGGCTCGTTCGCACCCTCGGGGGCGTTGACCAGCCGGGATCGGGCACGGGGCGGGGGTTCGGGGCGGTGACGCAGCGGCACCGGCGTCGTACGGGAGTCGTAACCTGGTAACCGTGTCCTCCCAAGAGCAACTCCTCGAAGGTCTGAACGGTCCCCAGCGCGAGGCGGTCACCCACAGCGGCGCGCCCCTCCTCATCGTGGCGGGCGCCGGTTCGGGCAAGACCCGTGTCCTCACGCACCGCATCGCCCACCTGATGGCCGACCGCGGGGTGCGGCCCGGTGAGATCCTCGCGATCACCTTCACCAACAAGGCCGCGGCCGAGATGAGGGAGCGCATCGAGGCCCTGCTCGGCGCCCGGGCCGCCAACACGATGTGGACGATGACCTTCCACTCGGCGTGCGTGCGGATCCTGCGACGCGAGGGGCACCGGCTCGGCTACCCGAGCAGCTTCACGATCTACGACTCCGCCGACTCCGCGCGCCTGATGCAGCTGGTCTGCAAGGAGCTGGACCTCGACCCCAAGCGGTTCCCGCCCAAGTCGTTCTCCGCCCAGGTGTCCAACCTCAAGAACGAGCTGGTCGACTACGACACGTTCGCCGAGCAGGCGCAGACCGAGCAGGAGAAGAAGCTCGCCGAGGCCTACCAGCTCTACCAGCGCCGACTGCACGAGGCCGGCGCCATGGACTTCGACGACCTGATCATGATCACGGTCAACCTGTTCCAGATGTATCCGGACGTGGCGGAGTACTACCGGCGCCGCTTCCGGCACGTGCTGGTCGACGAGTACCAGGACACCAACCACGCGCAGTACGTGTTCGTCCGCGAGCTGGTGGGCGCGGAGCAGGAGACCGGAGCCGAGGGCTCCGCACCGGCGGGCGCGGTCCCGCCCGCCGAGCTGTGCGTGGTCGGTGACGCCGACCAGTCGATCTACGCGTTCCGCGGCGCGACCATCCGCAACATCCTGGAGTTCGAGCGCGACTTCCCGAACGCGCGCACCATCCTCCTGGAGCAGAACTACCGGTCCACGCAGACCATCCTGTCGGCGGCCAACGCCGTGATCGACCGGAACGAGGGCCGCCCCGCCAAGAACCTGTGGTCGGAGAACGGCGAGGGGACCGCCATCACCGGCTACGTGGCCGACAACGAACACGACGAGGCCGCGTTCGTGGTGGGCGAGATCGACGAGCTCACCGACGACGGGACGGTCACGCCGGGGGAGGTGGCGGTCTTCTACCGCACCAACGCGCAGTCCCGTGTGTTCGAGGACGTGTTCATCCGGATGGGGCTGCCGTACAAGATCGTCGGCGGCGTGCGCTTCTACGAGCGCAAGGAGATCCGGGACATCCTGGCCTACCTCCGGGTCCTGGCCAACCCGGAGGACACCGTCAGCCTCCGGCGGATCCTCAACGTGCCCAAGCGCGGCATCGGGGCGCGCGCGGAGGAGGCGGTCGAGCTGTTCGCCGCGCGCGAGCGGATCTCGTTCGCGCGGGCGCTGCGCCGGGTCGACGAGATCCCCGGCATCGCCACCCGGTCGGCGCGCGCGGTGGGGTCGTTCACGGCGCTGCTCGACGAGCTGGCCGAGATCGTGCCGACCGGTTCCCCCGCCGAGATCGTCGAGGCGGTGTTGAGCAAGACGGGGTACCTGTCCGAACTCACCGAGTCCAAGGACATCCAGGACGAGAGCCGGGTGGAGAACCTGGAGGAGTTCGTCGACGTGGCCCGGGAGTTCGAGCACACCTTCGCGGCCCTGGTGGAGGAGGAGCCCCCGGGCGTCGACGCGCCCCTGGAGGAGGGCGGGGAGTCGGCCGGGGGCGGAGCCGGTGCGGTGGACCCGGGGGAGCCGACCCTCGTCGACTTCCTGGAGCGGATCTCGCTCGTCGCCGACACCGACCAGATCCCCGACGCGGACGACGAGGGCGGCGTGGTCACGCTGATGACCCTGCACTCGGCCAAGGGGCTGGAGTTCCCGGTGGTGTTCCTGACCGGCATGGAGGACGGGGTCTTCCCGCACACGCGCACGCTCGGGGACAAGCAGGAGCTGGAGGAGGAGCGGCGGCTCGCCTACGTGGGGCTCACTCGGGCTCGGCAGCTGCTGTACGTGAGCCGGGCCGCGGTGCGCAGTGCCTGGGGGACACCGTCCTACAACCCGGCGTCCCGTTTCCTCGACGAGATCCCGTCGTCGTTGGTGGAGTGGCGCCGGGCCGAGTCGACGCTGGCCGCCCCGCCGAGCCGCAGCATCGGCGGGTCCTCCTGGGGTTCGGGCGGGTTCGGCGGCGGCACGGGGTTCGGCGGCGGATCGAGGTCGCGTGGCGCGGGCTCGACTCCGAAGAAGGAGGCCCCGACCCTGAGCGTGGGGGACCTGGTCACCCACGACTCGTTCGGCATGGGCCGGGTCCAGCTGGTCGAGGGCACGGGCGACAAGACCAAGGCGCGGATCGACTTCGGCGCGGACATCGGGGAGAAGGACTTCCTGGTCAAGTACGCCCCCATCGAGAAGTTGTGACCGGTTGGCCGTTGCCCCGGCAGGGTCAGGTGTAGGACACGACACTGCCACTTTCGTGGAAACGTGTCACGAACACTCTCCCGCGGGGGTAGAGTTGGGGACGGCCGAGCGAGACGGACGCGGGGTCTCCGCGGACGTGCCGGTCGTTCCCCAGGATTTCGGATGGCTCCACGGTGTCTGTTGGATCCGTGTCTGTCCGGTCCGTCCGGACGTGGTTCGAGCAGGTTCTCGGAGCATGTACGATCGGGGAGTTGCCTCGGAGCGGAGAGATTCGCGAAAAGGCAAAGCAGGACAAACGGGTTTTTACTCCGTTCGGTTGATCCGGAACCGCCGATTTGGCGGGACACGGAACACCTGATAAAGTAAAGACACAACAAAGCGGAAACGCAGACGCCTTCCACGG
>NZ_JBFAME010000037.1:0-16158 GCF_040660275.1 Nocardiopsis sp. NPDC049922 | reverse complement strand
TCGCGTCCGGGGATCCAGATCTGCGTCTCAGCTCCGTAGTAGAGCTGGCGGCAGTGCGCGAAGTGCATGAGCCCGCCGAGTTCGTCCAGGTCGTCTGTGCCCAACCGCTCGCGCAGGGCGGTGGCTTTCTGTAGGTCGTTGAGCGCTCGTTCCCCGTTGCCCAGTGACGCCCATGTGCGGGCGCTTTGGGACATGAGCCAGATGGCGGCCGTGCCGGTGTGCTCGGTCGCCAGGCCACGCGCCAGCTCGGCGTACCGGGCGGCCTCTGTGGGCCATCCCGCCCAGTACGCCATCATGGCACCCGAGCAGGCGACGGGCGAAGGTTGGTATTCCGGGGCCGCGGCCGACCTGTTCTCGCTCGGGACAGTGGCACACTTCGCAGCCACCGGCACCAACCCCTTTCAGGGCGCTACACCGATGGCCAGCCTGGGGCGTCTGATCAAGGGAGAAACCGCAGGTCTCCGATGGCGTCCCAAGGAGGCTGAGAGATCTTGTCGCCGCGTGTTGGGATAGGGAGCCGGAGCGTCGTCTGGGCATCACGGTGGTCCTCGATGTGCTGGGGGGAGGTCGACCCGGAACGGGACCGGCCGCGGTTCGTGGATTCGGCCGTGGATGTTGCCCCTCGGAAGAAGCCGTTTCGTGGCAGGAGGGTCCCGGACAACGAATGGTTTGGTGGTCGCCCTAAGGACATGCGAGAGAGGGCCGAGCGGCTGCGTGAACAGCTGGCCGGGTATCTGAGCTGCAGCAGCTATGTAGGTGCGCTCGAGATCAGCCGGGAACGAGTACATCTGTACCACTTGCTGGGCGACGATCCCCGAATCCCATCCCACGAGATCTCCAGCGCGCTATGGGACCACGCGAGCGTGTTGGGGGAAGTCGGTCTTCGAACCGAGTTGCTCACCCTTGTGGATCGGATTCCGACGCCGTGGGATAACGAACACCCAGGGTGACTGGAGTCTGGAGTCAGAACCCGTCCGCACCCTTTTCAGGGCGCGGACGGGGATGCCTCACAGCCAGCGGGTGAGCTTCTCGCGTGGCGTGTCCGGACGGACCCACCACAGGCGGGCCTGTTTATCCCAGCGGGCCTTGACCTCACGCTTGGCTTTGTCCTTCTCACCGAAGGGGACCTTGAGGTAGAGGCGGTCGTCCACCACCTCACCGATGGCGGGGGCGTCGGCTGGGGACTCCTGCTCACTCTGGGCCTGACGTACGTGCCGTAGAGGCTGGTCCCGGCGGGCACGCTCCACGATGTGCCGAACCCGCTCGCAGGCGTCGGGGTCGGTCAGCCGCATCATCAGGTCGGTGGGACCGTTGCTCGACAACAGGTTCAGGGAACCGTGCCAGAGCACCGTGCCATCCAGCACCACGACCTTCTCGTGCATCCGCTCGCGGGGGCGCACCTCGCACCCTTCTTCCTGCAGGCGCCGGATCTGCTCCTCGTGCCGTTCGGCGTTCTTATCCTGGTTGTCGCCGACCGGCCGGGTGAACACGGTGACCCGCACCCCCTGGGCGACACGTGGGGCCAGGTGCTTGAGCCAGCGTTCGACGGGGCCCTTGTTGAGGAAGGCGCAGTAGATCTCGATGCTCTCGGTGGCCCGGGCTAGATCCCACTCCAGTGCCTTAGTCACCTCGTCGGCAGGGAAGAAGGCGGGGCGGCGCAGCTCCTCCTCGCTGAGGCCGACGAGGTCCCCGGCGCTGCGGACGGGGACCAGTTCCTGGGCAGGGATCCGCTGCGCCAACTTCTCCAGGGTGTCGAGCATGATGACAGTCTCGCTGCCCGGCTGAAGGTGCTCGCGCAGGTAATCGACGTCGGCGACAACCACGAGGTGGTCCTGCGCCCGGCTCAGTGCCACGTTGAGCAGCCGTGCGGTGGACGAGGACATCCCCGTGCCGCTGTAGAAGTTACCCGGTGTGTCCCCGGAGCCGGCCACGGTGTCCACGATGATCAGGGGCCGCTGACTGCCCTGGAACCGGTGCACGGTGTCAGCCAGCCCTTCGTACTCCTGGCCGAACCGGTATTTCAGGCTGCTGCGCAGGTGCTTGACCTGGTCACGGTAGGGGGAGATGACCGCCATGCGCTGGTCTGGTGAGACGGGATCGTCGTGTTTGCGTCCCGGTAGGACCCCGTCGTACTGCAGCCCCCGGACCAGCTCGTGGATGACGGCCTCGTGCACCGGGTTGGACTTGTGCCGACCCGCGCCGCCGACATGGACACGGCTGCCGGAGGTGTCCACCAGCACCACCGACTGGTCCACCAGCGGTGAGTGCGGTAGCCGGGACTTGTCCGAGCGTCCGGTGGTCAGGGGAGCGTCACGGTAAGCGACCTGGTTGACCACGGTACAGATGTCGGGACGCATGCGGTACTGCGTCTTCAGGCCGACCAGGCGAGGGTCGTCGGTCACGCGCCCCGAAGGGGCGACCAGCCTCGCGGCGTGGAAGACGTCCCGGTCCATCCACTGCCGGGAATGCTCTTGTTCCTCGGGCTGGAGCGCCCTGGACCCCGATGCCTGGGTGATGGCGGGCAACTGGCGGAAGTCCCCGGCGACGACGACACGTTTGCCGGCCAACCCAGCCGCGCACCACGCGGAGGGGAGGTCGACCATGCCCGCCTCGTCGATGATCACGGTGTCCACCTCGTCCATGAGGTGGCGGCTTTGCAGGGCCTTGGACAGGGTCGTGCCCATGACCCGGCACCGGGAGCGGACCGTCGCCAGTAGCCCATCGAGCTCCTCCCGGACTTCGGTGAGCTCCGCCTCGGTCTGGCCGATCAGTTCCTCTACAGCCTCAGCGGCAGGAAGGCCGCGGGTGGCTTCCAGAGCGGAGTCCCGTTCCCGGACACGTTCGGTGATCGCCGCGTTGATGTCCTTCAGGCGCGCGGCGGCGGCGTCGAGCCGCAACTGGTCTTCACTGAGGGCGCTGCGCAGGCGATCCCGCTCCTCGAGCAGGCGGGCCAGCCGCTCGGCCTTGCGTTTGGCGAACGGTCCCGAGGGTGTGCCGATCGCCTCGGCGCTCGCGGCCACCTGGTCGAGTTCCCTTTGGACACGGGTGGTTTGAGCTCGGTGGTGGGAGATCTCGTCGGTGATCTCTCCAGCAAGGGAACATCCGCTCCCCAGCTCCGCCTCGGCCTGGGTGAGGCGTTCGTGTGCGAGGCGCTGGGCTGCGGCGACCTTGAAGGTCTCCTCCAGTTCCTCGGCCCGGGTGGACAGGTCCACGCCCAGCCGTCCGGCGATCATCTCCGGATCGATCATCGAACCGAACCGTTCCCGGAGCGAGACGACCTCGATCTCACCAGCCCGCTGCACCAGGCCGGTGTCGAAGCCGTCCTCGCCTTCCAGCCGTTCGCAGACCCGTTCCAGCGCCTGGTCGACGGCCACCCGGGTGGGCGCCAGGAACAGGATCCGTTCACTGAGACCGTAGGAGCCCTCGATGATGAGGGAGACCACCTCGGTCTTACCGGTGCCGGGCGGGCCCCAAATGAAGGTGATGTCGCTGCCCAGGGCCTGTTCCACGGCACGGCGCTGGTGTTCGTTGAGGGTCATGTCCCGATACCCGCTGATGTATCGGTGCGGGTCGGCCAGCGCCCCGACCGAGGGATCACCGTCTCCGAGGATCCAGGCTGCCGTGGCCACGTTCACAGGCCCGGGCCGCTGCTCGCAGTCCCGGACCCGGTCAGCGAGGGCGGTCAGAGACCGCGTCTCGTCGTCACGGAGTTGGACGTTTCCGGGGCGGTCACCGAGGTCGGCCTCCGTGGTAACGAGGATCTTCCCGTCGGGGTGGGCTGTGGCCGCGGCATGCTGCCAGGGGCGGCGAGACCGGGAGAGGCGTATCAGAAGTCGGTCGGAGTCGAAGGAGTCCTTCCAACGGGTGCAGGAGAACAGGTACTCGTGTGGATGGTCGCTGTCGCCGACCCGGACGCGTTTGCCGTCCTTGAGGGCGACCTTCTCCTTGGAGTTGGCGTCGTCGGCCAACTGGGCCCTGACCTCGTGGGCGAGGGCGGTGAGGAACTGGTCGGCGGGTTCGGGGAGCGTGCTCGGGGAAGTCACTAGGCCCTTTCGGCGTCGTCAGCACTGGGGAACCGGCGTTCAGGAGTATGCCCCAAGGAGGTGACGTTTCGCAGGCGCCCTGGTGCGGTGAGTCGACCAAGGTCGCCCCCGCGATGCCTGAAACCGGACAGGCTCGCCTCTCGTTCATATGCGCGACTGGGTGAACCAGGCCAGGACCGATCGCTTGTAGCCCTCGGGTATCGGCAAGTCGGGCACCTGGGCCTCGGTGAACAGCCCGGCCTCCTTGTGTTCGCTGGAGACCACGACCGGGGCGTGGGAGGCCACATGGCATCCGTAGGTGACGATGAAGACGCGCCGGTCCACCTGGGTGATGTGGTACATCCACGAGTCGAGGATCTCGGCCACCCGCACGGACCAACCGGTCTCCTCCTCGATCTCCCGGGCCAGGCACTCCTCGGGAGTCTCCCCGATCTCGATCTTGCCGCCCGGCAGCTCCCACTCGTCGCGCTCGTTGCGCAACAACAACACCCGGCCGTCGCGGATGGCGACGCCCTTGACCGAGACGGGGAACGTGCGCGGAACGTAGGGGTGTCGGACACGGGAGGGCTCGCTTTCGAAGGCGGGTGAGCACGACACATCACAGGCTTCAGCCGTCGCCCCCGAAGCGGAGGAGCGGCACGTCGTAGAGGTTCGGGTCAGGGACCCGATGCATCTGCGGTGATGTCACCTCGACGAGCACCATCTCGGTGAGGAACTGGACCTGGGCGCCGAGCAGGTGGCTGGTGTGACCCGTCGCGCTGTGCTCCTTGAGCCCGACGGAGACGTGGATGTGGGGGGAGATGGTGTCGGTGGTCTCGTCGTAGGCGATGGTGCCGCCGCCCAGCGCTTCGACGTTGTTCAGTTGGACCTTCGACCAGACCGGCGCGGCCGGGTCGGTGAGCTTCTCACAGGTGCCCACGATGTCCACGTGGGCGAACCCGGCGATGAAGACCGGTATGTAGCCCTGGCGGACGTCGTTGTCTCGGCAGAACTCGGAGAGGGACGAGAAGAAGTCCTCACCGTGGTCGAAGACGAGGCCGAAGGTCCGTCCCTGGGTCAGTTCGTGGCTGCGCACGTCGGTTTCCGCTTCGTTTCGGGGGTGGGTGGGGCTCAAGCGGGGGAGTGGCCACCGGCGGCGGCGAAGGCCTCCGTGATGGCGGTACGGTCGCGGTCGGTGGCCAGCAGTGCCCACAGCAGGATGCGTGCCTTGTACGGGTCCAGGAACCCGGCCCGGATCAGCCCCCGCTCCAACAGGTCCTGTTCGGAGCCCGGGAATCCGTAGGTGGCCGCGAGCCCGGCCCCGCCGCCGGTCCGGGAAGCGAGCACCACCGGTACCTGGTCGGCGAGGTCTTCGAGTGCGGGCACCAGGTGTTGCGGGACGTGGCCGACGCCGAACGCGGCGATGACCGCGCCGTCGACCCGTTCGGCCAGGCCGTCGAGCAGCAGGCCGTCGTCGCCCAACGCCACCGTCACCAGGGCCACACGCGGTCCCGTGCCTAGATTCGACAGGTCGAGCGTGGTGCGCCCCGTGGGGTGGTTGAGCAGGCGGGGGGTTCCCTCCACCACGTAGCCGAGCGGGCCGCCGTTGGGGGACTGGAAGGTGGTCACGCTCGTGGCGTGGGTCTTGCGGACCCGACTGGCGGCATGGATCTCGTCGGTGAGCACCACCAGGACGCCCTGGTCCCGCGCACTCGGATGGGCGGCGGTCTGCACGGCCGCGAGGAGGTTCGCGGGCCCGTCGGCCCCGGCCAGGGTGGGGTTGCGCATCGCTCCGGTCACGACGACCGGTTGCGGGGCGGTGTGGAACAGATCGAGCAGGTAGCTGGTCTCCTCGATGGTGTCGGTGCCCTGTGTGACGACGACGCCGTTCACCGTTCCCGAGGCTAGGCGCTTGTCGATCTCCGCGGCCAGATCGGTGAGGTCGGACAGACTCAGGGAGGCACCGGGAAGCCGTCGGAAGTCTTCGACCTCGATGTCGATGCCGGTCTCGGCCAGTCCTGGTACGGCCGCTACGAGCTGGGCCGCAGACAGGGCCGGAACCACCCCTCCTGACCCGTCGGAGGTCATGGCGATCGTCCCGCCCAGTCCGTACACCGCCACCCGAGGGCGGGACTCCTTCGCGAGCACGATTCTCCCTTCACCACAGGGTCTGTGAGGGGCAGCCTAACGCCCGGAGGAACCCGTCCGCCCGATGAACCGGCAAGCACGATCGACACCGGCCGTGGACAGCAACCGGCTGGACGGAGGAGCCAACCCGGCGAACCCGTAGGCGCCGATCTGGGCACACCGGGATAACCAACCACGCCCAGTTCACCTCGAGATACTCAGCGAGGGAACACAGTCTTCCCCTCGACGTGTCAGCGCTGATCACCGAGTGAGCGCGTGCGTATCCCGTGACGTCCATGTACTCGCGCAGCGTCGACGTGCTGTCCGTCATGTCGACGTGCCAGACACCGTCGGAACCGAGCCAGTTGGCGACGATCGCCTGCTCGCCAGGGTTGAGCACGAAACCTTCCACAGCCCCATAGGCCGGTTCGTCGGACACCTGAACCCGGATACCGAAGGACTCCATGAGAGCCGCGGTGAGCAGGAACAGGATCCGTTCGGCTCGTGGTGCCTTGCTCACCGCCGCTTCGGGAAGGCAGAACGATCGCGTGGCGCCTGACGGAAACCGGTTCGAGAGGGCCCGAAGGTAGTCGTGCTTGTGGGCGAAGAGCAGCCAGGTACTGGCCTCCTCTCCGGTGCGTTCCCAGGTCCAGAAGTCGGGTGTCGAGGTGAGCCGCTCAGACTGCTGAAGGATGTAGCGGGCGCAGAATTCCGAGCCCACCCACAGCTGGGAAACTGCGGTCAGTTCGGCGACCATGTCCCGCCCCGCGGAGGAGCGGCGAAAGGCCGCGAACGCGTCGAGTTCCTCCCTCAGCTCCGTGATCAGCGCGTCGTCGTAGAGGAGCGCACTGTCCAGAGAACTGACCGCTCACAGCACTCCCAGGGTGAGATCGTCGAGCACGTAGGCGTCAGGGATGCGTAACCGGACGCGGTCCCCGCTGTGCCGTCCCTCCCGTCGCGCTCTCCGGGCCCGTCGCTCGTTCAGTGCGACCATGCGCCGTCCGTCTCCATCGCTGAGGCCGATCAGCAGTCGAGGCTGGTGGTCCGCGCCCGACTGATTCTTCGTCGTCTCGACGAGGACATGGCCTGAACCGCGTGAGGCGTGGTGGACTCCCACCTCAACCGTGGCTCCTCCGAAGAAGGAACCCGGAAGGGCTTCGAGCGAGGCGCTCTCACCGGGCGAGGCGTCCCCATTCCAGGTCCACAGGCTCTGTGTGGTACCGGTTTCCGCCAGTGCGGACTCGTGACGCGGGGCAGGAACTGCGGTCGGTGAGTGCCCTAACCTGCGAAAACACGAGAAGGCGCAGGTAGCGGGGAAGGTGGCTGCCCGGTTGTGCCGGGTTGCCCCGCGTTCCGCTGGGAGGTGTGCACCCGCCAGGTGCACACCTCCGGCCGTCCGGTGCACCCGTGGGGGGTGCACCGGGGTTTTATCGCCGCCCTCGGGCGGGAAGCCCTCTGGATACGTACCGTCACGTGTATACAAGTACCATTTCATGTCCTTCCATCCCTTACACCGTGTTGCTTGGTTCCGCGTCAGTAGGGAGCTGAGAGGACGAATTGAGCACGAAGCGGGTCGGCCTCGTGTTCGTGACCAGGAAGATCACGGATGTGACCGAATGTGATCGCCCGGGGTTTCCGGGGGTTGTGGCGGCTCACTCCCTGGGTGTGGATGGCTATAGTGTCGTTTACTTCCTGTAGTTGTGGAATTGCTGTCGTGTGTCGTGCAACGCCCCTTTGGTGGGTGTCCCCGATCTCAGAGAGGCTGTCGGTGTGTCAGGTGAGTCCGGTGGGAATCCGATCGAGGGCTATGAGGGCGCTCAGCTAGCTGAGGCCCTAGCCGAGTCCATGGCGGGGCTGGCCGATATGTTCGACCTGATCATGGAGGACGCGGAGACCGTCGCTCAGCGGGACGAGGTTTCCTCCGCGCTGCGCGCGTACAAGGAGGAGTACGGTCCGGCCATCGTCGAGGTGCAGGAACACGGTCTGCAGCTCGCCGACAACATCCAGGCGGGCGCCTCCGAGATCGCCCGGAACGACCAGGAAGCCGCCGGGGACTACCAGACCCCCTGGGACCTGGGTGTGAACCTGGAAGTCAACTTCTGATCCTCCGACCCTGTCCCTGCCCCCGATCACTCCCCTGACAGCAGAGCGTGCAATGGCTTCCTTCGACATCTCTTTCCAGGCCCGAACCACGGCCGCGAACCCCGAGGCGATCCGAACCCGAGCAGAAGAGCTGGACATCCTCCAGTCCCGACTTTTGGGCAGGGCGGACGACCTCGACGCCGACTTCAACGACGCGGCTAACCAGTTCACCGATCTCATGGCCTGGAACATCCAAGGCCAGTCCGCCGAGGAGCTCCAGTTGTGGCGCGACGCCGGAACGGCGATCGTCTACGCCTCCTCCATGGTCGAGATGTGGGCACAGCACGTGGAGACCTTCAAGGAGGAGCGCTCGGCTCAGATGTCCGAGTGGTGGGAGTTCCTCGGGACGAAGAGGTCCGAGATCCCGGACAAGTACCAGGGCCGGACCATCACCGCGACCTACCCAGAGAGCGAGGGATTCGGCCTGCTCGGTGACGAGAACAAGTGCCGATCCATCTACGACGAGGTCGTGGCCAAGGTGGCGGACCTGGAGACGCGCGAACGCACCAACTACCAGGCGTTCGAGGACAACGCCGACGAGATCGCAGACAGGCTGCGGCAGGGGCCCACGAGGGCCAACGTCCAGGCGCTCATCGACGCGGGAATCAACTCCTGGGCCTTCTACAACCTCGACCCGAACCACTACACGATGCTGGTCGATGGCCGGGAGCTGACTGAGGAGAACGCCGAGGAGTGGGCCGAGGAGCTGGAGGACTACTGGTCCGGACACAAGCCGCTCGATGAGCGTTACCACGAACTCATGCTCATGATGAGCATGATCACCACCAACGCGATGCAGGCCCAGCAGGGCGGCACAGGCTACCGAAACGAGGAGTTGGATTTCCTCCGAGCGTTCTACGACGAGCTGGAGGAGAACCCGAACCCCAACAGCATGGGTGTAATCGGTATCCCCGCGCAGATGGAGGGCGACCACCTGAGCGACGAGGAACGTGAACACGCGCTCGGTGTCCTGGGAGACGGTCTGCTCGCCCTGTCCGACGAGCGGGTGGGCGGTGGGTACGACGAGTTGCCCGCATCTGTGCGATCCGTGATCGGCGGGCCGGATTTCAGTGGTACCAGGACTGCCGGTGGCTTCTCCGGGACTCATGAGGACTGGATGGAGAGGGCGGGCTACCTCAATGATCTCCTCGAACACTCCCATGAGGACATGGAGGGTGGCGCCGAGTTCTCCACACGCATGATGGACACTATCTCGCTCTCGCTGACGCGGATCGACGCTTTGGGAAGCGACGACAGTGACATGTCAGGCCTTGTCGATGTCGCGACGCGGAACGAGGACGCCAACTACGCGATTCTCACCGGGGAGTATCCCGAAGGTGTCGAGGGGGACCTTCCCTGGACAGAGGAGACTGCGGAAAATGTCACGAACCGCATCATCGAAGACCTCTACACCCACGAATGGGGAGATGACGGGGAGGCGGCCCGTGGTCTGACCGAGTGGATCGAGGACACGGCGTGGAGCGACGACGAGGCTGAGCGGCGCATGGCCGCTGAGGCGATGGACGGCCTCATGGAAACGATCACTACCAAGGACATGCACGACGCCCTCTCCGACACGGGCATCGAGGTGGAACTCGCTGACGGGACGGAAGTTCCCAACGCGCCCTTCACAGCAGTCAACGGAGAGGTCGCTGACGGGTTCGCTCACATCTTCGAGCTGTACATCGAGAGCTTCGCCGACGAAGAGGGCATCGACAATGGGCATGTGGACTTCGAGTGGGAGAGGGAGGAAGGCGAAGATCGTTGGAATGATGATTCCAGGAAACTCGAGATGTCTCCGACTGAGCGTCTGATCTTCCTCGAGTACGTGATGGGTAACGAGGATTCTGCTGTGCGAGCCCATACAGCGTCGGCGGTTTATTCGGCTGCCCAGACCGAGCTCTACCTGGAGACCGGCAACAGTGTGGAGACAGGCGCCAACGCCGGTGTTCTTCAGTCTCTCGTGGATGCAGCTCTGCACAACGAAGCGGTCAACCGAAACCTCGACCTCGAAGAAGAGCAGGCGATGAGGAGGAAGATTGTCGACGGTGTGGCGAACTCCGGCAACAATGCCCTGGGCCTGGTTCCAGGGGTTGGCGTGGTACTCCAAAGTACGGGACAGTTCATCGCTCCAGACCTCATCAACCAGGCGTTCGATGACTATGTGAGCGCTACGTCCCACGTGGACAGTACGACCACGGCGATCGACGTCGAATACTACACGAGCGCGAGGGTTCTCTCCGAGGTCATCGAGCGCGGTGGCGGAAAGCTCCCGGTCATTAACGATGACATCAGGATCGATGATGCGGGCGGTGCCACCCCGCAGGAGGTGCTGGAGCGCGCAGGACTGCTCGGGGAGCGTGACGGGGAGTACTACATCGACTTCGACGGCGAGGCAGGGGACGACGCCCCGAACTCTTCCGGAGTGCAGGAGGCGTTGAACAGCTTCCTGGAATCCAGCGAGATCGACTGGGTTCCGAGGGAAACCGAATCTGGGGCCGGCTTCTCGTCGAACTTCACTGAATACTTCGGCCGCTACTACGACCCCATCCAGGATCAGATGCGCTATACCAAGGGCAATATCGACGGCCTCTATGAAGGGGTTGCGGCGAACTCGCCGAGCTCCTAGTGGGCGAGTGGTGCTTCGTTTTTAGTATGATAGGTGAGCGATTGTGAAGAAGTCGACTTCATCGACTCTGGTTTTCGTTTCTGTGATCATGGTTGCTCTTATTTCTGCCTGTGAGTTTACTGAGGAACAATCGAGCGAAGATGATTCTCCCAGTTCTGAGGCTTCTGGTGAGTATGTGACGAAGATCTGGGCGTCAGCCACCATTAATGCCTATGTTCTCCAGGAGATGTTTGCCAGGGATGAAGATGGATCCGTCATGGAGAACATTAGGGATTACTATGAGGAGCGGAGAGAATTCGAGGAAGCTGAGGGCCTCGCTCATTTTGATGGAATGGAGATACTACTGAGCTCTGGAGCCATTGCTGAAATCGATGGGGGATACCGTGTAGCTGTGGATTCAGATGAATGGGATCTTGGTAGCGGTTCTGGCGTCAGTGAAAGTGAAGTTATTCAGGCGATGGTGCTTGCTCTTGAGGTGAACGAGGTGGACTGGTGTGGTGACCCCATGAATGGGTATGAGTTCTCGGAATTCTATTTGGATTCGTATTGGGAGGACTTCGATTCCCACGAGGAGTATGTGGAGAGTATTGAAGAATATGTGACATGCGGTTCAGGGGAATGAGTCGATCGCGGAGGTGACGATCCCCCGGCTCGCGCGCAGGATCACCCACGGCACACGCGACCGTGAGGAGGGCACGATGGTCTACCTGGAGAACGGCGAGGCGATCTCGTAGGCGCTCACTCGCTGGTGGAGTGGAGTGTGTCAACGAAGGCGCGCCATTCGAGACCGCTGAAGGTCAGGTGTCCCGACCTGCGGTTCTGGGTGTCGCGGACGTCTGCTCCTGTGCTGTGCTCGCGGACCTCGACGCACTCGTTGGTCCCACCGCTGTAACTGCTCTTGTGCCAGTCACTCATCGTCGATCGCCTTCATCTCGTCGTGGACGGCTTGCAGTGTCTCCTGTGGGTCCCTGGAGGCCCCTTGTAGAGCAGTGAACACCATACGGCTCCGGCTGATGTCGGCTGAGCCGGAGATGATACGGCCCTCCTCAGCCGATTCCATGTACACCACTTCGGGTTCGTCCGCGGTGGTGATGATGCGCCTGGGTCCTGACGTTCCCGCGTGCCGTGGAGCCCGGACCGGGAGCATCTGCACGGTGATCCGTTCGCGTTCGATCTGATGGGCTACATACGCCAGTTGGTTCCGCTGCACCTGCGGGGATCCGTAGCGGCGCCAGAGGACGCTCTGGTCGATGATCAGCCAGATCATCGGGGCCACGGCTTCGGCCATGCGCTTGGCGCGGTCGCTCCTCTCCTTGGCGAGGGCCAGGACCTGCTCATGGGAAAGCCACGGTGCTCCGTATCGGATGAGCGCGTAGGAGTAGTCCTGGGTCTGGAGGTAACCGGGGAACACCAGGGGCTGGTACTCGAACAGGGCGTCGGCGGCGTGGGTGCGCTTGGTGACCTCGTGCAGCCACACCTGACGGCCGGAGCCCGTCAGCTCCTCCCAGAGCTGCTCCAACCTGCCGTCGCTCTCCAGGATCTCGTCCAGGAACTTCCGTAGCCACGGCCGGGCCATCGCCCGGCCGTTCTCGATGTCGGACACGTGCGAGTCGCTGATCGTGGTGCCGCGTTGGCTGACCCGCCGGGCCAGGGCCTGTTGGGTCAGCTCGGCTTCCGTGCGCAGCCTGCGCAGTTCCCGTCCGAAGGCCTTGAGGGCACGTTCGTCTGTGTGCATGAGGCCATGTGACCACAAAGAGTCACGCCCAATGGGGGATTCCACAGAATTCCAGAGGCCCATGGAAGATTCGGGAACTCTCCGTGCAGCCTTCACCGGGCGATCGTCCTGGCCACATCCTTTTCGCACGGGCTCTCCCACAGCGACCAAAGCGACAGCGAAAGGACCCGGTGGAAAACCATGGCCTCAGTCCAGCCGACCATCGACCTGCCCAAACGCATCCCTCCCACGAACCCGGACGTGAGCGGCCTGGTGTGCGGGCCCGACCCCGAGCACGTGCGGACCGCGCGCCGATGGGCCACGCGCGCCATCAGGGCGACGCCTTCGGCGACCCAACCCCTGGTCGTGTCGCTGGCCGAGCTGCACGCCAACGCGTTGAGGCATACAGCTTCGGGGCTTCCGGGAGGCCGGGTGCGGATCGAGATCGAGAGGCGCCGCTGCCTCTTCCTGCTCCGTGTCACCGATGACGGTCCTCGGCCGGAAGCGAAGGTGACCGTGCCCGAAGTCGCCACCGCGGCCGGTCCGGCGGAGCGGGAAGCCCTCGTGGCGGAAGGCGGGTACGGGTTGGCGCTGGTGGACTCGATGGCCCTGTACTGGGACTTCACCGGCGAGCGGGGCGGGCCGTTGACGGTTCGTGCCGCTTTCGACCGTTCCGGGCGCACCCGTCTGCCGTGGTGATTCTGGGTCCGGTGACGTTTCCGGGCCACAGGTATTGAAGAACCTCGTTCACCCAAGCCACCATCAACCATCCCAGCGAAACCGGCACAGTTTTCGCTGGCATTGGGAACTTTGTTCCCTTTGTGTCGTGTGGGTGGGAAGCGCAGTTCCGGAGTGTGTGGTCCCGGGGCCAATGACACCCGCCTCAGCGGCACACACGAAGATGCCCCGATCGGTGTTGCACCACCGAGTCGGGGCGTGATCAACCACCTGAGCACGCAGGAGGATGACCGTGCAACACACTACCGGCCGCCACCGCAGGCGGCAGCGAACCCTCGCGGGCCAGCTCTGGGCCCTTGCCACCGCGACGTTGGCCACGATGCTGACGTTCGTGTTCGTCCCCGACCCGCCCAAGCGCGACAGGACCGCGATCCCTCCCCTGCCTGAACGCCCGCAGCCGCCTGTTCCGGCTGTGTCGGCAACCGCGCCCGAGCCGAGCCTCTTGGCGAGGCGGATGGCGTCGGTCGAAGATGTGGCTTCCTACTGGGCGCGCGGCTACCACGCGGACGGGTTCGAGGCGGTACCCGAGGACGATCCGGATGAGGTGGCGGGGGCGCTGGTACGCCCTTACATGCCCCCGCCACCCCAGATCCGGACGCGGGTTCCCTGTCCCCGCGTTCCTGAGGGTGACCTGTTGGCCGCTCCACCGCAGCGGGCTCCGGACGACCTGGCCGATCTCGCCGCGGTGGTCCGGACCTATCTCAACACGGTCGGCTGAGCGGTTCCGATCGGGATGAGGGTGGTGTCGCCGCAGCGGCACCACCCGCCTACTTCATGGGTGTGCGTGACCGCAGGAACGCCCGCGCACGCCTGAATCTCCGAGGGCGGAGATTCGGGCGCTCGGCGTCGCATCCGCCTCCGGTCCTGTCTCCCTATGAGGGACGTAAGGCGGAGAAGGGCGACGACCCCTGGGAGGGTGCGCGTGAACGAGTACGAGCAGACACTGTCGAGGTTGGCTCCCCGGATCACCGACCGGGACCGGCAGATCCTGGTGGGCCTGTGGGAGCACCAGGTGATGACCACCCACCACCTGCACCGCATCTACTTCCCTCATGCCGGACCCCGCCGGGCCCGCTCCCGGCTGCTGACCTTGTACCGGTACGGGCTGCTCAACCGGTTCCGCCGCCACGCCCACGACCGCAACGCCCCCGACCACTGGATCCTGTCCCCCACCGGAGCGGTGTTGGTCGCCCTGTACCAGGACAAGGAGCCCGACGAGCTGAACTTCCGCTCCGACCGGGCCCTGGCACTGGCCCACTCGCCAAGGTTGGACCACATCCTCGGCCTAGCCGCGACCCGCGCCCAGTTCGTCGAGAGCGCCCGCGAGGTGGGCGCTGATCTGCTCCGGTGGAGGTCGGAGCGCGAGTGTAAGGAGAGGCGGGGCCGCTACGTCCGCCCCGACGCCCTCGTGCGCTGGGAGGAGGGCGAGGTGGTCCTGGACGCGTTCGTGGAGTACGACACCGGCACCGAACCCCTCGCCCAGCTCAAGCGGAAGATGCCGGGGTATGCGCTCCTGGCCCAGACCAGCAAGCTGCCCTCGATCGTGCTGTTCATAGTCCACTCCGACCGGCGCGAGGACAACGCGGCGCGCACGCTCGCCTCCGCCTGCACCGGCACGGTGGGGGTGTACCTGACCACCCACCACCGCCTGGCGGTGGAAGGGGCGGGTGCGCCGATCTGGCGGCTGGCTCACTGCCGTGACCGGGTGGAGCTGTGCGATATCCCCAATGCCTATCCCTGCGAGGAGAAAGGCAATTACTAGACCTGGTGGAAGGTCGGGTTATTCCCGAGTGCAGCTGCTGTGAGAAAGGATGGGTATTCGGTGGCGACGGGAAGACAGGGAAGGATGGTTGGTGGGGTCCGGTGAAGCCTTGATGGGCGGTCGCGGCCGTGGTGGGGGTACTCCATTGGCGGGCCTGTGACTCCGCCTGTGACTGGGCCGGTAAGTGGGCCGTTACCGCGACCGCCGTGGCCTCCGTCTGGTGCTCCGGCCTTGGGTGGACCATCCTCGGTGGTGTGTTCAGTGCAGGTCGGGCGGGTTGTGGGGTGGTCCATCGGCCGCCCCGGCTGTATACCCAAGTGGGTAGTCCTCTTCACGTAGGGCGCGCGGCGCCTGGGGTGTGCGGAGGCGGGCCCGCCCCCGCACACCCTCTCTGAGACGCCCCTGCGACTCCCACCCACCCGCCCCTCCCACCTCCTTTCTTGTCCATCACCTACTCCTTTTATTGTTGCTCTCCTGGTTGTGTTCTGAGTGCGGGCGGGGGCGGTCAAGATCGTGCAGGTGAGCGAGAGGAATGGCGGCGCGCTTTTTCTTCTCGCGCTGCTTTTTCTTTGCTGCCGTGAACTACTTCGCGGCTCGCCGGGCGAACATCGGCGGCGCCGCGTGGACGCCACCTCGCGCTCGCAGGTCGGGTGTCGCATCCGTGGTGGGGCCGTCTTCCTAGGAGGTCGTCAAGGGGGAAGCGACGACGGATCCGGATGGATCGCGAAAGGGCGGATATGGGGGACGCGAATCGGCAGCGGCGGCTGGTGGGCCACGTGGCGGCGGGGACACCGCGCCCGCGCCCCACAGGTCGGGGCGGTGTGTCGGGGGCGGACAGGCCGTCTGGTGGCCCCACACGCCCCGACCCGCGCGACGGGGGCTGGCAGGCGTATGCGGCGTGTTGGGGGATGGACCCGGATCTGTGGTTTCCGGCCCAGGGTGGGTCGGTGCGTGCGGCCAAGCGGGTCTGTGGGGTGTGTCCGGTGCAGGTCAATTGTCTGGCCGAGGCGATGAAGCGCGGTGA
>NZ_JBFAME010000036.1:0-17150 GCF_040660275.1 Nocardiopsis sp. NPDC049922 | reverse complement strand
GGCCGTGCGCGCCCGGGCGCGGCCCGGTGCTCCCGGGGGTCCGGCGGGGGCGGCGCCGTGTCTCTTTGGGCCTCCGCTTCGCTTCGGCCCGTGTTCGGGCGCCCCAAGGCCAGGGATGCTTCCTCCTCACCTTCGCCTGACGCTCGTTCCTCGCTAGCGGCTCAGCTCGTCGTGCAGCACCCTGGCGGCGCCCGAACAAACCCCCAGGGCTCAGAAGGCGGCGAGCTGGCGGCCCGGGGCCGGGGTCAGCTCGCGGCCGCCGAGCGTGGCCAGCGTGCCCGCGAGGTCGCGCAGCTCGGCCAGGTCCTCCTCCAGGAGCGCCTGGGGGCCGTCGCACAGCGCGTTCTCCGGGCTCGGGTGCACGTCCACGATGACGCCGTCGGCGCCGATCGCGATGGCGGCGCGGGACAGCGGCAGCACCAGCTCGCGCTTGCCGCCCGAGTGCGACGGGTCCACGATCACCGGCAGGTGGGACAGGTTCTGCGCGACCGGCACCGCGCTGATGTCCAAGGTGTTGCGGGTCGCCTTCTCGAAGGTGCGGATGCCGCGCTCGCACAGGACGATGTCGAGGTTGCCGCGCTGGGCGATGTACTCGGCGGCCATCAGCCACTCCTCGATGGTGGCGCTCATGCCGCGCTTGAGCAGGACCGGCTTGCCCGCGTCACCCACCGCCTGGAGCAGGGCGAAGTTCTGCATGTTGCGCGTGCCGACCTGGAGCATGTCGGCGTAGGAGGCGACGAGCTCGACGTCGGCCGCGTCGACGACCTCGGTCACGATCGGCAGCCCGGTCTCCTCGCGCACGTCGGCGAGGATCCGCAGCCCCGCCTCGCCCAGACCCTGGAAGGCGTACGGCGAGGTGCGCGGCTTGTAGGCGCCGCCCCTCAGCAGCGAGGCGCCCGCGGTCATCGCCATGCGCGCCGCGGCCAGGGTCTGCTCGGGCGTCTCGACGGCGCACGGGCCGGCGATGACCGTCACGTGGTCGCCGCCGATCGGCACGCCGCGCACGCTGACCACGGACCGGCTGTCGTGGTTCTCGCGGCTGACCAGCTTGTACGGGGCGGAGATCCGTAGTACGTCGCTCACGCCGGGCTTGGCGGCCAGGCCCAGGTCCTGGAACCGTTCGACGTCCCCGACGAGGCCGATGATCGTGCGGCTCACGCCGCGCGTCACGTAGGCCTCGCCCCCGGCGGAGGCGACGAGGTCGACCAGATCGTCGATGTTCTCGGAAGTGGCGTCCGGTGCCATCACGATGACCATGTGCGTTTCCCCTGCTTGTCGGTGTTGGTGGCTGAGCCGCGCGGGACCGCGTTCACCGGGTGGCCGGGCCGGAACGCGAAGGAGCCCCGGGCCGACCGGCCCGGGGCTCCTTGTGAGGTCTTCTGTCAGCGCAGCGCTTGACAGGCGACCGTCCGAGGATCGGGCCGGTAGCCATAAAAGCGCCAGAAGTTCCGCTGCATGGGTGCGACTATAGCGCACGATCGGCGGCGAGCCGAGCACCCGGGGCGAGTGACGTAGCTCTCGTGCCGCCTGGCAGGATGGCCAGATGCCGACCTTTCCCCACAGGACGGGAGAACCCGCCCACCAGCGGCGGAGTCGAGACCGGGGTCGACAGGCCGGAGCCAGAGGATCGGAGGACGGAGTGTCCGACGGAACGGGGGACGGTGACCGGGAGGACACACGGGCGGTGCGGTTGCCGCCGGGCCAGGCCCTGCGGAGCGAGCACCGGGCCCTGCACTACGGGCCCGTGCCGACCTTCCGCGAGCACCGGTGGGACTTCCGGGTGATGGGGGTCACCGAGACGCTCGGCAGCCACCGTTGGACGTGGGAGGAGTTCGGGCGGCTGCCGACGACGGACTCGGTGAGCGACTTCCACTGCGTGATGCGGTTCAGCGTCCCGGACGTGCGCTGGCGCGGCGTGCGCGCGGTGGACCTGGTCAGGGTCGCCCCGCCCGGCCCCGAGGTGACCCACGTGATGGCGTGGGGCGAGTACGGGTACAGCGCGAACCTGCCGCTGGAGACCTTCCTGGACGAGGACGTCGTGCTGGCCACGCACCGGGGCGGTGAGCCGCTGGCCCCGGAGCACGGGTTCCCGCTGCGCCTGGTGGTGCCGAGGCTGTACGGCTGGAAGAGCGTGAAGTGGCTGCGCGCCGTGGAGTACATGACCGCGGACCGGCGCGGCTTCTGGGAGGAGCGCGGCTACCACAACCGCGCCGACCCCTGGCGCGAACAGCGCTTCTCCTACCAGGAGGAACCCGGGCACGGCCCGCCCCCGTGAGCGTGGCGCCCGGTCAGGCGCCGTCCCGGGCGCGCTCGCGGTGGAGCCGGAGTTCGACCTCCGTGCCCTCCTCGGGCCCGCTCACGACCTCCGCGGTGCCGCCCAGGTCGCGCAGTCGGCCCAGGACCGACTGCGCCACGCCGAGACGCCCGTCCCGGCGGGCCTCGTCGAGTCTCCCCGGCGGGAAGCCGGGCCCCTCGTCCCGGACGGAGACGGTCACGGCGTCGTCCTCGTCCTCCACCAGGACCCAGGCGGGCGTGCCCGGCGGACAGTGCCGCGCCACGTTGTCCAGGGCGGCCGCGACGGCGGCGGCGAGTTCGCGCGCCGCGTGGGCGGGGAGCGTGACCGGGGTGGCGGGCGCGGCGACGGTCACGTGCACCGACTCGTGCCGTCGGACCAGGTCGCGCAGGTCGACCGTGCCGGCGTCGCCGGTGTCCGCGGCGCCGGGCGTGTCGAACGCTCCGGGCCCGGGGGCGGTCTCGGCGCCACGGGTGTCCTCGCCGTCCACGAGGCCGTCGGTGAACAGGGAGCGCAGCCGCACCTCCTGCTCCCCCGCCATGCGGCCGAGTTCGGCGGCCTCTCCGCCGACCTCCGCGCCGCGCCTGCTGACCAGGGCCAGCACCTGGAGCACCGAGTCGTGGACGGAGCGGGCCAGCTGCTCGCGTTCACGGATGCGCGCCTCCAGGGCGACCGCGCGTGCGAACCGCTCCTCCGCGCGTTCGGCCACCCTCGCCATGTACCCGACGGCCAGGCCGGTGAGCAGGAGGAGGACCACGCCGCGCGCGGTCGCGCCGGTCAGGGCGGCGTCCATGACCACGCGCAGGGTGATGTCGGCGAACCCGTACAGGAGGGCGACGGCGGCCGACCCGCGCCGGCCCCAGATGACGCTGGCCGAGAGCGCGGCCCCGGCGAACCAGTAACCGCTCAGCGGCGGGGCCTGGGTGAGGTAGTGGGCGGTGGCGGCGGGGGCCGTGGCGAACAGGCAGGCGAAGGACACGGCGAGGTCGGCGGTGAGCAGGCGCCACGTGCGCAGCGGCGGACGGGCGTAGGCGCGTGTGGTGACCACCGTCCAGGCCGCCATGAGCGCGAGCACGGACCAGGCCAGCCAGGGACGGCTCAGGGCGTCGTGGTGCAGGACGGCCAGGGCCGCCGCGTAGGCGAGGGAGGCGGCGCGGAAGACGGCGATCGCGCGCCAGAGGGGGACGTCGAAACCCAGGGCTCAGACCACCGCCCCGTCGTCGGGGCCGTCGCCCCCGGACCTGCTGTCGGTCATGCGCAGGATCAGCACCACGAAGCTGACCAGGAAGGCGGCGATCGCCATGAACATCAGCCAGTTGGGGAGCCTGATCCCGGCGAAGGCGGCGCCGAAGAGGACGACCGGCCCGCCCAGGAGACCGAACCACGCCGCGATGCCGAGCCGGTCGCCCTGGAGCAGCGGCGGCGGGGGCGGGGGTTCGTAGTGGCCCTCGCGTTCGGCCTCGGCCCGGCGGCGCGCCTCCTCCTCGGCGGCCTCGCGGGCCAGGGCGTCGTCGTGGTCGAAGGTCGGACCGCCCGCGAGCAGGTCGCCCAGGGGAGGTTCGTCACGCTCGTCGGGGACGCTCAGGTTCTCGGCGTCGGGCCAGGCGGCCCGGCGGCGGGTCGTGGCGCCGTCCGCGTCGCCGTCGTAGAAGCGCGCGACCAGGTCGTTCCAGACGTCGTCCTCGTCAGGGGGGTCCACCGGGGGCGCGTCGGGGTCGGCGTGGACCGGAGGCCCCTCCAGCAGGTCGCCGCCGCGCTGGGGGTCGCGGTCCTCGGGGGCGGGGACGGCGCCCGTCCGGCCGCCGAGGTCGGGGAGCTCCACCCCCAGGACGTGCTCGGCCGCCGTGCGCTCCTCGGCGTCGACGTACAGGTGGTCGGTGGGCGGGTCGTCGGCCTCTCCCCCGCCGCCCGGTTCGAGGACGTCCTCGTCCAGGGGGACCGCGTAGGCGGCGATCCCGCTGCGGCGCAGGGCCTCCAGCATGCGATCGGCGTGGGACGGCGCGAGGAGGGCCAGGGGGACGTAGGCATCGGCGAGCAGGCCGTTGCCCCGACGTCGTGTCATCGGACCGCTCCTTCCCCGCTTCTCCTCTGCTCCCGCACGAAGGCGAGGCTCCCGTCGAAGATCACGTCGGCGTCGTGGTCGAGCGTCGCCACGTGGTAGCTGTCGTGGAGCAGGTGGATCGTCAACGACGTGTTGACCGCCCTCCTTGCGAGCATACGCAGACTGCGCGGACCGACGACGTGGTCCTGCGGGCTGCGGTAGGCCAGGATCGGCGCTCGCAAACCGGACATGCCCTCCTGAACCGCGCGCCACAGCTTCGGGAGTGTCGCGGCCGCGGCCGTGGGCGTGCGCGTGTAACCGCCCTCCCGCTCGCCGGGCTTGGCGACGTCGCTCGTCAACCCGGGCGTGGAGGGCATGATCCGCGCGGCCAGGCCGCGGAACGGGGCGACGAGCGGGAGCCGGACGTCCTCCACGACCAGGGACGGGTTGACCACCACCGCGCCGCGCACCAAGTGCGGGTGTTCCTGGGCCAGACGGAGGGTGAGGGCGCCGCCCATCGACAGGCCCATGACGAACACCTCCTCGCACCGGGAGGCCAGGTCGAGCAGGGCCCGCTCGACCGCGGCGTACCAGTCGTCGCTGGTGGTGAGGTTCATGTCCTGCCAGCGGGTGCCGTGCCCCGGCAGGAGGGGCACCTCGACGCTGTACCCGGCGGCGGCCAGACGCTCGGCCCAGGGGCGCATGGAGTAGGGGGAGCCGGTGAAGCCGTGACAGAGGAGGACACCGACCTCGGACCCCCGGTGGCTGTAGGGTTCCGCTCCCGGCAGCAGGGGGGTGACGGCGGTCGGTCTCATGCGGCGGCTCCAGGGGCTCGTGCGTACGGGCGCGGGTGACGGCAGGCCCCCGGCTTCAGGCGTGAGGTTAGTCGTTCGACGATCCGTTCGCCATCGAGGGTTCCCCCGCGCCGCGCCGTGTCCCCGGAGGGGAACGTCATGATGCTCGGGTCGGTGGGTATCCTCTTACGGGTCGGGCGTGGCCGTCCGATTGGGGACGCTTTGGCAGTTGCCCCCGTGCGATGGGAAGATGGCGCACGTCAGGTAACGGCTCCTCCGCACCCGGCGGGCGGAGGCGTTCGCGACCTTGTTGGCCGAGCGGGACAGTGAACCGAGGCAGACCCTGCCCAGAGCTCCCCGCGTGTGCAGGGGTGATCTCAACGATGTTCTACTGGGTGGTCAAGGCGATCCTGGGGCCGGTCCTGGCCGTTCTGTGGCAGCCGCGTGCCGAGGGCGTGGAGAACGTGCCGCGGCGGGGCGCGGCGATCATGGTGAGCAACCACCTGTCCTTCTCCGACCATTTCTTCGGCCCACTGCCGCTGCCGCGCAAGATCACCTTCCTGGCCAAGGCCGAGTACTTCACCGGGACGGGCGTCAAGGGTCTGGTCAGCCGGGCGTTCTTCACCGGTGTGGGACAGATCCCCATCGACCGCTCCGGCGGCAAGGCGAGCGAGGCGGCGCTGCGCACGGGCCTGCGCGTCCTCAAGCGCGGCGACCTGCTGGGCATCTACCCCGAGGGCACCCGCTCCCCCGACGGCCGTCTCTACCGCGGCCGCACGGGTGTGGCGCGCCTGGCGTTGGAGGCCAGGGTCCCGGTGGTGCCGATGGCGATGATCAACCTGGAGAAGATCATGCCGCCCGGCCGCACCATCCCGAAGCTGGGCGTACGCCCCAAGGTGGTGTTCGGCGAGCCGCTGGACTTCTCCCGCTACCACGGGATGGAGCGCGACCCCCGCGTCCTGCGCGCCGTCACCGACGAGATCATGTACGCGCTGATGTCGCTGTCCGGCCAGGAGTACGTGGACCGGTACGCGCAGTCGGTCAAGGCGGAGCTGGAGGCCGAGGCCAAGGAGGCCCGCCGCGAGCAGCACGCCTCCGACAAGGACCGCAGGCGCACCGAGCGCGCCAAGCGCAAGGAGGAGCGGCGCACACGCCGCGAGGAGAAGCGGGCCGAGCGCGCCGAGCGCAAGGCCGCCGGGCGGGGCGGCGAGGAGCAGGACGCGAAGGACTGAGTCCGCCCCACCCCACACGCGACGAGGGCGCGGCTCCGGTGTTCCCACCGGGCCGCGCCCTGCTTGCTTGGGGCCTGCGCTTCGTGGCGGCCCAGTTTCGTGGCGGCTCAGTGCCGGGCCAGGTCCCCCGCGCCGACGATGCCCGCCTCGCCGCCGAGCTCGGCCAGGCGCACCTGCGCCAGGCGGCGGTAGGGTCGCCCGGAGACGTGGCGGGCGTAGGAGGCCCGGACCGGGTCGAGGAGGATCCTCCCCGCGTCGGACACCCCGCCGCCGATGACGAAGCACTCCGGGTCGAGGATGGCCGCGAGGTCGGCCAGGCCCATCCCCGCCCACTCGCCCACGGAGGCGAAGCACCCCAGGGCGGCCGCGTCGCCCTCCAGGGCCGCCTGGGTGACGATCGGCCCCTGGACGCGCTCCACGTCCCCCTCGGCGAGCTTGAGCATCCGCTCCGCCGCCCGGGGGTGGGTACGGGCCAGGTCCTGCGCCTCGGCGACCAGGGCGCGGCCGCTGGCGTACTGCTCCCAGCACCCGTGGTTGCCGCACGGGCACCGGCGGCCGAAGGGCACCATCCGGTAGTGGCCGACCTCCGAGGCCACGCCGAAGCGCCCCCGGTACAGCTTGCCGTCCAGCACCAGCCCGCCGCCGATCCCCGTGCCCAGGGTGACGCAGACGATGTGGTCGCTCCCGCGGCCCGCGCCGAACCGGGCCTCGGCCCACGCGGCGGCGTTGGCGTCGTTCTCCACCACGACGGGCAGGCCGACGCGCTCCTGGACGAGGTCCCGGAGCGGGTGGTCGTGCAGACCGAGGTTGACGGCGACCTGGACGGTGGCCCGGTCCTCGTCGACGAACCCGGCCATGCCCACGCCGACGGCGACGCAGTCTCCCTCGGTGCGCCGGTCGCGCAGTTCGCGGACGGCCCGGGCGACGACGTCGGCGAGTTCCTCGGAAGCGTTGGCCGGGGTGGGGTACCTGACCTTGTCCAGGATCTTCCCGTCGGGGTCGACGACCCCCGCGGCGACCTTGGTGCCACCGATGTCTACGCCGATGGTCAGCATGGGGGAGACTCCTCCGTACTTACGCCCGAACTCTGACATAAGTATCAAGGTTCGCGACAGAGAACTTGCAAATGTGGGAAACCATTCGATTAAACCAGGCCCCCACCCTCGCGAACACCCCTTCGGCGAAACCCGTGGATCTAGACTGATCCGCCCCTCGTGACCTGCTTGTCCGTACCGCCCGCGTCCGCCCCGCCACTCCGCGCCCCCGGCGCGTCGTTCCGGGTCTGCTCCAGGGAGCGCTCGACCACGCCCCACGTGCGGCCGAGCGCGTCGGCCATCACCAGACCCGCCCGCCCGAGGTGCCCGGCGATCTGCGGCGCGCTGGCGCGGACGATGTCGAGGACCTCGCTCAGCGGCGGGCGCTCCGGCTCCGTCTCCAGGCGGATCGCCTCCTCCCACACGTCCCCCTTGGACGGCGGCGTCGTGACCGCGCTGACCCCGCGTCTGACCCCGGCGGCCAGCAGCTTGCGCTGGAGGCCGTCGACCAGCCGCAGCGCGTCCTCGACGAGGTCGGGCGACGACCCGCTCCCACCGGACGTCCCCTCGCCCCGACCGTTGTTCTCCGTCATGTCAGACCTCCTTGGCGCCGCGTCCGTTGGCCTTACGTTAACCGGCCGCCAGAGCGCCCCACAGGGCCCTCAGGGCCGAACCAGGGGGGAACCAGGGAGACCCCGAGGGAGCGGACACCAGACGCCCGCGCCGACACCACCGGAACACCACGGAAAGCGACAATCAACGCGTTGTTCACCCCAGGTGCACAAACCCCACGCGCGCGATAGTGTCGCGTGCGTGCGCGGAGCCGCCGGGACGAGCCGTCCGCCCCCACGCGTCCACCCACGTCAGACACCAGGTTCGGTCACCGTTGGATACCGAACCGCAACCTGTCCTACTCACGAGTAGCATGGTGTTGTTACGGTCGTCACGTCCCCACACAAGAGAACCCCGTACACGCCCAGGAGCCACAACGTGCGCGAATACAGCTCTCCCGCGAAAGCTGAGATCTCCGACGACGCGCGGCTGACCGACACGCTCTACGCGCGCGCGGCCAGCGAGCCCAACGCCGTCGCCGCCCGCCGACTGGAGTCCGGACAGTGGCGCGACGTCACCGTCGCCGAACTGCACGGCGACATCACCGCGTACGCCAAGGCGCTGATCAACGCGGGTGTCGAGCACGGTGACCGGGTCGCCCTCATGTCCCGGACCCGCTACGAGTGGACGGTCGTCGACTACGCGATCTGGTCCGTCGGCGGCGTCACCGTACCGATCTACGAGACCTCCTCCGCCGAGCAGATCGAGTGGATCCTCACCGACTCCGGCGCCAAGGCCGCCTTCGTGGAGACCGACGCCCACGCCGAACGCCTGGAGTCGGTCCGCTCGGCCTCCCCCGACCTCGCCCACGTGTGGAGGTTCGACGGCGACGACCTCGCCGCCCTGCGCTCCACCGGCTCCGACGTCGACGACGCCACGCTCGACGAGCGCCGCACCGCGGTCAAGGTCGACGACATCGCCACCCTCATCTACACCTCGGGGACCACCGGCCGCCCCAAGGGCTGTCAGCTGACCCACCGCAACTTCCTGTTCATCGCCCACTCGGCGCTGGCGGGGCCGGCCAAGCAGATCCTCACGGAGACGCCGCACCCCTCCACCCTGCTCTTCCTCCCCCTCGCGCACGTGTTCGCACGGTTCGTGCAGGTCATGGTCATCGAGGGCAAGGCGGTCCTGGGGCACTTCCCGTCGACGGGCCCCGAGCTGGTCGACCAGTTCGGCGTCTTCAAGCCCACCTTCATCCTCGCCGTCCCCCGCGTCTTCGAGAAGGTCTTCACCAAGGCCGAGCAGAAGGCCACCGCCGAGGGCAAGGGCAAGATCTTCGGCGCGGCCGCCGACACCGCGATCGACTACAGCAAGGCCCTGGCCACCGGCCAGGTGCCGTTCGGCCTCAAGCTCAAGCACGCCGTGTTCAAGAAGCTCGTCTACGGCAAGCTCATGGACCGGCTCGGCGGCCAGTGCCGGTACGCCGTCTCCGGCGGGTCCGCCCTCGGCGAACGTCTCGGGCACTTCTTCCGCGGCGCGGGCCTGACCATCATCGAGGGCTACGGCCTCACCGAGACCACCGCGCCCACCACGGTCAACAGCCCCGGCTTCAACAAGATCGGCACGGTCGGCCAGCCCCTGCCCGGCACCACCGCGCGGATCGGCGAGGACGGCGAGATCCTCGCCAAGGGCGACCACATCATGGTCGGCTACTGGGACAACGAGAAGGCCACCCGGGAGGCGTTCACCGAGGACGGCTTCTACCGCACCGGTGACCTCGGCACCCTCGACGACGACGGCTTCCTCAGCGTCACCGGGCGCAAGAAGGAGATCATCGTGACGGCGGGCGGCAAGAACGTCGCCCCGGCCGTCCTGGAGGACCGTATCCGGGCCCACGCCCTCGTCAGCCAGTGCATGGTCGTCGGCGACAACCGCAAGTTCATCGCCGCCCTGGTCACGATCGACCCCGAGTCGTTCGAGCAGTGGAAGTCCGCCAAGGGCAAGACCGGCGAGATCGCCGACCTCACCGAGGACCCGGACCTCAACGCCGCCGTCCAGGAGGCCGTGGACCACGCCAACCAGGCCGTCTCCAAGGCCGAGGCGATCAAGAAGTTCCGCATCCTGCCCAGCGACTTCACCGAGGAGAGCGGTCAGCTGACGGCCTCCATGAAGGTCAAGCGCCACGTGGTGAGCAAGAGCTGGAGCCGGGAGATCGACGAGATCTACAACGTGTGATCCTCCTGCGCTGAGAGAGGGAGTCGGCCGTCCCCCGGGGGCGGCCGGCTCCCTCTCTCGTCGTCCGCGGCCCCGGCACACGGCATGGCCCCGGACACACGACGGGCCCGGCCGTGGATCCGGCCGGGCCCGTGGTGTGCGGTGCGCGCCCCTAGTGGGCCGCGGACTCCTTCTCCGCCTCGGCGGAGTGGTGCAGGTGGTGACCGCTGTGCGGCTCCACACCCTCGAAGGACACGTAGTCCTTCGTGTACCAGTGCGCCAGGGCTCGGCGGAGCCTGCCCATGGCCTTGCGCTTGCCGGGGCTCTCGACGCCCTTGTCGTCGGTCTCCTCGCCCAGGGCGGTCGAGGAGATCGTCGGCTTGCTCAGCAGCGCGTCCACCGTGTCCTGGGAGCTCTCCTTGTGGACCTCGATGAACTCACCGCTGGGCAGCTGCTGGATGACGCCGCTCTCGTACCCGTGCTCCAGGGTCTCGCGGTCACGCCGCTGCAGACCCAGGCAGATCCGCTTGGTGACGATGAACGCGATGACCGGGCCGACGATGATCGCCGCACGGAAGATGTACGTGGTGACGTACAGCTCGATCGAGAACGTCTCCGACAGGATGTCGTTCGACCCGGCGAGCCAGAGGACGCCGTAGGCGGTGACGCCCGCGACGCCCAGACCGGTGCGGACCGGGGCGTTGCGCGGCCGGTCGGCCACGTTGTGCGGACGCCGGTCGCCGGTGATCCACGCCTCCAGGAACGGCCAGGCGGCCAGGCCGCCGAAGAGCAGACCCATGAGGCCCAGGCCCGGGACGAGGACCGCGGTGGGAACCGCGTAGCCGAAGATCTGGAAGTCGAACGTGTTCGGGAAGATCCGCAGCGCCCCCTCCAGGAAGCCCATGTACCAGTCCGGCTGGAGACCGGAGGTGATGGAGGTCGGCGTGAACGGCCCGAACAGGTGGATCGGGTTGACCTGCACGAACGCGGCGAGGCCGGCGGCCACGGCGAACGTGAAGAAGAAGAACCCGCCCGCCTTGACCGCGAAGCCGGGGAACATGGGCGTTCCCACCACGGTCTTGTTCGTCTTGCCCGTGCCCGGGTACTGCGTGTGCTTCTGGTGCCACAGGATCATGAAGTGCGCCGCGATCAGCGCGAGCAGCAGAGCCGGCAGCAGCAGGATGTGCAGCATGTACAGGCGCGGGATGATCAGATCGCCGGGGAACTCCCCGCCGAACAGGAACATCGAGATGTAGCTGCCGACCAGCGGCAGGGCCATGATCACACCCTGGAGGATGCGCACGCCCATGCCGGAGGGCAGGTCGTCCGGCAGCGAGTAGCCGAAGAGGCCCTCGACGATGGCGATCGTGAAGATTCCGACGCCGATCAGCCAGTTGATCTCGCGCGGCTTGCGGAACGCACCGGTGAAGAACACACGGAGCATGTGCACCACCAGCGAGGCCACGAAGATCAGCGCGGCCCAGTGGTGGATCTGCCGGACGAGGAACCCGCCGCGGACGTCGAAGTCGATGAACAGGGTCGAGGCGTAGGCCTCACTCATCTCGACGCCCTGGAGGCGTTCGTAGGAGCCGTCGTAGACGATCTCCGCCATGCTCGGCTTGAACCACAGGGTCAGGAAGACACCCGTGACGAGCAGGATGATGAACGAGTACAGCGCGATCTCGCCCAGCATGAACGACCAGTGGTTCGGGAAGACCTTGCGGAGGTTCTTCTCACCGGTCTTGGCGAGGTGGAAGCGGTCGTCGATGAAGTTGCCGACGCCGCGCAGCGCCTTGGGTGCTTGCGTGGTCTTACTCATCGACTAGTCCTTCGCGTAGTCCCAGAACGTCGGCCCGGGCGGCTCGGTGAAGTCGCCCGTCGCGACCAGGTAGCCCTCGTCGTCGACGCCGATCGGCAATTGCGGCAGGGGACGGTGCGCCGGACCGAACACGACCTCGGCGGCGTTGGCCGCGTCGAAGGTCGACTGGTGGCACGGGCACAGGATGCGGTGCGTCGTGCGCTCGTACAGCGCCGCCGGGCAACCCACGTGGGTGCAGATCTTGGAGTAGGCGACGATGCCGTTGTGCGTCCAGTTGATCCGCGGCTCGTCCTGCCCCTCGACCGTCTCGGTCATGCCCGACTTGTAGTCGCCCTCCGGGATCTTGATCAGGAGGATGACGGACTTGGCCTTGTCGTTCAGGCTGAGGTGGTAGTTCTCCGCGTACCGCTCGGACTCACCCTCTCCCTCGCCCTCGCCGTGGCCGCCCTCACCGTGACCGCCCTCGTGCGCGACGTAGGGCAGCGCGCTGATCATGCCGTTGGGCTCGGCCTCCAGGTCCTCGGCGCGGATGAACCGGTCGGTGCCCTCGACCACCATGCGCACGCCCTCCGCCCAGGGCGTGTCCCTGAGCTTGTCGCCGGGCAGGGGGCCCGTGTCGCGCAGCAGCACGATCGGGGCCAGGCCCAGCGGCAGCATGGCCGCGATGAGCGTCCTCCGCATCAGCGGGCGCCTGGTGAAGCCGCTCTCGTCGGCGCTCTTCATGAAGAAGTCGCCGAAGGAGCCCTTCTCCGCGTCACTGGAGGGCAGGTCGTCGTAGGGCGAGGAGACCTCGTAGTGGGGCATCACCTGGCGCGCCCACACCGTCATCCCGGCGCCGATGCCGAACAGCGCGAGGGCGAGCGTGCCGCCGAGGAGCATGTTCGAGTACTGGCCGATCTGCGGGTCAGCGATCGCCGGGACGTCCGCCGCGTTCGGCGGGAACAGGTAGTAGGAGACCAGGAAGCCGACACCGCCCAGGAAGGCGATGACGAACCACAGCGAGGCGATCCTCTCACCCCGGCGCTGGACCTCCTCCGGCTGCGCGTGGGTCTCGGAGGCCGGGTAGGGGCCCTCGTGCTCGGCCTCGGCGGAGGCGCTGGAGACCACGCTCTCCTCGGCCTCGGAGGACGGGGTACCGAGCACGCGCTCGGGACCGTCGGCTCCGGCCTCGGTGTTGTCGTTGTTGTTGTTCTCAGTCATGTGCACGCTGCTTCGCGGTGATCCAGATCGCGCAGGCGATGATCAGGGCCAGGCCGATGGTCCAGGAGATGAGGCCCTCGGCGACCTGACCGACGCGCGCCAGGTCGAAGACGCCACCGGCGTTCGGCTCGTCCTGCAGGGTCTTCACGTACGAGATCAGCTCCTGCTTCTCGTCGGACGTGATGACCGTGTCGGAGAACATCGGCATGGCGCCGGGGCCGGTGACCATGGCCTCGTAGATCTCGCGCGGGGTGGCGTCGTGGATCTCGGGGGCCCACCGGCCGTCGGTGAGGGCGCCGCCGGCACCGGACCAGCTGTGGCAGTGCGCACAGTTGGTCAGGTACAGCTTCATGCCCATCTCGGTGTCCTCGGCGCCGGCGATGTACTCCTCGTACTCGGCCTCGAACTCCTCGAGCGCGGCCTCGTACTCGGCCTCGGACTCCTCGACGGCCTCGTCGTACTCCTCCTCGGAGTCGAAGTCGGCGCGGTTGACCCGGAAGTCGTCTCGCTGGGGGGCGAGGTCCGGGACGTGGTACGGGATCTCCGCGCCGCTCTGGCCGTCCCTGATCTCCGCGTCGTAGTACGCGATCAGGTTGGCCAGGTCCTCGTCGGACATGGCCATGGGCTTGCGCGGCATCTGCGTGTCCGGGTTCGACGACGGCATACGGCCGGTGCTGACCTGGAAGTCGATCGCCGCGGGGCCGACCTCGCGCAGGTCCGGGCCCTGGACGGTGCCGTCCTCGGCCACCATGCCGGACCCGTCGTAGTTGTGGCACGTGGCGCACGTCTGGTCGAAGATCTGCCGGCCCTCGGCGACGTCGACGTCCTCGGGGGACGGCGCGTCAGCGGCGAGGGTCTGCGCCTGCGCCTGGTCGGGGGTGGGGGCCAGTGCGGCGTACCCCACCCCGAACAGGGCTAGCGCGAGGATGACGACGACATACCCCGCCAGGGGATGCCGTCGCCGCGCGGTAATCCATTTCACGGTTTCCCCGTTTCGGGTTACTGGATGAAGTAGATGGTGAAGAACAGAGCGATCCAGACGACGTCGACGAAGTGCCAGTAGTAGGACACGACGATCGCGCTGGTCGCCTGCTGGTGGGTGAAGCGCTTCGCGGCGTACGTGCGTCCCAGCATGATGAGGAACGCCAACAGCCCACCGGTGACGTGAAGCCCGTGGAAGCCCGTGGTCAGGTAGAACATCGACCCGTAGGCGCTGGACTGGAGAGTCAGGCCCTCGTGCGCGATGAGCACGTAGTACTCGTAGGCCTGTCCGAGAACGAAGAACAGGCCCATGAAGAACGTCAGGAAGAACCACGCGCGCAGCTTCTTGACGTCACCGCGCTCGGCGGCCCAGACGCCGGCCTGCGCGGTGAAGCTCGAAGCCACGAGCACCACGGTGATCGCGGTCGCCCACGGCACGTTGAGGTGCGTGTCCGGCCACGGACCCAGCTCGGGGTTGCCGTTCGTCACCGATCGGATGGTGAAGTACATCGCGAACAGCGCTGCGAAGAACATGAGCTCGTTGGCGAGCCACACGATGGTGCCAACGCTGACCAGGTCAGGACGCTTCGCCACACCATGCTCTGGTGTCGGTGTTGTTTTGAGGTTCGCGGTTGCTGTCGCCACGGGAGCATTATTACGGCATCTCGCGGAGACCCGTACTCGACCCCCCGTAAGGGGGCGGATCAGTACGGGTATCGACCCTCCAAGCGCCCCGGACCGGGGCGTTCACCGTGACTCGGGCGTTACTGTACCGACTCGGCCGCCGACCGCGCGGCAGCGACCCGCCGAACACGGCCGACAGGCGCGGTTCCGGGGCGACTGAGGCGATCCGTACCCGCATGGAATCCGCCGCAACCGCCCTCCGCCAACGCGCGGGTATCGAAAAGGTCACCGTTGCACAACGCCGCGCGCGGGACGTGTGGGCCGCTCCCCTCGGAGTGCTGGCATCCTGGGGGTGTCGAAGGTCTCAGCCCCGTCCCCGGCCTCCCGGGGACTCTGGGCACCGGGACCGCGAGGCAATAGAGTCGGACACGACACAGCCAACGAACGCCCCGGCCGCGCCCCCTCGACGGCGGCCGAGGACCGACGTGATGGGACGGTTGCGCGATGGTGGTCAGCGGTACGGACACGGACGCCCGGATGCGCGTGCTGGTCTACAGCGACAAGGCCGAGACCCGCGAACAGGTGCGGATGGCGATCGGGCGCCGCCCGGCCGCCGACGTGCCCCGGGTGGAGCTGGTCGAGTGCGCGACCGCGCCCGTCGTGATCCGCGGGCTGGAGGCGACCGACCCCTCGGAGCGGATCGACGTGGCCATCCTCGACGGCGAGGCCGCCCCGGTCGGCGGCATGGGTCTGTGCCGCCAGGTCAAGGACGAGATCTTCCGCTGCCCGCCGGTCCTGCTCCTGGTGGGCCGCCGCGACGACGGCTGGCTCGCGACCTGGTCGCAGGCCGACCAGGTGGTCAGCCACCCGATCGACCCCGTCGCGCTGGCCGAGTCCCTGGCGGAGCTGATGCGTCAGCGCGCCGCCGCCCTCAGCGGGTGACCCGGTGGGCCACCGCGCGACACTGAGCGACCGTCAGAACGCCGACAGGGAGATGCGTCGGCGTTCCGTCGTGCGCGGTGCGCTCAACCACGGTGCGGACACCGGGCGATGGCGTGGCCGCGCCCGATCCCGTCCCCTCGGGCGCTGACCGACGACGGAGCCGGTGCCTCGGCGTGCCGCCGTCCCGTCGCGCCCCATGCCCGTACGCACCGTGGAGTCGAAGAAGCGATGAACACCAAGCCCGACAACCCCGCCGACCGCGCGTCCGCCGTCACCGAACGGACCTGGTCCCACCTGATCACCGCTCTCCTGGACGGTCAGACGCTCAGCGCCGCCGACACCGAGTGGGCGATGAACGAGATCATGGCCGGCTCGGCGACCGACGCCCAGATCGCCGGATTCGCCATCGCGCTGCGGGCCAAGGGCGAGAGCGTGTCCGAGGTGACCGGTCTGGCCAGGGGCATGCTCGACAACGCCGTCCGGATCAGCGTGCCCGGACCGACCCTGGACATCGTCGGGACCGGCGGCGACCGCGCGCACACCGTGAACGTGTCGACGATGGCCGCGATCGTGGCGTCGGCGGCGGGCGCGCGCGTGGTCAAGCACGGCAACCGGGCGGCCTCCTCGTCCTGTGGGACCGCCGACGTGCTGGAGCGGCTGGGCGTGGTGCTGGACCTGCCCCCGGAGCTCACCGCCCGGGTCGCGGAGGAGGCGGGCATCACCTTCTGCTTCGCCCCGCTGTTCCACCCCTCGCTGCGCTTCGCCGCCAAGCCGCGCCGTGAACTGGCGGTGCCCACGGTGTTCAACTTCCTGGGCCCGCTGACCAACCCGGCGCGGCCCACCACGTCCGCCATCGGGGTGTTCGACGCGCGCATGTGCGAGGTGATCGCGGGCGTGTTCGCCGGTCGCGGCTCCTCGGCCCTGGTGTTCCGCGGGGACGACGGCCTGGACGAGCTGACCACGACCACCACGTCCACGGTGTGGGTGGTCCGTGACGGCGCGGCCCGGAGGGAGCGGTTGGACCCGGCGGACCTGGGCATCGAGCGTTCCACACCCGACGCGCTGCGCGGCGGCGACGTGGAGTTCAACGCTCAGGCGGTGCGCGACCTGCTGGCGGGCCGGCTGGGGCCGGTCCGGGACGCGGTCCTGCTCAACGCGGGCGCGGCGCTGGCGGCCGTGGACGGTGTCGGCGACTCCCTGGTGGAGTCCGTGCGCGCGGGCTACGAGCGCGCCGCCGCCGCGGTGGACAGCGGCGCCGCCGAGCGGGCGCTGGCGGCGTGGGTGGAGACCAGCCAGAGCCTCGCCAAGGGCGTCTAGGACTGTGGAGGGGCGGGGGGGGGGGGGGCCCCCCCCCCCCCCCCCCCCCCCCGGGGGCCGCAGCCCCCCCCACCGCGGGGGGGGGGGCGGGGGGGGGTGGTGGG
>NZ_JBFAME010000035.1:0-18540 GCF_040660275.1 Nocardiopsis sp. NPDC049922 | reverse complement strand
CCCGATCGGAGGCGATCGCCGCACGCGATCGACAGTCATCGGGGGGAGCGATCGGTAACCACCGCCGCTGGCACGAGCAGCGAGGCGTCACCGGCGGGGCCCCGCGCACCGGGAAAGCCCGGGGAAGCCCCGCGAACTCCTCAGACCTCCAGCTCGGCGGGCAGCTCACCGCGCACCGCCAGGTAGCGCAGCTGCGCCCGCACCGACGAGCTCGCGGCTCCGCGGATCTGCTCGGAGATGTCCGGGTAGACCCGGTCGACGATCTCCGCCACCCGGGTCGCGCCCGCCCGGACCGCCGTGCGCACCTGCTCCAGGCGGGACTCGCGGTGGTCGATGTAGGAACTGAGCACCGACAGCGGCGAGGACAGGATCGGGCCGTGGCCCGGGAGCAGGGTGCGCACCTGGTGCTCGCGCGCGATCTCCCGCAGTCGGTACAGCGACTCCATGTAGGGGCCGAGCCCGTCGTCGCCGTCGATCACCGGGGTCCCGTGACCCAGCACCGTGTCCCCGGTCAGCAGCGCGTTGTCGGACTCCACCAGGAGGCAGACCGAGTCGTCCGTGTGCCCCGGCGTCGCGATCACGCGCACCGCCAGCCCGTCCACGGTGAGCACCTCGCCGTCGACCAGCCCGGCCCCGCCGACGCGCATGTCCGGGTCGACCGCGTGCACGGGGGCGCCCGTCAGCTCGGAGAAGTAGCGGCTGCCCTCGGTGTGGTCCGGGTGCCGGTGGGTCACGATCGCCATGAGGACCTGAGCGCCCTGTTCCTGCACGGTCCGCGCCACCCGCTCCAGGTGTCGTTCGTCGTGCGGGCCGGGGTCGACGACCACCACGCCGCGCGCGCCCGGTTCCCTCAGGATCCAGGTGTTGGTTCCCTCCAACGTCATCGGGCCGGGGTTGGGGCACAGCACGCAGGTGGCGCGCAGCGTCCCGGAACCGTCGATCCTCATCGCACCTCGCTTCGCTCGCAGGGGCCGGACCGGTCCGGAGGGGAACGGCCACGGGGGGCGGCGCGTCCGTCCGCACCGGTGCGGGCCCCACCGTGACGTGGGGTCCCTCAGGGGGTCGCGTTGGGCTTCGGGAGGGGGTAGTGGGCCCCGTCCGGGGTCACGATCCGGATCTGACCGCCGACATCCCGAACGTCCGGTTCAATGGGGACGATATCCCGTCGCGCCGTCCGTACACCTTCGAGGGTGCGGCAGGCGGCCAGCTCCCGGCAGGAGACGACGGTGGGCGGCAGCATCGGCATGCGTCCCGCCTCCCACGCGGCGGCCGCGTCCGACGGGTCCGTCCAGCGGGTGAGGTCGGCCTCCCCGCCGACGTGCCGGGACTCCTGGCCGGGCGGGAGTTCGGCGGCGAAGAACCAGGTGTCGAAGCGGCGCGGCTCCACCCTCGGCGTGATCCACCGCGACCAGGCCCGCAGCCACTCCGTCCGCACGACCAGACCGCGCCGGGAGAGCACCTCGGTGAAGGAGCGGGAGCGGTCGACCAGTCCCAGGCGGTCGCGCTCCCACTCCTCCGTGCCGGTGTCGAGGGTGATGACCGGCTCACCGGCCACCTCGGGTTCACTGGCCAGGAGAACGCCGGTCTCCTCGAAGGTCTCCCGGACCGCCGCGCACACCAGGGCGCGCGCCATCCGCACGTCCGTGCCCAGGATCCCCGCCCACGCGTCGGGGGACGGGCCCGTCCACGGCAGGTCGCCGTCGGCGTCGCGTTCGTCCACCCGGCCTCCCGGGAAGACGTAGGCGCCCGGGGCGAACCCCATGGACCGGACCCTGCGCATGAGGAGGACCTCCATGCCGGGCTCCCCGGCGACGCCGTCGGCTCCGGCCGCCGCGCGCCGGAGCAGCATCACGGTGGCGGCGGGCCTGGGTTCGGCGACGCCCTTCGGCGCGGAACGCTCGGACATCGGCGCGCCCTCCTGTCTCGGTGGTCGTGCTGGGTGGTCGTGGGACGGGTCGGCGACCGGTCAGTGGGGGTCGGACCAGCCGGTCAGCGGACCTCGACGATCATGTCGACCTCGACCGGCGCGTCCAGGGGCAGGGCGACCACACCGACCGCGCTGCGCGCGTGGACCCCGGCGTCACCGAAGATCTCGCCGATGAGGTCGCTGGCGCCGTTGATCACGCCGGGCTGGCCGGTGAAGTCCGGTGTGCTCGCCACGAAGCCGGTCAGCTTCACGACGCGGACCACCCTGGACAGGTCGCCGATCTCGGCGCGGACGGCCGCGACGCCGTTCAGCGCGCACCGGGCGGCCAGCTCCTTGGCGGTCTCCGGGGTGACCTCCGCGCCGACCTTGCCCGTGGCGGGCAGCGCGCCGTCGACGAAGGGAACCTGACCGGACACGTACACGTGGTCTCCGGTGCGCACCGTCGGCGTGTACGAGGCGACCGGGGGAACGACGTCGGGGAGGGACAGCCCCAGTTCGGCGATGCGCTCCTCGGGGGTGGCGGCCATCAGAGCTCTCGCTTCATGTAGGCGACGTACTGCTGGTTGCGCGGGTCGGTGCCCTCGGGAAGGGGGGCGGGCACGACGGAGACGAGCTCCCAGCCGTCCGCACCCCAGTTGTCCAGGATCTGCTTGGTGGCGTGCGACAGCAGGGCCACCGTCTGGTACTCCCACTTGGTCATGATGAACTCCCCCATCGGATACCGGCGGCCCGCCGGGGCGTGGCGTGGCCGCACGTCAACGCCGCCACCTTACTCACCCGCCGGGTCGGCCGCGTCCTCCGCCGGGGCCCCGACACGGCTCCGCCTCCGTCTCCGGTCGCGAGGGTTGACGCGGACGTAGACTCCGTGGAGTGAGCGAGGCTGAGTTCGGACCGGGGCGCCCTCGGGGATCCCGTGCCGGGGCACGACTGCACATCGTCACCGGCAAGGGCGGAACGGGTAAGACCACGGTGGCGACGGCACTGGCCCTGACGCTGGCCTCGCGCGGCGGCCGGGTGCTCCTGGTCGAGGTCGAGGGACGGCAGGGCGTGGCCACCCTCCTGGGCGAACCACCGCTGCCCTACGGGGAACGGGAGCTGATCCCGGTGCCCGGCGGCGGCCGGGTGTGCGTCCTGGCGGCCGACGCCGAGTCCGCGCTGCTGGAGTACCTGGAGCTGTTCTACGGCATGCGACGCGCCGGGCAGGCGCTGAACCGGCTGGGCGCCGTCGACTTCGCGACCACGATCGCCCCCGGGCTGCGCGACGTCCTGCTGACCGGCAAGGCCACCGAGGCCGTGCGCCGCCGCGCGGGGACCCGCCGCCGGTCCGCCGCCCCCGCCTCCGCGCCCTTCCACTACGACGCCGTCGTCATGGACGCGCCGCCCACCGGACGGATCGGGCGGTTCCTCAACGTCAACACCGAGGTCGCCGGGCTGGCCCGGGTCGGCCCGATCCGCAACCACGCGGACAAGGTCATGGGGGTGATCCGCTCTCCCCGGACCGTGGTGCACTTCGTGACGCTGCTGGAGGAGATGCCCGCCCAGGAGACCCGGGACGGGATCGCCGAGATCGACGCGCTGGGGCTGCGGGTCGGCTCCGTGGTCGTGAACATGGTGCGCCCGCCCCTGCTGGAGGAGGCCGACCTGACCGCCGCCGCCCGCGGGGACCTGGACGGGGACGAGCTGGTCGCGGGCCTCAAGGCCGCGGGGCTCGCCGGCGCCGACGACCTCGCCGCCGCCCTGGCCGCCGAGGTCCGCGCGCACGCGCTGCGCGTGGGCCTGGAGCGCCGGACCCGCGAACGGCTCGCCGACCTGGGTCGGCCGATGGTCGACCTGCCCTACCTGGAGGGCGGCGTGGACCGGTCGGCGTTGGAGGGGTTGGCGGACACGCTCGCGGAACAGGGGATGGGACGGTGAGCGCCACGACCGGGGGGAACGGCCCGAACGCGCCGCGCCTGGACGTGGACGCGCTGCTCGACGACCCGACGACGCGGATCGTCGTGTGCTGCGGCGCGGGCGGGGTCGGCAAGACCACCACCGCCGCGGCGCTGGGTCTGCGCGCGGCCGAACGGGGACGGCACGCGGTGGTGATCACCGTGGACCCCGCCCGGCGGCTGGCCCAGTCCCTGGGGATGGAGTCGCTGGACAACACCCCGCGACCGGTGCCGCTCCCCGAGGGGACCCGGGGCACCGTGCACGCGATGATGCTCGACATGAAGCGGACCTTCGACGAGGTCGTCGAGGAGCACGCCGACCCCGAACGCGCGCGTCAGATCCTGGCCAACCCCTTCTACCAGACGCTCTCCACCAGCTTCTCCGGCACGCAGGAGTACATGGCGATGGAGAAGCTGGGCCAGCTCCGGCAGTCGGGCGCGTGGGACCTGATCGTGGTGGACACACCGCCCAGCCGGTCGGCCCTGGACTTCCTCGACGCCCCCAAACGGCTCGGGAGGTTCCTGGACGGCAGGCTGATCAGATTCCTCAGCGCCCCGGCGAGCACCGGCGCGTTCCGGCTGTTGGGCGCCGGATTCTCCCTCGTGACGTCGGCCGTGAACAAGGTGGTGGGCGCCCAGCTCCTCGACGACCTGCGCTCGTTCGTGGCCGCCTTCGACACGGTCTTCGGCGGGTTCCAGGCCCGCGCGGAGCGCACCTACCGGCTGCTCCAGGCGCCCGGGACGGCGTTCGTGGTGGTGGCGGTGCCCGACACCGACGCCCTGCGGGAGGCGTCCTACTTCGTCGACCGCCTGGCCAGCGACTCCATGCCCCTGGCGGGCCTGGTGGTCAACCGCGCCCACCCCCTCCCCGACGGGGCGGGCCGACGGCTCACGGCGGCGGAGGCGGCCGACGCGGAGGCGGTGCTGCGCGGCGCGGGAACCCATCCGCTGGCGTCGGCGGCGCTGCGGCTGCACGCGGAGCGCGTGCGCACCCGGGAACACGAGGCGCGCCTGCGGGACCGGATGCTGTCGAAGCACCGGGGGATCCGTGTGGCGGAGGTGGCCGCACTTCCGGAGGACGTGCACGACCTCGCGGCGCTGCGGACCATCGGGGCGGCGCTGGCCGACGGATAGCCGGGAACCGCGGGGGACTCCGGCGCACGGCTGGGGAGCATGACGCCGCGGGCCCGGGGTCGGCCCGTTATCGGATCGTATGATTCCGGACACCCGGGGACGCGAACCCTGTCCGCCCGCGCTGCGTCCCACCACGTAGGGCCCTTCCCGAATCCCTCGGGGAGTGCCGCAAGGGGTCGGACGCCAGGGACCCGGGAGGGCGGAACCGTCCCCCCGTTCGGGGGCGTTAGGCGTGACAGGATGGCTCAGAGGATTCGCCCGGACCCCCGACGGGCGATTCGACACGGTCACGCACCCTCCGTTCCACATCACACCTGTTCGAGCGTTCGTGGTCACTTAGTCTGATGGGGTGGGTCAGGGGACATTGCTGCAAAGAATCGGTCAACTCGTCGTCGTCGGCGCCATCGCGGGTCTCCTCGTGGCGGCGCTCGCCCTCCCGGCACTCGGCGGTATCGGCATCACGGCGAGGAACGTCGCCAACGGGTTCCTCGAGATGCCGAGCCAGTTGGAGACGCCTCCCCCTCCGCAACGCTCCACGATCTACGACCGCGAGGGCGACGTCATCGCGGAGATCTTCGACCAGAACCGTGAGCTGGTCGAGATCGAGGACGTCTCCCCGGTCATGATCGACGCGATCCTCGCCATCGAGGACGCCAGGTTCTACGACCACGGCGGCATCGACATCTCCGGCACCCTCCGCGCCGCCGTCCGGACCCTCAACGGTGACGTCGAGGGCGCCTCCTCGATCACCCAGCAGTACGTGAAGAACGTCCAGATCGAGGCGGCCACCTCGCAGGAGGAGCTGGAGCACGCCCGCGAGGAGACCATCGCCCGCAAGATCCGGGAGCTGCGCTACGCCGTGGCCCTGGAGCAGCGGATGACCAAGGACGAGATCCTCGAGGGCTACCTCAACATCGCCTACTTCAGCGACGGCGCCTACGGGGTCGAGTCGGCCGCCCAGCACTTCTTCCAGGTGTCCGCGAGCGAGCTGGAGCTGCACCAGGCCGCCACGATCGCGGGCCTGGTCCGCTACCCCTACCTGTACAACCCCCGCTTCTACCCCGAGCAGACCATCGAGCGGCGCAACGTGGTGCTCGACCGGATGGTCGCCACCGGGGCGATCACCCGGGCGGAGGCCGACGAGGCCAAACAGGAGGACATGGACCTGGACCTGGACACCCCGCCCAACGGCTGCGTCCCCAGCGACCAGCCGTTCTTCTGCGACTACGTGATCCGGGAGATCGAGACGGACGAGCGGTTCGGCTCCGACGAGACCGAACGGGCGCGCTGGCTGCGCACCGCCGGGCTGGAGATCCACACCACCCTCGACCCGCAGGCGCAGCGCGCCGGCCAGGAGGCCGTAGACGAGTGGGTGCCCCGGGAGAACGAGTCCCGCAAGGTCGCCGCGCAGGTCATCATCGAGCCGGGCACCGGCCACATCCTCGGCATGATGCAGAGCCGCAACTACGGCCCGGACGAGAGCCAGCTCGGCGAGACCTCGATCAACTTCGCCACCGACTTCGACCGGGGCGGAAGCACGGGATTCCAGGCCGGGTCGACCTTCAAGCCGATCACGCTGGCCGCCGCCCTGGACGAGGGGCTGCCGTTCGGCACCTCCTTCCCCGCACCCGCCAGCATCACGGTGACCGGGCAGCGCGCCTGCAACGGCGGCTCCCTCCAGCCCTGGAACGTGGCGAACGCCGGGGACAGCAACGAGGGCGTGCACAACATGATCTCGGGGACGCGCGCCTCCTCGAACACCTACTTCGCGCAGCTCCAGAGACGGGTGGGCCTGTGCGACGTGATCGAGATGGCGGAGAACCTCGGACTGCGGCGGGCCGACGGCACGCAGTTCAGGGAGAACGAGCGCACGCTGGCCAACAACAGCTTCACCCTGGGCAGTGAGGAGGTCTCGCCGCTGCGCGTCGCCAACGCCTACGCGACCTTCGCCTCGGGCGGGATCTACTGCGAGCCGCAGGCGATCACCCGGATCGTGGACAAGCAGGCCGACACGACCATCGACATGGAGCCGGACTGCGAGCGGCGGCTCGACGAGAACGTCGCCGACGGTGTCGCCTTCCTGCTGTCGCAGACCTTCAACGGCGGCACCACCACCGGCCTGGGCATCGGCCGGCCGGCGGGCGCCAAGACCGGCACCACCGACGGTTCGGCGGCGGCCTGGTTCGCGGGCATCACCCCGCAGATGGCCAGCTCCATCTTCGTCGGCGACCCGCGCGGCCCGCAGCAGTACCCGCTGCGCAACGTCACCATCGGCGACCGCTACTACGGGGTGGTCTACGGCGCGACGATCCCGGGTCGGATCTGGCAGGACACGATGCGGGACGCCCACGAGGGCCTGGAGGTCGAGCAGCTGGCCTCGGCGCCCTCCGAGTTCGGTTCCACGGCCCCGCCCCGGCAGCCCCGGGAGACGGAGGAGCCCAGCCCGGCCAGTGACGAGGGCGGCGTGCCCGACGTGATCGGGATGGGCGAGGACGCCGCGGTGGCGGCCCTGCGTGCCGCCGGGTACCAGGTGAACGTGTCCGGGAGCCGGATCCGCTCACCGCAGCCCGAGGGCACCGTGGCGGCGGTCAACCCGGACCCGGGCACGCGGCTGCCCGAGGGCGCCACGGTGAACGTCTTCCTGAGCCGGGGCGGCGCCGTCGCCCCGCCGACCGAGAACGAGACGTGGTTCCCGGTTCAGCCGATGACGCCCTTCCCGTCAGACGAGGAGTCGTCCCGATGAACCGCGGGCGGAGGCGGCGCGCCGCCTCCGCCCCCGCCCGTTCGGGTGCGCGGTCCGGCCTCAGGCCAGCTGGCGCTTGACCTCGGCGGCCACCCGGGAGCCCTCGGCCCGACCGGCGACGCGAGGGCCGACCGCCTTCATGACCTGCCCCATCGCGCGCGGGCCCTCGGCGCCGGTCTCGGCGATGGCGGCGGTGACCAGCTGGGCGAGCTCCTCGTCGGAGAGCTGCGCCGGAAGGTACTCGGAGATGACCTCGTTCTCGGCCCGCTCGGCGGCGGCCTGGTCGGCCCGGCCGCCCTTCTCGAACGCCTCGGCGGCTTCCCTGCGCTTCTTGGCCTCGCGGGTGAGGAGCTTGACGATCTCGTCGTCGTCGAGGGAACGCTGGGTGGCTCCGGACGCCTCCTCGGTGGAGATGGCGGCGATGACCATGCGCAGGGTGCCGGTGCGGACCGTGTCACGCGCCTTGATGGCGGTGGTCAGGTCGTTCTTGAGGCGGTCTTTGAGTTCGGACATGGCACCGATCCTACGGCGGGGGCCTTCAGCCGGACCAACGGTTTGTGAACACGCGCACCGCGCGTGCTGAGATGATCAGTCGACCGACGAAGGAGTGTGGATGGGAACGGACAGCGGACGGGTCCTGCGCCGGATCGGACGCGCGGCCGCCGTGACGGGCGCGATCGGCGTGGCCGGTGTCGCGTACGCCTCGGTGATCGAGCGCAACTGGTTCCGGCTGCGGCGGTACGAGCTGCCGCTGCTTCCGCCGGGGAGCGACCGGCTGCGGATCCTGCACCTGTCCGACGCGCACCTGACCCCGGGTCGGCGGATGCTCATCGAGTGGATCCGCGGCCTGGCGGAGCACGAGCCGGACCTGGTGGTCAACACGGGGGACTCGCTGGCGCACGCGGACGCGGTGGGGCCGTTCGTCGACGCGCTGGGGCCGCTGCTGGACCGGCCGGGCGCGTTCGTGTTCGGGTCCAACGACCTGTACTCGCCGCAGCTGAAGAACCCCGCGCGGTACCTGTGGCGGACGAGCCGGACCGACTACGCCAAGCGCCGGACGCCGGATCTTCCCTGGCGTGAGCTGGGCGAGGCGATGTCGGCCGCGGGGTGGCTCGACCTGAACAACCACAGGGGCGCGCTCAAGGCGGGCGGGTTGGACGTGGCGCTGGCGGGCGTGCACGACTCGCACATCAAGATGGACCGGTACGAGGACGTGGCCGGTCCGGCGGACCCGCACGCGGACGTTCGGGTGGGGCTGCTGCACTCACCGGAACCGGCCAACCTGAGCCGGTTCGAGGCCGACGGGTACCAGCTGCTGCTCGCGGGACACACGCACGGCGGGCAGCTGTGCCTGCCGTTCTACGGGACGCTGGTCACGAACTGCGGGATCGACCGCCGCCGCGCGTGGGGGCTGCACCGGTACGAGGACGCGTGGCTGCACGTGTCGGGCGGGCTGGGGACGTCGCCGTACGCGCCGGTGCGGTTCTGCTGCCGACCGGAGGCGTCGCTGCTGGACCTCGTCGCCGCGTCCTGACAGGCCCGTCGGTTCCCGTAAACGGTGTACCCGAGCACTCCGCGCGTCCGCTAGACTTGGGGGCGTTGCTTCGGGGTGTAGCGCAGCTTGGCAGCGCGCTTCGTTCGGGACGAAGAGGTCGTGGGTTCAAATCCCGCCACCCCGACCAGCCAAAACGCCGGTTCCAGTGGAACCGGCGTTTTGCGTTGGGGGCCAAATAGGGGGCCAGCGGTCCGGCGTGGCCGCGATCAGGCGAAGAGGTTCCCCATCACCTCAGCACCCTTGGTGATGACCGGCCGGAGTTCCTTCCGGTAGACCGTCTCCGTCGTGGCGGTGCTGCTGTGGCCCACCAGGCGCGCGATCTCCTCGACCGGTACGCCCTTCTCCGACATCAGCGAGACGAAGCTGTGCCGGAGTTCCCGGGGTGTCCAGCTCCCGCCGATCCTGGACTCCGTGATGATCGTGCGGAAGCCGCGCCGGACGTTGGCCGCGTCGAGCTTGGTCCCCACCTGGGAGCAGAACACCAACCGGTTCTCCTCCCACTTCTCTCCGGCCACCTTCCGGTCGGTCTCCTGCGAGGCCTTGTGCGCCCTCAACGCCTCCACGACCGGCTCCGGCAGCGCGAGGGTGCGGCGGCTCTTCTTCGTCTTGGTGTCGCCCGTGGCCCGGACGGAACGCCAGACCTCCACGTGGGGAGGAATGTCGCCGGTCGGGTCCAGGTGAACGTGGGGCCACACCAGCGCCCGGGCTTCCTCGGTGCGGACTCCGGTCATCAGGGACAGCACCACGTAGGCGTACAACCGCGTTCCCTCAGCGGCGCTCAGCACCGCCTGGGCCTGGTTGAGCGTCAGGGCCTTGCTGGGACGCCCCTCCTTGCCCTTGGGCGTGTCCACCAGGTCGGCGACGTTGCGCAGAACCTTGTCCCGCTTCTGGGCGAAGGCGATGGCGCGACGCAGCACCGCGTGCAGCTCCCGGAGCGATCGGGTAGCCAGCAGTTCGGCCCTGTCCTCCAACCAGTCGTCCACGTCGTCGGCGGTCAGGTCCTTGAGCTTGGCCTTGCCCAACTCCGGGATGACGTGCTTGTTCGCCAGGTTGCGGCACTTGTTCAGGGTCTCCTCCGAGCGGCCCTTGAGCCCGCGCTTGAGGAAGTCGTTCACGGCGTCGGCGACCGTGTAGTTCGCCGACGACTTCACCCCGGACTTGGCTTCCCTGACCAGGTCCTTGAGCTTGTCCCGGACCTCGGTCTTGGTGCGGCCGTAGACCTTCGGACGGCGACGCTTCCCCGAGGGCGTGTAACCGAGGGAGATCTCTCCCCGGAAGCACCCCTTCGCCTCATCCCAATAGACGGTGCCCTGCCCCGACGCTGCCTTGGACTTCTTGCCCTGGGGCTGTGACTTGCCCATGTCCGGTCTGTTCTCCTTGTCGATTCGAGCCAGTTGGGGAGGGGCGCACACCGATGACGTGCGCCCCGGGAAGCTAGGCGGCCTCGTGTTTGAGCAGGTCGACGTATGCGTCGATGGCGTCGGCGGTCACGCGCCGGTTCTTGCCGGTGCCGACGGTGGCGAGTCGGCCGTCGCGGATCTCGGCGAACAGGCGGGTGCGGCCCATCGACAGGATGTGCGCGGCCTCGGTAAGGGTGAACAGCCGCTTCGGCAGCTCGCGGACAGTCATGAGTGGAGTTCCTTTCTGGAAGTGCGGTCCCGGCGGTTGCTTGGCGGCTATGCGCCGGGGCCGCTGATCTGCGGGTGAACCTGGTAGGCGGGTGAGGGCGGACGTCCTCCCTTCGGGTTGCGCGGAGGCGGGGGCTCCATCGCGATCCAGCCGTAGCCCTCCAGCAGTTCCAGGGCAGGGTGGACGTCGGCGACCTTCGGGAAGGTGCCGCGCGGAAGCCCGGAGAACGCCTCCCGGACGGTGAAGCGAGCGGGTTTCTTGCGATGGAGCCAGTCCAAGACCAGGCGGGCGCGCTCCGTCTCGGGGTCGGCGCCCATGTGATCGAAGGCGGCTTCGGCATGGCGGGTGAAGTACTCCCCGATCCGGATCGCGGCAGCCATGGTGTCGCCCCCGATGGGGAGCCGGTAGCCGTCGACCGGGTTGTCCGCCAGATGCAGCAGAGCAGCGATGCGCACGATCGCGCCGACGGACTTGCCAGCCCAGTCCGACATGTGCCCCAGGTCCCCGGTACGGGGGTGAAGCCGCGGTTCCAAACGGCGGGCGTAGTCGAGCCGAAGCGCGTCGGCCTCCGGTGAGAGCTGGAGACGGATGGGGTCGGTCCAGTCGAACAGGTGCACCACCATCCGCATCAGCCGTTCCTCATAGGTGGCGGCGACGTCGGCGGGAACCGGGTCCGGGTCGACGTCGCGGGTGCCGATGTTGGACTCGGGCAGCGCGTACAGGAAGCGCCCCAACAGACCCTTGCCTCGGAACCCGGGGCCGGTCGCGATCTCCCGGATCACGTCCGGTTGCACCGCCAGACCGAGGGTCAGAACGGCTGTCTCCACGTGCTCGGTGCGGTCTCGCCGGTCGACACGCAGCATGTCCCCGGCGTGGCCTTTGAGGAACAGGTCGAAGTTCGGCGCTCCGGAGTAGCGGCCCGCGAGGATCTGGAAGATCCCGCCCTCCGCCGACAGGACGGCGAGCCTGCCGCCCTGGTCGCACAGGATGGACGCGGCCCGCTCGGGGGTGACGTCGTCGGCGACCAGCTGCGGGATGACCGGGATCTCGATGTCGTCGATCGCGGCAGCGGCGTCCGAGGCGTCCGCGAGCGCGTCCGGGGCTCCCTTGGAGGAGACGGCCTTGGCCTTGGCCTTGTCTGCGACCCCGGCGGCCACCTCCCGTGCCAGCTCCGCTTCTACGATCTGCGGTTTGATCCTCTCGGTCAGCTCCGCTTCGACCTTGAGGATCGGGGCGGTGATCGCTCGGAACACGGCCGACTTGCGGGAGGCGGGCGGCAGCGCGACCACGGTGAACAGGTTGACCGGTTCGGTGTAGGTGCCCCGGACTTGGACGATGGCGCGTCCTCCGGCGGCGGTGGACAACGCGGCCAGGGCGACGCATCCGGCGGCGTCCACCGGGGTCTGGGTCTCCTCCGCGACCGCCTTGACGAAGGCGGCTACCCAGTCGGGCAGGCAATCGGCGGGGAAGGCAGGAGGGGTACCCCGGGCACCGAGCGGGGTGGGGGCGTCCCACCCTCGCTCGGCGTCCTGGTTGCCGTCGGCGGGGATCACGCGGCAGCTCCCCGTGGGCGGCGGATCCCCGCCTGGATGCCGCTGCGCACGGTCGCGTCCACCTCTGAGGGATCCAACCCGATGCGGAGTCCGGCCTGTTCGAGGGTGTCCTCTGCCAGGTGCTTGGGGAGCATCCCCGCACCGACCAGGGTGCCGACAGCGAACGCGGCCCGGTTCAGGTTGTGGTTGCGCTGCCCCTTCCGAGCGGACAGGACCTTGTCCACCTCGCCTCGCAGCGCCCGCGTGACGTACCGGGCCATCCCCGGGCGGTGCGCGAGCTCCTGGTGGACCTGTCCGGAGGTGACCGGGCGACGCCGAGCGGGCTCCAGCAGGGTCGCCAGCCATCCGGGGAGCGGTGTGACGTCGGCGGGGTTGGTGACGGTGTAGGGGCCACGCCCGTCGGGGTCGGCCACGTAGGAGCCGGGACCGACGACGTACCCGCCCGTGGCGCGGGTGTCGATCAGCCACCCCAACCGGCCGGAGGTGTTGCGGTAGGCGACGTTCTCCGGCGCGGCGTAGTACAGGTGGATACCACCCCGGCGTGTGGTCACGGTGAACGTGTCGAGGAACGAGACGTCGCCGTCGGCGTGCTTCTCGGCCAGCGTGGCGAGCACGTCCGCCCCGTCGGTGATGCCGGGGCGCGCCCACTCCGGCGGCGGGGTCTCGCCGTCCTTGGGGGTGTCGAGGTCGACCACGACCAGCCCCGAGGGACCGCACGCGACGGCGAGGTTGTGGGCGGGGTGGACTCCCCAGTAGGCACGGATGGCGTCCTCGTCGCGGGTGGCGTGCCGCTCCCAGTCGGTGAAGGTGCGCACGGGCCGCTTGGCGCGGGTGCGCAGCGGGAACACGTGCCACCCTCGGCGAGCGGCCGCGATGGCGTGTGGCAGGACGTTGGTCGGGGTCACGTGTAGCACCACCCTCCATCGCAGCTGGCGTTGTCGTCGGGGAAGGGCAGGGTGTCCATGCCCTCGGGAACGACTTGGCGCAGGGGTGCGCCGTGGCGGGTGAGGTAGACGTGGTCCTTGCCCAACGTGTCACGCCGCTGGTTGAGCAGGTCTTCCAGAGCGCATGCCTTGGCGAACAGGTCGGGACGCTCTCGGCGCATGTCGATCCAGGTGTCCATGCGGTGGAAGGGGCAGAACCAGCAGCTCGACTTGGGCGGCAATGGCAGCCCCACGGATCGGATGATGCGAGGGCAGTCCGCTCGGCGGATGCCCAGGTCCAGCAGGGGGTAGACGATGTTCTCGTGGGGTTCGCAGCGGCGGTTGTTGGCGCGGTGGATCTCGTCCACGCTGATGCCGATTCCGACGGTGGCGGGGTTGTCGCGGGTGGCGCCGTGCTGGCGGAGCCACTTGCCGACGACCTTGATCTTGAAGTCGGCGGTGCAGGACCGGGTGCCGGGGGCACCGTTGGACATGCGCACGGGGATGGGCAGGGAGCGTGACCCTTCGCGGGTCAAGCGCCCGTAGAGGGTTTCGGTGGTGCCGTCCCGTTTGGTGCGGTCGAGCTGGTGGAGGGTGATGCCGTGTTCGGCGGCGAAGGGGGCCGCGTGATGGCGGACGTAGTCGAGGGTGGCGGGGTCCTCGCTGTCGTTGCCGACGTTGGCGAACAGGAAGGTGGTGAAGTCCAGTTCGCCTGTGGCGGCCAGGGCCAGGGCGGCGGTGGACTGCCATCCTCCGCCGAAGCTGAACGTTCGCAGGGCATGCGTCATGATGGGTGCTACCTCTCGGTCTCGGATCGGGTGGTGTTCCTTCTGGGAGCGCGGCTCCGGTGGTTGCTTGGCGGCTATGCACCGGAGCCGCTTTTTTGGTGTCCGGGCCGGTGGAGACGCCCCGGCGCGGTGTTACAGGTCAGCAGCTGTCTCCACCGTGTGAAGACAGGGTCGAGACAGGGGTGGAGACAGCCAGTGGAGACACGGTCGAGACGGCCTCAGGCGGCCACGAGGTGCCCCGAGACGATCGACCATGAGCCGTCGTCCTCGTGGCGGATACGCCCCTCCTCCTCCAGTCGGTTGAGCTGTCGGTAGACCCACGCCCGCTTGCGATCGACGCCGATCTCCCGCAGCCCTGCACCGACATCCGGAGCGCGGAAGGTGGTCAGGCCTCGGTCGAGCCAGGTTTGGAACATGGCGTCGAGCGCCGCGCGAGCCTCCTCAGCCGACTCCTTGGAGCGCCGACGCGGAGCCAGGGGGAAGTTCTCCCCCTCCACCGGCGTGATCTCCTGGTCGAGGTCGCCCGTGACGTCGGGGTCGTCGTCGGGAGTGGTCAGGACGATCGGTTCCACCTGGTCGGAACCGGCCGTGTCCTGGTCCTCGTGGACGTCCGCCGTCGGAGACATCGCGGTCGTGGTGTCCGGTGCTGTGGCACCGTTCTGAGCGGCCCGGAAGGCGGCGTAGGCCTTGCCGAACGCCGCGCGGGTGACCGGGTCGAGCTTGGTGTCCTGGTCGGGCAGCGACTCGGCGGCAGGGGTCAGAACCGTGTTCTCCTCGGCCGGATTGGTCGAAGGCGGGCCGAACATCTTCACGGGCACCACGTGCCGATCGGAGTCGGCGTACTCGATCGCGGCGAAGGCGGCACCGGGCTTGGCCTTGCGCCACCGAGCCGGTTCGGCACCGGCAGCGATCACATAGTCCGGCAGGACGTAGGAGGCGTCCGCGTCGTCCCTGACTCCGAAGCAGACGCCGTCACCGAGGTTCGCCCTCGCGTCCGTGTCGAGGTTGCCGTAGGTGGCGCGCTGGAGGCTGACCTCGATGTGGATACCCACGGACCGGGCCACCCGCAGCAGGTCCACCAATTCGTCGAAGTCGGCGACCTCGGCCGCCTCCTCGATGAGCACGTGGAGGAACGTGAGCCCGCAACCGGCCGTCCACTGAGCCTGACCGCGCTCTCCCAGATAGTCCGCACGGGCACGTACGGCCCTCTTGAGTGCGTCCAGCAGCGCGCGGGAGGCCTTCTTGTCGTACGCGGACCACCCGATCGCACGTTCCACCGGCCCGAGGGTCTGCTTGCCCTTGGCCAGGTCGATCGCGCACACGAACGTGTCCGCCCGTGCGGCGACCTGGACGAGCTTGATCTTGCCGTGCACGGACTTGCCCGCACCGGACATGCCCACGGTCAGCGTGTGCTTGCCGGGAAGCATGTCCCGGTACGGCTCTCCGTCGGTGTAGACCCCCAACTCCAGCGGAACGTCCGCGATGGACACTCCGACAGTGGCCGGATCCAGTCCAGGCCACGGCACGAGCTGCCCGAGCAGATCCTTGGTCACAATGGTGATCTCGCCCCGACCGGCGTGCGTGGGGTCTTCGGCGATAGTGATCGCACCGGGCGCGACGCCGTAGGCGGACGCCAGTTCCTTGCGGCGTTCCTGGAGGTCGTCCACGGTCTTACCGGGCGCCAGGGTCAGACGTCCCTTGGTCTGTACGTCGGTCTGCTTCGTGACGCGCATGGTCACGCCCTTGATGTGCAGCTTCTCGGCGATCTCCTCCCAGGAGGGCAGTGCGACCGGGCCTCCCTCAGAAGAGCCGTTGCCCTGTCCGGCCGACCAGCTGTGCACGTTCGACGCGGCGGCCAGTGTGCCGCCGGTCAGGATGAGCAGGTCGAGCATGGGCCGACCCGTTCCCGCCATGGTGGCGGTCGCCAGCCAGAGCGTGCCCATGCCGGTGGAAGCGGTCGAGATCACGTGCGCGTACCAGGTACGCGCGGCGGTCAGGCGGTGGGCGAAGTAGGTCACCGCTCCGCCGGCGGCGGTGACGCCAGCCGCGGCGGCGACCGTCCATCCTCCGGCGTCGCCCCACATCATGTGAGCCGCCCATCCCGCGGGGACCATGAGCGAGGTGGTCAGCCATGGGCGCACGTAGGCCATCGCGCCGGGGCCGCGCCGGACGGCGACCTCGCGGCCGTCCCGGCGCACCACCAGTTCGTCACGAGCCATCTTCGTCTCCCTTCTGGGTGGCCGGGGGCCGCGCGGTGCGGCCCCCGGATCGGTGGTGGTCAGGACTCCAGGTCGATGGTCTTGCGGCGCTTCTGGGGCTTGATCAGGTGCTCGAAGTGCTTGAGCATCGATCCCCACGTGCGGACGGCCTCGATTCCGACGGTCCGCTGAGCCTCGGCGGACCGACGCAGGTGGCGGGCGATGCTGCGGGCCTTGCGGCGCACCGCCATGTGGGACTCGCCGTCAGCGGGCGGCAGATCCTTGAGCGCGGCCTCCAGCTCCTGGGCGGAGTACTCCAGCTCCATGGCCAGGGCGCGGGACAGACGGCGGACACGCTCGGTGTACTTGCGGATGTCGCTGCCGGTCTCGAACTCGATCCCTTCCAACTCGGCGATGATCTGCTGGGCGTAGCGGGACTCAGCGCTCACGGTTCTCCTCGGTCTCGTTGGTCGGGTGGTTGATGACGACGGCGATGACGCCCCTTCCGGGGCCGTAGCGGCGCACGTGTGCCGCGTGCAGGTGGGTCCGCCAGGTCTGTCCCAGCCACGCGGCTGCGTCGGCGAGGGTGTTGCGGAGGGGACGGGTGTCCAGCCACGCCGAGATCAGGGAGTCGGCGTGGCACAGCAGGTGGTCGGCGAATGAGGCTGCGGCCGACAGGCGGACCCTCCACGGAGTGCGAGCCATTAGCTGCCCCCGTCCTCAATCTCGCGGCGGATCCTGCGGACGGTGGACTCCCCCAGCCCCAACTCGGCGGCGATGTCAGCTGTCTGAGCGGTCGGGTGCTCGGACAGGAACTCGGCCACTCGGCGGCGGTTGCGGACTCCCTCCAAACGGCGGCGCTCCTGTGCGGTCAGCACCCGTTCGGTGGACTCGTCGTCCTCGTGTGAGCGGGACCGCTCGGACGGGCGCTCAGACGGAGTGACCTGCCCCGATCCGGGGTCCGGGTCCGTGTCGTCGTCGCGGTGATCGCCGTGCGAGCGCACCAGGGTCGTCCCGTGCGAGCAGTCTTCCTCGTGTGAGCGCTCAGACGGACCAGTGTGCGAGCGGAGATAGTCAGCGGCCTCCTCCGCGATCTCCTGCCTGACGACCTCCGGGCCCTCTCCGACGGTGGAGTGTGGGGACGACTCCCCATGGGGAGAGGCGTCAACCAAGGTTGCGGTGGGGGTGATTTGACCCAAGTTGGTGGTGATGGCGTCGGCGGAGGTGACGGCGGTCAGGTACGCGAACGCGCTGAACGCGGCGGCCCCGAGACTGCACACGGCACCGACCGGCCCGGAACCGAGAGTCGACCCGATGATGCTGATCACGAGCGGGACCGTGATCAGCGCGACCAGAGCGAAACGCCGACCACCAGTCGGGAACGCGCCTGAGCGGGCGAGCAGTCCGGCCCAGATGATCGCGGAGGTCGACATCCCGGTCAGGGCGACCTCCCCGAGGTAGCCGACCCCGGTCGGGGCGGTCGCCTGGTAGGCGGACACGGCCGCCTCCAGTCCGATCGCGGACCCGACCGAGAGCACGATGGAGGCTCCCAGGGACAGGGTTGCGAACCGGCCCCGGTGCCGCACCAGGGCCAGAACCGTGTACGCCGGGTCGGTCGCGGCGCGGGCAGCGTCCACGGCCTGAGCCGCTCGGATCGCCTCCTCCGCGCGGCGGTCGGCCTCGCGCTCGGAGCGCAGCACCCGGCGGTGTTCCAGTTCCAGGCGAGCGCTCAGCCTTTCGGCCGCCAGCTTGTCAGCCTGGTGGCGGGTAGCGGGGTTGAGCCGGGGGTCGGACAGCAGGTCCTGTCGCGGGATGCTCGCGAGGGCCTGAGCCTGCCGGACCTGTTCCTGGAGGGTGGCGACCACGTTGGTGGTCTCGGTCTGCTTAGTCTTCCGGCGAAGGTTCATCGGCGGTCTCCCAGCTTGGAGAGGCGACGGATGGTGTCGAGGTCGGCACGGCGGTCGGGCCACAGGCCACCGGCGAGGAACCGCAGGATGGCTCCCACCAGTAGCAGGGCGAACAGGGAGATGAGAACGGCCATCAGTAGCGCCTCCTCCTGCGACGGGTCTGGCTGACCACCAGGCGGGTACGGCCCCAACGGCGGGCGGTGCGCTTGACCTTGCGGACAACCTCAGCGGCCTTCAGCAGGGCCAGAACGG
>NZ_JBFAME010000034.1:0-19312 GCF_040660275.1 Nocardiopsis sp. NPDC049922 | reverse complement strand
AGCTGGGCGGTCGACTGCCCCGCCCCCGCAGCACCACCCCCGCCGCCGCCCGAGCCATCAGCGTCCGAAGCCCACACCCAGCAGGCGTCATCACCCGCCACCACCACCGCCACAGCGGCCAGCGCCATGACCGACCACCGCCGCCAGTCCGTGCGCCACGACCTTTCCCGCGTTGATGCCTTCACTCCGGCCCCCTCAGCCTGGTCTGGACCGGGGGGACCGGGCACCCGGCACGGTCGTGGCCAAGACCCGGTACCCCCCGTAATCGCTCCCTTAGGAAGCCAGCGGGAACGGCCGATGCGACATCGACTTCGGATGAGTCCGCACGTTCAGGACCAGGCTGAGGCGACCGGGCTCACACCCCAGCAGACACTCCTGGCGGAGAAGGGCGTCGGCGATGGTGATCTCGCCCGCGTGCACCGCGGCCACCAACCGCGCTTCGGCGCGCTCACGCCGCTTGGCGCACGCCTTGTAGGACACCCCCAACTCCTGGGCCACTCGCGTCAACGGCAGGTTCTCCAACCGAGTGCGGGCGATCAGGATCGCCTCGGCCCGCGAGAGCACCCCTACCTGCATGGCGGCCACCAACAACACGTCGGGGCTGCCCTGCACACCAGGATCAGGAATCTCCTCGCGTCCTGGCTCTCCGATCGGGAACGGGGCGTCCTTCTCGTGCTTGCGCGCCGAGAGCGCCGTCCGGTGCACCGGACGGATCAGGTACCAGACCAGGCGGGCGTAGTCGGTGTTGACGGTGCGGACCTGGCGGACGGCCTCAGCCAGGATCGCGGACTCCACCGCGTCCACGCCGCCCGGTGTCAGCCCCCGGCACGCGCGACGCGCGATGGACCGCAGCGCGGGCATGCACAACCCCAACGCGCCGACCATCCAGTCCTGGGACCGCCGTGCGGCGCGGATGGTGTGGCGCCACACCCCGTCCCGCACCTCGTAGGGGGTGTCCTCGCTCATCAGGACCTCGCGCAGTTCGTACAGCGAGTAAGTCCGGTCCTGGAGCCAGGGATGGACCTGGCCTCCGTGCAGGGTCAGGTGGGTGGGTGCCACATGGACGAAGTGGGTCTCGACCACTTCCAGCGGTGACGGCTCAAAGGCCACGGGTGCCCCCTCGAATCGCGACGAGAAACGACACCCGCATCAAAACAAACACGATTCTCAGCCGGCACTCAGAAGGGGATCACCGCGTACTCAATCCGCGCTCGCAAAGAACTCACCACGGCAAAAGAATGGTAAATCCTGAGAGGTGAGCAGATCCTCTAACGTCAGGTAATCCCGCCCACCGACCCTGTCACTCCATGCTGACCTGCGTTGATACCAAGATGAGCAGCCCATGATCATGCGCTCAGGAGACACTCACCCGCACCGTCCAACGGACCGGGAAGAATTTCTTCGACACGCACACCAGATGCCCTGATGAGACGTTGTCCGGCGCAGGACCTCGGAATGCTCTCCCCATACTCACGACCTACTCACCTCGTCATCGTTCCGTGCGTTCTCGTGAGACTTGGGGGGAGCAAGCAGCCCCTCCAACGGCGGACATGCTGCGGATTTCTATTACCGGACCGAAGCAGGATCATCCAACGACTTTGGTCACGGAGCAGGATTCTGCGAGCTTGAGGTGATTGAACAGGGGCGCGGACATGGGGGTGGTGCTGACTGGGTGGCCCGGTTCGGCCACCACACACACGCCGCTGTGGGGCAGGTCGGGCGCTGACGAAGGAGTTCGTGACCCGCGCTGGGGTGGGGCGGATTCTCGCTGCCCCAGACGCTGGGGGTGTGGAGGACCGGGTTGGATGGCCCCACGGGTGTGGGTTCTCCCCGGTGGATGATCCGGGTGAGGAGTGGCCAGTCATAGGGTGGCAGGGATAAGTATCGGCGCCGTCGGGATGGTCCTCCACCCACGGTCTACGAAAGAAGGCCGCGAAGCGCGTCCTCGGCCTGGTCCACAGCAGTGGTGAAGGTGCGCGTGTAGACGCGCGGAAGCTCCCCTGTGCCGAGCCCCGCTGCGGTGAGAACGGCGTTGAGCCTTCGTTTCTGCTCTCTGGTCCTGTGGGTGCCCATAGTGGGGTGGTCGAGGACTTCACGGGCTGCGTAGGCGTCGAGAGCGGCCACCTCGGCGATGGCGTCCTGAAGGGGAGCGATATGCGGGCTGGGCCGGTTGTGGGCCAGATCGAGAGCGGCCAGACCGACGCGGGTCTGGAACACCGCGGTCGAAGGATCGGGGGTGGTGACCACGGTGGTCGCCTCCCGCAACGCGACTTCGAGGTCCTGATCGGATGCCGGTGAGCATTCAGGGCAACAGTAGACACCCAGGAGGGCCGCGATCGCACTCTCCCAGGGTTCGGTGGGGGTGGTGGCCTCGATCGTGTCGCGCGCCCGTTGGTCGAGACCTTGTTCCATCAGCGACATGATCATGATCTGGCGGCCGTCGAGGAGGCGGTGGCCGATACCTCGGTGCGCGGTCATGACTTCGGCTGCCCGCGTCCAGCGGCCGATGCGTGCCAGAGCTCTGGCTCCGTCGACGAGGAGCACGCTCCACAGCTCCTGGCCGACCTTCTGGTGGTCGGAGTCCGTGGTCATCCACCGGGCCAGGTCGATGTCACGGCCGTGAATGTGGGCTGTGGTCCGCTGTTGGGCGGCGCGGTAGAGCCGGTTGAGCACGTCGTAGGCGGCTTCGCCGTCGCCCTGGCGGGTCAGCAGCCGGGAGATGTTGACCAGGGGCATGAGCGCCATCACGGCGATGTCGCCCGTGAGGCGGTCGGAGTCGGCGAACACCTGGTGCTGTCTCCAACACAGGTCAGCGGCCAGATCGGGTATCCCGAGATCGGAGACGATCAGGGCGGCGTAGTTGAGGACCCCGCAGGCGCGGGCCACCAGGTCGCGGTGGTTTGCGCCTGCAGGCTCGACAGCCAGCCCGGCCAGATGCGTCATACGTTCGTCCAAGGGCAGTGCGGGTGCCTTGGGGCGGCGTACCAGCGGGATGCGGCTGGCGATCGGGGGGATCATCGCGTCTCAGCTCCGGCGCGGCCAGTCGATGACCAGGCGGCTGTGGGGCTTGTCGACGACGAACCGCGGTTCGGCGGCCGTGAGCCGGTCGCGGGCCTCGCCGACGGCCATGCGGAACCCCGGCTCGGGGGCGCTGTTGCCCCAACCGCGATCCCACTCACGCACCTCGGTTGTGACCTGCTCAGCGAGTTCAGCGGCGCGCGAGCCGTGGCCGATGACACCGATCTCCCAGAACCGGCCCTGGGCGTCCTCGCCTTCACGGATGGTGAAATAGGCCAGGCTGTCGCCGTCCAGAGCGGTCATGGCACCCCACCCGAAGTGCGGGGTGAAGCCGGGCCTGGACCCGGGCATGCGGGACAGCCCGTTGGGCAACACACAGGCCAGGTACAGGTACAACCACTCCCAGTTTCCGCCCCCGCGAAGCTTCACCCCGGTGTAGACCTTCACCTGGTTCTGGTCCAGGGCGGTGCTGAGCGCGTCGCGGTCCACGTCCTGCTCGCTGAAGGTCTCCAGGTGCACGTCCCCTTCGCCCTCCATGGGCACGCGGGTGTAGATGTCGTCGCACACGCCCTTGCGCAAAGGTACGAACGTCGCCATCTCACATGAGACCGTCTTCCAGGCGTCGCCGTCGCGCTCGAAGGCGAAGCTGCGGGAGATGCTGCCGCGGATGCGCATCGGCACGACCAGACGGCCGCCAGGCGCGAGCTGGTCCAGGATCTTCACCGGGACGTCACCGGCGCCGACGGTGAACTGGATGCGGTCGTAGGGGGCGTGCTCAGCAAGACCGGCCGCGCCGTCACCCAGCACCACGGTCACGTTCGAGGTTCCGGTCTCGGTGAGGTTGGTGCGCGCGGTGTCGACGAGGTCGGAGTCGACGTCCACCGTCCACACGTGACCCTGGGGGCTTACGAGGCGGCCCAGGAGCGCGGCGTTGTACCCGGTGGCGGCTCCGGCCTCCAGGACTTTGTGGCCGGGCTGGGCGCCCAGTTGCTCCAGTTGGGTCGCCACGATCGAGGGCGCGGAGATGCAGGAGATCATCTCTCCCGTGTTGTCGTGCTTGATGGGCACGGCGTCGTCGACGTACGCCCTATGGGCCTCGACACCGGGCAGGAACCGGTGGCGTTCGACGTGTTGGAAGGCGTCGATGATCTCGGGGGTGCGCAGGCGGCCGTTGTCGGACAGACGTGTGACGAGTGCTTGGCGCAGCTCGGCGGGATCGGTGGTGGGAGTCTCGGTAGTCAGGGTGTTCTCCATTCGGGTCACGTTAGGGGCCGGGGACACTGCGTGATGGGCCGACACGTCAACTTCCTCGGGGAAGGCGATGTGGCGGCCCAGCCAGGCCGTCGCGGCCTGCTCGGTGGCGGGCACGGCGGCACGGTTGAAGGCGAAGATGGCGTGGTGGGCCAGGACCGCGCGGAGGCCCCGCGTGAGGCGTCCACGGTGGGCCAGGAAGCTGAGCTGGTGCCCGGCTTCGGCGAACGCGGCGACGCGCTCGGCCCATCCGGGTTCAGGGTTCGGCCGTTGGGCAGCGTCGGCGTTCATCAGACGCCGCATGGCCGAGACCGCGTGGTCACGTTCCGGGCCGGTGGGCGGGGTGATGGGTGGGCGCAGGGAGCTGAGTCTGACCCACACGTCGCCGACCTCGAACGGGTCCAGACCCGCGGACCGGAACAGGGCGGCCAGCAGCAGGGCACAGCGCTCCCTTCCACCCGGCATGCCGGTCTCGGTCAGGGCGGGGCGGCTGTCGGCGCAGAACAGGTCGTGGGCGACGGCCATGCCCTCGGGGCCGCCGAAGGCTTCGGTCTCGGGCTCGTAGACGCCGCCCACCCAGCCGCTGATCAGCTCGTCGGCGACCAAGCGGTTCAGAAGGTCGGCCGCGGACTGCTCGGTGCGCAATCTCAGCCCTCCGTCCTTGCGTAGGAAGTGGAACCGCTGATCGCCCAGCGTGGACGCCAGCGCCTGGGCAGCCTTGGGTTTGACCCCGATGCGGTCCGCGCACGTCACGCTGGCGTGCCACCAGCCCTCCTCCCGGGGAAGAGGCAGGTTCTCGACGTCGTCCATGGTCGTGGGGTGCTCCTTGTCGGTGCGGGCGGGGTTGGGTCAGGTGATCAACAGGGCGCGGGTCCAACCGGTGGCATCGGTGCCCTCCAAGGCCAGGTGCGCGCCAGCGCGGCCCTCCATGAACCCGGGCTTGGGCAGGTGGTCCACCGTGGCGGCCAGGCGCGCGGTCAGGTCGTCAATCAGGGGCGTGAACCGCTGCGGGGTGGGGCTGTCAGCGGCGACAGCGCGGGTGATGGCCACCAGCCCGGCCCAGCCGTGGCACAGCGAAGCGTCGGTGATCCGCCCCAGGCAGATCGGGTCGGTCAGGGTGCGCACGAGAGTGTCCTCGGCCGCTAGGCGGCGGGCCTGATCGCCCAGGGCGAGTCCGGCCAGGTGGTGGACACGGGCGATGCCGGGTCGGCCGTAGCACCAGGACGGACGTGTGGGCGCCGGGTCGGGCGGCTGCGGAGCGTCCAGTTGGTCGTGGGTGGTCCAGTAGCCGCAGGCGTGGGTGTCCAGCCAGCGCGAGAACACCTCGATGGCCTCCTGGTGCCCCGGTACCCGAACGCCGTGGCGGGCGGCCAGGGACAGCAGCGCCAAGGGCCCGGCGATGCCGTGCGCGACGCCGTTGTTGCCGTGGCCGCCGTCCATCTGTTCACCGTGTGGGCCGAACGCCGACCACCAGCCCGGCAGATCCCGGCCGTCGATGTGGACCGGCTGCGCCAGAGAAACCAGGTAGGCCAGCACCTCCTCCAGCAAGGGCGAGGCGTCATCGCGGGCCAGCAACAGCGCGCCCAGCCCGGCCAGGCCCCGGATGAGGTCGAACTCCACCAGATGCGGCAGCGTTCCCGATTCCTGTCGACGGTGTGCGTCGACCAGGCGGGCGGCCACGACACGGTCGACGGCCTTGCGTACATCGGGACAGGTGTGCCCTGCGCGACTGAGCACGAACTCCAGGGCCGGGGCGCCGTGGAACAGTGAGGCGTTGGCTCCGGTGCTGACGCCGCCCGCGACCGCTTGGACCAGGCAGGTGTGTGCGGCGTCGGTGTCGCCGCGCTCGATGTGCAGCAGCGCCACCCCCAGTTCGCCTTCGGACAGTTGCTGTGTCCTGGGCGGGGCCGCGGTCGTCATGAGCGGGCCTCCAACGGCACGACGATGCTGTGAGCTCGTCCGCCGATCCACCCGTCCGCGTCTGGGGGCGGCGCGTCGTGCAGGAGGGCGACACCACTGGGGCGGGCGGCCAGGTGCGCGCGCACCAGGTCCAGGTGCATCTCCTGGTCCAGGTCCAGGGGGAGCTGTTGGTCGTCCTGGGCCAGGAGCACCCGGTCGGGGACGCCGAACCGGCCCCTCCAGGCGTGAAACCTCTCAGCCCACTCGTCCAGGGGAGCGGCGCGGCCGGGCAGATCACGGGCCTGGACCTTCCAGCGTGCGGGAACCAGGATCGACCGCCGGTAGTGCAGCGCGGGGGTGAACGGCAAGGTCCAGGCCGCGCCCCACTCGAACCCGGTCACCTGCGGGGCCTGAGCGCGGCTGATCTCGGCCAGGAAGCGGACCAGGGGCGGGGTGTAGTGGTTCCACACGAAGTTGATCGCGGTGGGCGCGAGCAGCTCCAGGCGTGTGCCGGTGGCGGCCTCACACAGGTAGAGGCGGCCGTCGCGGATACCCACGGCCAGATCGGAAGGGAACAGCACCTCGCTGGTGCGGTGCCGGAACTCGCCGACGCTGACCAGGCGGGGCAGGACCTGCGGGGAGCGGGTGAGCGGGTCGGCTGGGACGCGGGCGGGGTGGAAGGAGAGCTGGACCATCTCGGCGCCGGGATCGACCGTGGGCAGGCGGGTGTGGGCTTGGGCGGTGTGCGGGAGCAGGTGCCAGAACCGGCCCGTCATCGAGCCGGCCGCGCGGGAGACGGTGGAGATCCGCAGCCGGAAGTTCCCGGTCTTCAGAGCGTGCGTCGAGGTGGCCTGGATCTGGGCGCACACCTCTAGGTGGGGCGGGGTGAGGGCGGGTGTGCCAGCAGAGGCCTTCAAACGTTCGATCGTCTCCCCGGTCAGGGGCACCGACCGGCGGCCCTCCACGGCCGCAGTCCCGGCCAGGTCCAGCAGCAACCGGTCCCGCAGGACCATCGGACGCGGGGGGCTCGACGCCTGGGCGAACCCCTCTGGCATCCCCAACCCCTTCTCGGGGTCAGTGACCTCCTGCAATGGCACTTCGGTGCCCTCGCCGTAGCGTTCGGCGAACCGGTCGGCGTAGCGCTGCCATGCCGCGGTCCCCTGCGGGTACGGGGTGAGTCGGGTCAGGATCGTGGCGGCGGTTTCCGCTTCCGTCACGATCGTCTGGGGCAACCGGATCGTCGCGTCCAACCGCAGATCCGGTGCCGCCGGACAGGCTTCGGTCTGCTGGCACAGGGCGATAGGGAGGGGTTCGGCAGGGTCGGCGACGGTGGCGGGCGCGCGCAGCGACGGGAGCAGCAGCCGCACTCGCAACAGCCGACTCAGCAGCCCCGTCCGGTGGTGTTCGGCCGTGCCGGGGAACTCGGCGGCGAGCTTGCCCGCCAAGACGGAGAACCGGATCGGGGAGCGGGCCGCGTCCAGCACCAACGCGAGCGCGGGCGTCAGCGCGACCAAGTACTCCGAGTCCCCCTCGGAAGGGACATGGATGCGGCTGTCTCGCTGGTACGCGAGGTTGTTGACGCACACCTCGACGTCGGCCATCCGCGTACCGTCGGTCTCCCAGTCGCTGATCGCCGTACCCAGCGCCACTGGGTCCGGCCGAGCAACGGCCCGATGGCGGTTCCCGAAGCGGACGTGGACCGTGTCGCCGAACTCAATGGGGGCGACGCCCGCGAACCAGCCGAAGGGGGTGGATCGGCGAGTGTATCGGAGCGCGTAGCGGGCGGTGGCCAGCGCCGCCCGCCGCACTCGGCGCGGCTTCGGCGAGCTCCCCTCCAGGATGGACTCCACCTGACGGGCCAGGTCCGGGCTGGTAGTGGACACCGCCTGCCGGAAGGTGGCGTCAACCCACACCGCGCCCAGCCACGCACGCCAGTCTTCGCGTTGGGCGTCGAGTCCCGGCCACGGGGGCATCTCCGGTCCGGTGAGGTTCGCCGCGGCGCGCAGCATCCCCCCACCCACGCCTCGGTACAGGTTCGGTCGTGAGCGCGTCATCCCCCTGACCCCCTCTCTGGGTAGGAGGGTGCGGGCCGGTCGGTAACCGGTCGTCCGGTCCGCACCCCGGGGTGGGCTTGGACTAGGAGGTGGTGCAGGCGCTCGGGCAGGAGCTCCCACAGGTGTCTCCGGTGCTGCACGCCAGGATCGACTCGGTCATCGGCGTGCCCTCGATGAAGGAGATGTCGAGACCGAACGGGTCGGTGACTTCGGTGCTGGTGTCGGTGGTGTCCTGCGGCTGGGTGGGCTGCTCGATAGTGGGTGTGCTCATCTGCTGTGCCTCCTACTTCGTGCCGGGAGAACCGCGAGGTGGACGCATCATCGGGGCGGCTCACGGGCCGCTTGACCGGCTGGGGTGGCCACGTCCGCGCGATCTCAGAGAAGGGGGAACCCCTCACGTTCGGTGTTCGAAATCGAGTACATCCCGGCAGCGGTGCGGGGACAATGGCCGGAACCGATCCAGCACCGATCCCAAACGGGGAGGCCGCCTGTGATGTCTGATCAGCTCCGCGACGGCATGAGGCAGGCGCGCAGGGCATCGGGCATCGTGTGGGCACGGTTCGCCCGCCAAGCCGGGTTCGGCGAGGCGTACCTGCGCAATGTCGAGAACGGCAACCGGTCCTTGACCCCTGCGGTGGTCGCCGCCTATGACAGGGTGCTGGGCACCGGCGGTTCCTTCACCACGGCGCTGAACGCGTCTGGTTCCACCGGATCCGCGGAGGCGGTGTGGGAGCAGCCCCGCAGCCTGGCCGTGCTGACCGACCTGGTGAAGGGAGGCCGTGTGGACCGGCGAGGGTTCCTGTCCGCCGCAGCGGCGCTCTCGGCCTCGGCGAGCAGTTGGTCCAAGGCCCTGGGGCCGGCACGACCCAACGGAACAGCGGCCGTTCCCCACGGCCCGGCCCTGTTATCCCACATCGACGACCGTCTCGGCTGTCTACGGCGTCTGGATGACGAGCTGGGCAGCGGCGAGGTGTACCAGCTGGCCCGCAGCGAGTTGTCGCTGATCATCAAACTGATCGAGTCGGGGCGCTACAACGGCGTGACCGTGGACCGGTTGCACTCGATGGCCTGCGAAGCTGCCCGGCAGGTCGCGTGGGCGGCCTTCGACCAGGACCGCCCCGGGGTGGCCCAGCGCTTCTTCGACGGGGCTTTCCGCGCCTCCGCCGAGGCTGGTGACCCGATCAGCGGCGCCTACGCGGCCTCGTTCGCCGCGATCCAGTGCTACTCCACTCCGGGGCAAGCTGACCAGGCGGTCGCGCTTCTGGAGGCGGCGCAGGATCAGGTGAGATGGAAGGCGACCCCACGTATGCGCGCCATGCTGGCCGCCCGCACCGCCCGCGCCCTGTCCAAGACCGGGGCGAAGAAGGAGTGCGCCCACCAACTCCATCTCGCCCGCACGGCGCTGGACCAGGGACCGCACGACGACGACCCCGAGGTCCTGTACTGGGTGGGCTACGGCGAGATCGAGATGATCGCGGGCTCGGCCGCCCTGTACCTCGGAGACCCGGCTGAGGCGGTACGCCGTTTCGAGTCCGCCATGGCGGCGTCCTACCCCGGAGACGAGGAGTACCCGCGCAGCCACGCGATCTATCTGGCACGGGCCGCCGAGGCGCATCTGGAGATGCATGACCTGGACGCCGCGGTCGCCACCGCACACCACGCGGCCCGGTGCCTGGGATCGGTGGACTCCGCCCGGTCCGCTTCCGAGTTGAAGGGGCTGCGCGAGAAGCTGCGGGCGCACACCTCGCACACGGCCGTGCGCGAGTTCCTACAGGTGGGGTAGGCCCAACATCTCGCGCAGACGGGGGGCCGCCACGTCCTCGTCCAAGGCCAGGAGCGATGTGATGCCCAGCTGGTGGGCGGCGGCGAGGTTCTTTTCGCTGTCGTCGACGAACACGCACCGCTCAGCCGGTACGTCGAGTTTGTCGAGCACCAAGTGAAAGATCGCGGGATCGGGCTTGCGGATGCCGTGGTCGGTGGAGAGCACGACCTCGTCGAAGGTGTTGTGCAGGTCGAATCCGGCGTAGGGGTCGTAGGGTTCCCGGCCGAGGCTGTTGGACAGCACCGCGGTCTTGACCCCGGCCGCGCGCGCTTGCCGTGCGACCTTGAGCATCTGGTAGGCGGGGAAGGCGTCGTGCAGGTAGCGGGCCATCAGGTCGTCAGGGGCGACCCCGATCAGGGCGGCGAACCCCTTGTTCCAGTCGGTCTGGGTGATGTGGCCGAGTTCGAGCCGTTGGAAGAGTTCCTGACCGCGTGGGTCGACCCACGCGCGTAGGAAGGTTCCCCGGGTGAGCCTCTCGCGGTCCTCGAATGAGGAGATGACCTCGACCATGTTGAAGGTCAAGACGCCGAAGAAGTCGAAGATCACGCCACCGTACTTGGTCACTGTGGTCGTCGCCATGGCCCAATCCTACGATCCGCAGAAGAGTTGCGGTATTGCACGCACGCGCGTAACTTTCCGGATCGCCCCGGACCGGCTGCACCGCGCTGGGCTCAGCCGGTCTGCACTACAGATATAACGATGGGGAACGTCGCTGCCGGACAAAGCTTCTTCTTTACAGGACGATTGCCACGCTCCGATGTCCAGCGCGAGAGCCGAGCAGCTTCACTGAGCGGGTGCACGCCGCCTCTACTGCGGCTGGCTATGCGAGAAGCTGGAGGTCCCTCTTTCCGGACGTCTGCTGATAGCGGACGAGATCACCAACGGTAGTGTTCTCATCCCAGCCAAGGTCGGCGATCCGAACCCACCCAGAGCGCCTTTGACCGTTCCCCCTATTGCTCAGCGCAGTTGTGTACAACATGTTGTCAGCGACGGCCACGGCGATCATGAAAGTGTCGCCCCTTGGGTCCAACTGCCGAGCCAAAGTGTCAAGACGGTCCTGCGCCACCGAGCAGACGAACAGCACTTCACCTGTCGATCGTTGTGGGAGATTTGACATCGACCTTCGCTGATCGGGGTGCTTGAGCGCTGCCCCAATTCGCCGAGCTACCTGCATGCGATCGGTTACGTGCTGGTCACGCCGGACCCTAATGGCGACCTCCGCCTCCTCATCCTGGATGAGGTACTTCTGCCAGTGGACAGCCGGCACAAAGGGGTCCTGTGCTCCTCCAAACTTCAGTAGTGAAGTGAGGTCGACCTCGAGTTCCTCTCGGGTGTCCCTGCCTCCGACCAGCTCGGGGAGCTGGGGGGACTCGATGCTCCACCCGTAGCCGGGGTACTCCGTGAGGATGGCATCAATGCGCTCAGGCACGCTGCACCACCTTCCTCGCCTCCTCCAAGCTCAAGCCAGCTTGGTTGACCAGTACCTTCTTGACCTCGATCGGGGATAGCTCACGGCCGTCATGGTACGCCCAGCGTATGCGCTCGCGCTCTGGGGCCTCTAGCCATCGGTGGGAGCCGCCGTTGTGCTGGACTTCTTCATACCCCAACTCACGTTTAAGTAGCCGCAGAAGCTTAGGTGCACCCATCGACGGGAAACCGGGAACTGGGCTCATAGGCGACCTCTCGGAGGGTGGGATGCAAGGCATGGTACGCCCATACCTCGCGTCTATACAGGTCTTTGCGAGTCTTTGCAGGTTTGGTTCCCGACCGCACCTGAGGACACGCCGGTCAAGACCAACGGGCACACCACCATGAACCCGCGTGTGGTGGCCTACCGCGATCCCGGGTGGCAGATCGTTCTGGGGCATCTGGTCCCGGATGTGCGGTACGCGGTGTACGAGGCAGTTGAGGATCGTCCGGAGTGGGCGGGGGGCCACGGTGTACGTGGCCGCCCCGGATGGGTCGTGGGCGGTGGCGCAGTACACCCCCGCCGGTGGCCCGTATGACTGTGAACGTGCGGGTCCGCGTGATCTGTGGGCTGAGATCGGTGAGGCTTGGCGGGTGTGGGAGCAGGCAGGTCGGCCGGGCCGGGACTGGATGGGGGTGACGGTGACTGCGGAGGGCACCTGGTTGTGGGTGGACTCGCCTGCGGGGGTGCTGCACCTGCGGGGAAGAGCGACGGCTGCGGGGTAGCCTGGTGGGGTCGCGACGTGGAACCGGCTCCCGCCAAATCGCCTGGCGGGAGCCGGTTCGCTTGTTCAGCGATGTCAGCGGGTGGCGCGCATGGAGGTCAGGAGCGCGGCCCACTCACCAGCGGGCACGGACAGGTGCCCCAGGTCCCGGTTCTGGGTGTCACGAATACCGGTGACCGATCCCTCCGCGACCTCTACACAGTTCCCTCCGGTCTGGCTGTAACTGCTCTTGTGCCATTCGTTCATGCAAGTTCCTTCAGTGCTTCGATGGAGTGTCGCTCAGGGAGAGATACTGCCAGCGCACCCGTGATGAGGGAGGTCAGGCGATCGTGGTCCTCCGCCTCGTGGATGACGTTACCGCACGCATGGTCACTGGAGACCGCTAGCTCTCCAGAGCGCAGCCGGAACACTAGCAAGGGGGACGTCACCCCTACCAGGATCAATCCCTCTGGCACGAGGTGGATGTCAACTCGCTCCTCCTCAGCGAGGTCTAGCAGGTGCACAGCCTGCTCCCTTCTGATCTCTTCAGCGAACCCGGTGACAGCCGAGACCGGGAACACCGCCGTGACCCTCAGGCGCGGCAGCTGCGCAAGTCGTCCGGTCCGGATCTTGGTGAGTCGAGCGATCTCCTCATCCGATGCCAGAGGCCACCATGCACGGAACACAGCTTGGGCGTACAGCGTGGATTGGAGGTACCCCGGGACTAGGACCGGCGAGGCGCTCTGAACGGTTAGGGCGGATTCCTCGATCGCCGCGATATCTCGTGCCCACTCGGGCAGGGTGTTCCCGCTTGTCGCGAGTTTCCATGCCGCGAAGAGTCGACCGTCCGCTTTCAGAATTTTGTCCAGGTTTTCGGCGGTGTTTCGCTTTGGAAGCCCTCGACCGTTCACCCATCGGGACACGGACGCCTCTGAGTTGGAGACGAGTCTCGCTAGTCGCTCCTGAGAGAGGCCCTGAATCTCTCGCAACTGAGTTAGCAGTTCAGGAAAGGGGGGTTCAGGCATGCACTAAAGGTTACGCCCATCTTTCGAGTGCTGCCAAGTGGTTCCTGGAAGTTGTCACTTAGTGGCGACAGTGGGTGCTGACGGTTCAGAGTCGGCTTTGGAACAGCACAGGCCGCACCATGCGGGTGCTGCCCATACAAAAGAACGCCCCGAGCCGGGTTGCAGCGGCTTCAGGGCGTGAGCCCCACCCCGAAAGAGTCGAGCAGGTCGAGGTGAGACGAATGAAGCGTAGCAACCGAACCCGTCCGGGGCTACCAAACCCGGGCAACCCACCCCACCCACCCCTCAACCCGGCCCTCGCGCACGCGGTCGAGCGGTACCGGCTCCGGCGGGGCATCCCCACCGGCCCCGTGCCCCCGCTCCCCCAGACCCCCGCAGACACATCCGCCCTGGCCCACAACGGCCTGGACGCCTTGCTGGCCATCGCCCACCAGGTTGAGGGGGGCCAGTGGTGATCGCCGTCGACACCGGCAGCGACCGCCACGCCTGCCACCGTTTCCCCGGCACACCCACCTCGATCCGCGAAGCCCGCGCCTGGGCGATCGAGACCGCCCAAGCGTGGGGGATCGACCACGCGGCGGACGACCTGGCGCTGATCGTGTCCGAACTCGCGACGAACGCGATCGAACATTCCCTCAGCGGCCAGACCGACGGCCGCTTCACCGTCCGCCTGTACCTGTGCCCCGACCGGGTGCGGGTGGTGGTCCGCGACGGCGGCCCACGCGGCAAGAGGACCCCCACACGCCGCACCGCGTTGCCGACGGCGGAGACGGGGCGCGGTCTGGCGTTGGTGGAAGCGTTCTCCCTCGCCTGGGGTGCGCTCCGGTTCGGGACCGGGGTGTGGGCGGAGGTGGCCCGGTGACCGTCCCTGCCTCGCTGGTGCCCCGACACACCACACCGCCCACGGTCACCCGGTTGGCCGAGCAGGCGATGGGGTGGATGCATGCCACCCTCGTCCAGGCCGGGTACGTCCCTCACCCGGACTGGGGCACGTGGTCGATCGACGCCCGCCGGTACGCCCAACGCACCTGGAAGAACGGCGAACTGGTGGGGGCGGGACGGCTCGCCGCGGTGTGCCTGCGCCTACACCAGCACTCCCCACGCAGCCGGTTGGAGTGGGTGGCCGAGTTCCCCGCCCGCACCCCCGCCGAGTGGGAGATCCCGGACCGGGAGAAGTCCACCCGCCACCTCGCCATCCTCGGACCCGCCGCACCGGACCGGCCGCCGCACCCGCAGGACCTCGCCCTGGTCGGCTACCTGGTCGACCGCGTCCGCCACGAGCAGGAGACCAACACGTGAAGGGGTTCGCCCGGCCGCCGCGCCGCACCCAAGGCCCCGAGTCCGCGCACCAGGCCCGCAGCGGGTTCGAGTCCGCCCGGTGGGAGGCCGCCCGCCAGGGACTCACCCTCGGCCGGGAACGCCGGTTCCTCGGGGCCGTGTACACCCTCGTGGACCAGGCCGGGCACGCAACGATCCTCTACGACCTGGCCGAGGTCCACCGCCACCTGCACCACCCCCCCGGACCCGGACCTGCCTCCGGCCGCCTGACCCGGTGCGGCGGGGACGCACCCCCTTTCGACCGTCCACAGGGGGGTTCCTCCGCCGCACCGACCCAGACCGGGGCTCGGCGCTCTTCCCCGGCCGAGCCCCACACCCCCGACAGATTCCAAGAAAGCACCCCCATGACCGACACGTTCTGTGTTCCCGACCGCGTCCGCCCCGCACCCCTCACCGGTGTGCGCGCCTACACGTTGCTGACGGTGACCATCCTGGCCTGCTACTGGCCAACCATCGCCTCGCTCGCGGTGGTCCTGCTCACCGATGCTGCGACAACCGTCACGGCGCCGAATCGGGACACCTTCTGGAGGTACGCCGGCCCTGAATGGGCGCTGCACCTGCTGATGCTGGCCACGGTCCTGCTCACGGCGAGGATGCTGACCCGCCGTCTGGGGACGACCGTCCGCGACGGGCTCGGCTTGTTCCCCCGGGCGGAGTACCCGGACCAGTGGGCGCGGTACGCGCACGAGTTTCAGGCGTTGTGGGTGTTCCTGGTGTCGGTGCTGGTGCTGCTGGTGTCGATGACCGCGATGAGCCTGATCAATCTCGTGGTCTTCGACGGGCAGGCCGGGGGTTATGAGATGGACGGCCTGACCGAGACGTTGTGGATGGTCGCCTACGTCGGCCCCACCCAGGTCACCACCGCGTTCAGCGAGGAGATCGTGATGGGCCTGGTCGTGGTGGTCTTGGCTGCTGCGGGCAGGCCCGCGTGGGAAGGGTACGCCCTGGCGGTGGTGTTGCGGGTGGGGTTGCACGCCTACTACGGGTGGCCCGTGTTGGCGTTGGTCCCCGGTGCCGTGCTGCTGGTGTGGCTGTACCGGCGTACCGGTCGGCTGAGCTCGATCATCGCTGGTCACATCGTCTATAACCTGCTCTTCACCGCCTGGGCGTTGCTGGTGGCCGTCGCCCCCACCGGGTGGGAGGGAGGATGACCTGTGCCTCCGGCCACGGGGGTGTCGCTGGCGCCGTGGTGCCGGTCCCCGCCATCGGTGGACCGCTTCCCCCGCTCACCCGCCGCCTCGGCAGCTCCCACCGACTCGTGGACCGGCCCAGAAGGCTTCACCTGGTCGACCAGTCGGTATAGGGCGCCCACGGGGCCCTGGGCGAAGCACACCAGGACACCGTCACCTACCACGAGGTGGCTGTGCGCACGCCCCTGTCCAGCATCACCCCGGGGGGCCGTGGCGAGCACGATCAAGAAGTCGACCAACCCACCCTTGCGGCAGGTGTCCGCGAACCACGCGATCCTGCGGGCCGGGAGAGGAGCACGGCGCAAACGCACGTGTCTCCGGGGCTCGTGGGCGCGAGTTCGTCGTGGTGGTGCCTGTGGGCGCTGAAGCTTGGGGCGGTCGCACCTTCAGGGGCAGGGTGTGGTGTGGTCCTGTCCTTGGTTTTCGATCAGGAGTTCCACCTGGGTTCTCCGCGGACCCCGGAGTTTCGGACGTCCACGAAAAGGGATATGGTTTGTTGGCGTCCATCGAGGACACAACAGTCTGACCTGGGGCTACAGTCGGCTTGTGCGCGTGCGAACGCGCAGCGGCGGTGCACGCCCACAGGCATACACCGGGCCCGGCCGCAGGAATCTGCACCATCGAAGTATGGATGCCCTGCGACCGGGCAGAAGGACTTAGGTGAGAGCGAGCCCTACATCAGCGGGGCACGCGCTCTCCCCTGGTCGCCTGGTTTTCTAGACGACGGAGCGCAGCAAAAGGTTGGTAGCCCGATGCGCCCGTCGGAGGCTCCGGGAGGCGGTGCTCTTCAGTGCCCCTCCCGGGGTTCTTCGTCTGGAATCATCCCCTTTCCAGGATCGACGGGCTCGTCATCGGACCAGATCAGGTCGACCAGTTCTCCGAGGAGAACACGAACGGCCTGACTCATCACCATGTAGACGAGCACGCGTGTGATTTTGGTTCCCCAGGGCCGGTTGGTTTTGTTCCGCCTGGGGCGACCCTCGTATTCGGACGTCTTGTCCACGGCACCCTTTCCGGCTCCATGTCGGTGATTTGACGCGGAGAGATTGCCGACCTCCCCAGCTGGTGGAGGTCGTGAGGAAGAGGGTGTTCGGAAGCAATGTACCGTTAGGTGACCGCGATTCGGAAACCTGCTGCTTAGCGGCGTTCCGGTCGCCGTGGCTTCATGGGTGTTTGTGTCCGATTGTCACCTATTCGTGGGGTTCGGGGTGGTTGTGAGGCGCCTCGGCAAGGAGCCAGTCATCCTATATCAGCGGGACTTTTCCGATGCAACTGACAAGATGTCAACTCGCATATAGACTCCAAGCGTGCCGAGGGCACCGCCACGGTTCATCGTAGAGCCAATGGGCCGTGGATGGACGATTATGGCGTGTCTGGGCTCCCCTGACCCCGAAGGTGCGAGGTCGCACAGTGCGATCCGGCAGCACCGGCCGACGACACCCCTGTGAAGGGACCCCCTTGAGCGACGATCGCGGACCCGTAGTCCATCAACACCTCCTAATCCACCACCTGATCGCCCTACGGCATGAGCGCGGACTGACCCAGGAGCAGGTGGGGCGGGCCCTGGACTGGTCCCACGCCAAGGTCATGCGGTTCGAGGGCGGAGCCCAGGTCCTGCCCCAGAGCATGCTCGACGCCCTCCTGGCGCTGTACGGGATCACCAACACCCCGTTGGGGCGCAAGCTGCGCGCCCTGGGCGAGAAAGCCCGCGAACGCGCCTGGTGGAGTGCCTACCGCCGCCTGATGAAACCGGCCTACCGGCAATTCATCGGCCTGGAAGCCGGGGCCGACACCATCCGCCAGGTCCACACCGCGTTGATCCCAGGACTCCTGCAAACCCGCGACTACACCCGGTGCGTCACCGCCACCTGGGCCGAACCCCGCGAGGTCGAGCCCCTCGTCGAGCTGCGCATGCGCCGCCAGAGCGGCCTGGGAACGCGCACACCCCGCCCCCGGCAGGAGTACCTGCTCGACGAGACCGTCCTGCGCAAACACACGGGCATCTCGGTGGACCCCGCCATCATGCCGCGCCAGCTGCACCACCTGGTGGACATGGCCGGCGCACCCGAGGTCGAGATCCGTGTCATCCCCGACGGGCACGGCGAGCACATCGGGCTGACCGAGGGCTCCTTCATCCTGCTGGAGTTCGACAACGACCTCGACGACATCTTCTACACCGAAAACCATAATGTCTGCACACTGACAGACAAAAAGCATGAAGTAGAAAAGTACAAGACAAAGTTCGCGGAGACGTGGGAAGATGCGGCCCTGCCCGAGGACAAGTCTCTTGAACTCATCGAGCACTACGCGTTGTCCATGACAACGGCATAGGCGAGTCCATTTTTCTCGCACTGCTCATTGCGGGACCATTCGGGTTTACGCCAGCCAAGGCCATGAATACCTGTGGCGGATTCATGGTTTCGGATTTACACTGGCGTAGCGTTCTCGGTCGCATCCTCTCGACTCCGCCCTGGGCGGATCATCGACGATGAACATCCGGGCCGACGAACGCTCCCCGCATTGAGGAGTGTGATCACGCCGTGGCCGAAGAGCCCATCTTGTCTTGGTACACGAGCAGCTACTGTGCCGACCAGGGGCACTGTGTCCAAGTCGCCCATTCCCGGACCGGCCCGTTCATGAGGGACTCCATGGACCACTCAGGATCCGTACTGTGGTTCTCACCACAAGAATGGGCGGCCGTGATGCTGGCGGCACAGGATTGAGTCGAACGGTCTATCAGATCGATCTGGGTGGGCTCTCCGCCGTCAAAGCGGTGGCATGGGGGCTCCTGTTTTGGATCTCCTGATTCACGCGGGAGCAAGCCTATGCCTTGAGGCCGGGGCATGAGGGCACCCGGGTAAGCGAGCACAGGAAGGCCGTGTGAGAGTCCGACTCGTACTCTTACACGGTCTTTTCATGCTCTTTGGCCTACTCCGTGAGTAAGGTTTGGCGCCAACTGGCACACGCGCTGAAATGGTACCGGGGCCAGAAACGTCATGTTCCTCCTAAGGTAACTCGACGCCGCCCGCCGTTCCCCCGTATAGGAAACCAGTGATGCCACGACCAGTTAGGCATCAACCGCGAAACGCTGCGCAACCGGGTGGCCCAGGCCGAGATCGACACCGGGACCCGGCCACCTGCGCTGAGTGCTTCGGGTTGCTCGTGAGCATCGACCAGCTCGTCACCGCACACACCACGCTGGACTGGTCAGCTCTGCCGAAGAACCTGAGTGCAGCGTGATGGTCTGGCCACTGAGGTGTCCGTCTAACGAGTTGATGCGTGATAGCGGATCAGGCACGGTGGTCCCGTCCGCAGCGCTTGTCAGATGTTCGCGGTCCGGTCGGAGACCAACCCGACGATAACCCGGTAGGTGGGCGTTCCCCCCGAGTAGTGGACATACCGGACACTGGATGAGAGCCTAGGAGAGGATTATGTCCTGGTGGGGACCTATAAGAGCTCATCTCATTTGGCGAGTCTGCGGAAACAAATCAGCGTGCAGGCGATGCCCGTGAAGGCGAGGAAGTGGTCGGCCTTGCGCTCGTAG
>NZ_JBFAME010000033.1:0-19913 GCF_040660275.1 Nocardiopsis sp. NPDC049922 | reverse complement strand
CGGAGTGCGATGAATGCGGAGAAACTAGTCACCTCATTATTGGCGAGAACGACACGGCATGTCATGCGGAGTGTAGCTATTGTGAAGAAATTTTACCCCCGGGTCGCGGCGGCCGTGGTGTGTCTCAAACCCTTTCCGACCTGGGCGAACTAGACTCCGAACCAGGGGTTGGGAGGATCGTCATGGCGGGTTCGAAGTTCAGGCCGGACCGGGGGCTCACCACGCGGATGGTGACGACCATGGGCCTGCTCGCCCTGGTCTACGTCGCCTTCGTCGTCGGGTTGGTCCTGGTCGGCATGAGCGTCTGGCTGGTCCTCCTCGTCGTCGGGGGGTTCGCCCTCTTCTCCTTCTTCGCCTCCGACAGGATCGCGATGTTCTCCATGGGCGCGCACGAGGTCGGCCCCGAGCAGGCGCCCGAGCTGCACGCCGTGATCGACCGCCTCTGCGCGATGGCCGACATGGCCAAGCCGCGGGTCGGGATCGCGGACACCGACGTGCCCAACGCCTTCGCCACCGGGCACAGCGAGAAGAGCTCCGTCATCTGCGTGACGACCGGGCTCCTGCGACGCCTGGAGGGCCGGGAGCTGGAGGCGGTCCTGGCGCACGAGCTGTCCCATGTCGCGCACCGCGACGTCATGGTGATGACCGTCGCCGGCTTCCTCGGGATCGTCGCGGGCTTCCTCACCCAGGCGGGGCTGCGGTTCGCCGCGTTCAGCGGGGCCGCCGGCGGTCGGAGCAGCAACGGGGGTCCGGCGCCCGCGGTGATCGCCCTCCTGGTCGTGCTGGTCAGCGCGATCGCCTGGGCGCTGAGTTTCCTGCTCACGCGGGCGCTGTCCCGCTACCGCGAGCTGTCGGCGGACCGCTCGGCCGCCTACCTCACCGGACGGCCCTCCGCGCTGGGCAGCGCGCTCACCAAGATCACCGGTGACATGGCCCGCATCCCCACCCGCGATTTGCGCCAGGTCGAGCCGTTCAACGCCTTCTTCTTCGCCCCCGCCTTCACGCGCAAGGGCTTCAGCATGAACCAGCTGGTCGCCACGCACCCTCCGGTGGACCAGCGCCTGGCCCAGCTGGCGGAGATCTCCCGGCAGCTCGGCCAGGGGACCTGACCCACCGCTCCCCGACACGGAGGCGAGGCGCCCGTGAAGAGACTCTGGCGTGCGATCCTGGGCCGCACCGCACCCGCCCAACCCGACCTGGACGCGCTGTTCGGCCTGCCCTCGGCGGCGCTGACGCTGCGCGCGGCGTCGGGTTTCTCGCCCACCGGGACCGGCTCGGTGGCCTTCCGCGCGGCGGAGGGCGCCGCCTTCGCGGACCTGGAACGGGACGTGACCGCGCTGCTCGACGCGGACGAGGGGCCGCCGGTGGAGCAGGTGGCCGACGACTACGGCTACACCTGGTTGGTCGTGCGCGCGCACGCGGCGGAGGAGGGCGCCGAGCCCGACGTCTCCGGTCTGGTCACCGACCTGCACGCGGTGAACTCGACGTTGGAGGCGGGCGGCTACGGGCCCTCGCTGCTGTGCTCGCTCGTGGGGTTCACCGACACCCGCCGCCGTGCGCTGGGCCTGGTGTACCTGTACAAACGCGGCACCTTCTACCCCTTCGCGCCGCTGGGCGGTCAGCGGCGGGACAACGCGCTCGAACTCCAGGTGGAGGCCGCCGTCGGCGCCGACCTGCCGATGGAGCGGGACCGGTCCCGGTGGTTCCCGGTGTACGGGGCCCCGGGGTTGCACGCCGATGAGCCACCTGAGATTCCATAATACGGAAAGCAAAATCCACAAAACGGATAAAATTGGCTCCAAGGTCTGGTGCGGCGGGGTGCTGACCGGCACAATGGCCACGTGCGTATCGTCATCGCCCCAGACAAGTTCGCCGGGACCCTCTCCGCGGTCGAGGCCGCCCAGGCCGTCGCCGACGGGTGGCACCGGACCGACCCCTCCGCCACGACCGAACTGCTCCCGCTCTCCGACGGCGGCCCCGGCTTCGTGGAGGTCCTGCACGCCGCCCTGGGCGGCAAGGTGCACGAGGCCCGGGTCACCGGGCCCCTGGGCACGCCCGTCACCGCCGAGTACCTCCTCGACGCCGAGACGGCCACCGCCTACGTGGAGAGCGCCCAGGCGTGCGGGCTCCACCTGGTCCCCGCCGCCGACCGGGACCCCGGCCGCACCACCAGCCACGGCGTGGGCGAACTCATCGCCCGCGCGGTCGACGCCGGCGCCCGTACCGTCGTCGTCGGCCTGGGCGGCAGCTCCACGAACGACGCCGGGGCGGGCATGCTGGCCGCCCTCGGCGCCGGACCGGCCGACGCGCTCAGCCACGGCGGCGGCCCACTCGCGGACACCCCCGGGACACTCGACCTCGAACCGGCCCGCCGGGCCGTGGAGGGCGTCCGTCTCATCGCCGCCACCGACGTCGACAACCCGCTCCTGGGCATCCACGGCGCCAGTGCCGTCTTCGGTCCGCAGAAGGGCGCCGATCCCGACCAGGTCCAGCGCCTGGACGCCGCGCTGACCGCGTTCGCCGACCGGGTCGACCCCACGGGCGAGATCCGGGCGACTCCGGGCGCGGGGGGAGCGGGCGGACTCGGGTTCGGGCTGCTGCTGCTCGGCGGCGCCGTCGAGTCCGGCGTCCGGCGCGTCCTGGAGGCGGTGCGCCTGGCCGAACGCCTCACCGACGCCGACCTCGTCATCACCGGCGAGGGCTCCTTCGACTCCCAGTCCCTGCGCGGCAAGCTCCCGCACGGCGTGGCGAGCCTGGCCAGCGAACACGGTGTGCCGTGCGTGGTGACCGCGGGCGTGGTCAAGGTCGGCCGCGCCGAGGCCGCCGCGGCCGGGATCACCGAGACCCACGCCCTCGTGGACTCGGCGGGTTCGGTGGAGGCCGCGATGAACCGCTCGGCCGAGGAACTGCGCTCGATGGCCGCCGCCGTCGCCCGACGCTGGTCGCGCTGACCCGCGTTCCCGGGGGAGTCCGCGCCACAGCGGCGGGCGACGGGTGGGCGGGCGGCCCAACAAGCACTACCCTGGAAGCGCACGAGGCATCGTGCGCGGCCGTGGCCACTCCAGCACCAGGGGCCACGGCGGCAGGGAGAACACAGCCGCCGCGCGGCGGAATGCGGTATCGGCCCCGTACGTTGACATCGGAGGAGCGGACCCGCACCGGCGGGCCGGTCCCGTACGCGACCCGGGGTGGCCAGGCAGCCGCGACCCCTTTCCAGAGGAGCTTTACACATGACGGTTCAGAGCGAGGTCACCGAGGGGATCATCCTCACCGACGAGGCGTCGGCCAAGGTCCGGGCGCTCCTGGAGCAGGAGGGCCGGGACGACCTACGCCTGCGTGTCGCCGTTCAGCCCGGTGGCTGCTCGGGGCTGCGCTACCAGCTCTACTTCGACGAGCGCGACCTCGACGGGGACGTGGTCTCCGACTTCGGCGGGGTCGAGGTCGTCACCGACCGGATGAGCTCCCCCTACCTCGTCGGCGCCACCATCGACTTCGTCGACACCATCGAGAAGCAGGGCTTCACCATCGACAACCCCAACGCCACGGGCTCGTGCGCCTGCGGTGACTCCTTCAACTAGGGCGTGTGCCGTGGATGCTGCCCGTCGCGAGCGGCGCATCCAGTGCGGCTGTCGCAAGGCCGAAGAAGGAGTAAGGGTGGGGTCCTTTCGACTGATGAGAACGCAGCGAGAGTTGTGCTGGGGCGTCGCGCAGCAGGGCAAGTGTCCGCGGCACACGCCCTAGGGCTCACGGCGCACCCACTGACCCCGGTGTTCCGGGGCGCGGCACCCGAGGGGAGGGCGGAGACATCCGTCCTCCCCTCCGCCGTGCCGTCATCCGGCCGGTCCCCGCCCGAGAACGGTGAGCACCTGTATACCCTGGGGCGGTTCGACCGGGCGCTGTCGCGTCCACCGGTCGACGCCAACCGACGCCTCCCCAGCAAGGAGCTCTCGTCCCGTGCGTATCGCGGTTGCCGGATCCATCGCCACCGACCACCTGATGTCCTTCCAGGGCCGGTTCTCGGAGCAGATCATCCCTGACCAGATCCAGCAGTTGTCCCTCTCCTTCCTCATCGACGAGTTGGACGTGCGACGCGGCGGTGTCGCCGCCAACATCTGCTTCGGCATGGGCGGCTTCGGCCTGAACCCCGTGCTCGTGGGCGCCGCGGGCGCCGACTTCGAGGAGTACCGCGCCTGGCTCGACCGCCACGGCGTCGACACCTCCGCGGTCCACATCTCCGAGCTGCGGCACACCGCCCGTTTCATCTGCACCACCGACCTCGACCAGAACCAGATCGCCTCCTTCTACGCGGGCGCCATGGCCGAGGCCCGCAACATCGAGCTCCAGCCCATCGCCGACCGCCTCGGCGGCCTCGACCTCGTCCTCATCGGCGCCGACGACCCGGCCGCCATGGTCCGCCACAGCGAGGAGTGCCGCACGCGGTCCATCCCCTTCGCCGCCGACCCCTCCCAGCAGCTCGCCCGCATGGAGGGCCCGCAGGTCCGCTCCCTGATCGAGGGAGCGACCTTCCTGTTCAGCAACGAGTACGAGAAGGCCCTCGCCGAGCAGAAGACCGAGTGGTCCGACGAGGAGATCCTCGGCCGGGTCGGCACCCGCGTCACGACCCTGGGCGCCAAGGGCGCGCGGATCGACCGCCGGGGCGAGCCGAGCGTCCACGTCCCCTCCGCCGCCGTCGGTGAACTCGTCGACCCCACGGGCATGGGCGACGCCTTCCGTGCCGGGTTCCTGGCCGCGCACTCCTGGGGCCTGTCCCTGGAGCGCGCCGCGCAGGTCGGCAACGCCACCGCCGCGCACTGCCTGGAGGCGGACGGTCCCCAGGAGTACGCGCTGACCGCCGTCTCGCTGACCGAGCGCCTGGAACGTTCCTACGGTTCCGAGGTGGCCGCCGAGGTCGCCGCGCACGTGTGATCCGCTCCGCCGCCCCGGCCCGACCGCGCGGTCCTGGTCGGGGCGGTGTCCCAGACACCGTAAAGTAGGTAGTCGCGACCCGCACGACCCGGTACGCCGGGCCGCTGCCCGACGGTCGGCCTCCGCCGACCGGCACGGGGAGCCCCGTGCCCTCCGGTGCGCTGAAACGCGTGCCGGTCCCAGCCCAAGCCGTCAGCGCGGGGTCGCCGCGACGGTGGGAACCCGTCCGTGCCGCTCCGGCGGCGGGACTCGGGCGCGTCACGCGCCTCCCAGATCTAGGCCAGCCTTACCTGGGATTCCCTGATTCACTCTGAAAGGACTACGCATGCGCTACACCGGACCGAAGGTGCGGTTGTCCCGGCGCGCCGGCACCCCGCTGACCCGTAAGGCGGTCAGCTACTTCGAGAAGCGTCCGTACCCGCCCGGTGAGCACGGCCGCCGTGTTCGCCGCAACAGCAGCGACTTCGCCGTCCGTCAGGCGGAGAAGCAGAAGGTGCGCTGGTACTACGACCTGACCGAGAAGCAGCTGCTGCGCGTCTACGAGAACGCGAAGAAGCGCCCGGGCCGTACCGGCGAGGAGATGCTCGCCGAGCTCGAGCTGCGTCTGGCGACGGTCGTGCTCCGCGCCGGGTTCGCCGCCTCGATCTACGCCGCCCGCCAGTTCATCAACCACGGCCACATCACCGTGGACGGCAAGAAGGTCGACATTCCGTCGTACCAGGTCAAGCCGGGCCAGATCATCAGCGTTCGGGAGAAGTCCCGCCAGATGGTCCCGTTCATCGAGGCCGCCGAGGGCGTCCACGCCGACGACAAGATCGCCGGCTTCCTCGCCGTCAGCCACTCGGACCTGCGCATCGCGGTCGTCGACCGCCCCAAGCGTGAGCAGATCCCGGTGCCGTTCGACGAGCAGCTCGTCGTCGAGTTCTACGCCCGCTAAGGCGTGAACCGGAGGGGTCCCCTCGGGCCCTGAACTGTGCGGAGGCCGCGCGGACCCTCGTCGTCCGCGCGGCCTCCGGCGCGTCCGCGGCGTGGTGTGCACCACCCGCCGGTTCCGGCGGGGCCGCATCGTTACCGCAACGCAACCGGAACCCCGACTGACCTTTCAGTACCGGCGGCGGATGTGATAAGCGCTACCCCGGGTCAGAGGCTCCTCCACCACGAAGTCGTGCATCTTCATCCGGCACCAGGCGGGGATGTCCGCCTTCGCGGCGGGATCGTCCGCGGTGACCGCGATGACGGCGCCGATCGGCACCTCGTGCAGGCGCTGGGCGAGCATGAGGATCGGGATCGGGCACTTGCGGCCGACCGCCTCCACGGTCACCAGAGGCCGCTGGTTCGGATTCTCGGGCACGGTCACCCCCGGGGTGTCGTCGTCCTGTGTCCCAATCTTGACCCGCTCCTCCTGCTAAGGCGAACCCGGTTAAGGGTGTCGTAAACCCAGCGATACGCTCGCCTTGGTCCCGCCTCGCGCACCGCGCGCCGGTCACGGCGAACGGTCGCGGACGGGGGCCCGGGGGGACGCCGGGCCGCGCTCCGTAGCCAGCCGGGAGGGCCTCCCTCCGCGGGCGAACGGGTCCCGGCTCCGTGTGCCGCCGCGGCGTCCGGCAGGGGCTGTTCGGCAACACGCTGACCAGGTCAGGCCATGAACAGGACGCTGGACGGTTCACGATAATGTTTCCCCCTGACAAGCTTTGGATACTTAGGCCGCCCGCGGACGATCCGCGGGCTTCACCGCTGGGAAGGCAATCCGTGAGTCCGACCCGCCAAGAGAATCGGCGCTCCAAGACGCGCCGATGGGCACCACACGGCGCCGCGCTCGCCGTGTTGGGGCTGGCCGCGACCGGCTGCGCGTCGAACGATCTCACTCGTTTGGGCATGCCGGAGCCGATCACCGAGCAGGCGGAGCGGGTTCTCTCGCTCTGGCAGGGCTCCTGGGTGGCGGCGTTCGCGGTCGGCATTCTCGTGTGGGGACTGATCATCTGGTCGGTCATCTTCCACCGCAAGCGCTCTGAGCAGTTGCCGCCGCAGGTGCGGTACAACATGCCCATCGAAGCGCTCTACACCATCCTGCCGATCGTCGTCATCTCGGTGCTCTTCTACTTCACCGCCCGCGACCAGGCCTACCTGCTGGAGACCGAGGAGCCCGCCGACGTCAACGTCGAGGTCGTGGCCTTCCAGTGGGCGTGGCAGTTCAACTACCTGGACGACACCCTGGAGAACGGCGGTCAGACGCAGTTCTCCACGGTCGGTACCCCCGATCCGGCCGGCACGGCCGACCGCGAGTCGCAGCCGACCCTGGTCCTCCCCGAGAACTCGATCGTCCACTTCGACCTCCGTTCTCCCGACGTCATCCACTCCTTCTGGATCCCGGCCTTCGGGTTCAAGATGGACGTCATCCCCGGTCGTGAGAACGCCTTCCAGGTGAACGTCAACGAGGGCACCGCCGGCGAGTACGTCGGCCGTTGCGCCGAGCTGTGCGGCGCCGACCACACCCGCATGCTGTTCAACGTCGAGGTCCTCCCCCAGGACGAGTACGAGCAGTGGGCCGCCGAGCAGGAGGCCGCCGCGGCCGAGGAGAACGCCGCGCTCGAGGAGGCCGCGACCCGGGCCGAGAACGCCGACGAGGCCGCGGAGGACACCGGGGCCGAGGACGAGACCGAGGCGACCGACGACGGTGAAGAGGCCCGGGTGGAGGACACCGAGGGCGACACCGGTGCGGACGACGCCGAGGAGAATGACGAGTCATGACCACGCAAGTGAGTAACGTGCGCGCCGCCGAGCAGGCGCCGTCGCGCAAGGGGTCGATCATCGTCAACTGGATGACGTCGACCGACCACAAGGTCATCGGGTACATGTACCTGATCACCTCGTTCGCGTTCTTCCTCTTCGGTGGCGTCCTGGCCCTGCTGATGCGGGCCGAACTGCTTCTCCCGGGCATGCAGCTCATGTCCAACGAGGAGTTCAACCAGCTGTTCACCATGCACGGCACGATCATGCTGCTGCTGTTCGCGACCCCGCTCTTCGTCGGGTTCTCGAACATCATCATGCCGTTGCAGATCGGCGCGCCGGACGTGGCGTTCCCGAGGATGAACCTGTTCGGGTACTACCTGTTCCTGTTCGGCGGACTCATCGTCGTCAGCGGGTTCCTCACCCCCGGCGGCGCGGCCAGCTTCGGCTGGTTCGCCTACACGCCGCTGTCCGACGCGGTGCGCTCACCGGGCCTGGGCGGCGACCTGTGGATCATGGGCCTGGCGGTGTCCGGTCTGGGCACCATCCTCTCGGCGGTCAACTTCATCACGACCGGTCTGTGCATGCGCGCCCCCGGCATGACGATGTTCCGCATGTCGATCTTCTCGTGGAACACGGTGCTCACCAGCGTCCTGGTGCTCATCGCCTTCCCGGTCCTGACCGCGGCCCTGATCGCCCTGGGCGCGGACCGCATGGTCGGCACGCAGGTCTTCAACTCCGAGCACGGCGGCGCCATCCTCTGGCAGCACCTGTTCTGGTTCTTCGGTCACCCCGAGGTGTACATCATCGCCCTGCCGTTCTTCGGCATCGCGACGGAGATCCTGCCGGTGTTCAGCCGCAAGCCGATCTTCGGTTACAAGAGCCTGGTGGGCGCGACCATCGCCATCGCCGGCCTGTCGGTGACGGTGTGGGCGCACCACATGTTCCCGACCGGCGCGGTGCTGCTGCCGTTCTTCTCGTTCATGACCTTCCTCATCGCGGTCCCGACCGGTGTGAAGTTCTTCAACTGGATCGGCACGATGTGGCGCGGGCAGCTCAGCTTCGAGACGCCCATGCTGTTCACCATCGGCTTCCTGGTCACCTTCCTCTTCGGCGGTCTGACCGGTGTGCTGCTGGCCTCCCCGCCGATCGACTTCCACGTCACCGACTCCTACTTCGTGGTGGCCCACTTCCACTACGTCGTGTTCGGCACCGTGGTCTTCGCGATGTTCGCGGGCTTCTACTTCTGGTGGCCCAAGTTCACCGGGCGGATGCTCAACGAGCGGCTCGGCAAGGTCCACTTCTGGCTGCTGTTCCTGGGCTTCCACGGCACGTTCCTCGTGCAGCACTGGCTCGGCGCGATGGGCTTCCCCCGCCGCTACGCCGACTACCTGCCCGACGACGGCTTCACCCAGCTGAACCAGATCTCGTCGGTCTCGTCGTTCGTGCTCGGCGCCTCGACGCTGATCTTCTTCTGGAACGTCTACGTCACCGCGAAGAAGGCGCCGAAGGTCACCGTCGACGACCCGTGGGGCCACGGCTGCTCCCTGGAGTGGGCGACGTCCTGCCCGCCGCCGCGACACAACTTCACGTCGCTGCCGCGGATCCGGTCCGAGCGTCCGGCGTTCGACCTGAACCACCCGCACGCCGCGGCCCCGGGCGCCGTCCCGGTGGGCGTCACGAAGGAGTAGGGCGAACACATCATGAAGATGCAGGCCTATCTGTTCATGGGCGTTTCGACCTTCTTCGGTCTGGCCGCCCTGCTGTACATGTACTGGTCGTACCAGGACACCGGCGCCATCGAGTGGACGGGATCCACCGCCCTGGTGGTCTCCATCGGCTTCGGCTGGATGATCGGCTTCTGGCTCTGGCAGGCGGCGCGCCGCAGCGAGCACTTCCACGGGCTTCCCGCGGAGGAGCGGCTGGACGGCGAGATCTCCGAGAGCGCCGGCGAGTACGGGTTCTTCAGCCCGCACAGCTGGTGGCCGCTGTTCGTGGCGCTGGCCGTCGCCTTCATGGCGGTCGGCGTGACGATCGGCTGGTGGATGGTGTTCATCGGCGGCCTGGCCGTCACCCTCACCTCCATCGGCTGGGTCTTCGAGTACTACCGCAAGGAGTTCCAGCACTGATGTCCTGACCCGCCCGGATGATGACCTTCTGTATCGAAGCCATCGCCCAGGGTAGGATGTAAAGGTCGCCGCCCCGGTGGCCGGAGGGTTCCGTGTCAGCGGAACCCGACCGGTCGCCGGGGTTCGCCTTTGTGGCGACCCTGCGGCGACGCATCCGGACGCGGGAGGTCCTGGCGTGAGGGGTTGGGTTTCGCGGTCGGCGGCGCGCCGCCGACCGCTGGCGGGAGCAGCGGTGGCCGTCCTCGTGGCGACGGCCTGCACCATCGGCGGCGGGGACGGCACCGCGTCCGGCGGGGGAGACGGTCCGAACATCACCGTGACGCCCGCGCCCGGCGCGGCCGCGGTGCCGCCCAACACCCCGGTGCGGGTGTCGGTCGAGGACGGGGCGATCACCGACGTTCGGATCGAGCAGGTCGCCCACGAGGACCTGGCCGGGGCCGGGGGCGAGGGCTCCGGCGGTCCGGGCGGGGAAGCGGCCCGGGGCCGGTTGAGCGAGGACCGGACGTCCTGGGTGAGCGACCGGAACCTGCGCCCGGGCGCCTCGGTACGCGTGTACGCCACGGCCGAGGACGGCACGGGGAAGGAGACCGAGGTGGTCTCGCAGTTCGCCACGGCGGACGTGGACGCGGAGCACCGGCTCGAACTGGTCGCCAACTTCCCCCGGACCGGCGACGTCGTGGGCGTGGGCATGCCCGTGGTCGTCACCTTCGACCGGCCCGTCGCGTACAAGCCGCAGGTGGAGAACTCCATGGAGGTCACCTCCGAGGAGGTCACCGAGGGCGCCTGGAACTGGGTCGACGACGAGACCGCGGTGTTCCGGCCCCGCGAGTACTGGGAGCCGCGTCAGCGGGTCACCGTCGACCTGCGGCTGGCCGGGGTGGAGGCCGCCGACGGCGTGTACGGCACGCGCGACCGGCGGATCGAGTTCGAGGTCGGCCGGGAGCTGGTCGCCACGATGCACGTGCCCGACCACCGCATGGAGGTGGCGGTCGACGGCGAGACCGTGCGCACGATCCCGGTGAGCAACGGCAAGGGGCTGCGCCGCTTCAACACCACGACCTCCGGGATCCACCTGACCATGGAGAAGTACGCGACCCTCGTCATGGACTCGGCGACCGTGGGCATCCCGAAGGGGGCGCCCGGCTACTACCGGCTCGACGTCGACTGGGCGGTGCGCACGTCCAACAGCGGCGAGTTCACCCACGCCGCCCCGTGGAACGTGGGCAACCTGGGCCGGGCCAACGCGTCCAACGGCTGCACGAACATGTCGGTCTCCGACGCCCGGTGGTTCTACGAGACGTCCCTCATGGGCGACGTCCTGGTGACCACCGGGACCTCGCGCGAACTGGAGTGGGACAACGGCTGGGGCTTCTACCAGCGCTCGTGGCAGGAGTGGCTGGAGCACAGCGTGACCGGTGAGCCCCAGGTGACCGACGGCTCCGGCACCCCCGGTTCCGTCCACGGGGACGATCTGTAGGAGGGCTCAGGGGGCGTCCAGGAGGCCGTCCAGGCGCTGGGAGACCCGATCCCAGGTCCACTCGCGGGAGATCCACTCCCGACCGCGCGCGCCCATCGCGGCGGCCCGCTCGGGATCGCGCAGCAGGCGGATGAGCGCCCGGGCGGTGGGCCCGGGAAGGGAGCCGTCGACCACGTGCCCGGTCTCGTCCGCCAGGACCGCGTCCGGGGCGCCGCCCGAGTCCCCGGCGACCACCGGCAGCCCCGTGGCCGACGCCTCCAGGTAGACGATGCCGAGTCCCTCCACGTCGAGGCCGCCGCGCCGCGTGCGGCACGGCATCGCGAACACGTCGCCCGCGTCGTAGTGGGCGGGCAGCTCCTCGGGGGCGACCGGGCCCGTGAGGACCACCGAGTCCATGCCGCGCGCCGCCGAGCGCAACCGGTCCGCGTCGGGTCCGTCCCCGACGATGAGCAGCGCCGCGTCGGGCACGTCGGCCAGGACGCGGGGCCAGGCGCGCAGCAGCGTGTCCTGCCCCTTGCGCCGCACCAGCCGCGACACGCACACGACCACGGGCCGCCCGCCCAGCCCGTACCGCTCGCGCACCCGCGTGCCGCCGGCGCCGGGGCGGAACCGGTCGGGGTCCACGCCCGGGGTGAGGCGGCGCATCCGGTCGGCGGCCTCCGCGGACAGTGCGCGGGCCAGCCGGCGGCGGGTGAACTCGCCCAGGTAGGTGACGGTGTCGGTGGTGTCCCCGATCCGCCGGAGCGCCTCGCGGGCGCCGGGCAGCGCCGACCAGCCGGTCTCGTGGCCGTGGGTGAGCGCCACCTGGCGGCGCACGGAGCCGTGGTCGCGCAGGGCGTCGGCCACCAGTCCGAGCGGGGCCGCCGCGCCGTACAGGACCGCCTCGCACCCCTCCAGGCCCGCGATGGCCCGCGCCCGCGCCGCCACCCGGGGGGTCGGCAGGAGGACGCGGGCGGAGTCGCGCACGACGGGGAAGGGCTGGCGCAGGTCGAACCCCGGGTCCGCGGCGGAGTCCCGGGGAGCGGGGGAGGAGCAGTACACGACGACCGATCCCTCCGGGCGGCGCAGGGCCAACTCGTGCACGAAGGACTCGATGCCCCCGGAGCGCGGCGGGAAGTCGTTGGTGATGATCAGCGTTCGCGGCACGGACGCGAGTCTAGGGCGCGCTCACCGTCCGTGCCGCGTGGACGCACACGTCCTAGGGGCGGACGGCGGTGTAGAAGTTCTGCCGGTAGTAGCTGTTGAGGGTCACGGTGCCGATGGGCTTGCTCGACGTCGAGGCGTGCACCATCACGTTGTCGCCCGCGTACAGGCCGACGTGGGTCGGGTTGGACCCGTAGAAGAACATCAGGTCCCCGGGCCGCATGTTGTCCCACGACACCCGGGTGCCCGCGTTGACCTGGTCGTAGGTGGTGCGGGGCAGGCTCACGCCCGCGGCCGCCCACGCGGCCTGGGTCAGGCCGGAGCAGTCGTACCCGCCCGGGCCGGTGCCGCCCCAGACGTAGGGCTTGCCGATCTGGTTGTACGCGAACTGGAGGGCGGTCTGGGCGTTGCCCGAGGCCGGACCGGTGTAGGCGGTTCCGCCGCCTCCGGACGATCCGGTGTTGCTCCCGCCTCCGCCCGAGGTCGTGCCGCCGCCGGTGTTGGCGACGTTCTCGGTGGCCTGGGCGCGCTCCTCGGCGGTGAGCTCCTCCAGGAGCGCCTCCTGCTCGGCGATGGCCTCCCCGGCCTCCTCCGTGGCCTGCTCCGCCTCCTCCAGCGCCTCGGCGGCCTCCTCCTCGGCCGCGCTGGCCTCCGCCTCCAGCGACTCCAGGTACTCCAGTTCCTCGACGTAGCGTTCGAGGTCCTGGTTGTTCTGCTCGGCCAGGTAGCTCAGGTCGGCCTCGTGCGCCAGGACCTCCTCGGGGCCGCTGGCGCCGAAGAGCTGGGCGGGGGAGGTGAGGTCGACGCCGGTGTAGGTGAGGTTGGCCAGGGCGCGCACACTGGCGCCCAGGTCGTCGACGGTGTCGCGGGTGTCGGCCAGGCTGGCCGTGATCTCGTCGAGGCGCTCCTCGGCGGCCTCGTGCGCCTCCTGGGCCTCGTTGTACTCGGCGTTGAGCCGGCTGAACTCCTCCTCCAGGGACTCGATCTCCTCGCGGACCTCCTCCGCGGTCGGCTCGGCGAGGGCGGCGGAGGGGGCGAGGAGGGCGCCGGCTGCGAGGGCGGCGATGACCGCTGCGCGGCGGCCACGACGGGATCCAGACACGATGGGGTTACACCTTTCTCCCTTCGGCCCAGGCCTGCCAGAGGAACCGAGGGGCTGCACCGGGTGGGTCTCGGGCGGCCGATTTCGGTGGCCGAAACGGTGTGGGGGTGTGCCCGACCCGGGCGCGGCCGTCACCACCAGGGGGGTGGTGAAGAGGAGCGACCACGCTCGGCGATGAACACTAGTGCATCGCTCGCTCCGCTCTCAACTGTTTCGTTACCTTCGCCCCAAGCGTGTGTACTGTCCGAAATACCCGTCACAGAACGACGTGAGGACCGCCACCCGGATGACCGGGGGCGGCCCTCACGGACGCCTGCGGGTGCGCCGCTACGGGCGCACGGCGAACTCGAACTGGCCGGCCCAGTAGGCGGCCAGGCCCACGACCTCGATGTTGCGACCGGTGCGCGGGGCGTGGACCATCTGGCCGTTGCCCGCGTAGAGCCCGTCATGGCCCTGGCCGCTGAAGAACATGATGTCGCCCGGCTGGAGCGCGCCCATGTCGTAGATGCGCGTGCCCACGTTGGCCTGGGCGTAGGTGGTGCGGGGCAGGTTGACGCCGCCCGCGCGCCAGGCGGCCTGCACCAGCCCGGAGCAGTCGTAGCCGTTGGGGCCGGTGCCGCCGTAGATGTAGGGCTTGCCGACCTGGGCGTAGGCGAAGTCCAGCGCGGCGCCCGCGCTGCCGGAGGCGCTTCCGGTGTAGGAGGCGCCGCCCGTGTCGACGGCGCCCTCGGTGGAGGCGTCGGCCTGGGGGAACTGCGCCAGGATCTCCTCCTGCTCCGCGATGGCCGTCTCGACCTCCTCGCGGGCCTCGTCCGCCTCCTCCAGGCGCTCCTCGGCCTCCTCCAGGGCCTGCTCCGCCTCGTCCCTCAGGGAGAACAGGCGCTGCTCGGACTCGCCGAACTCGTTGAGCTGCGCGAGCTGCTGCTCGGACAGGTAGTTCAGGTCGGCGTTCTGCTCCAGGAGGCTCTCGGGGCCCTCGGAGGTGAGGATGCTCGCCGTGGAGTCCAGGTCGCCCGACTGGTAGGCGGCGTTGGCGAACTGCTGGACCCGCTCACGCAGGTCGTTGTAGCGGTCCTCCTCGTCGCCGACCTGCTGGTCCAGCTCGTCGAACTGGGTCTGGGCGGTCTCGTAGGCCTCCTCGGCCTCGTTGAACGCCTGGACCGCCGTGTCGGCCTCCTGGTTGAGCTCCTCGATGCGGTCCTGGACCTCCTCCTGGGTCGGCTCCGCGTACGCGGTGCCGGGGGAGATCAGGGTTCCGGCGACGACCACGCCGAGTCCGGTCGTCGTGAGTCGGCGAGCCGTACGCCGACCACCGGGGTTCTTCATGGCGGTCCACGCTCCTAGGGGTTGGGGACTTCCGCACGGGGGTGCTGGAGGAGACAACGGGGAGGCCGTCCGCGCGGGACACGGACGCGCGTGAGTCGGGGGACCCGTCCGGGACCGCGGACACAGGTGTCGCGTTCTATCCGGTAGAGCACTCACGCTCCGGGAAGAACCTAGCGGACGGACCTGCACCCCTCAACCACGGACCCCACGACACACACGACCGCCCGCGCGACCACACGGGTCGCACGGGCGGCGTTCGTCCAGGCAGGCACACCTGTGCGGGGCATTGTCACGAAGCGGTAACGAACCTGTGCGTCCGTGACCGGATCCACGGCACCGGCCTCAACCGTGCCCCTCCAGCCGGCGCAGGAAGATCGTCGACGGCACCGCCCGCGCACCGACCGAGCGCACGGCGGTCACGATCTCCCGGTCCGAGGTCACGACGGCGATCGGCCGCCCCGGGGGTTCGGCGCGCACCAACCGCACGATCAGCTCGTCGGCGGTCTGCCCGGGCGCGCTGAACAGCACCCGCACCCGGCGCGGCTGGGCGATCACCGGGGGTGTGTCGACGTCGGCGCCGTCGAACACGCACGTGATCTCCGCCTTCGTCCGACTCGCCAGGCCCTCCAGGGAGGTGAGCAGCCGGGTGCGCTGGTCGGCCAGGGGCAGCGTGCCGTAGCCGGTCTTGGTGACGTTGTAGCCGTCCACCAGCAGGTGCACGCGCGGAACGGTGAGCAGGTGCTCCAGCAGTCCCGGGTCGTCGTCGGGCAGACCGCCCAACGGCACCCGGCGCTGCTCCCGCGCGGCCTCGGCGACGTGGTCGGCGGGGCTGGCCAGGGACGTGGGCAAGGCCAGCTCGCGGCGCAGCCCGTGCGAGGCCTCCACGAGCACGTCCAGCAGCACGCGCAGTCGCGCCTCGTCGGCGTTGCGCCCGGCGCGCACCGCGCGGCGCGCGTTCTCGACCTGCGCCTCGGCCTCGGCCAACCGGGAACGCAGCCGTCGGTTCTCCGACTCCAGCGCGCTGACCTGGGTCGCCGACTCGCTCTCGCGGTCGGCGGTCTCGGCCAGGGCACGCTCGGCCCCGGCGGTGGCCGCCTTGGCGCGCTGGCGCTCGGTGTGCACCTTGCGCCGCAGCTCGGAGATCTCGGAGCGCTGCTCCCGGACCTGGCCGCGCAGGCGCTCCAGGTCGGCCTGGTGACCGCGCTTGGCCTCCTCCAGCTGACGGCGCACCGCGTCGAGCGCCTCGGCCGCCTCGTCGGCCTCCTTGGCACTGGTCTGGCGCTCCAACTCCGTGTGGACGCCCTCGATGATCTCCGCCCACCCCGGAGGCCGCAGGAGGTAGGCACAGGCCGCCACCGCCACGGGGTCGGCGGCGGGCGGCACGACGCCGGAGCGCAGGCCCTCGGCCAGCTCGGGCCAGACCTGGTCCACCCGGACGGCCACGCGTTCGCGGAACGCGCCGTCCGTCTCCAGCTGGGCGGCGATCTGCGGTCCGGCGAGCCGGGCACGGCGGCGCGGTTCGAACTTGGCCACCCGTCGCAGCAACGGGGGCAGTTCGCTCGCGGGCATGCCGCCCAGCACGTCGGACCCGTACTCGACCACCCGGGCACGCACCTGCTCGGGCAGGGGGCGCCGCAGACGTTCGTCCTCGGTGTCCCCCCGCTCGTCACGGGCCGCCCCGGCGTCGGGGCCGAGCGGCTCGTCGGAGTCGCCGCCCGCCTCCGGGCGGGCGCTCATGCCCGACCCGTCGTGCTCTCAGCCGAGGAGTCGGAGACCGACTCGGCGTCAGGGCGGGCGACGACCTCCACGCTGTCCGTCGCGCCGCACCACCGGCACCGGACGCGCTCCACCGTCTCGGTGAGCACCGACCGCTCCTCGACCAGGCCCCGGCCGGCCAGGTCCTGGTGGACGAAGTCCTCGGAGCGGACCGTGCGGGTCACGTCGAAGCGCGTGAGGTTGCCGCACCCGGTGCACCGCCACCGTTCATCGTCACCCGGCATCGCGATCCCCACGGTTTCCTCCTCTGTTCGACTCGGGACGCATGGACACTTCCGCCCCTTCACCCTCATCTTTCCATGTCGGGCAGGTCAGGCCGTATTCGTCGGCCGTTCGGTCGGCGGCTCCGACTACCCTGACCGCGTGGCTCCACCGTCCGCGGCGTCGACCGGCGTCCAAACCAGCATCGTCGACCTCGGCACCCCGCTGGCCGCGACGACGTTCGTCGTGGTGGACCTGGAGACCACCGGGACGAGCGCCACGCGGTCCCGGATCACCGAGATCGGCGCGGTCCGGGCGCGCGGCGGCGAGGTCGTCGACGAGTTCACCGCCCTGGTCAACCCCGGTACCCTCATCCCGGCCAACATCACCCTCCTGACCGGTATCACCCAGTCCATGGTCGCCACGGCCCCTCCGCTGGAGGAGGTCCTGCCCGACCTGCTGGCCCTGCTCACCGCCGACCCCGACACCGCGCTCGTCGCGCACAACGCGGCCTTCGACACCGCCTTCCTCAAAGCCGCCTGCGAACGGCTGGGCGAGCCCTGGCCCGACCCCCCGGTGGTGGACACCCTGCGCCTGGCCCGCGCCGTGCTCGACCGGGGCCAGGTCCGCAACCACCGGCTCGGCACGCTCGCCGCGCACCTCGGCGTGGCCGCCACCCCCACCCACCGGGCCCTGGACGACGCCCGCGCCACCGTCGGCGTCCTGCACGGACTCATCGACCGCCTCGCCCCCGCCGGGGTGCAGAGCCTGGAGGAGCTGCGCGCGGTCGCCACACCGGCCAGCCGCGCCCAGCGGGCCCGCCGCCACCTGGCCGAGGACCTGCCCGAGGAGCCCGGCGTGTACGTCTTCACCGACGCGCGCGGCGCCACCCTCTACGTCGGCAAGAGCGCCAACCTGCGCCGCCGCGTGCGCTCGTACTTCACCGCCGCCGAGAACCGCCAGCGCATCCGGGAGATGACCGCGCTCGTGGAGGGCGTCACCCCCATCGTCTGCACCACCGAACTGGAGGCCTCGGTCCGGGAGCTGCGGATCATCGCCGAGCGCAAACCGCCCTACAACCGCAGGTCGCGCAACCCCGAACGCGCGTTCTGGGTCAAGCTCACCACCGACGCCTACCCCCGCCTGTCGGTGGTGCGCGCGGTCCGCGACGACGGCGCACCCCACCTCGGCCCCTACGCGTCGGCCAAGGAGGCCGAACGGGCCAGGGAAGCACTCCTCCACGCGTTCCCGCTGCGCCAGTGCACCCACGCGTTCACCCCCGTCCCCGGTGCGCGCCCGGTCGCCTCCCGGACGGGGGACCGCCTGGTCGACCCCTGCGTGCTCGCCCAGCTCGGCCGGTGCGGGGCCCCCTGCGACGGCACCGAGACGCACGCCGACTACTCCGTCCACGCCGCGTCCGCACGCGCCGCCATGACCGGCGACCCGGCGACCGTGGTCACCGCGCACACCGCACGCATCGCCGAACTCTCCGCCGACCTGCGCTACGAGGACGCCGCGACCCTGCGCGACCGGCTCGTCGCCTTCCTGCGCGGAGCCCGGCGAGCCCAGCGCCTGTCCGCGATCGCCGCCGTCGCGCACCTGGTCGCCTCGCGTCCCGGCGGCACCGGCTGGGAGACCGTCGTCGTCCGCCACGGGCGGCTGGCCGCCAGCGCCGTCCTGCGCCCCGGCACCGACCCGGCGGCCTTCCTGGCATCGCTCACCGCCACCGCCGAGCGCGTCCCGGCGGGCTTCGGACCCACGCCACGCGCGACGGCCGAGGAGACCGAACTGATCCTGGACTGGCTCGCCCACCCCACCACCCGGCTGGTCGAGATCGAGGGCGAGTGGACGTGCCCCCTGCGCGGCGCGGAGGCCCACACCGGGATGACACACTGGGCGCATGGCCGCGCTTCCGCTCAATGACGACTACCCGGTCCGCCGCGCCCCCGTGGTCACCTACACGCTGATCGCGGTGAACGTCCTCGTCTACCTCGCGTCCCCGCTGGCGATGACCGCCGTCTGGTACCCGGCCGAGCTCGCCGACCGGTTCTGCGCCATCGACGACTACTTCATGCGCTGGGGCGCGGTCCCCGACGAGATGCTCGGCCGCACGGACCTGGCGCCTCCGATGACCCCCGAGTGCGGCGCCATCGGCGGCAAGTCCGTCTGGCTGTCGGTGTTCAGCTCCATGTTCGTCCACGGAGGCGCCGCCCACCTGCTGGGCAACATGGTCTACCTGTTCGTGCTCGGCCCGGTGGTCGAGGACCGGATCGGCCGGCTCCGCTTCCTCGTCCTGTACCTGGTCACCGGGCTCGCCGCGGCCTACGGGCACGCGCTGGCCGAGAGCGACGGCGTCATCCCCATGGTCGGGGCCTCCGGCGCGATCTCCGGGGTGCTCGGCGCCTACCTCGTCGTGCAGTTCCGCAGCAAGGTCACCACGCTGGTGTTCGGGGCCATCCCGATGCGACTGCCCGGGTGGGCCCTGGTGGGCAGCTACTTCGCCGTTCAGTATCTTCTCTACGTCACCACGTCCACCACCCCGGGAGGCGGGTCCAACGTGGCCTACGCGGCGCACGTGTACGGGTTCCTCGCCGGAGTGGTCGCGGGACTGGTGGTCTACCGGCTGCGATGGCGCTCCGGGACGCGGCTCTCCGACGTCTACTAGCGGTGCGCCCGCGCCCAACCCGTTCAGCGCCGATCCGCCATGGAGGCACCGTGATCACCGCGATCGTCATGATCAAGGCCGACGTCCACCGCATCCCCGAGGTCGCCGAGGCGATCGCCGACATCGACGGCGTCAGCGAGGTCTACTCGGTCACCGGCGGCGTCGACCTCATCGCCATGGTGCGGGTCCGCCGCCACGAGGCCCTGGCCGAGGTGATCCCCGGCCGGGTGAACAGGGTGCCCGGCGTGATCTCCTCCGACACCCACATCTCCTTCCAGACCTACTCCAAGCACGACCTGGAGTCGGCCTTCGCCCTGGGCTGGTAGGCGACGGGGAACGCGTGGGGGCGCCGGCCGAGCGATTGCTCATCGACCCGGAGACCGACCTCCTCTCACGTCGGCTGGCCACCGAGGAGATGCCCGACGCCACAGCGGCCGAGGT
>NZ_JBFAME010000032.1:0-20094 GCF_040660275.1 Nocardiopsis sp. NPDC049922 | reverse complement strand
CAAAATTTCTTCACAATAGCTACACTCCGCATGACATGCCGTGTCGTTCTCGCCAATAATGAGGTGACTAGTTTCTCCGCATTCATCGCACTCCGCAGAGACAACAATCTCGGCACGGAGGTACATGTCATACACGTACTCCCAATCTTGACTAGTGTTGATTGCGTGGATGATAATGCTGTCGCTCATAATTTGGTTTACCAGCCAAATCACAAACGATTTCGGGTAGTCCTTCGCCTGATCACTGTAGAACTCATATTCTTCCGACCAATCCCAGTACTTCTCTGTGGTCGGGGGGTGAACAGAAATGCGACCATAGTCGTACATCATCGGGTTATCCATTAGTCCTCATTTTCCCCTAATCCGACACACCGCGTTGCGTGTCATTGCGGCTAGGGAGGAATCGAACCTGCCCAAGGCAACCATGCCTAGCCTGCCTAACTGGCGTTAGACATTGTGAGCGGGTTTACCTTCGGAAAGAATCCGCCCACGGCATTCTTCACATGCACAGACAGAACGGTATCCTTGCCTCTTTAATCTGTGGTAAGTGCGCTTAAGATCGTCCGTGGAATCGACACTCAAAAGAACCCATCCGCAACCTTCTTCCCACTCGAATTTTTGGAATGTATAGCGTTCTTTGCCGGTTTTGAAGAAGAGAACCATTTTAGGATCAAGCGAATTAGGCTTGTCTTTGTGCATGATGTTCATGTCTTCCCCATTCTCCTTGTGTCGCACAAGTCGCGACAGTGACTAGGGTGGGATTTGCACCCACCTAAAGCACTTCGCCTAGTCTGCCGTTTCGGCAATTAGTCGTTTTCCATAAACGACTCTTCCATGAGTTCATGGGCAAGGTAGAGGTTTTGAGTGTGGACAGTGGCACAGTCGCAGGTCTGAATGAACGGAATGCAGTAGCGGACGACATACCAACCGCCCATGATTCCGATAACGTCACCACTGACATTCTCGTCAAGGTCTACGGCACGGCAACTGTGCGGGCCGATCTTCTCGTGAATGACAGGCTTGAGAACGGTCACAGCGTCGCCTTTGTTGAACTCAGACATGAGTTTCCCTATCTCCCATGGGTCACCCGTGTTGGTGACAGTGGCTATGCCAGGAATCGAACCTGACCAATGGTGGCCACACATAGCCGACCGCTTTAGAAGTCAGAAATTTTCGCGAACTACTCCACTACGCGGACCGAACGAAAGACGAAACACGGGATCGGCAGAGTGCCACCCCTCAGAATCGACCGCGTAAACGTCCATGTAGTCGTCAAGAGACGTGCCAGGGAAGCGGAGCCACTTACTGTCAGACATTCCGGTGATCTGCCCATCGTCGTTGAAAATGGGTTCCGAAACGTCGTCATTCTGTGCGTGGTATCGCCTACGAAACGACTCAACTACGTCCGCAATGGTGCTAAATGCGTCTGCACTGTCTTCAATCGAGAAAGACGAAAAGCCAGGGCCGTTGTACGTGGCAACGTAGCGAACCTCAGACACGACCATTCCCCATCCATAGATTCTCTGATCATGGCTACCATCATCAGACAATGCCCACCACGGCATCACGACGCCCGTTAGGGCGTTTCGGTTTTAGCTCTTGAAATACGCACGGTTGTAAGTGCGCATCATCACGGATTTTTCCCCGCCCTCAGCATCAATGGCACGGCCAAGGATGTAGGCGTACACAATTTCCGGGAACATGCCCATCATTTCCCGAATGCGATTCTTTCGCCATTCAAGCTCCTTGTCTCCCCCAAGTTCTCCGACGTACATAAGAGAGTCATGCACGTAACGACCATCAGAAGACACGTAGTGCGTCAAGTATCCGTCGTTGTGGTCAAGGGTGAGAGCTTCATTTTCAGGCACAATTATCCCCTTCTATTAATTAATATAGGCTAGCTTCATCAGGCACAACCCACCACAGTTGCGCGACGCCCTAAAGGGCGTTTCGCCTTAAATCCTTTCTGCCTTAGCCTTGCGGACACACGTCTTGCACGTCTTTGAGTCCGAAAGAATCCAGTTTGCGCTAGAGTCTCCCGCGTGTTCCACGCGCTTTCCACAGTAGGAAACTGTTCCCAGCTTGGGAGGGTTGGCATCAAAGTACCGCGCCATAACGTGCCGTTTGCCAGTTTCAGAAACTCGCCCATAGGCAATCATTCCAGGGTGCGCAATGGGCCTGCCACGGACGTCCACAATGGGGAGAGACATGATTTCAACGGGCTTCCCGTCAACTGTCAATTGAGAAACCACGCTCGCACTGAAATTCACGTATCCACGATCCCCGAGAATGTAAACCACATTCCACTCACCCATGACAGAGGCACGGCCAATGACGTCGGCATAGCCATCGTAACTACCGGGAGCGTAACCCCGGAAATCGGCGCGAAAAGCAATCTTAATGTTGTTGACAGACATTCTTATCCCCTTTTTGCTGTGTTTCTGGTTTGCCTAGAACATTTTGAGGGACACGTTCCGGATGTCACTCAAAGCGTCATCCCAACGTGTAGGCTCAACTTGGAATGTATCCAGGAATTCTCCGGTATCACTATCAAAAGTGTAAATCTCGTAATCAAAAACATTGGTCACGTAGTTAACCGGATAATCCACATGAAACAGAACCATGTTGTTTCTCCCATTGCGTAGGCAATAGGGCACACATCGTGTGTTGCTTAGGCGAACCATGATTGCGTAATCCTGCCGACACCATTGCTGTTACCCTCCGGACTAGACTGGAAAGCAACCATTTAGCCTAAGGCTGTCCCAATGTGTACCCGATGCCCAAACAAGGCAAAAGATGATTCTGAACAGACATAAAATCTGCCTACCCGCTCGACCCGAATAGTGGCGCAAATGTCATTAAAGGGAATATGGGAATGGTGACTAGGCAAACTGCCCTTGCCAGCATGACCGGCCGTCGCAACCCAGAACGGGAATTACGCTTGAAAGTGACGACTGTTGATCGAACATCCGGAGACTCCCGGACAGTGAGCCTAGCCACCTATCACTATTCAGAATTTCCGCCCTAGTGGCGGTCAAAGCTCGGCGGGTCGCGTCTACATCTACGCGGTTGCTGTTCCCAGCTCCCGTGTGACTTTGGGTCGCTCCCGTGTCGCCTGCCTCGGTTGCCCGTTGCGTCGTTGGCGACAGGCAGAACACTAGGGCGGTTATACGGATGATCACAACTCAAATCCGTGTACAGACAGTGACACTCAGTGAGAAAACATACTTTGACCTGGGAACTAAATAATCGTAGGAGAATTTTGAGCGGGGGCGAAACTAGGACAAATCGGGCATATACAGGTGATCACTTAGGCAGGGTCTAGGGCATGTCTCCCCTACGTGGGTAGGGCGTTGGGCTCTAGTGGCCTAGGGCGCGTCCTAGCGCGTCCCTAAGCGTTCGTAGGGCGTTCCCTGGGGAGGGGTTGGGTGTGCTCGCCTAAGGCGTCTGTAGGCCAGTAGGGGAGGGTCGGGATAAGGCACCCCCACATAAGGCCACCCTTAGTGACATAGGCCACACACACATCATGGGATTGGTAAGGCTCGCCTTAGTAAGGCCCATATATAAGGCCCCTTTTGTAAGTAAGACTTCTTATATACATGTGTGCTGAGTCACACTACCTGTGTCCTGCGATCAGTACTCAATTAATAGAATCGTATGAACACAGCTTTACAGTTTTTCTTAGTTTGTAACGCTGACTGAATCAATCCTAGTCAGTTGAGCACGTGATCAGCACGTGTCACATGCGTGTTGGTGCGCCACTAGCGCACCTCGTGTCTGTACCTAGAGACACAGCAAGTATGTCTTGCGTAGATTGTGTGTGTCCTGGTTAAAGGAATCGCGGCCAACTCATACGATACTATTAAACTCCTACTCACTAAAGTTGGACGCGATTCCTATATAACACCGCGCCGAGAATCTAAATACTCCTGCCCAAAATAGCCCAATACGCATATATGTCTATCCAGAAACAGGGCATGAAATTATCTACCAATAGACCTGGGGTAACCCCAATAAGAAAACTTCTCAGACCCCGCCGGGGGCTGGGTTCTGTCTCCGTATACGGGTCTGGGACTTTCAAATTTTAGAAACTTTCCGCTACAAAACCCCAGTAAGCATAGAGTTTCTGAGGGTTACAACAGGGTGGAAAAACTGGGGGTTGTTTTTGGGCATGAAAAAGCCCCCGGGAGGATGAGACCCGGGGGCTTTGCTTCATCAGTCCTCAAGCTGGGGCCTGGCAGAGCCCGTGATTGAGCTAGCTCAAAGACTGACGATGGAACCTTTCACACAAAGCCCAAGATAGCACACCCGTAGGATCAAACGACATGATCCGGGATCAATCTGGACACAAGAAAGCCCCGACCGTGAGGCCGGGGCAGGTGGTATGTCCGGTTTGTGGTTGTTGCGACTACTGGGCACGAATCGGCCTTCTCGGCAGGCAGCTCGTTCCGGCCTCGTTGCCAACTTCCTCCAGGAGCAGACAGGCCCCCGGAGGCGGGGAGTCGTCGGGGGCCTGTCTGACACACCCTCTGCCTACGACTGGGGGCCTTTCTTGGCTCGCCGCAAGGTCGTCCACATCCCCTTAGCGGCTGACAGCACCTCTTTTGGGGTGGCCGCACTGTCTAGGTCGTGCTTGTACTGCCGCATCTGCTCTAGCCCTCCGGGGAGCTGTGCGAGCTTGACATACAGCTCCCACGCCCCTAGCAGTGCCTCCCTGCGTTCGGGGTCATCGCGGCTGTTATCCATCTGATCGTTGAACTTGAACAGCTCATCCGCGCTGCGCTCCTCTAGAACCGCCTGTACGTCCTGAATCCTGTCGTGCATGGATCTACGGTAGCTGTCGGCCGAGAGGGACACGGGCACTTCTCCGAACTCACCTCCTGGCGCTCCTGGGGACACCTGGCGAGGCTGACGGACCGTGAGGCCGGCGACTACCGGCCGTAGACCATCACAGGAGCATCGACCTAACCCCCTCCCCCTCAGGGGAGGGCCACAAGACCTTAGACAGGCCCGAGCCTTCTAGGAGCCTCGTGCACTCGGGACATGGCTCGTGGGTCACGTACATGACGGAGCCGAGTCGATCGTCTCGGGAGCTATACAGGAGCGCGTTAGCCTCTGCATGGATGGCGATACAGAGGCCAGGACCAGAGCTGTAGCTACTGCCTGACTCAACCTCGCTCCTCGCCCTTGGGCACGCTCCATGAAGGCATCCCATCCGTCTGGGTGGTGCCCCGTTATAACCGGTGGCTTGAATACGCTGATCGGCACTGACGATGACCGCGCCAACCTGGCGACGTGAGCAATCAGCACGTCTTGATACGGCCTCAGCAATTCCGAAGAAGTATTCGACCCATGAAGGCCGCTCATCCACTACATCCCCCAATGGTATTCGACAGAGATTCCCTTAGCTCCTGCGGTGGTCGCACAGTGGTGCGTTCCTGCGTTCTTCTCATCATCCCTTGGAAAGGCCAGACACACAGCCTCTAAGTTGGCTACACGAGAAAACATCAGAGCCTCATCCACCATGAAGGCGTTACGAATCGGCCCGGCCTTACGGCCGTACTTGTCCCAATCGGCCGAGAAGACTCGACATCTTACACGAATGTCGTTTTTGTACTCATAAGCCCAATCCCGGACGAACTTGTCCGCTCCTGTAGGGCAATCCCCTACAGCAATCTGTAAGACCTCGCCCCGTTTAACTGACTCCCGAAGACTCTCATTCAATTTCCGTCTTACCCGGATCTTGTTCTCAAGTTTCCGGGAACCTGTCACAATTACCAGCATCAACCACCCCCAAGAGCCCCCTCCCGAAGGAGGGGGCATGAACTGTCAGATATCCTTTTCAACTAACTCAAGGAAGTTAATAGCGTCATCTGACAACCACTCAACACGGTTAGTCCAGTGGCTATCCGTTTCTGAGTCGTCCACGATGTTCACAAGCTCCTTGAGAAGGATTACCGCCCTCTTAAGGTGATCCTCATTAGACATAAGCATCGTGCCCTTCAAATCCGCACATTAGGCATTCCCAATCAACTCCATACTCGTCCTCGTAAACGAGCACAACGTCTCGATGGACACACTCCTGCATGCGGTAGCTCCTAGGAGTTAAGAGACTGAATAAGGGTAATCACGATCCATGCCCCGCCTGTGAGGATTACAGCCGCCAACATGGCCAGGAAGAGGAAAAGAACGACTGTGCATCCGATGGTTGTCGCCTTTTGCAATGCTCCCTGGTCCTCCTTCTGAGGGTTGCGAGGTAGCGTCACGCCTATTCCTTTCCTTCATAGAGACTTCCCCAGCTTCGCCCCCCGACTTCGGGGTCCGTGCTGATTTCCACGCCCTTGAGGGTCTGTGTCATCACTCGCCCAATCTCATGAGCGATCTCGTCGGCCTGGTCCTGAGGGACCGAGGCCACGATTTCGTCATGCACAGGCAATCTCAAGTACTCAGAAAGTCCGGCCTTGTCCAGCATGACGAGCGCACTAGCCGTTACGTCCCGGCTGGTTGACTGAACCATGTAGTTTGTCGCTGAATAGGCCCTGTCTTTGTCCACGTAGAGCCTCCGCCCCGTGGGAGTGACCACATACCCGTAGCCCTTAGCTCTCTTGGCCACCACCTTAGAGAACCTGTCAACGCCCTTGTAGGTGAAATTGAAGGCGTCAACTACTTTCTTGGACGTCTTCTGGTCGATTTTGGCCTGAAGAGCCAGGGCCTTATACCCTCCGCCGTAGACCGTCAAGAAGTTCGCCATCTTTCCGACCTTGCGGGGGACTTCGGCTGCGTCTGCGGTGATCTGATGAAGATCTGCGCCCTCCTCAAACGCCCTCTTCATCACTTCGTCGCCCGACAGCGCCGCCAAAACCCGTAGTTCCTGAGCCTTGTAGTCGATAGAGGCTGTCAAGTGGCCGGATTCGGCCAAGAAACACTTACGGATCGCCGCCTCTGAGCTGGGAAGCGTCTGGAGAGCTGGCCTAGTGATGCTCATACGGGCCGTTCTGGCCTTGAGGGAGTTGATGCCGCAATGGATACGGTCGTTCTCGTCCCTAAGATCCAAGAAATGATCAACATAGGCCGATCGCCATTTACCAGCCCTCTTAGCCCTCTGAATAACTACCGCTAGGCTGTTCCCCTTCTCTTCGAGGGACTCTAGGACCCCCTTATCAACTTTCCATCTACCCGAGGGAGTTTTTTCGGTAAGCTTCACACCCTGAGCAATGAGCGCTTCCGCCACCTGATCCGTTGAGTTGATGTTTTCAACACCAAGGTATCGGGCTTCTGCCTCGCACTCCTCCTGGTCACTTAGATACTCTTCGCGAAGCCTCTCCGTGTAATCAACATCCACCAGGTATCCACGATGCTCCATCTCGGCACAGATGCGAGCCACTTCATGCTCAAAATGTACCAACAACGCTGATTCAGCGGGGATCTTGGGCTTGAGAATCTTGTAGAGCAAGTACGTGAGAATGGGGTCCATTCCTGCGTACAGGTTGTATGTGGTGTGGTCAACGGGCACCACTGACCACACCTTAGATTTGGTGGTCTTAAGTTCCTTCGCCAGCTCCTTCATGCTCGCTTTTACTTCATCAGCGACCTTCCGACTGATGTAAGCGCCTGTCAGCGCTTCTAGACTGTGACCGGTTCCTCCTTCCTTTTGGTCCCGGGAATCTACCAGGTGAGCCAGGATGTACGTGTCAACGGTCTTGCGATAGAGCGACTTGAGATCACAGCCGAAGTGCTGGGCTGCAATGGAGAGGTCATAGGTAGCATTGTGGCATACGATCTCGTCTAGCACTTCAAGGGTTCGCCTCACGTACCAGACATACCGAGGGCCTTTCTCTACTGGGATCACGTAGGACTCATCCGAGTTCCCAAACTGCGCCAAGCGAACACCGAAACTGGGCGTGTACACCCCTAGCCCTGTGGTTTCCGTGTCGTACGCCAAACTGCGACGATTCCGACTCACAAAGTTGGCAAACGATCCTAGATCATCTTCATTTTCTACTACGTTGATCCTTTTTGAGCCGTAACTCAGGTTGATCATGTCAACTTCCCTGGGGGTGGGGAGGCCCCGAGCGGTGGGGCCTCCCATTCACACATAGCTACGAGTCAGCGAACCCACTTAGGTGGGCAAGTGCGGGACTTCTGGGGGCACATCCATGCCTTCCACGGACCCTTAGCACTAACGCCCTCTCGGAACTCGTAAGGGCCATGCTCGCAAGACTGGGGAGAGCCACCCGCAGGAGCACTGGGGGCGGGAGCTGCGGGAGCCTGAGAAGCCATCTGAGGGGTTTTAAAGCCGCTTCCGCCCTTGGGTGCGAACAGTTCGGCGGCCTTCCTTACGGTCTCGTGAAGCCCCGCCCCGAACGACTCCTTGATGGTCTGGTCGATCTCAGCAGAGTTGGAGCCGTGGAACACGATCCACGGGGCTTCATAGCCAGCCCCGCCCTTGAGGGTCACGACAATCTTGTCACCGGAAGGGGTCTCAGTAATAGCGCTCTCCTTCTTGGGGGTGATGGGAACTACAGGGGCCTTCTCGCCGTCCTGGACCACGGGGGCCGGAGGCTCGTCGGGAGTCAGAGCGTCGCCCCACGGGTCGCTAGAAAAAAGGTCGTTCATTAGTGACTCTCCTCAATGATCTTGACAAGGTCTTCACAACCCTTGGGATTAATGCGAACTTGTGGATAGGTGACCCGTTCCCCACTTTTAGCCGTTCGAGTCTTGACCTTCCGAACTAGCCGACCGTTATCCACATGCTTCTGGTATGGCTCATTTTTGCGGTCGATCCAACCGATTGAGCGGAGAAGTCCAAACAGACGATCTCGGCCGATTGGATATCCAGACCGGGAAATAATCTGTGCCGCCTCCCGAACACTGTAATCTCCCTTGCTGTCGGCAAGTTCAATCCAAGCCGTAGCCTTAGGCGTAAGTTCCTTAACCTTCTCGGTTGCGGCCTCTAGTTCCCGTTGCTGAACGGCAGCCAACTCCAGGGCCTCCGCGAAGGTGCCGGGCACCTGCGGTGCTCCATAGCTGCCGGTCTTGCGGATACTAGGAATCACTTCATGAGTAACCCATCGCTTAAATGCCTTGGCCACAGGCTTCCTGCTCCGGAGAATCAGGGAGTAAAGCCCAGCTTCGTTAACCACATAAGTATCCTGCTTCCTGCCCAAGGCATCGGTGACCGGCATAGTATGCCGCTCATCTTCGTCAAGTTTACGAAGGGACGTCCTAAAGTCAGAGAGTCCAAGGATCTCGCATACATCAGATGCAACAAACCACGGAGCCCCGTTGATCAAGAAAGTCCGAACTTCCCCAAAATCATCATTATTGAAAATTTCAATCTCAGTACTCAAGCGCCCACCTTTCCAGTTACGTCCTTGGCGAACTCCCTGAGGTACGCCAACTGGTATTCATCCTCTTCAAGGACATAAGCCTTATCCACCTCATAGACGCCAATCCGAGCGCCATGCCTAAGGAGCTTTGGAAGAAATCCACCAAACCAAGAGAAAAGATCTCTCATGGATCGAACCGCGATGGAGCACCCATCCGGACCATGCAAGGCGGGATGCCGGTTACTGCGCCACCAGGAATGCGCCTGACCTAGCTCGTAGAGAAGATCGTTAAGTTCGTCGGACATATCTCCATCGAAGTCTCGATGACAGTTATACGGCCCCACATAGCCGCCGTTCCGGTGAGGGAATTCAACGCGGTAGACCTTCATCACAAGTCCTTAAGGCTTGATGTTTACAGGGGGTTTTGAGTGCAGTTATCTTCTACCGAGTCAGCAACTAATTTGCTGGCTTCTTCGCATCTTTCGGATGGTTTTCACAGTCAGGCCGAGAGCCTTGGCTAGCTTCTGATCGGACACAAGACCAGACATCTTCTTAATGACGTAGTAGTCGCCCAGCACGGGTTTACGCTCGGGCATTAGTACATGTACTCCATGAGCTTCTGATAGCCAGAAACAGAGTCCGACGCGCTTTGACTACCACTACCGGAGTCACCAAACTCATCGTTCATTCGTCCCGTTGGCCGGTTACCGATCCGAGGCCCCTCATGCGTAACCGTCTCGTACGTCATCTGACGGTTCTTCCGCTCATTCACATATCCCGTAAGCAACTTGATCGCCTTAGAATGTAGGTTTTGCTCGCTGCGGGAAAGAGTCTCTTCGTGGTAGTACTTTCTAGCAAGCACGGCCTTATGAGACTTACGAAGAGCAGAGAAAGCACAATCCAAATCCAGGAAATCAATCACAAGACCGGTGATGCCTACGCTGGCATCTTCCAGCTTTGCCACATCTCCTACCGACCTAAAATAGTCAGGCAGGATCTTCTTAAGGTCTTCGGACGAGTACATATGCTGATCCGAGAAGTGGATGTACCGATTGAGCTCCGCCTGACAGTAGCGGTGCCCAGAACGCTTGTAAGCGCTGAATAGGATTGCAGAGCCCCTGTCCTGAGCGTTAGCAAATGCCTTGTTGCGCTCCATAAGGTCTAGAAAGATCGCCTGTGCGACGTCTTCCTTATGAAACCTTCCGGGGTACCGATTGGCTACGATGCTTGCCGCCTTATGAACGTCCTTCACCACCTCATCGGTGATAGAAAAATTCATGGCTCTCCTTACAGGTGATTATTACTAGACAAAAATCAAGCGGCCTTGGACTTGCCATCAAAAACAAACCCGGAGGCGACAAACGAACCATTCTTGTGGATGGGAATCAGCTCGGGGGTGACAGAGGAGCCATCGACGTGCATAATGGCGAAACCCTTTTGCCAGTTGGCAGATCCCGCCCTCAGGTACCCGGCCTTCTTGATGTCCATGAGGTTGCCTACCTCAATGCCGGTACGGGTGTGCGTCTTGCCCCGGTACCCGTACGTCTCAGAGCACTGCCCCAAGCGGTGAGTGTGCCCCTGGACCACGCTCTTGCCGATCTTGTTTGCGGCTCGCATTGCAGACCGGCCTGCGATACCTGAGAGCGGCAGGCCGAGGTGTCCGTGAGTCATTACCCAATCAGGGGCAAAATCGTAGAAACCCCGGAGGGTCTCAATCCCAAAGCCATCAAAGTCTAGAAGGGTCTCGAAATGAAACTGTTCGGACTCGGCAAGAGCCGGGGCATGCTTCTCAAGGTACAGCCGAGGCCGTTCGTCGTGGTTTCCTTCGATGACCTTGATTGGACCGCTGTACGCCTTCCTCAAAGGCTCTAGAAAGCTCTTCTTCGCATACTCAGAGTCCTTGAAGATGGACCCCTCAAACTCCGCCCTGGTGTCCTTACTCCACCGTGACGGCTGGGGGTAGTCCATGAGATCCCCGATGTGCACCACCTCATCGGGCTTGTAGGTGGAAATGAATCTGACGACGTTCCGCAGTGCCCGACGATCCTCATACGGGATCTGAGTATCAGAGATGACAAGGATTCGCTTCATACAGACACACCCAACTTTTGCCGATCGACATTTCCAAGGTATAGGTGGATTTCGTAGGAGTCGGGCATTTCGGGGTCCGTATGGACAGTGAAGCGCCCTGAGCTGTTAAACAGGATTCGACCATCCCGGGCCTGTTCGGCAAGAGAGGAGATCATGTCTTCAATGTGTGCCTTAAGCTGTTCGGCGTTCGGAACACCAGCCTTTCTGTTGGTTCCGTGCAGCCACCCCTTAAGAGCAAAGATCATGGCTACCTCTTCAAAAGAAAGATCCATATCAAAGGCTTCGCGCATACTTTGCTACCTCCTTCGCTGGCGCGTTGAAAGCGCTGATGGCCTCTTGAAGGCGCTTGAGTCTGATGTCAGTCATGACCGCATACACAATGAGGTCTTGGACTTCTTCGCGGGCCATAAGCACCAGGTCGGCAAACGGCATCTCCTCAAACCTCTGAGTATCGCCGTATGAGTACTGCGAGTTCCCAACACCCACCACCCGTTCCTGACAGGCCGCAATCGTTGCGTTCACCTCCCGGGCGAGGTCTTCACTCGTCATCGTCTGCATCTCCAATCGACAGAAGTCGAACGGCTTCGGTATCAAGGTCGAGAACGACGTAATCCACCGAGTACTCAAAGAGGGGATCAATTCCGCGAGCCCACTCCCGAGCGGTGATGTGCTCAAAGTAGATCGGCCAGTCATCCGCGTACTGCTTGAGTGCCGCAATGAGATCGCCAACGGTCTTGATGGGACTGTCAGCCATTGATACCTACTTTCTGCTTGAGCCCGGATGCCCCGTGCTCTCTGAAATATGAGTTCACGTCCCCGCCAGTCATGGGGATCATTCGGACGTTCTCTAGCGACTCCGAGATTTTCCGGGCGAAGTCTCGCCCTGGCTCATCGTCGTCATGAAGAACGAAAACGGCTCTGTATTGAACCAGGAGTCGCCACCAGCGCTTTTGCCATGCCTGAGCCCCGGGAATCCCTACGGCCGGTAGGCCGCACTGTATAGCCGTCATGGTGTCGATCTCGCCCTCACAGACGACGATCCCTGACATGTCCACTTCAAGGCCAGCGGTGTTGTAGATCCTGGGAATATCGGCCGCCATGCTCATGTACTTCGGCCCGCCACTGCCGAACAGACGGCGGAATCGCATGGACACGATATCCCCGTCAGGAGTCAGATAGGGTATGGCCAAATGGCCTCTTACGTGTTCGTGGCCGGGAAGGGGAGTTTCCACGTATCCGAGTCGGAAACGATCGACTGTTTCCCGCGTTAGCCCCCGCTCCCCCGTCAAATAGCCTTCTGCGTCCGGACTTAGGTCGGCTTGATACTTGCTCATAGCCTGGACCAAGAATTTCCTTTGCCCGTCGCTCGGCACTGGAGTAATCAATAGATTCTTTCCAAGCGATGAGGGTTACGGCGTTACCTTTAGCTGGGCAGGAATGACAGTGGTATCCGGAGTAGCAAACACTAGCACTGGCGTTCTCGTCGCCGTGAAACTCACACTTGATGCTCTTCCATCGCGAATCAGGATGCAGTTCCGGAACGTCAAACCCGTAGTGTTCAAGTATTGGCCCAATCGGAAGGCTCATAGCCTAGCTCCTTGAGCTTGCTTTGCATCTGTTGATGCTCTTTGATGAGATTGAACCCCAGTGTGATGGTCATGACGAAGTAGCTATGTGAGACGTTTTTTCCGCGCTGTTTGACCAGCACTGCATACCACGGCTTCCCGGCATTAGCGGCCTCCCGCTCCGCCTCCCTCAACCACTCTGAGAGCCTGATGGGAGATCGGTCCTTGGCCTCTAGAGCCCAGTCCCTTACCCCTGAGAAATCACTCTTATCGTTCTGCCCTTGACTTCCCAACCGCTTAAGGCGGGGAAACCATGATCGACCGAACTTCTCCAAGTCGGCCTCGTACCTATAGCCCCTCGCCTTGGAGGCTCGGCCACTCATCCGTATTTACCCCTCCTTCCAAGTCACTGATATCCATACGACCCAAATCACAGCGAAGGCTGTAAACAAGGGAGCCACCGGCCGAAGCCTTTCCAAAGCGGTTTTTCACTACGGCTACGCCCAAGGCTTCCGTCCCCATCTCATCCTCATTCCTGAACAGGGTGAGAACGAGGACAGGCAACTTGCTGACCTTGTTTCGCAGACCGGACAGGGGGACCGGTTCGGTTCCCGAATCGTATTGACCGGTTACATGGTGAAGGACCACCACGCATGCCTGTGTAGTCCTCGCCAGTTCATGCAGGTAAGAAAGAATGCTTTCGTCCGCTTGGTAGCCTTCTCCGTCGCCATCTGAGGTGATATTGAGTAGGTTGTCAACGACGATGATCTCAGGCCATTTACCCCACAAGTCCGCATAGCACAGAACGGTTTCCTCAATGGAGTCAAGGGTTAGGGCTGGATCAAAAATGAATCGCAGGTTAGATACCTGATTGAGGGTCTGGTCGTACTTGCCAGACCTCAAATCTTTCTGAACCTCAAGGATGGGATCTCCCGTGATCATTGAGGCTGCCCTAGCGGCCTGCGTGATCTCGTCCGAGTCAGCAGAGAAATACAGGCCGCTGGAGCCGCTTCTAATCGCGAGAGCGAGCGCTAGAGCACTCTTGCCGACGCCGGGACCGCTGGCCACCATATGCAGTTGACTACGGCGAAACCTCACGGTCCCGGCTGACAACGTTTCCCACACGTCCTTGAGGGGTTCGCCTGCGGAGCGGGCTGATTGTCTCGCCCGCGTCAGGTGAAACATGATCCCTCAAATAATAGTATCGTAGATACAAACTATACGCATGATCATTATTTATACGGATGATCATTACTCGTTAAAAGTAAGTCGGTGGCACCACGCCACCGCATCGAGACGCACCCCAGAGGAGCACAGTCGGCCGCCGTTCCGTCTCGATCAGATCCACTATGAAGTACTCAAGAAACCAGTGGCCCTCAGGGCTCCCGGGGGAAAGCTCAACCGGGTTTCCCTGTCCACATCACCCGACTATACGGATGATCATTACTGCTGTCAAATCAACGACTTTGTGAGCTAGGACACATACGCCGGACAGTGGGGTCGGACAGGGCATGCGAAGCAGCTCCCGGGGTTCGGCAGAAAGACCTCTTCCCGAATCCCTGCATCCAGGTTGGCGAACCAGTAAGACACCTGTGAGTGATCATATTTCATCAGGTCGATGGGGGCTGTAGGGCCGCCCTTCTTTGAGAGGTAGAAGTCACCCCATCTAATATCCAAATCAAGAGCGTCCTTCATCGCCAGCCTATAGACGACTAGCTGAATCGGCCAGGCGGGTTCATTCCCCGTCTTGAGGTCGCGCACCATGAGAGTCCCGGTTTCCCGGTCTTCCACGATCTGATCAATGTACCCGACAACATCCACGCCCCCGATGGTGAATCGAAAAGGGACTTCAATAGCGGGTGTGCCATCGGGCATATCCATGATCGTCATTCGGGGGTTCGCCTGCATGTCGAGAATGTAGCTCTCAACCTGATCTAGCCCGAGCTGGTAGCGGTCATTAATGTCTCGCTCAGCGGCCTTTCGGCCGCCACGCATCCAACGGGCGATGTCTGGTTCTACGTGGCGGGCCTTGGCTATCTCAGTGTCCCACCTCTCCCGGTACGCCTCTTGCGTCTGGCGGACGCTCAGAGCCCGTCTGGAGCGCTCGTACGCCTCTACCCCTTCATGTACTGCCAGACCCTGAATGGTCCACGCAGCTTGCCTTTGAGGTGCTCGTACGACCCTCTCTAGTCGGTATCGTTCGGAGCAGTTAGCATAAGTACTAAGTTGGGACACTGAGCGATGTTTCACCGGAGCCTGTATGTCAAGCATTGTGTGCGGCCTCCGTGGTCGATCTCGTCATTTACAAACATATAATCCTCACTAATTTCGTGCCTCATGCAGTGTGCTACAAAACTCTTCTCCTTCTCTGTTGAGTCAAGTCCGTGGATAAGGTAAGCGTGTTCACCATCAAAGGTGAGAGAGACCGAACCAAATTTCTTGGGTTCGGGGACGACGTCAGATTTTGCGGTCACTGGCCACTCCGGGGAATCATGGAGAAGGGGGTATGGGTTAGCTGGGGGGCTCACAGCCCCCGCTTTCCCATTTTCCGAACCGTGGGGGATTGAGGGGGCGGTTACACCCGACGCAATAGATCCTTAAGGAACCATGCTTTCGGGTCCGCCTTGGTCAGCTTGAATCCGCCAAAAGGCGACACCTCTTCGCCTTCATGGTCTGGCGAATAGTCGATATCTTGGCCGTTGGCTACAATCGCCTTGGCCCAGTTTTCAGCGGTCTTGAGCTTCACTGGGCTTACATCTTCTCCATGAGCCTTCCGGGATAGTACCCTTATGTACTGGTGAGGGGCACTCTCTTGGTGATCGGGCGCAATGATCCAGGGGAGATCGTGTTTTACTTTCGTCTTGGTGAGACCCATCCTCTTTTTTGCTCGCATCAATGTTGGCTTAGAGACCCCGAAGTACTGCATAAGGTCATCGGTGGACCAACCAGCCTTTACCAGGGCAGCTAGTTCCGCGTCGTCAATCTTCCTGGGCTTAGACACCGCTACAAGCCCTTTCCTTAGTCGCGTCTAGGGATCTATTTGTGACACTGGTCCCTCTCACACACGCAACTATACGGATGATCATTGCAGATGTAAAACTGACTGTCTGTGACCTAGCTCACTCCCCCCTGCGCCCCGTGTCTCGATCGTCACATATATGACGATCCTACAACCGAGTTCGGTTCCATCGAACACTCGTTCGAGTAGTGATCTATGACACTACACCCTGCCCTGTCAACGTGGTACCGAGTACCGAAGCCTAGCGAGCCCATGTGACAGTCGGGTGAGTACACGTACTCAACGCGCGATGGGACCGAGAGGCTGTACCTACCCCTCCGTCGTATCAGCGCGGAGGAGAGTCGCGCTGGGCACAACGAAGCCCCCCGGCCGGGAGGCCGGGGGGCTGGTCCAGGAGGAGGGAGCTGGGCTACTCCGAAGTCTTCGCCACGGACGCCAGTTCAGCGAACGCACCCAGGGACAGGCCGATGGCCCCTAGGCCCCGGTTCTGGGTGTCGCGAACCTCCACTACCGGGCCGTGTTCCTCGTTCATGCGGACCTCTACGCAGTTGCCCGCGCCGCCAGACGAGAACGAGGACTTAGCCCACTCTTTCGAGATCATTGAAGTTCCATCTCTTCCCTAATTGACGAAATCAGACTAATGGACGCTTCCGAAGGAAGAGCAGAGCCCATAAGGTTCGCCCAAACAGTCTGATACCCTTCCACTACTTCCTGTTCGTCTGACGGATCGCTCGAATACCTAGTTTCCGTGTAGGCAAGCGTTCCTTTTTCCGGGTGCCGGAAGATCAGGAAACCACCATCAAGCCCATGATGCTCCACGCTGTTCATGGGGATCACCTGGACTGTTACACGGGGGCTCGCTGCCAGCTCCAGGATACGCCCTAGCTGGGCACACAGCACGTCACGGCCGCCCACAGGACGCCTCAAAACGTGTTCCTCAACCACAAACTGTAGCTGAGGGCAACGCTCTGAGGTCAGCAACCTCTGTCGTTCCATCCGGCCCTCTAGCTGCTCTGCCGTCTCTTCTGGAGAGTGCGACTTAGGCCCATGACTCAGCACTGCCGAAGCGTACCCCTCAGTCTGTAGCAGTCCAGGGACGTATAGCGGAGCGTATTCCCTAATCACGATGGACTCTCGCTCCACCTCAACCACGCCAACGAACCACGAGGCATACCCAGCCAACCGGTTCATAGAGTGCCACAGGTCAGTCAGCGCCCCACCTGTGATCAGGATGCGGTCAAGTTCTGCCAAATCATCCGCTGTTGGCCTCCGTGTCCCTTTCTCGTAGCTGCTCAGGGTGGACTGAGCCCGGCTGAACCCCGCAGCAATGACTTCCCTCTGCGTCATCCCAGCTTGATCGCGGTACCGCTTGATTGCAGCACCGATCCTACGCGCTCGCTCTCCATCACTAAGTGTCATGTGACCACTATTGACCACAACCTGATCACAAGTCAACACACCTGATTCGGATCAGATCCGGATCTGTGCACTCACTGGCGTGTGATCAGACTGTGTTGGAGCATCAATCCCATGAGCACGCGACCGATCCCCCTCGCTCCCAGTCACACGGGCCTACGTACCGCCCTGCGGGTGCTGGGGGTGTCTTCTTCCACGGGCATCCACGGCACCGCTTCCGGCCGGTGCGGGTTCCGGGGGCCCCACACCAGCGTGGTTGTCTCCACTCGCGGCAAACAGATATTCATTTGCATCGACGCCTCCGGTCGCGAGTTCACCTGGGAACATAACGGGTCTTCCTTCGCTTGCAGCACAAGCACTGAGAACACCGCCGCCGCAATGATTGCCAAGACTATGGAATCCGATGCAACCTGGAAAAAACCGAGATAGAGAAAGATCGAAATCAAAGTTACACGACTTGTCCCGCCTACTTGCGAAAGAAGGCGTAGACCATTGGACGGACTTCTCAGGATCTCCAGTCATCTACGCTCATGGTGCCTGCGTGAGATACCGATGGGGCTTTTTTGAGGTGACAAAGAACGCCCCATTGAGGCCGGACCCGGAGAAGACCACTGTCACGAACATAGAAGAAGCTCTATTCGTTGCAGTGAAGTACACCGGAACGTCGCCGCTCCGCATGTAGGAAGTGCACCACCAAGGCGGTACAGGCGGCAGTTTGCTCCCTGCGCTCTGTGATGGCAAGCCACCTACGGAGGTTTGAACTAATGCACCTCGTTCACCGGATTAAGCACATCGTCTCAATGGGGTATTGGGCCTGCCCGAAAGCTGGTTGTCTCTTCGCGGCGGACAGGCAAACGGCCCACAAGTGCCCCATGAAGCTGTGACACAAGACGACCCCCGCAGGTGCGGGAACACCTGACAGGGGTCACGCCAATCCTTTCGCCGTAACCAAAAGGACCAGCTATGACCGATCTTACCAAGTTTCTCCGGTACCTTGCCGCCCTCGGATCAGCGGCCATCCTGGCGACTGTCTCCCTCATCGCCCCCCATGTGGCCATCAGTTGGGCACAGCCGGACGTTCGTCGTCAGACTCCCGCAGAGACCCCAACTGAACCCCTGGACCTCTCAGACTTGTTCTCAGGGTCGTCTATCCCTATCCCTCGGCGTAGCGACGACCGCCTACCAAACTACGCCCGCCCCTACGTCGTGTGGGGCGAGAGCGACGACGGCACCCTGAGCATGAGCGAAGCCGCCCGCAGGATGGCAGAGGACAACCGACGCAGGAACGCCCAAGCTTCCGAAGTCCTGCCCGACTCTGACCCTGATCTGCTGCTCCGAGCCCTGCGGGGCCTGGAGACGCTCTAGCTGAATAAAGCATCCCCCTTCGCCCGTCCTGCGAAGGGGGAATTCGCCATGTTTAAATTCAGTTTTCCACCCGAAAATTTGTCACCTTGGGGCTATAGATTTGTTTCCTACGGTCGTACTAGTCTCAAAGCACATCCCCCGCTCGTTCGACACGAAGGGAAGAAACTTATGCAGGCACCTCCGGGCACTGCCACTTTCCGGAAGTCCAGCTACTCCGTGGATCAGCGGAAGATCCGTCAGTGCGTCGAGGTCGGTGAGGTGGGTGGCGAATCCACTCGGTACCTCCGTGACTCCGTGAACCCCGACCACGGCGCGTTCGCTCTCTCGGCTGGTGAGCTGGCCGCTCTTCTGAGGACCGCCACCGCCTAGCCACAGGCAGCGCGGAGGCCCCGGGGCGGTTTGCCCCGGGGCCTCCGTCGTCTCCTAGACCAGGCGGGCAATCATGATGGCAATGTTGTCTTTCCCCCCGGCCGCCATAGCGGCCTCAAACAGCGCTTGCACAGCGCTCTGATCGTCCCGAGCCTCTGAGATGATTTTTTCCATCTCACCGCGCCGAACTAGATCTGAAAGGCCATCGCTGCACAGGAGCCAACTCCTACCTGACTCAGGCCCCCCATGCGGATAAACGTCCGCTTGACTGCCTCCCAAAGCCTGAGTGATGAAGTTGGTAGGCTCTTGTTCTCCGTCTTCCCCAACAGGCCGAGGCGGCGAGTCATCTTCCGTGATTTGGATCAGCTTGTGCCCGTCCAACCTGTATACGCGGGAATCACCTGCGTTGAACCAGTGGACACCGTTCCCCGGGCTGACCCATAGCCCGGCGATCGTTGAACCCATCCCGGCGAACTCTTCGGCAACATTGGCATGCTCTGTCAGTTCTTCGTTGATGATCTCCAGAAGCCGAGGGATCTCACTCGGACTCTTCAAGTCCGCCCCCTTGTCCGCCAACCTCTGACAGACATGGTTTGAAGCGATCTCCCCGGCTGTGTGGCCGCCAATGCCGTCCGCTACCGCCAAGAACAGGGGTTCGTTCAGCGGGAGGCTCACACGGGCGGGAGCGTGCATCTCATTGCCACAGAGAGTCCACCCCAACGTCATGCGGTCCTCGTTGACCTTGCGGACCTTGCCCGGGTGTGTGAGGACTGTGACGACGACTTCCCCGGCTGTCATGGGCTTGCCTCTCCGGTCGTGTACCTGGATGAGGTCACGCTACCGGCCGGAACCCCACCCCGGTAGGCGGTTGGGGAGCTGCTCTTGACCGAGATGGCTGACCGTAGGTTATGGTGCTACATAGCCCTAAGGTCGCCTTGGC
>NZ_JBFAME010000031.1:0-23555 GCF_040660275.1 Nocardiopsis sp. NPDC049922 | reverse complement strand
CGTGGAAGGCGTCTGCGTTTCCGCTTTGTTGTGTCTTTACTTTATCAGGTGTTCCGTGTCCCGCCAAATCGGCGGCTTCCGGATCAACCGAACGGAGTAAAACGCCCGTTCTGCCCCGTTCCTCCCAATGGACTGAATCGTCCATTCGGAATTCCGAAGCGGCTTCCCGATTCTATCCGCACCGAGCGCATGCTCAGTCCAGTCAGACCGGGAAAGGGGTGGATGTGCCGGCACGCCCGCGGAGTTACACGCGTTCGCCTCGCTCGGCTCGAATCCGTCGTTCCTGGCGACCTTGGGCCGTTCGGAAGCGACTCGGAGAACACTACCCCCGGACGCGCGGTCCGGCAAACCAAAATTCGCGTGTCGTGGGTCACAATCCCTGAGCGTGGACGCACCACCGACCACATTCGCCCCGGGAGCGTTCAGTCGAACCCCACGTCCGCCCTCAGTTCAACAGGGTGCCCTCGCCGGTTCCCGGCGCCGCGTACAACCACTCCACGTCGAGCTCGACCGCCGCGACGGTCGCGGGGGAGTACGACACGAGGGCCTCGTTCCCCACGAAGCCCGCCGCCAGCTGCGCGATCGTCGGGTTGTGTCCCACGACCAGCAGCGTGCGGACATCCGGGTCGACGTAGTTCACCATCTCCAGGAGCGCGTCCACCCCCGCCGAGTACGCGGCCTCGCTGTACTCGATCTCCGGTGCCGTCTCCGGTTCCATCGCGCCCAGGACACCGTCCAGGGTCTGCCGTGTGCGGAGCGCCGCCGAGCAGATCACGTGGTCCGGCTCGTAGCCCCGTTTCGCGAGAAGCCGCCCGACCTTCTCCGCCTGGTGCCGACCCTTGTCGTTGAGCGCGCGGTCGAAGTCCGCCCCCGCCTGCCCGTGCTCGGCCTTGGCGTGTCGCATGAGGAGCAGTGTGCGGCTCATTGGGCCACCACCGTCGCGAGCACGGCCAGCCCGCCGATGAAGGCGACCATGATGCCCACGATCGTCGCCAACCCCTTCATTCCCGTCACCAGGAGCCCTCCCCACCTGTCGCGGCCTCCCGGACTCTCTCCGCCCGGGCTCTCGCGTCCGATACGCGCGACCGGCTCGTGAGGGAGTCCGGGTCCCGCGGTTCCAGGTTAGGTCCGCTCGCGCGACGTGGCCGCCCGGGCTCCCCCGGACGGCCACGTCCTCACTCGTCTCGTGCGTCCCACCCGTCCGACGGAGTTCCCCCGCACCGGACGGCCGAGCCGCTACGCCTTGCTGTCTCCGGCGTGGGCCTCCTCCTTGCGGTCGGTCGCGGTGGCGCCGGGGCCGCCCCCCTCGGAGTCGCCCTCGCCCTCCGTGGTCTCACCGTCCGAGGACACGGCGTCGCCGCCGCCGACCTCGGGGGCGTCCTTCGGCGCGGCCTCGCCGCCGGGCTTGGCCAGGTCCGTCTCGGTCCCGGAGCCGCGGTTCTTCGACCACAGCACCGCGCCGACGAGCAGGCCCACGGCGACCACCGTCACGCCGACGCGCAGCGCGACGTTGTCCGCGTAGATCACCACGGTCGGCGCCACGATCAGCGCCACCAGGTTCATCACCTTCAGCAGCGGGTTGATCGCCGGTCCCGCCGTGTCCTTGAACGGGTCGCCGACCGTGTCACCGATGACCGTGGCCGCGTGCGCCTCCGACCCCTTTCCGCCGTGGTGACCGTCCTCGACGAGCTTCTTCGCGTTGTCCCACGCGCCGCCGGAGTTGGCGAGGAACACCGCCATGAGCACGCCGGCCGCGATGGCGCCGCCCAGGAAGGCGCCGAGCGGCGCGTACCCGAGCGCGAATCCGACGGCGATCGGCGCGGACACCGCCAGCAGCCCGGGCGTGACCAGTTCCCGCAGCGAGTCCTTCGTGCAGATGTCGACGACCCGCGCGTACTCCGGCTTCTCGGAGCCGTCCATGATCCCGGGGCGGGTCCGGAACTGGTCCCGCACCTCCAGCACCACGCGGCCCGCGGCCCGGCCGACCGCCATGATGGCCAGGCCGGAGAAGAAGAACACGACGCTCGCGCCGATGACGACGCCGACGAGCACGTCGGGCCGGTCCAGGGACAGGGAGAAGGCGTCCGCGTTCTCACCCGCCCGGAGGAGCTGCTCCTGCACCGAGGTGCGGAAGGCCCCGAACAGCGCGGTCGCGGCCAGGACGGCGGTCGCGATCGCGATGCCCTTGGTGATCGCCTTGGTCGTGTTGCCCACCGCGTCGAGCCCGGTGAGGACCTCCGCGCCCTTGCCCTGCACGTCACCGGACATCTCGGCGATGCCCTGGGCGTTGTCGGAGACCGGCCCGAAGGTGTCCATCGCGACGATGATGCCGACGGTGGTGAGCAGACCCGTGCCCGCGAGCGCGACGGCGAACAGGCTCAGCGTGATCGATCCGCCTCCGAGAAGGAAGGCGGCGTAGACGGCCCCGGCGATGAGGAGGGCGGAGTAGACGGCCGACTCCAGGCCGACCGAGACGCCCGACAGGATGACGGTCGCCGCGCCGGTCTCCGAGCTGTCGCCGATCTCCCGCACCGGGCGCCGGTCGGTCTCGGTGAAGTAGCCGGTGAGCAGCTGGATGGCGGCCGCGAGGACGAGGCCGATGAGGACCGCGACGACGGCGACGATCCTCGGGTCGGGGTCGGTCCCGGCGGCGGCGATCTCCTCGACGACGGTCGGGCTGACACCGGACAGTCCGTCGACGCTGCTGGGCAGGTACCAGAACGCGGTGGCGACGACCAGGACGGCGGAGATCCCGGCGGAGACGAAGAAGCCCCGGTTGATCGCCGACATCGCCGTCCTGTCCCGGGTGCGGGGCGCGACGATGAAGATGCCGATGATCGCGGTGAGCACGCCGATCATCGGGACCAGCAGCGGGAACACCAGGCCCTCGGTGCCGAACGCCACCCGGCCGAGGATGAGCGAGGCGACGAGCACCACGGCGTAGGACTCGAACAGGTCGGCGGCCATGCCCGCGCAGTCACCCACGTTGTCCCCGACGTTGTCGGCGATGGTGGCGGCGTTGCGCGGGTCGTCCTCCGGGATGCCCTGCTCGACCTTGCCGACGAGATCGGCGCCGACGTCGGCGGCCTTGGTGAAGATGCCGCCGCCGACACGCATGAACATGGCCAGGAGCGCGGCTCCGAAGCCGAAGCCCTCCAGGACGATCGGCGCGTCGCCCCGGTAGAGGAGGACGACGGTCGCGGCGCCGAACAGGCCGAGTCCGACGGTGATCATGCCCGCGACGCCGCCGGTCCGGAAGGCGATGCGCATCGCCGACCGGCTGGCCGCCTCGTCACCGCCGCGCGCGGCCGCCGCGACGCGCACGTTGCCGCGCACCGCCAGCCACATGCCGATGAAGCCGGTGGTCGCCGACAGCAGGGCGCCCAGGGCGAAGAAGAGGGAGCGGCCGACCCTGATCTCCAGGGTCTCCGCGGGGAGCAGCAGCAGGAGGAGGGGGATCGCGACGACGAAGACCGCGAGGGTTCGGAACTGCCGTTTGAGGTAGGCCGCCGCTCCTTCCTGAACGGCGACCGCGATGTTCTGCATTCGCTCGGTGCCCTGCCCGGCGGCGAGGACCTCACGCACCAGCATCCCCGCGACGGCGAGCGCCAGGAGCGCCACCACCATGACGACGATGACGAGTGTGAAGTCGCTGCCTTCCAAAGCTAGGGCCATGCCGCCTTCGGCGGCGAGGTTGAGCCCAGACAATCCGTCCTCCTTGAGACGGGCACGACCATTTCGGCCCCGTTCACGCCACGCACGGAACGGTTCACCTCTGGGGCGTCGGTCCCGCGCGAGGCCATGGACGTACCGCCGTCCGGAGGGAGCCTGAGCTGGCCCGACGACACGCTTTTCGGGGTCGAAGCGGTGCCATCCTTATGTGTGATGCGCACCGCCCGCGCCACGAGTTCACGGGCGGTGATCCGGGGATTCTACGCACGACACCGAATAAAGGTGAGTGCCGATTCGGCTTTTCCCCAGGAGGAGTCAAAGATGTGACCACATGGTGATCTGAGGATGGGGATAAATAACTTTATCCACGACATTTGGAATTTATGCTGTCGCATAATGCTTGAACACGATGTTAACGTTAAAGCGTGCACTCGACCTTATATGAGCACGAGCGACCCGAAGCAGGACTGAGCGCGACAAAGAGCGCATCCACCCATCAATCCGGAACGGGCACCCCCAGTCTCAGGGGCATCGGCCAGCGCTCTGGTCTACTTCTTGCGCAGGCGCATCCCGGACGGGTCGATCCCGTCGCCGGGCAGGGCACGGCCCTCGTCGAGAGCATCGGCCAGCGCGCGGGCGAAGGCGGCCACTCCGACCACGTCGACGCCGTGCGGCGCGTCCGGTCCGAACTCCGCCACCCGGTCCGCGCCCCGCCGCAGCAGGCGCGCGGCCCCGACCGTGTTGCCGCGCTGCGCGTGGGTGACGCCCACCGCCGTCTGCGCGAGCCCGCGCCACAGCTCGCGTTCGGGTCCGGGCACGGACTTCCACACGGCCTCGAGGACCTCGTGGGCGGTGAAAGCGTACCCCTCGTCGAGCAACCGCTGGGCCGTTTCCAGCCCTTCCTCCACGGTGAACTCCGCGTCGTCGGGGACCCGCTCGACCTCGCCCGCGCTGCCGTGCGGCAGGGGACGCCCGTAACGGTCGCGCGGACGCTGGTTCTGCGCGCGCCCCTCCTCGTCGCGGTCCCGGCCGCCCTCGGCTCCGGTCAGGGGAGTCGCCATCACTGCCTCACCACCCTCATCGTTCCCGTGCCGCCGTCGCCCGACCCCCCAGCCACTCCACGAGGACCCGGGAGACCTCCTCCGGCCGCTCCTCGTGCGGGAAGTGTCCGGCGCCGGGGATCCCCCTCCAACGGTAGGGCCCCGACACCAGGCCGCGTGCGGCACGGGCGGCCTCGGCCGGGCAGACCGGGTCGACGGAACCGTGGACCTGGAGGACCGGCACGGTCACCGGCCGCCGCATCCTGGTGTTGTACCGGGCGCCGTCCAGCCGCCACCGCGACCGGAAGATCCAGCGGTGGTACTCCAGCGAACAGTGGGAGACCTTGGGGATGGAGAAGGCCAGCCGGTAGCGCCGCTCGGTCTCCTCGTCCGGCCAGCCGGGGGCGCTCCACGCGCGGAGCAGCTCGCCGACGCGGACGCAGCCGTCCGTCAGGAGCCGGTGTTCGGGAAGGATCGGCAGCTGGGCGCGGAGCAGGTGCCGCACGCCCGGTCCCAGCGAGGCCACGATCCGCCCCGTGCGCAGAGGGTGGGGCGCGGCGACCACGGCCAGCGCCCGGACGTGGCCGGGGTGGAAGGCGGTCATGGTCCATCCCACGAGCCCGCCCACACCGTGCCCGACGACGACGGCGTCCGCCGCGCCGAGTGCGCGGACCAGTCCCGCCGCGTCCTGGGCGAGGGTGACGAGATCGTACCCGCGCGGGGTCTTGTCGCTGGCCCCGTAGCCGCGCAGGTCGACCGCGACGGCGCGGTACCCGGCGTCGGCGACCGCGGTCACCTGGTCACGCCAGGCCCACCAGAACTGGGGGAACCCGTGGAGGAACAGGACGAGCGGCCCGTCGCCCGCCTCGGCGACGTGGAACCGCGCCCCCGCCGCGCCGACCGTGCGGTGCCGCCAGGGGCCGTCGACGTAGGCGACGGAGTCGTCCAACACCGCGGGTCGGGCTACTTCCCGGGCGCGGTCTCGCCGGCGACGGCCACGGCCCCGTCGTCGTCCCTGGGCGGCCGGATCTCGCGGCGCAGGATGCTGACGAGCCGGGAAGTGGTGAAGGCGGTACGGGCCAGCCCCTGGCGCCTGCGCAGGTTGGCGATGGCGATGAGCGCGAAGACGGCCGCGACCAGCAGGTAGAAGAGCGTGACGATGCCGAAGGAGGCCCACGCGGCCAGACCGAGCTCCATCAGGCCGAGGGCGATGGTGACCGAGAGGAGGATCGCGACCAGGTGGAGGAACACCCCGGCCGCGAGGAACTCGCCGACGCTCTTGCCGATGCGCGTGGCGTCGGCCTTGGCTTCGAGTTTGGCGAGTCTGATCTCCAGGCGCACCAGCCGGGAGAGGTTGTCGGTGGCGTCGGAGACCAGCTCACCGATGGATCGGTCGGTGCCGCTGGATGCGCCAGGTTGGCCGCCACCCGGCTTGTCCACCATCGTGGGGGGTCCCTTCTCTCGGTCCGTACTCGTGGATGATCCTCCGCATCCTCGCACATGACCGACCGCCCATGTCTCTCACGGCACGCAAAACGACGCGCTCGCCTTCGCTCACACGGGTGAGCCGGAGCGGTGTCCCGAACCCCCCGGGGCTCTGCGGCGCCGCTCCGGCTCGCGCCGGTTCCGAAGTGTGCGGGTCGTCCGCTCCGGTCAGTCGCCCTTGGGCGCCGTCGGCAGCTGCCTGGCGATCACGTCCATGATCGAGGAGTCCGTGAGCGTGGAGGTGTCGCCCACCGCGCGGTTCTCGGCGATGTCGCGCAGCAGGCGGCGCATGATCTTGCCGGACCGCGTCTTGGGCAGCTCCGGGACGGCCAGCAGCCTGGCGGGCTTGGCGATCGGGCCGAGCGAGGCGCCGACGTGGTCGCGCAGCTCCTTGACGAGCTCGTCCGGGACCTCCTCGGCGCCGCCGCGCAGGATGACGAACCCGACGATCGCCTGGCCGGTCACCTTGTCCGCGGCGCCGACGACCGCCGCCTCCGCCACCTTCGGGTGGGAGACCAGCGCGGACTCCACCTCGGTGGTGGAGATGTTGTGGCCGGAGACCAGCATGACGTCGTCCACCCGGCCGAGCAGCCACAGGTCGCCGTCCTCGTCCTTCTTCGCGCCGTCGCCGGGGAAGTAGAGGCCCTCGAAGCGGGACCAGTAGGTGTCCTTGTAGCGCTCGGGGTCGCCCCAGATGCCGCGGAGCATGGCCGGCCAGGGCTCGCGGATCACGATGAAGCCGCCCTCGCCGTCGGGCACCGAGTCGCCCGCCTCGTCCACGACGTCGGCGACGATGCCGGGCAGGGCGCGCATGGCGGCGCCGGGCTTGCCGGAGGTCACACCGGGCAGGGGGCTGACCATGATCGCGCCGGTCTCGGTCTGCCACCAGGTGTCGACGACCGGGGTGGTGCCGCCGCCGATGTGCTCGCGGTACCAGACGTAGGCCTCGGGGTTGATCGGCTCGCCCACCGAGCCGATGACGCGCAGGCTCGAGAGGTCGAACTTGGCGGGGATCTCGTCGCCCCACTTCATGAAGGTGCGGATCGCCGTGGGCGCCATGTAGGCGATGGTGACCTTGTACTTCTCGATGATCTCCCAGAAGCGGCCGCGGTGCGGGGTGTCCGGGGTGCCCTCGTACATCACGATGGTCGCCGCGTTGGAGAGCGGGCCGTAGACGATGTAGGAGTGGCCGGTCACCCAGCCGATGTCGGCGGCGCACCAGAAGACGTCCGTGTCGGCCTTGAGGTCGAACACCGCCCAGTGGGTGTAGGACGCCTGGGTGAGGTAGCCGCCGGTGGTGTGCAGGATGCCCTTGGGCTTGGCCGTGGTACCGCTGGTGTACATGATGTACAGGGGGTCCTCGGCGTCGTGCGCCTCGGGCGTGTGCTCGGTGCTCGCGGCCTCGACGGTCTCGTGCCACCACACGTCGCGGTCGGTCCACTCGACGTCCTGGCCGGTGCGACGGACGACGAGGACGTTCTCGACCGCCGGGCGGTCGGCGACGGCGGCGTCGACGGCGGGCTTGAGCGCGCTGGCCTTGCCGCGGCGGTAACCGCCGTCGGCGGTGACGACGAGCTTGGCCTGGCTGTCGTCGAGACGCTGGCCGAGGGCGTCCACGGAGAACCCGCCGAAGACCACCATGTGGACCGCGCCGATGCGGGCGCACGCGAGCATGGCCACGACGGTCTCGGGGATCATCGGCATGTAGATGGCCACGCGGTCGCCCTTGCGGACACCGAGCTCGGTCATCGCGTTGGCGGCCTGGCAGACCATGTCCTTGAGCTGGGCGTAGGTGATGGTGCGGGTGTCACCGGGCTCACCCTCCCAGTGGTAGGCGACACGGTCGCCCAGACCGGCGGCCACGTGCCGGTCCACACAGTTGACGGAGGCGTTGATTCCGCCACCGACGAACCACTTCGCGAACGGCGGGTTCCATTCCAGGACCGTGTCCCAGGGACGCTCCCACTGGAGCCTGCGCGCCTGCTCCTCCCAGAACCCCAGACGGTCCTCGGCCGCGGCGGCGTAGGCGTCGGCCGTCACGTTGGCCTGGGCGGCGAGGTCGGCCGGCGGCGGGAAGCTGCGTGTCTCGTGGAGAAGGTTGGACAGTGTCTCCTGGCTCGGGGGAGTGCTGTCGGCCACTGTGATTCTCCTTACGTCGGTGGTTCACACCCAATTAATCATGTGGTCCATACCACTGGAACCATCGGGGCGGAATCCAGCGGCGGGCACCGTGGGGCGCGCGGCGAACGGTCGCCGAACGGTCGCCGCGACGCGACGAGCGGTCGCGCCGAGGTGCTGGGTCGGAAGTGGGCGCACGGTGTTACCGGCGCGTAGTGTTGGTGATCGTGAGCGAATCGACTTCCGCCTCCCTGTCCGACCCGCTGAAGCGGATCGCCGAACTGCCGGGCGTGGCCGACGCCGTCGAGGAGACGCGCACCCTGGTCGACCGTCTGCTGGGGCACCGCATCCTGCGTCGGCGCAGCGGCGACGTGTCCCTGGAGTCCTCCCTGCGGGGCGCCTGCGCGTCGGCGGCGCTGGAGGGCGCCGAGGTCTCGATGGACGAGATCCGCGCCGGGCACGTGTACGACACCCGGATCAAGGGCGCGCTACGCGTCTCCGGCGAGCTGGGCTCCCTCGTGGACACCTGGCCCAAGGCTCCGCGCCAGGCGTTGGCGCGTCTGCACACGCTGGCCGCGGCGGACGCGGTCGCCGAGGAGGCGCTGGGGCGGCCCCGGCTGCCCGGGGAACGGGTCGAGGATCCGTTGGAGGTCGGTCCCGCCCCCGATCCGCGGGAGGCGCTGGCGCGGATGGAGGGGCTGTACTCGCTCCTGGGCGCGCGTTCGTCCGTGCCCGCGCTGGTGACGTCGGCGCTGGTGCACGGCGAGCTGATGGCGATCCGCCCGTTCGGTTGGGGCGACGGCCTGGTCGCCCGCGCCGCCGAGCGGTTGACGCTGGTCGAGCGGGGGCTGGACCCGAAGTCGCTGGTCCCCTCCGAGCTGGGGCACCAGGTGCTGCGTGACGAGTACGGTCCGGCACTTCGCGGATACATGACGGGAACCCCCGAGGGCGTGGCGGAGTGGATCGTCTACTGCTGCCGCGCCGTGCGCGCGGGCGCACAGGACTCCCTCGCCACGTGTGAGGCGCTCAAACGCGGTTGACCGGGGCCGTGAACGGCGGACGGACAACCGAAACACCGCGAGTTCACGGAGCCGTTCATTTACCGACCAGCGGTCGGCACGCCCCTCTCACTTCGGTCACGCCTGGTCTTGGCCGACTGTTTCCGGATTGCCTCACGCGCATGCGCACACACGCCGGACGGCGCCCCGGTTCCTCTCCCGGGGCGCCGTCTCCGGCGCGTTCCACCGGGTTAGCAAGCATCCATTTACCTAGTCTGACCAGCCCATTCATCCCCAGGTCCGGCCTAGACAGCCCTTACCGGGCCGAGTGGCGCGTGGGTTCCCGGCTCCCGCGTCGGGGTGGATCTCCGCCACCAACTGCTTTCTTTCTACGTCTCGGCTCATCCTCCGAAAAGACGGTTGACCCAACTTTTTCGGTTCGATTCCCGAACCGATACTCAGGGTGACGTGGTAACGTCGTTCCCGGCGTTCGACGATGGACCGTCTCACCCCACATCGGCCAAACGAGCAAACTCCCCCGGGCCGGGTTCTGGCGCATTCCGCGCCCCGTCGGGGTGGTCGTACCTCCGAGAACGGGTACGTTTCCAGGCCTTCGGTGGTCGTGGGGGCAGTGTCTCCACGGACCCTCCCGGTGAGCGGACCCGGTCCTACCCCCCCAGGACCGGTCCAGAGGAGACGGCTCCCCTCTCCCCTTGCGGGGGCCGTCACCGCGTCCGCTCCACTCGCCTGTCGGGCAGGGATGCGTGTTCGCCCCCCGTACACGCATCCCTCCCGTCAGGTGTGGGGCTGAGTTGTCCACAGATCCCGAATCGGGCCTACCGCGCCGCTCCTCCTTGCGCGATGGTCGAGATGACACCCCTCGACCTCCGGAGACGTCATGGCCGCTCGACCCCTCCCGTTGCTGCTCACCGACGACCCCGCCCTGCTCGACGACCTCCTCCGGCTGGCCGCGGCCGCCTCCGTGGAGGTCACCGTCGCACGCTCGGCGGACCGGGCTCCGCGCCCGTGGTCGCGCGCTCCGCTGGTCGTCGTCGGCGCCGACCTGGCCCGCGCGGACACGCCGCCGCACCCGCGAGCCGTGACCGTGACACGGGAGCCCGGGCCCGGAGGGTCCGGCGGGGCCGCCGGGACCGGTCCGTGGGAGGCGACCGGAGGCGGCCCGGGCGGCGACACCCCCGATCACGCCCGACCGCTCCTGCGTCTGCCGGAGGACGAACCGGCGCTCGTGGATCTGCTCTCCGACGCCGCCGCGCGGGGTGATCCTCCGGCGCCCACGGTGGCGGTCATGGGCGGGCGGGGCGGAGCCGGGGCCAGCCTCACGGCGGTGGCCATCGCTCTGGCCGGAGCGCGCGTCGGCCGGGACACCGCGCTCCTGGACGCCGATCCGCTCGGCTGCGGACCGGACGTCTACCTGGGCTGCGACCTCGATGCCCCCGTCGATCCCGATCGCCGCACCAGCTGGGACGACCTCCTCCGACGCGACGGTCGGGTGACCTGGCGCGACCTGCGCGCCGGACTGCCCGGAACCCGTGGTGTGTCGGTGCTGACCTGGGCCCGCGGTCCCGGCTCGGCCGACCACGAACCGCTGCCGCCCCACACGGCCAGCGCGGCCCTGGACTCCGCCCGGAGCGGCACGGGGCTGGTCGTGGTCGACCTCCCGCGCTCCCCCGCTCCCGCCACCACCGCGTTCCTCAACCGTGCCGACCGCGCCTACCTCGTGGTTCCGGCCGACGTGCCCTCGGTCGTGGCCGCGACCCGGGTGGTCCCCCGGCTGCGGGCCGAGGCACCGGGGACGGGCGTGGTCGTGGTCGGCGCCGGCGGGGAACTCTCGGCGGACGTCGTCGCGCGGACGCTGGGGCTGCCCCTCGCCGCCGACCTGCCCCGTGAACCGGGGCTCGCCCGCCTCCTCGCCGCCGGTCGGGCACCCGCCCGGAACCGCAGGTCACCACTGGCCCGGTTCGCGGACCGGGTGGTGTCCGAACTGCCCACACCGGAGCGTGTCCGGTGAGCGCCCTCCTGGAAGCCGTCCGCGACCGCCTGGTCGAGTCCGGCGATCCGGTGAGCCCGGCGAGTGTCGCGGCGGCGCTGCGCGCGGAGGGCGGCGTGCTGGGCGACACGGAGCTGCTGTCGCTGACCCGGCGGCTCGCGGCGGAGCTGTCCGGCGCGGGCCCGCTCGAGGAGCTGATGAGCTCGGGGGTCACCGACATCCTCGTCAACGGCCCGGACGAGGTGTGGATCGACGACGGAGACGGCCTGCGGCGGGCCGGGGTCCGCTTCGAGTCGGCCGAGGAGGTGCGGCGGCTCGCCCAACGGCTGGCCGCCCAGGCGGGGCGGAGACTGGACGCGGCCGTTCCCTACACCGACGCGCACCTCCCTTCAGGAGCACGGCTGCACGCGGTGCTGCCGCCCGTGGCGCCGGAGGGGGCGTGCGTGTCCCTGCGGCTCCCGCCGCGGCGGGTGTTCGGCCTGGACCGGCTGATCGAGCGCGGAACGCTGACCCCCCGCGGGGCCGCGCTCCTGCGCGCCCTGGTGTCCACGCGTGCCCCGGTCCTGGTCAGCGGCGGAACGGGGACGGGCAAGACCACACTCCTGTCCTGCCTCCTCTCACTCGTGAGCCGGGCGGAACGCCTGGTCCTGGCGGAGGACTCCCCAGAACTGCGCCCCGAGCACCCGCACGTGGTCCGGCTCCTGACGCGTCCGGCCAACATCGAGGGCAGCGGCGAGGTTCCGCTCTCCGTGCTGGTGCGGCAGGCGCTGCGGATGCGCCCGGACCGCCTGGTGGTCGGTGAGGTGCGCGGGCCGGAGGTCGTGGCGCTCCTGGCGGCCATGAACACCGGTCACGACGGGGGCATGAGCAGTCTGCACGCCAACGGCGCCGAGGACGTTCCGGCCAGGATCGAGGCGTTGGGCTGCGCCGCCGGGCTCAGCCGCGACGCGGTGCACAGCCAACTGGCCGCCACCCGCGCGCTCGTGGTCCACCTCGTCCGGGACTGCGGGGTCCGGCGGTTCGCCGAGCTCCGGATACTGCGCCGGGGAGACGACGGGCTGGTGAGCGCCGTGCCCGCCGTCGCCTTCGCGCCGGACGGCACCTGCCGGGAGTTCCCCCGCGTGGCGGAGCTGGTCGATCGGGTGGGCGAGGGGTGGCGGAGCACATGACCGTCCTGCTGGTCTGCCTGGTCTCACTGGTGCTGCTGAGCCTGCCGCCCGGGGCGAACCGGGTCCGCCTGGCCCACCTGTGCCCGCCGCCGGGCACGGTGCGGGCCGAGGCCGGGCGGACGGAGCCGCGCGAGGCCGGACGCCGGGAGGCGCCGTGGTCGCGTGCGGTGACACCCGGGGCGTCGCGGCTGGACGAGGGACCCCTCGGGGGCGCGGTCCGACGGTGGTTCCCGACCGTGGCGCACCGCCGTGGGGGAGCCCGGCGCCGCCGCGCGGTGATCGTCCTCTGCCGGGTCCTGGCCACCGAACTGCGTGCGGGACAGCCACCCGACGAAGCGCTGCTCGTGTCCGTGGCGGAGGCGGGTCCCCCGGTGGAGGGGGTCGTCGACGCCCACTCGATGCGCGCCACCGCCGAGGGCGACCCCGATCTGTGGGCGCTGGCCTACCTGGCGGTGTGCTGGGAGGTGTCCGCCGAGACCGGCGCCGGGCTGGCGGAGATCGTGGACGCCCTGGCCGCGGAGTTGACGGACCACGAGGAGCGGCGGGCCGAGATCGCGGCCAGGACCGCCGGGCCGCGCACCACGGCGCTCGTGTTGGGCGGCCTGCCCCTCGTGGGGGTGCTGATGTCGGTCGGGCTGGGCGGATCCCCGTTGGAGTTCCTGTTCACCACGCCACTCGGCGCCGCCTGCCTCGTGGGCGGGGTGACCCTCGACCTGCTCGGGACCTGGTGGACGTCACGCATGGTGCGCCGTGCCGTGGGCTCGGCCGGGGGCCAGGCGAGGGAGCCGCCCGGGGCGGGTGACCGCAAGCGGACGCGGAGGACGGTCAAGGTAGTCGGGTGAGAGGCAGGGGTCGGGTGTTCGCGTTGATCACGGTGGTCTTCGGAACCGCAGCTGTGTGGGTCCTGATGGGCGGTGACCGGGCCCGTCGCATCGAAGGGGCGCGCCCACGTCGGGTCCGCCCGAGGTTGCGGTTCCACGCCGCTACCTCACCCTGGGTCCCCTGGGAGCGCCCACCTCGGATCCGTCCGAGGACGCGGTTCCGCCCAACGGCGCTGGTCCTGGCCGGTGTGCTGGGGGTGGTCGCGGCGGTCGCGGTCTTCGGGCCCGTGGGCGGTGTCGTGGCGGCGGTGGTCTGCGTGGGGGCGTGGGTCCGCGGCCGTCGCGCCCGGGGCCGAAGCACGGCTCTGCCGGTGACGGCCGACCTCCCCGTGGTGGTCGGCCTGCTCGCCGCCGGGGTCCGCGCCGGAGGGACGGTGCCGGCCTGCCTGGCCGCGGTGGCGCGCTCGACGCGGGGCAGGCTGGGTGAGGAGTTGACCGTGGTCGCGCACCGGCTCCGCCTGGGCGCCGACCCCGCCACCGCGTGGCGAAACCCAGCCCTGCCGGAGCCGTTGGTCGCCGTCGGCCGTGACCTCGCGCGCGCGGCCGACACGGGCGCCCCTGTCGCTGACCTGTTGGACCGGCACGTGGCGGACCTGCGGCGGGCACTGCGTGCGCAGGCTCTGGCCCGCATGGAGCGCCTCGGGGTACTGGTGGTGGCTCCACTGGCGTTGTGCTTCCTCCCCGCCTTCGTGCTGATCGGCATCGTCCCCATGGCCGCGGAACTGCTGACCGGCGCGCTCGGTACCTGAGGGCTTCCCGGTCACCCCGGTGGTGGCGCCCCCTCGACGTGCTCGAACAGCACGTCCGCCGCGACCGCGTACGGTGCCGCGAGCAACACCGCGTCCGGCCCGGGCTCACCGCCCGCCGAGGGCGTCCGCCATGTTCCCGGCGCCGATGACCCCGATCCTCATCCCGACCACGTCCCGGTCGTCGGTTCCGCCATCGGATCGAGGACGAGACCAGGAAGCCGCTCAGGCACCATCCGGTAACCGACGGCCGCTCCCCGCTTCCCCCGATCGAGACGCTCGGGGTCTGCGCGTTCGACCACGCTGACCAGGTGATGGCCGCCCAGGAAGGGAGCGCGTCGACCGGTCAGCGCCGACGGCCCCCGGAACGGCCTACCGCGATCAGGTCTCGTCCTCGCACAGCCCGTCGATGATGTCGTCGAGGACGAGTGTGCGGTCGCGCACGGACATCAGGGTGAGTTCCTTGAGCGCGGGGCGCGTGTCGACCCTGGTCCCACGTGCGCCCTCCACCACGCACACCCGCATGCAGTGCTGGGTGGTGGGCTGCCAGAAGTCGCGCTGGTCGATGGGCGCGATGCTGTAGACCGTGGCCGGGTACCGCTGCGGCCTGCTCGGGGAGTACCACCGCTGGACCCGGGCGAGCACGAAACCGGTGATGAGGGAGTCGAACACCCCGCCCTCCGCGAGGTCGGCCACCGCCTCGCGGTTGCCCTCGGTACAGCACTCGGCGCAGCAGGCCAGCTCCGCCCGCAGCAGCCACCGGGCACGTGCGTGACTCACCTCGGAGTTCTTGAGCTTGCTCGGGTGTCGGTGTCCCATACGTCAGCAGGGTACGGCGGATCCGTGGCCGGTCCGGCGCGGGACCGCACGGTGACGGGCCGGTCGAGCACGGCCGAGCGGACCGACACCAGCACCTCGACGGTGAGCCCGGTGACGGCGCACGCGTCGAGCGAGCCGCCGTTGGCCTCGGCGGTGGAACGTCCCAGGGCGCAGGCGGCCTCCGTTCCGTGGACCGCCTCGGTGGCCGCCGCCAGGGCGGCGAGATCGGCGGCGGTGGCGGCCCGGTCGCGGTCGAGCCGTACGGCGGCCGTGTGGAGGACGGCGAGGGTGGCCAGCACGAGCAGCGCGCACAGACCCACCGTCCAGACGGCGGCGGAGCCGGTGTCGGAGTCGACGTACACGGTCACACCCCCGGTTCCAGGGGAACGGCCGCGGTCCCGGACACCTCGATCGGCGGCGCCGCCCCCGGACCCCACCGGAGTTCGGCCCGGACGGTCACGCGTGCCATCCCGGCCTCCTCCGTGAGGTGGACGTCAGCGGTTGCGGGGGCAGCGGAGAGCGCGAGCTCGCGCACCCTCGCGTCGGTCTCCCCCCGGGCCAGGGCACGGGCGCCCACCCGCGCGGCGTCGGCACAGGACAGGTGGGCGGCGGCCACCGTGACGCCGCCGAGCAGGACGGCCAGGACGAGCAGCAGCGACGGCAGGACCATGGCGGTCTCCACGGTGACCGAGCCCCGGTCAGACACCGGAGCTCAGCGCGTCCACGACGAGGTCGGTCAGAACCCCGTTCACCGTGTCACTGGTGAGGATGGCGTACAGGACACCGGCGAACGCGACCGCGGAGACCGTGCACAGAGCGTACTCGGCCGTGGTCATCCCGTGGTCGTCGGTGGGTGCGAGCAGTGCGGCGAACAGGCGCGTGACAACAGGCATAGGACCTCCCGGAGCGGGGATCGACGGAGCGTCATCCCTCTCTCACCAGGGTCCGCCGCCGGGCGGTCGCGCGAAAGGCCCGTCCACAGCCTGTGGACAACCGCCCGCCCCGCGGGCGCGGCGTCATCCACAGGCTGTGGACGGGATCGGCCCCCGCCCTCACCCACGCACTCAGCCCTCCGCCCCCGCCGCCGAACCGAGCCCCGCCCCGGCTGACGAGCTCACCCCTCCGCGCCCGCCGGCGGACTCGGTGCCTCCGCCCCCGCCAGGACCTCGTCCAGCAGCCGCAGGGCCCCGGACTTGCTCAGCGGCTCGTTCCCGGTCCCGCACTTGGGCGACTGGATGCACGACGGACACCCCTGGTCGCACTCGCAGTCGGCGATCACGTCGCGGGTCGCGGCGAGCCACTGGCGCGCCGCCGCGAAACCGCGCTCGGCGAAGCCCGCACCGCCCTGGTACCCGTCGTAGACGAAGACCGTCAGCCGCCCCGTGTCGGTGTGCACCGCCGTGGACACCCCGCCGATGTCCGACCGGTCGCAGGTGGCCAGCAGCGGCAGCAGTCCGATCGACGCGTGCTCCGCCGCGTGCGCCGCGCCCAGGAGCCCCACGTCCGCGTCGCGCAGCCGGTCCTCCCCCTCACGCGGCAGCGTCCACCACACGGCACGGGTGTGCAGCGTCCGCTCCGGCAGGTCCAGGGGCTGCTCACCCAGGACCGACCCCGTCCGCACGTCCCGCTTGAGGAAGCCCACCACCTGCCGGACCACCTCGACCTCCCCGAAGTACACGGTCGCCCCGCTCGGCCAGGTCTCCCGTCTCCGGACCGAGGTGACCGTGATGTCCGTCGTGTCCCTCGCCCAGGTGCTGTACGGCGGCTCGGCCCCGTGCACGAGGGCCACGCCCTCCTCCAGGTCGAGGTCGTCGACGAGGAACGTCGACCCCTGGTGCAGGTACACCGCCCCGGGGTGCACCATGCCGTGCGCCGCCGCCTCGTCGATCTCCCCGAGCAGCTGCCCGCTACCCGTGTCGACGATCTGCACGGGCGGCCCGCCCGCCCCACGGATATCGGCCAGGTCACTTGCGCGTTCGTTACTCGTCCAGAACCAGCCTCTCGGGCGCCTCCTCAACATTTTTCCGTCGACGAGTTCGCCGAGCAGCTCCTCCGTCGTCGCGCCGAACAGGTCGAAGTCGTCCGGCGTGACCGGCAGCTCCTGAGCGGCCGCACACAGGTGTGGACCGAGGATGTGGGGGTTTTCCGGATCAAGGACGGTCGCCTCTACGGACTGACCGAAAATGGCCTTCGGGTGGTGGGCGAGGTAGGTGTCCAGCGGGTCGTCGCGGGCGATGAACACCGCCAGCGCCTCCACGCCGCGCCGCCCCGCGCGCCCCGCCTGCTGCCACAGCGAGGCCAGCGTCCCCGGCCACCCGGCGATGAGCACCGCGTCCAGACCGCTGATGTCCACCCCGAGTTCGAGGGCGTTGGTGGTGGCCAGGCCGAGGATCCTCCCCGTGCGCAGCGACTCCTCCAACTCCCTGCGTTCCGCGGCGAGGTAGCCGCCCCGGTAGGCGGCCACGCGCGCGGCGAGGTCGTGCTCACCCCTCTCGGACAGCAGCCGCTGAGTGGTCAGCGCGACGACCTCGGCCCCCTGCCGCGACCGCACGAACACGAGCGTGCGGACGCCGTCCCGCACCAGGTCGGCGAGCATCTCCGCGGCCTGCGACGAGGCGGTCCTGCGCACCGGAGCGCCGTGCTCGCCCGTCAGGTCGGTCAACTCCGGCTCGACCAGCGCCACGGACATCCCCGCGCGCGGTGAACCGTCCTCCGTGACCGCCGTGACCGGCACCCCCGTCAACCGGCTCGCGCTCTCGGCGGGGCTCCCCGACGTGGCCGAGGCCAGCACGAACACCGGCGCGGAGCGGTACCGGCCGCAGATCCGGCGCAGCCGCCGGAGGATCAGCGCCACGTGCGATCCGAACACGCCCCGGTAGCGGTGCGCCTCGTCGATCACCACGTAGCGCAGCCTGCGCAGGACGCGCGCCCACGCCCCGTGGCGGGGCAGGAGGCCGTGGTGCAGCATGTCCGGATTGGTCAGCACGTAGTTGGCGTGCTCACGCACCCAGGAGCGCTCCTCGGGCGACGTGTCGCCGTCGTAGACGGCCGCGCGCACGTCCGGAAGACCGAGGTCCGATATCCACCGCAGCTGGTCCTGGGCCAGCGCCTTGGTCGGGGAGAGATACAGCACCGTCCCGCCCGCGTCAATCGCGTCCACCGCGGGCATAAGGAAGGCAAGTGACTTTCCCGAGGCGGTACCCGTGGCTATGATCACATCACTGCCCGAGCGTGCGAGGTCGGCGGCCGCGGCCTGGTGGGACCACGGACCCGTGATCCCCCGCTCCGCGAGGCGTTCGACGAGGTGGGGCGTGGTCCACCCTGGCCAGTCCCCACTCACCCCGTCGCCCGGGGCCACATGCTCGATATGGGTCACCCGCGGGTACCGGGTATCGTCACGCCACACACCGGGGAGCATGGGCTCCGATCGCCTCATCCGAGACCCCTCCTCACTGGACACGTTCCCGACCCACGATCGTCCCGACGAGGGTTGCGACACCGACCGACATCGGTTTCAGTGTGGCATCCGGGGGAAGAGTGGCGCGGTGTCACCGTTTTTCTGCGCATCGCAGGAAGACGCACTCTGTACCCGTGGTTGAATGCGTGCTGGTGGGGTAACGCCCGGCAGAGACCATTCGCGTTATACGCGGTTCGGCGCTGGAGGACTAGTGGACCTGAAGCTTGATCATTACACCGAGGGCGACACCGAGATCGTCGTCGTTGAGGGTGAGATCGATGTCTATACCGCGCCCCGGCTCCGCGAGCTGCTGATCGACCTGGTCAACAAGGGCAACTTCCACCTCGTGGTCAACATGGAGAAGGTGGAGTTCCTGGACTCGACCGGCCTCGGCGTGCTCGTGGGCGGGCTCAAGCGCGTCCGCGCCCACGACGGGACGCTCGACCTGGTCTGCACCCAGGAGCGCATCCTCAAGATCTTCCGGATCACCGGCCTGACCAAGGTGTTCGGCATCCACGACTCGGTGCAGAAGGCCATCGACAAGCGTTCCTCGAAGTAGCCCAGAGCGAGCGATGGCAACCATCACGCTCACGATCAGCGCGCTTCCGGCCCACGTGCGGACGGCGCGGCTCATGGCCGCGACCGTCGCACGGCGGGCCGGTATCGCCGCGACGGCGATCGACGAGATCAGGCTGGCGGTCGGTGAGGCGTGTTCCCGGGCGGTGGCCGCGCACAAGCTGCACTGCCCGACACAGCCGATCCTGCTCCAGCTGATCGACGGCGCCGACGCCGAGTCGGCGCCGGAGGCCGACGGCCGCGCGTCGGCCCGGACGCCGCGCGTCAACGGGACCCCCGCGCAGCGCTTCGAGGTCGTCGTCTCCGACCGCGCCCCGGCCAAGGACGCGCACGAGTCGACCGACCGCCCCCTGCTCGACGGACTCTTCCTCGACGGAGACGACACCCCGCCCGGCGGGATCTCCGGGTTCTCCCCGGGGCTGGGTCTGGCGGTGATCACCGGCCTCGCGGACGAGGTGCGGATCGACCCCTCCGACCAGGGCACGATCGTACGGATGAGCTGGCCGTTGGCGGCCGAGCGGTCACCCGACCCCAGCTCCAACTAGGGCGTGTGCCGTGGATGCTGCCCGTCGCGAGCGGCGTATCCAGTGCGGCTCTCGCAAGGCCGAAGAAGGAGTAAGGGTGGGGTCCTTTCGACTGATGAGAACGCGGCGAGAGTTGTGCTGGGGCGTCGCGCAGCAGGGCAAGTGTCCGCGGCACACGCCCTAGGTCACCGGACTCACGGGGGCGCCTCCTGACGGGGGCGCCCCCGGTCGTTTCCGTGCCGGGGCCGCACGGGCGCGCCGCGGGCGTCCGCCGGGCCGGCGCGTCAGTCGCACACCTGCGACGAGACCTCCTCCGTCGCCTCCAGGCCCGCGCTCGCGTTCTGCGCGACCTCGTCGGCGGTGAGCACGTACCCCGTCTCGTCCTCGTTGGTCGCGGCGGCGAACACCACCCCGTAGACGGTGCCGTCCGGCGCCAGCAGCGGCCCGCCGGAGTTGCCCGGGCGCACCACGGCACGCACCTGGTAGATCTCCCGGCTCACCTGTTGCGAGTGGTAGAAGTCCGGACCCTGCGCCGTCTGGCGGGCCCTCACACGCGCTGGGACGGCCGTGAAGCCGCTGTTGCGCGGGAACCCGGCCACGACCGCGTCGTCGCCCTGATCGGCCGCTCCGTTGAACTCCAGCGGCTCCAGGTCCAATCCGGGGACGTCGAGGACGGCCAGATCCTGCTGTGCGTCGAAGAGCACCAGCGTCGCGTCCAGCTGGTGCCCGTCCCTCGTGACCACGCGCAGGTCCTCCGTGACCCCGGCGACCACGTGGGCGTTGGTCATGACCCGGTCCTCGCCGTACACGAAGCCGGTCCCCTCGACCCGGCGCTGGCAGGCGGGGGCCGTCCCCAGCACCTTGACCACGCTGCGGCTGGACGCGATCAGCTCGGGGGTGGTGAGCACGTCGGGGTCCGGCGGCTCCACCTCGGCCAGCTCACCGGTGCCCAGACCGCTGAACACCTGGGGGAAGTCGCTCTGGTCGACGATCCGCCGGAAGGTCGCGAACCCGCCCTGCGCGGACTCCGGCATCACGGCGTCGACCGACTGGAGGACACGGGAGTCCCGCACCTGGTCCGCCACGAACGGCAGCGCGGAGTTGGCGACCGTGCTCCCGATGAACCACGCCACCAGCAGCACGGACAGTCCGCTGACCACGGCCCCGCCCATGGCGTCCACGACCCGCGCCGAGTCCCACGTGACCCGGTTGCGCACCAGGGTTCCCAGGTAGGACAGCAGGAACTGACCGAGCGCGGCGGCCAGGAACACCACCGCGATCGCCACCAGCGCCTGTCGACCGGGGTCGGCCACCCATTCCTGGATGTGGCTCGGGGTGGTCAGCGCGGCCAGGACACCGCCGCCGATGAACCCCGAGAAGCTGAAGACACCGACGATGAAGCCCTGCCGGTAGCCCGTCACGGCGAACAGCAGCAGCAGGACGATCAGGACGACGTCGAGCACGGTCCCCTCCCCTCCAGTGTGTGCGCTACCCGACCGGGCGCAGGCCGTGCGGGGTCGCTTCGAACATGTCGGTAAGACCCTCGCGGCGCCACGGAAGTTCCCAACCGCCCAGGGTGAGCAGGCTGTCCACGATCGCTCCGGTGAATCCCCACACGAGCATGCCGTCGACGCGGAAGCCCGGACCCCAGCGCCGGCCCTCGCCGTAACGCACCTCCACCCGGTTCTCGGGATCGGCCAGGTGGGCGACCGGCACGCGCGAGACCGCGGCGACCTCGGCGATGTCCACCGGGCGCACCTCGCAGGGTTCGCGCCACCACGCCAGGACGGGGGCGACGCGGAAGTCGCTGTAGCTCAGGTAGAGCTCGGGCAGGCGGCCGACGACGTCGATGCCGTCGGGTTCGGCGCCCGTCTCCTCCGCGGCCTCGCGCAGCGCGGCGGCCTCGGGTGAGGGGTCCGACGACTCGATCCGGCCGCCCGGGAAGGCGGGCTGCCCGGCGTGTCTGCGCAGGCCGTCGTTGCGCTGGATCAGCAGCAGGTCCGGCCCCTCGGCCCCCTCACCGAACAGGATGAGGACCGCGGACTCGCGCCCGCCGGATTCCGGAGGGCGCATGGGCCGCGGCACGGGCATCGTCCTGGCCGCGTCCGCGAGCGCGGTGAGCCAGTTCGGCGTCGAGTTCATGGAGCACACCTGTTCCAGGGCCGGGAGGACCGTCGTGTGAATGGGGCTGACCGGGCCGACCGACCCAGGGCGGGGAGTGTGCGGTCACTCACCCGATCAGGGTACAAACAGCCGACCGGCGCCCACAGGGGTCACAACGCGTCAGGCGAACGAACGCATCCGCAGCAGCTTGGTGGCCGTCTTCTCGTCCGTGGGACCCTCGCCGTAGGAGGGGCACCAGTGCGCCAGCCCGCAGGCGCCGCAGGCGGGCCTGCGCGCGTGGCAGACGCGGCGCCCGTGCCACACCACGCGGTGGGACAGCATGGTCCAGTCCTTGCTCGGGAAGAGCTCGCCGATCGCGTGCTCGACCTTCACCGGATCCTGCTCGTCGGTCCACCCGAAGCGGCGGACGAGCCGCCCGAAGTGCGTGTCCACGGTGATTCCAGGCACATCGAAGGCGTTACCGAGCAGTACGTTTGCCGTCTTCCTGCCTACACCGGGTAGTTTGACCAGATCCGTGAGGTTCCCCGGAACCTCACCGCCGTGTCGTTCACACAGCGCCTGTCCCAGCCCGATGAGGCTGTTGGCCTTGGCCCGGAAGAAGCCGGTCGAACGGATCATCTCCTCCAACTCCTCGCGCCGGGCCGACGCGTACGCCTCGGCGTCGGGGTAGCGCGCGAAGAGGGCGGGGGTGACCTGGTTGACCCGCTTGTCGGTGCACTGGGCGGACAGGATCGTCGCGACCAGGAGTTCGAGGGGGGTCGTGAAGTTCAGTTCGCAGTGCGCGTCCGGGTACAGCTCGACGAGTTCGCGGTACATCCTGCGGGCACGGCGCACCAACGCGAGCCGGCTCTCCCCGGTCGGGGTGCTCGGCGCGGCTGTGCTGTCTGCTGTCTCACGGGGCATCGTCACAGGGTAGGCGCCCGACGGTTCCGCCGTCGGCGCCCTCGGGCGGGAAGGGACGGTCCTTGGAGGGATCCGCTGACACGATGCCCCAGTGACCGAGATTATGTAACCAATGTCCGATGACACGGCGCGGACCGCCCTGATACGGGCCGATGCGGACTAAGATCTCTTGGGCTGACGTCGGCTGTTGTGGGCACGTGGTCTCCCGGCGGACAAGCCGAGGTAACGACCTGGTTTCACACCCGGGTGCGATATACGTCACACTGTTGGCGGTCAGGTTTTAGGAGGACGTGTGGTGGACGAGATCAACGAGGTACTGCGGAAGGCTCCTCTGTTCGAGGCCCTGGACGAGGAGGACACGGCCGGACTCCGCGCCTCGGTCAACGAGGTACGTCTCGGCCGCGGGCAGACCCTGTTCAGCGAGGGCGACGAGGGCGACCGGCTCTACGTGATCCTCAGCGGGAAGGTGAAGCTGACCCGCACGGCCGTGGACGGCCGCGAGAACCTGCTCGGCGTGCTCGGCCCGAGCGAGATGTTCGGTGAGCTGTCGCTCTTCGACCCGCGTCCGCGCACCGCGAGCGCCGTCGCCGTCACCGACTCCGTGCTCGCCGGCCTGGGCCACGACGACCTGCGCCCCTTCCTGTCCAGCCGCCCGCACGTGTCGCTCCAGCTGCTCAAGTCGCTGGCCGCCCGCCTGCGCCGCACCAACGACGTGATGGCCGACCTGGTCTTCACCGACGTGCCCGGCCGCGTCGCGAAGGCGCTGCTGGAGCTCGCCGACAAGTTCGGCAAGGAGGGCGAGGACGGCCTGCACGTCCACCACGACCTCACCCAGGAGGAGCTCGCCCAGCTGGTCGGCGCCTCCCGCGAGACCGTGAACAAGGCCCTGGCCGAGTTCGCCCTGCGCGGCTGGCTGCGGATCGAGGCCAAGGCCGTCGTCCTGCTGGACGTCGAGCGCATGCGCCGCCGCGCCCGCTAGGTGTACTGACACGGCCGTGGCGCGGGCCGCGCCCGGGGGGCGGGGGGGGGGGGCCC
>NZ_JBFAME010000030.1:0-26472 GCF_040660275.1 Nocardiopsis sp. NPDC049922 | reverse complement strand
CCTGGCCCGGGACCTGCGCTACGCGGACGTCGACGCGCTCTACGCCGCCGTCGGCGAGCACCAGGTCAGCCGGACGGGGCGGTCAGTCGCCCCGCTGCTCGGCATCCTGGGCCTCCATGCCTCGGCGGTTGGCGTCCAACCACCCCTGTGCCGTCTCGCGTTCGTCGTAGTTGTCGTGCCAGTTCCACCACTCGTAGGGCACGGTCTGCGGATAGCCCTCGGGCGAGTCCTCCCAGGTCTCCTGCCGACCGAGGGCGGTCATGTCGAGAAGGCTCCAGGTGCTGCCCAACGCCTCGTCGCCGCGGTTATTGATGAAATAGGTGCGGAACACGCGGTCGCCGTCGCGGAGGAACGCGTTCGTGCCGTGCCATTCGTCCACGCCGAAGTCGCGGTCGAAGTCGTCGGTGATCGTGTACCAGGGCATCGTCCAGCCCATCCGTGCCTTCAGGCGCTCGATCTCGGCTTGCGGTGCGCGCGAGGCGTACACGAGCGTGGTGTCGCGGGCGTTCAGATGCGCCAGGTGGGCGAGGTGGTCGGCCATCATGGAGCAGCCGCGGCAGGCGTGGTCCGGCCAACCGAACACCTCGGGCTCGAAGAAGGCCCGGTAGAGGATCAGCTGACGACGGCCCCCGAACAGGTCGAGCAGGCTCACCCTGCCCTCGGGGCCCTCGAACTCGTACGTCTTCTCGACCGCCGTCCACGGCATCCGCCGACGCTGGGCGGCCAGCGCGTCACGGGCGCGGGTCAGCTTCTTCTCCTCCACCAGCAGCCGCTGGCGCGCCTCCTCCCACTCCTGCGGTGAGACGATCGGCGGTGTCTTCATGGCGTGCGCCCTCCAGGTCGGTCCGGGTTCTCCGGCTCTCGCGTCCAGGGTGGGCCGTCATCCGAGCGGGCGCACGTCAACGCGCTGATCCGCGTGTCGACGGCGTGCGGGGAACAGGGGTCGCGCGCCCGCGCGCCGGACTTCGCTAGCGTGGGCGGGAACGGAAGGTCCGTGCGCGGGAGGTGGCGGTGGTGGGTGGGGCGGAGCGACGCGTCGATCGGGCGAGCAGGGCGGTTCGGGCGTCCACCGAGGCGGTCTACGCCGCGATGACCGAGCCGGAGGCCCTCCAGGCGTGGCTGCCGCCGCGGGGGATGACCGGGCGGATCGAGCGCTTCGAACCGTGGCCCGGGGGCGGTTTCCGGATGGAGCTGACCTACCTCGATCCCGGGGCCGGGCGGGGCAAGTCGTCGGAGTCGGGCGACGTCGTCGAGGTCGAGTTCGTCGAGCTGGTGCCGGAGGAGAGGGTCGTGCAGCGGGCGGTGTTCGACTCACCGGATCCCGCGTTCGCCGGGACGATGACGATGACGTGGCGCCTGACCGACCACCCGGAGGGGACGCTGGTGACCGTCGAGGCGGTCGGCGTGCCGGAGGGGATCTCCCAGGAGGAGCACGAGGCGGGGTTCGCGTCGTCGCTGGCCAACCTGGCGGCCCACGTCGAGGGTTGACGTCGCCCTCCGGAGGACCGACGACGCCCAGGATGGTCACATTGGGTTTGCAATAAGTTACACATGGTATTGGACGGTGGTGGGTGCGGCCACACCCCTCCGAGGCAATGAACGTGACGGGCGGTTCTCTCCGCCGGTCACGCTTCTCGTTCCCACAGTCTTGGAGGCGACATGGACAGCGGCACGCGCGGTTCCTCCGCGCAGATGGCGCGCACGACCGCCACGGCACCGCCGAGCATCACCGCCAGAGGCCGACGGCAGCAGGCGCTGCCCGAGTTGGACCAGTCCCGGTTCAGACTCAAACCCGGCGGGCTCGGCAAGGAACGGGCCAGAATCCTGGGCGAGTTCCAGAAGTACCTGGACTTCTACCACAGCAACTTCCTCGGCTACCAGATCAACCAGGATCTCAGCGATGTCGGCTCCGACCTGGTGAAGATGCTCGGCGTGCACACCAACAACATCGGCGACCCGTTCAAGGACGGCAACCTGCGCACCCACACCAAGCACATGGAGCGCGCGGTGCTCGCCTACTACGCGGACCTGTGGGGGATCAGGCCCCACGACGAGAAGGACCCGGAGAGCGCGTGGGGCTACGTGCTGAGCATGGGCTCGTCGGAGGGCAACATCTACGGTCTGCTCAACGCCCGCGACTTCGTGTCCGGCAAGTACCTGCTGATGGAGCGCATGGAGCCGGACAGCCAGATCCCGCGGATGGCCATGGCGCAGGCGGAACCGGTCGGGGACAACCCGAACGCCACCGCGCCGGTGATCTTCTTCTCCCAGGACTCCCACTACTCGGTCGCCAAGAGCGCGCACACGCTCGGGATCCCGACGTTCGGCGAGATGGGCAACGACCCGGCCCGGGACTACCGGCAGGACGCCAAGGCGGTCATGGGCACGGAGGCCTGGCCCACCGAGGTCCCGTCCCACCCTGACGGCGACATCGACCTCGACAAGCTCACGGCCGCGGTGGACTACTTCGCGCGGAAGGGCCATCCCGTGGTGGTCGTGCTCAACCTGGGCACCACGTTCAAGGGGGCCTACGACGACGTCGAGGCGGCCGTCCGCAAGCTCGGCGAGGTGTTCGAGGAACGGGGTCTGTACGACCGCCGGTTCAGGGTCCGGCGCGGCGGGAAGGAGGAGGAGATCACGCGCGACGGGTTCTGGATCCACGTCGACGGCGCACTGGGCGCCAACTACGTCCCGTTCCTGGCCAAGGCGGGGATCGAGGTCCCGGAGTTCGACTTCCGGCTGTCCAGGCCGGGGGTGAGTTCGATCGTGGCCAGCGGGCACAAGTACCCCGGCTGTCCGTGGCCGTGCGGGGTGTTCATGACCCGGCGCAGACTCCAGCTCCAGCCGCCGCCCATGGCCGAGTACGTCGGCTCTCCCGACACCACCTTCGCCGGTTCGCGCAACGGGTTCTCCGCGGCGGTGCTGTGGAACTTCTTCGCCAAGCACTCCCACGAGCAGCAGACGGAGATGGCCGAGGGCTGCCACGACATGGCCGAGTACACCCTGAAGCGGCTGAGGAAGAAGGTGGAGCCGAGACTGGAGAAGCGGGGCTGGGACCCGCTGGAGAGCGAGTTGACCGGTCACTCGCTCAGCGTCCGGTTCCGCGCGCCCGTCGAGAGCATCATCCGGAAGTACTCCCTGGCCACGGTCACCGTCCCGGCCGGAGGACAGCAGGTGAAGACCTACGTGCACCTGTTCACCATGCCGCACGTGACCAAGAAGCTGATCGACCAGCTGATCACCGACCTGTCGCGCGACGACGCCTTCCCGAAGACGGCCGTGCGCCCGATCGCCCCGCAGGCGCTGATCCCGGCGCAGTACACGCCCGAGGAGGAGACGGGAGTGCTGCACGCGGTCGCCATGACCGATCGCGGCTTCTCCTGATCCGTGTGGGGCCGGGGGCCGGGGGCCACGGCTCGGACGTGTGCGTGTCCGGGCCTACCCCTCGGCCGCCTCGACGAGGATCCGCGCCAGCTCGCGGGGCCGGGAGAACATCGGCCAGTGTCCGGTGTCCATCGTGACCAGGGTCCAGTGAACGCTGGTCAGCAGGGCGGCCACGTCACCGGTCGGCTCGTCGCCGTCCAGCAGGCACTTGACGTACGTCGCCGGGATCTCACCGAGCGGCCGGTCCAGCACCGCCGGTTCGGCCAGGGAGGCGCCCGGGTGCGGCGTCGAGCCGTCCACGATCCGTGCGACCTGCTCATCGGTGAGGTCCTGGCCGTCGAAGTCGGCCGCCGTCAGCGGCGCCCAGAAGCCGCCGCCCTCGGCGATCGCGGCCTCCAGCCGCTCCGGCCCCTCCCACCAGGTGGAGACGAACGACTCCCCGTCGGCCGGGACGTCGGCGTCGACCAGGACCACGCGGGCCAGCCGGTCGCCGATCCGCGCGGCGGCCTGACCGACCGGGATGCCCGAGTAGCTGTGCCCGACCAGAACGACGTCGCGCAGGTCGAGCCGCGCGACCTCGTCGACGATGTCCTGGACGTGGGTCCGCTGCCCGGCGGGGACGTCCCGCTTCTCCGCGAGGCCGGACAGGGTCAGGGGGTGGGCGCCGTGACCGGTCGCGCGCAGCTCCGGCACCACCTCGTCCCACGCCCAGGATCCGAGCCACGCTCCCGCCACCAGCACGAAATTCGCCATGGCGGCACCGTAGCGGAAGGGGCCGACGTCACAGGAATGCGGACGGCCGATCGCGGCCTCGGGCGGGCCGCGCGGGCGCCCCGGTCCGGATCCGGCGCCGCGATCGGGGCCGCGCGTCCGGGCGGGCTCAGTCCAGCGGGTCGCGGGCGATCGGACAGGTCATGCAGTGCCCGCCGCCGCGCCCGCGGCCGAGCTCGGCGCCGACGATGGTGACGACCTCCACCCCCGCCTTGCGCAGCGCGGCGTTGGTCAGCGTGTTGCGGTCGTAGGTGAACACCACGCCCGGCTCCACGGCGACGGCGTTGTTGCCGCTGTCCCACTGCTGGCGTTCGGAGGCGTAGACGTCGCCGGCGGTCTCCACGACACGCAGACGGGGCAGGCCCATGGCGTCGGCGACCACGTCGACGAAGCGGGCGTCCCCCTCGTCGGTGACCTCCACGCCCGGAGCCCGGTCGGACGGCCGGAGGGAGAAGGCGCGGATCCCGTCGACGATCGCCGGGTGCACGGTGACCAGGTCGCGGTCGGCGAAGGTGAACACGGTGTCGAGGTGCATCGCCGCGCGCAGACGGGGCATGGCGGCCACGACGACGCGTTCGGCCGCCCGGGCGTCGAACAGGGCCCTGGCGAGCTGGGTGATCGCCTGGCGGGAGCTGCGTTCGCTCATCCCGACGAGGAGGGCGTCGTTGCCCACGGGCATGACGTCGCCTCCCTCCAGGGTGGCCCGCCCCCAGTCCCGCTCGGGATCTCCCCACCACACGGTCGAGTCCGCCAACTCCGGGTGGAACCGGTAGGCCGCCTTCATGAGCAGGGTCTCGTCGTGCCGGGCGGGCCAGTACAGCGGGTTGAGCGTCACTCCACCGTAGATCCAGCAGGTGGTGTCGCGGGTGTAGAGCGTGTTGGGGAGTGGTGGAAGCAGGTATTCGCGGTCGCCGTGGCACCGCTGGGCGATCGACGCGTCGTCCGTCCGGAAGTCGGGGGGAAGGTCGGAGACCGCCAGGCCGCCGAGGAGGTGGCGGACCAGCTCCCGGTCGGAGAGGGAGTCGAGGTAGGCGCGCGTGCCCTCGACCAGGCCCAGCCCGACCTGGTTGGGGACGATCGTGCGGTCCAGGAGCCAGGTCCGGGCCCCGGGAACGGCCATGGTCTGTGCCAGGAGGTCGTGCAGCTCGACGACCTCCACACCCCGGTTGGTCAGCTTGTTCACGAAGTCGAGGTGGTCGCGCTGCGCGGCCTCGACCCACATCACGTCGTCGAACAGCAGGTCGTCGGCGTTGGTGGGGGTCAGGCGCTCGTGGGCGAGCCCCGGGGAGCACACGAGGACCTTGCGCAACCGTCCGACCTCGGAGTGGACACCGTGCGCGGGTGCGGTGGATTCGACTGCCATGCGCTTGCCTTTCTACAGGGTGATCCATCCGGCGCCGAGGCCGACCAGGCCGATCACCGCTCCGACCACCACCACGGTGAACAGGGTGAACTCGCGGGCGGAGAACACCCGTTCACCCCGTTCGCGCCGGGTCCGCGCGAACAGGATCGTCGCGGGGACGTAGAAGACGCAGCCGAGCAGCACCAGTCCCAGCCCCGCCGCGTAGACCAGGAAGACGGTGTAGACCGTGGCCACCAGGGCGATCGCGAGTTCGCGGCGCCGCGTGGCGGGACGGTCGTCGGCGTAGGTCTCCTTCGTCACGGCGAGCTTGACGGCGTAGGCGGCCGCCAGGAGGTAGGGGATCAGCGAGAGCGCGGCGGTCAGGTTGAGCGCGAAGTCGAACGCGTTCGCGGAGAAGAGCGTGATGACCAGGACGACCTGGGAGAGCAGCGTGGTGAGCAGCAGCGCGTTGACCGGCACGTCCTTGTCGTTGGACTCGGCCAGGAAGCGCGGCATGTCCCGGTCCTTGGCCGCGACGAACAGCACTTCCGCGGCCATGAGCGTCCACGCCAGGTAGGCGCCCAGGACCGAGATCAGCAGCCCGACGCCGACCAGCGCGCCGCCCCACGGGCCGACGGCGGCGGCCAGGACCCCGGCCATCGACGGCTGGGGCAGCTCGGCGAGCTCGCTCATCGGCAGGATCCCGTAGGACACGATCGTCACCGAGGCGAAGACGGCGAAGACGCTGAGGAACCCCAGGACCGTGGCGCGCCCGACGTCGCTCCTGCGTTGGGCGTGCCGCGAGTAGACGCTCGCGCCCTCGACGCCGAGGAAGACGAACACCGTGATGAGCATGGTCCCGCGCACCTGCTCGAACAGCGATCCGGTCTGGTCGGCGCCGGTGAGGTTCCGGGCGAACACCTCCGGGTCGAGCAGGAAGGCCGCCAGCAGCACGAAGACGAGGATCGGGATGACCTTGGCGATCGTCACGACCCGGTTGATCGCGGTGGCCTCCCTGATGCCCCGCTTGATGAGGTAGTAGAAGAACCACAGGCCGATCGTCGACGCCAGGGCGGCCACGAACCCGCCTCCCGCGAGGAGCCCGGGGAAGACGACGCCGAGGGTCGACATGATGAGGACCCAGTAGGTCACGTTGCCGACACACGCGCTCGCCCAGTACCCGGCCGCGGAGAAGAAGCCCACGAACTCGCCGAACCCGACCTTCGCGTAGGCGTACACACCGGCGTCGAGGTCGGGCCTGCGCAGCGCCAGGCTCTGGAAGACCAGGGCGAGCGTGAGCATGCCCGCTCCCGCGACCACCCACGCGATGAGCGCGCCGAGGACCCCGGTCTCCTGGGCGAAGCGCTGGGGGAGGGAGAACACCCCTGCGCCGATCATGGACCCGATGACCAGGGCCATGAGACTGAGGAGGCCGACCTTCTCCGCGCCCTTCGCGGTGTTCCGCTGCTCTGTCAACTCGCCGGAGCCCTTCTACGCGCCGCCGTTCGGCAGGTGCCGTGGGACTGTTCACGCTCGCTCGGTGATGCTCGCAGTGATACTTCCCGTGTTCACGGCAACACGCTGGGCGCCCATGGGCGCACTGACGGATCGTCGGCAACGGTGCTGAGCCGCACCGGCAGCCCAGAAATCCGTGTCCGGCACGGCACCGAGTACCGGAACGGGACTCAGTTCGGCCTGTGGGCGTGGTAGTAGCGCGTGATGTCCTCTGGCTTGTGCGTCCGCTCCTCCGTGTCCCCCACCAACAGCAGAAAGCCCCGGCCGAGAGGGTGCGGATTGATGATGAAAGGTCCGTCCCCGTTCTGGGACCACACCGTGGATCCGATATCCACCTTGACCCCGTCCTTCGTTTTCCATGCCATGGGCCACTGGTTAGCACGGGAGCCGACGCACAGCCAGGCTTTGAGATGTACGTCACACTCCGAGGTCGGTGCGCCAGTACACGTCCAGGCCGACGGCGAGGTAGGCCTTGCCCCCGAGGGTGGGTTGTTCGGTGACGTCGGCGGCCCACAACCGCTTGAGGATCGCTCGGCGTGGATCACAACGACGAACACGCTCTAGGAGCCAGCGGCGATCGCGCGCAGACGTGCCTCGACGTCGGCGGATCGGTGGTCGCCGTGGTCGCGGAAGTGATCCAGGGCGGCTCTCAGCGCCGCACCGGCCTGAACCGGATCGCCGAGCCTGGCGAACGCCTCGGCCAGGCCGGTCCGGGCGACGGCGAGGCTGTCCTCGTCCCCGTGTTCCCCGAACACCGTCATGGCGGCACGGTACGTCTGGACCGCCTCCTCCGCCCGGCCCAGTTCCGTGAGGACGCGTCCGAGCGTGCACCGGGCCCAGGCCACGCTCCAGACCGCGCCGATGCCGGTGAACACTCCGATGGCGGCCTCGCAGTCGGTGCGTGCCTCCTCCAGGTTGTTCGGGTCGGCGGCGACGTCGGCCAGACTGAGCAGAGCCATCGCCTCGCCACGACGTTCTCCCGCCTCCCGGAACACTTCCAGCGCGCGTCTGAGGTGAACTGTGGCCGATCCGTCGCGCTCCCCGCGCTGCCAGGCCACCACGCCGAGCTGTCGTTCGGCGAACCCCTCCACCCAGGGATTCCCCGCGACGGCATTGGCTTCGAGTGCGGATTCGTACGCCTCGACCGCTGCGTCGAGGTCGCCCAGCAACCATTCGGCGTCCCCCAGACCCAGGTGGTTGCGGGCCAGCCCGAAGGTGTCGTCCGCCCGCTCGGCGGCTCTGATGCCGAGCCGGTGCATGTCCCGCCACTCGTGCCAGAGCCGGTGCACCTCGAACAGCGGATAGACGGAGGCCGACAGTTGCCAGGCCGTGTCGTCATCGCCTCGTTCGAAAGCCGCGCGTTGGGCCGCGAGGAGGTTGGCGCGCTCCTGTTCGAACCACGCCAGCGCCTCCCCCACCGTCGCGAACTCGGGGAGCGGCGCGTCCTCGGGTTCGCCTTCCACGGTGGGGAAGTGCGGGTGCTCCGCCAGCTGTGCCCTGGCCGCGGCCCGCAGGTACCAGCGCGCGACGCGGCGGACGGCCGGGTCGGCGGTGTCCGGTTCCTCCTCACGCACACGCTCGACGGCGAAGAGGCGCACCAGGTCGTGCAGTCGGTAGCGGTCCTGGCGCATCCGTTCCACCAGGTTCGCGCGTGTGAGTCGGTCGAGCAGACGGCGTGCCTCGGTGGGCGTCGTGTCGGTGAGCGCGGCGGCGGAGGCGCTTGAGAACTCCGCTCCGGGGTGCAGGCCCAGCAGCCGGAGGAAGCGCGCGGAGTCCGGGGCGAGGGTGCGGTACGAAGCGGTCATCACGGCGCGTAGATCGCTCAACTCGTCCTCCTCTTGGGACAGTTCGTTCGGCTGGGCCCTCGCGATCAGAGACCTGATCTACGCCTCGGACTCTCCGATACCGATGGTGCGCACCTGCCATCCGGCGTTCTTCCATCGCTGCCGGTCCAGGCCTCCGCGTGCGTCCAACAGGCGTGGGGAACACGCTCGGTGCCCGATCGTCCGTGGGTCGATCCGCGTGAACTCCGGCCAGTCAGTCAGGTGCACCAGCAGATCGGCGTCGGTGACGGTGTCCTCGGCACTGTCGGCGTACCCCAGGTCGGGGTAGGTTTTGCGGGCCCGGTCCAGCGCCTGCGGGTCGAACACCGTCACCCGTGCCCCACGCACACGCAGCCGTTCAGCGATGTCCAGCGCGGGGCTGTCGCGGATGTCGTCGGTTCCGGCCTTGAACGCCGCACCCCACACCGCGATCCGTGCCCCTGCCGCCACGTCGCACATGCGCTCGGCGGCGTCGACGACCTCGGTCCGGCGGCGCGCGTTCACGTGTTGGACCCGCTCCAGCAGACCGACGACCAGGTCGGCTCCTGTCTCTCGGGCGGTAGCGGCGAAGGCGCCCACGTCCTTGGGGAGGCAGCCGCCCCCGTACCCGGGGCCGGGCCGCAGTCCCTGACCGCCGATACGTGCGTCGAACGACAGGGCGTGGGCGAGCTGGAAGACGTCGCCTCCGGCGTTCTCGCACATCTGCGCCATCGCGTTGATGAAGGAGACCTTGGCGGCCAGGAAGGCGTTGGCGGCGACCTTGACCAGTTCGGCGGTGGCCAGGTCGGTGACCAGGAACGGTGTGCCTGCGGTGAGTTGGGTCCGCCACACCTGGCGCAGGGCCTTCTCCACGCGGGGTGAGTCGGTGCCCAGCACGATCCGGTCGGGGTGGAGGGTGTCGGAGACTCCGTGCCCCTCGCGGAGGAACTCGGGGCTCCAACCCAGTTCGACGTCGTCTCCGGCGGGGGCGAGGCGGGCCAGCCGGGCGGCGGTGGCGGCTGCGGTGCCGACAGGGACGGTGGAGCGGCCGATCACTGTGCAGGCACGTGTGAGGTGGGGTGCGAGGCTGTCGACCGCGCTGTGCAGGTAGCTCAGGTCTGCGGCGTCGGAGTCGGGATGGGCAGGGGTGCCGACACAGAGAAAGTGCAGGTCGGCGACGTCTGCGGCGTGGGCGTGGGAGGTGGTGAAGCGCAACCGCCCGTCCGTGTGATTGGTGGCCAGCAACTCGTCGAGTCCTGGCTCGTGGAAGGGTGCTGTGGCCTGGTTGAGGGCGGCGACCAGGTCGGGATCGGTGTCCACTCCGATGACCTGGTGGCCGAGGTCGGCCAGACAGGCGGCGAGGGTGGCTCCGAGATAGCCGCAGCCGATCACGCTGATGTGCATTCGGTTTCCTTCCCGATGGCGGTCCCGCCACGGGCAAGGACCGAGGGTCAGTCCCAGGTGGCGGTGTACCGGTCGATGGTGTCGCGGATGAACGGGGGGATGGTCAGTGTGTCCAGGTGCGCGGGGGCGACCCAGTCGAGCTTGATCCCTTCGGCCAGGGGCAGGGTGTGGGCGTCGCCGTCCCAGGTGGCGGCGAACACGGTGACCAACTGGCCCGAGCCGTGGGTGTCGGGGACCTCGAACAGTTCGGTGAGGCCTTCGACGGTGAGGCCCGCTTCCTCGGCCAGTTCGCGCACGATCGCCGCGCGGGGGCTCTCGTCGGGGTCGCAGCCTCCGCCGAGCACGGACCAGTGGCCGGGCCAGGCGATGTCGGGGATGTCGTCGCGCAGGTGGAGGAGGAACTCGCCGCGTGTGTTGGTGATGAGGGCGACGGCTCCGCGGGGCTGCTCGGTGTCCATCCGCCCACGGTAGACAACCTCCGTCCCAGGGGGCCTGTGGGGTGGGGTGTGTCGGTGGTCATGCGACCTGAGGGAGTGAGGTGGAGGTGAGCCAGTGCGCGGTCATGAGGGCGTGGACGCGGGTGCGGTTGAACCCGCCCCGGCGTACCAGTCCGGAATGGAGGAGCGCGGCGACGTCTTCGGGGGCCTGGTCAAGGGCCGTGGTGATGGTCTGGTCGGTCCAGGGGGCGAGGGGGCCGGTCAGCCAGTCGGGCAGGGGTGAGGCGAAGCCGATCTTGTCGGTGCTGGCCCAGATCTGTTGGGGGACGCCGAGTTCTCGGGCGGCGTCGCGGAGGATGCGCTTGCCCTGGACGGGGCGGGCGATCTTGTGTTCGGTGGGCAGGCGGTGGAAGAACTCGACCAGAGGGCGGGCGAGGTAGGGCGAGCGGCGCTCCAGGGCCAGGGAGGAGGCGAGCTTGTCGCTGGTGGCGACCAGGGGCCGCCAACTGGTGGCCAGGTCGATCAGGGTCAGCGCCCGACCCAGGTCTGCGTGGGCGGCCTTGAGGCCTCCTCGCACGATGGAGCGCACACGGTGGTCGGGGTCGGGGCCCCGGAGGATGAGGCGGGTGACGGTCTCGACCGCGTCCAGAGGCGCGTCCGCTGAGGAGATGAGTTTGGCGGCGAGCGGTCGGTAGGCGTGCATTCCGGCGTCCATGACGGTGGTGGGGCCGAACAGGGCGAGGGCGTGGCGGGCGTAGCCGAGGAGGAACTCATCGGGGCCCAGCCCGCCGATGACCACACGGAGTCCGTGGTCGGCGATGCTCCGGTAGGCCATGTACTCGGGGAAGGTGCTGGCGTTGCCGACCGGGTAGTCCAGGGCACGGACGATGTCGGGCAGGTGGCGCTGGAAGTCGTCGGGTTGGGGTTCGACGACGATGAGGTCCGCACCGATGTCGGAGGCCACGCGGCGCGCGATACGGGATTCGTCGAACCGGTTCTGGCCCGGGTAGCGGACGGTGACGCACACAGGTGGACGCATCAGGTAGGCGAGCAGCGAGGAGTCCAGGCCACCGGAGAGCAGGAGGGCGTAGTCGCCGTCGGGGCGGCGCATCGGCACCTGCTCGGTCAGCAACCGTGTGGTCAGGGCGGTGGAGTCGCGGTAGGGCAGGTCGATGGGGTCGCCAGAGGGCAGGTTCCACCAGCGATGTTGCTCGATCGAACCGGTCAGGGCGTGGAACTCCAGAACCGTCGCGGGAGCCAGGAGTTGGATGCCCTGGTAGGGGGTGTCCACGCCGGTGGGGGTCTCCAGGGCCGTCATCTCGGGGCGGAACACCACGGGCGCGGGGCCGTAGCCGGTGAGGCTGGTGACCTCGGAGGCGAAGGCGAGCCGTCCGCCGTCCAGTCGCCAGTAGAGCGGTTTCTCGCCCAGGCGATCGCGGACGAGGAAGAGACGACTCTGCCGCGGGTCGTAGACGGCCAGGGCGAACATGCCGTCCAAGTGGACCAGGCAACCGGTGCCGAGTCGCGCCCAGGCGCGGAGCACGAGGTGGGCGTCAGTCTCGTTCTCGGCCAAGGGGATGTCCCAGCGGCGGGCGCACTCGCGGTAGTTGTAGATCTCGCCGTTGAGGGCGAGCAGCAGGCCGGTGTCGGGGTCGGTGTAGGGGCCGTTGGGCGCCTCGGGGTTGACGATCCTGAGGATGTTCATCGACATGACCGCGTGCTGGTCGCGGGTCGTGAGGTGGGTGGTGCCGTCGGGGCCGCGGTGGTGCTGGGCGGAGCCCATGGAGGCGACCGTGGTTGTGTGCAGACCTGCGTCGGATCCGGCCAGGCCGGCGATTCCGCACATAAGTCCTCCGGTTGCAGGGGCCTTCCGGGAGCGAATAGGGGCTTCGCGTGGAAGGTGAGCGAAGGTCAGGGCTTTCAGCCAAGCAGCGCGGACAACCCCTGAGGAGGGCGCACGAGGGGGCGCATGGATCACGCAGCGGGTTCACAGTGCCCAGCGCAGCGACTACGTTCGGTGCACGACCCGATGTGGAGGCAGTCACATGGGACACTCCCCCAACACCGCGCTGCGGGACCTAATCGAGCTGTCCGGGGCAAGCCGCAAGGCGTTGGCTCACCGGATCAACGAACTGGCCGCCGCGTCTGGTCACGCGACCTCCTACACCCACACGTCGGTGGCCAACTGGGTGACGCGCGGCATGGTGCCCCGACCTCCCGCACCGGAGCTGCTGGCGCGGGCGTTGTCGGAGCGGCTGGGGCGGCCGGTGTCACTGGCCGAGATCGGTCTGGGCAACGCGGTGCGGATCGGGCAGCATGTGGGGTTGGAGTTTCCCCGTCCCCTGCCCGCCGCGATCGGTGCGGCCACCGCGTTCTGGAGCAGCATGGACCGCCGCACGTTCTTGTCCACCGCCTTTACCGCCACCGCCTTCGGACCGCCCACCCTGCGGTGGATGTCCCAACCCGCCGACGAGGCAGCAGCGCACAAAGGCGGCGGGCGCAGGATCGGGCGAGCCGACATCGCCGAACTGGTGGAGATCGGCGAGCAGGCCCGCCACGCCGACTCCCGGTGGGGCGGCGGCAGTCCCGGTGTGTCGGTGGTGGGGGCGTGCCTACGGGATGTGGCCGCGCCCATGCTGCGCGGCACCTACACCGACCAGGTCGGCCGGGACCTGTTCGCCGCCACCGCCGCGCTCGGCCGTCTGGCCGGGTGGACCGCCTTCGACAACGGCGAGCACGCCCTGGCCCAACGCCACTACGTCCAGGCCCTGCGTATGGCCCGCGCAGCCGGGGGCGTTGACCTCGGCGGCTACGTCCTGGTCTGCATGGGGCTGCAGGCATCCCTGCGCGGCTTCCACGACGAAGCCCTGGACATGGTCGAGGCCGCCCTGTCCGCCACCCGCACCACCGCTTCGCCTCGGGTGCGGGCGTTCTTCCACCTCATCGAGGCCCGCGTCCACGCTCGCACGCAACGTCCCCGAGCGGCCGGTCGCGCGCTGGCCGCTTCGGAGAACCTGCTGTCGGTGGCGGGGAACCGGTCGGGGGATGATCCCGGGTGGATCGACTTCTACACCCACGCCCGACTGGCCGCTGACGCGGTCGAGATCCACCGGGACCTGGGCCAGCCCCACCTGGCGCTGGAGTGGAACACGCGGGCGAGCATGCCCACCGACCGCTTCGCCCGCTCCTACGGACTGCGCCTGGCGGTCCTGGCCACCGCCCACGTCCAGCAGGGGGACCTGGACGCCGCGCTCCCCGCAGCGAACGAGAGCGTCGACGTGCTCTCCCGGGTGCGCAGCCGCCGCGCGGTCGGCTATCTGCACGACCTTGCCCACCGCCTCAGCCCCCACGGTGGGAAGCCCGAGGTTCGGGAGACCATCCGGCGCGTCATCAGCGGCCAGAGCCCTCAACCAACGACTCCGCTCGCCTGACCGGGTATCGGGAGGTGGTCTCGGCACATTCACGGTTCATCGTCATGCCTTGGACGGTGGGGCGCCGCGTCCCCTGCGCGCGGCGCCCCCGGTGTTCTGGCTATTCGAGCGCGCGCCGCAGGGCGGTCGCCGAGGTGGCGGTGACCAGGTCGGGCGGACAGGGACAGCGGCGGCGGATCAGGGTCGCGGCGAACAGCGGGCGTCCGGCCTCGTCGTGGAGTTCGCAGATCAGGTGGTCGGGGAAGTCGGCGCGCAGCCGTGCGACCTCGTTGCTCGGGTAGAGGGCGTATCCGGGCGTCATCGCTGGGCCCCCGCGTGGATCGGGTTCGGCGACGGGGCCGCCAACTCCCGGGGCTGGTCCCACTCCAGGATGAAATACACCGAGGGGCCGGATCGGGTGCGCTCGACGCCCCAGGTCGTGGCGAGGCTGTTGACGAGGAACAGGCCGCGCCCGTGCTCGGCGTAGGGGTCGGCGGGCACGACCTCCAGGCGGGGGAGGGCGGGTCCGTCGGTCGTGCGGACGGCGACGCGCAGGCAGTTCGCGTACATGAAGACGGAGACGAGGAACGCCCCGCCGCTCCGACCGGTGGGGGCGTGCAGCAGGGCGTTCGTGGCGATCTCGCTGAGGATGAGCAGGGCGTCATGGCGGGCCGCCCTGGGGACTCGGGCCAGGTCCAGCCGCTGCCACAGCCAGTCCCGGGCCTCCTTGACGGAGGTCAGGGTGCTGGGGAAGCGGCCCAGGAAGCGCCGCATCTCGGGGTGATTCGGGGGTTTGTGTACGGGAGCGCTACGCTCGTTCACAGGTCCTCACCTGTCCCTATCAGGTTCGAGGGCTCAGGCCCCGCCGTGCGTTGCGACCGCACGGCGGGGCCGTTCTGTTGGTGAAACCCATGCGCGGCAAGGTTCATGCAAGTACGCTTGCATCAAGTCCGTGCATAAGTCACTGACTCCATGTGTACTGCATGGGGTGGCTGCTTGCCAGTGCTTTGAGGGAATCCGACTCGGAAATTCGGGAGACGTGTGATGCAGCAACGCAGGAGAACTGTGCGAGGTCGCAAGCTTTCATCGGAACTGCGTCGTCTTCGTGAAAAGTCCGGAATGTCTGGAGAGCAGGTCGCTGAACGCCTCGGTTGGTCGCAGTCCAAGGTGAGCCGTATCGAGACCGGGCGAACCTCAGTTCAGCCGAAGGAACTGAGGCGATTGCTGGACCTGTACGGGATTCCTGAGGAGCGGCACGGCCGCTACGTCGACCTGCGTAGAGGCGCCAAGGTCAAGGGTTGGTGGGATGACTACGCCGACGCGATTCCGCGCGACTATGCGAACTACATCGAACTGGAGAACGAAGCGTCCTCGGTCGCGATCTTCACTCCCCAGGTTGTGACGGGGATCCTTCAGACAGAGGAGTACGCACGGGAGATCATCCAGGCCGCCCTGTTGTTCTCCCCGCCGGGAGAGGTGAAGCGACGGATCAAGGTGCGTATGGAACGGCAGGAGCGGTTCCTCTCAGACGAGAGTCGAACCTTGGATGTGGTTCTGGACGAAGCGGTGCTGCGACGGCAGATCGGTACCTCGATGACGATGCGGGAACAGCTCCTGCACCTTCTTGTGCTGATGGGGCGGAGCAACATCAACCTGCAGGTGCTGTCGGCGTCATCCGGGGCGCATCCGTCAACTGCGGGTGAATTCACCATCCTTGGGTTCCCAGGGGAGGATGATGACGATGTGGTTCATGTGGAAGCCATGACCAGTAGTCTCTACGTCGAGGAGGAGGCTCAGGTCTTCTACTACAGGTTGGCCTACAACCGGCTGTGCGAGCTGGCCTTGTCTCCGGCCGAGTCACGAGCGTTCATCGAGTCACTGGTGGAGTGAACTCTCCACCCGATGGAGGGGAACCGTCACATGTCCAGGTCGTATCCCGAGCCACGACACTGGCGGAAGTCGTCCTACAGTGGGAACGGACCTACCTGTGTGGAGGTCAGGGACATCGCGGATGGTTTGGCGATGCGTGACTCTCAGCAGCCTGAGCTTGGACACTTGACGTTCACCTCGAACGAGTGGAAGGTGTTTCTCACCTGCCTCAAGGCTTAGCGAAGGTGCGTGGCTACATGTTCGGAGTTCTGGTCTGGCGGAAGAGTAGTCATTCGAAAGCCAGCGGTGAGTGTGTCGAGGTCGCGAACTGGCGAAAGAGCAGCTACAGCGGCGCTGGCAAGGAGTGCGTCGAGGTGGCGGACGTCGGGTCGCGTTCGCTCGTGCGCGACTCCAAGCAGCCTGAGCTGGGCCATCTGACGTTCGCCTCGGGGGAGTGGAGCACCTTCGTCTCCTCCCTGAAGGGCGCGGCGAACCGCTCCTAGCCGTTGACGAACGAGCCCCGGGAACGCGCGTTCCCGGGGCGTCGTCGTGTGGTCGGCGGGACCACTGTGCCGGGCGCGAAGCTCCCGGTCAGTCGCAGACGGAGGGCAGCGCGCGCACGAGCCCGGTCGTGTGCAGCGGGTCGAACCCGTACCCCGCGGCGACCCGGTGGGTGTCCCTGGCCAGGGTGTCGAAGCAGCCCGGCCGGGACCGCGACTCCTCGGTGGCCTTGAGCTCCTCCACGAGTTCGGCGGTGATCCGGTCGAGCAGCGGGCGCAGCTCGGACAGGTCGGGCTCCTGGAGCGGGGCCCGGCTCGGGTCGAGGCGCCACTGGGCGATCAGCCCGCGCTGCACGAACTTGTTGGCCTCGATCTGGTCCCGCATCACCGCGGTCGCCACGCGCGGGTCCAGCCTGGCGCGGCGGGCCTGCCGGGCCACGGCGACCAGGATCTGCTCCTCGCGCTCCGGATCGTCGATCTCGGCGCCCGCGTGCCACTTGGCCGCCGCGACCGCCTCGGCGACGGTGACCCGCTCGGCGGACAGCTCCACCAGGTCCCCGAGGTCGCCCAGCTCACTCGCTCTGGCGGGAGCGGCGAAGAGGGTCGCGGACAGGGCCAGGGTCACGGGGAGCACGAGCGCACGCACGGTCGTTCCTTGGGATCGGTGGTCGAGGGACTCACGAATCTAACAGAAAGTGTCTGCGTGATATCCGCTTGTAACCGCGATGTGGTTCGGGTGTGTGCGGGCCCACGTCGGGGTGTCGACCACAGGAGTGTCCATTTGTGCACATAGGGTCACGATCGTTGGTTGGCACAGGAGAGGACACGCGATGGCTGACCCGGCAGACGTCAGTGAGGAGACCGCCGAGGAACCGGTCGCCGAGGAGCAGGGGGCGCGGGAGGTCGCACCGCGCGGCCGTGAGGCCGGTCCCGGGCGGGGGCACACCATCGTGGTGGGCGCCGGGATGGCGGGCCTGGCCGCCGCGAACCGGCTCGCGGACGCGGGCGAGCGCGTCACCGTGGTCGAGGCCCGGGAGCGGACCGGCGGGCGCGTCCACTCGATCCGGACCTGGGAGGGGTTCACCATCGACGCGGGCGCCTCCTGGATGCGCGGTGAGGAGAACAACCCGCTCGCCGTGCTCGTCCGCGAGGTCGGCGCCAGGACCGCCGTGTTCAACCGCTCCACCGAGACCGCCTACGACCCCAAGGGCCGCAGACTCCTCTTCGACCGCCACCGCCGCAACATGGAGGACGTCAACCTCCTCCACGAGCACATGTACTGGGCCAACGTCGGCGCCGACCCCAGCGAGTCCATGGAGGAGGGCATCCAGCAGGCCCTCTACGACGCCAACCTGGTCCGGGCCCGCGCCCGGGACGCGAGCGAGATCGTCCACCGGATCATCGAGGCCGACCACGGGGCCGACGCCTCCGAGGTCGCCTTCAGCGCCGTGGCCGCGCTGCACGAGTTCAGCGGCGACGACGTCGTCTTCCCCGACGGGATGAGCGAGCTCACCGACCACCTGGCCGAGGGGCTGGACGTGCGCCCGCACCACGTCGTGCTCGGCGTCTCCCACGACGACGACGGCGCCTCGGTCCGCGTCCAGACCCCCGACGGAGAGGAGACCCTGACCGCCGACCGCGTCGTGGTGACCCTCCCGCTCGGCGTGCTCAAGACCGGACAGGTGGAGTTCGCGCCGGAGCTGCCCGAGGACAAGCGCGTCGCGATCGAACGCCTGGGCAACGGCCGCCTGGAGCAGCTGTTCCTGCTGTTCGACGAGGTGTTCTGGGGCGACGCCGAGGTCATCGTGCACCTGGGGACGGAGGAGGGCGCCTGGTTCCACTGGTTCGCCGGACAGCGCATCCGGGGCGTACCCGTCCTGGTCTGCCGCAACGGCGGCAACGCGGCGAAGTTCCTGGCGCGGATGGAGGAGGGGGACGTCGTCGAGCACGCGATGGCCTCGCTGCGCTCCATGTTCCGCAGGGCCCCGGACCCGGTCGACCACCACCTCACGCACTGGACGGACGACCCGTTCGCCCGTGGCGCCTTCTCCTTCACGGCCGTCGGATCGGGGGACCGTGACCGCGAGGCGCTCGCGGCCCCGGTGGCCGACCGGCTGTTCTTCGCGGGGGAGGCCACGGAGATCGAGAACACCGCCACCGTGCACGGCGCGCTGCTGTCCGGCCTGCGCGTGGCCGACCTCATCCTGGGCGAGGAGTAGGCGGGGGCGGTGGCGCCCGTCCCGTCGCACCGGAACCCCTGAGGGAGTCCGCTCGGGCGCCGTCCTCGGCCGAGGCGCCTCTCGGAGTCCCTCAGCGGACGAGGCGCCGCTCGGCGGCGCTGATCCCCGCGCGGCACGCGCGCTCCACCTGCCGGTGGTTGCGCAACCGCTCGAACAGCCCGAACGGCCGAGGGTCCGGGTCGGGTCCGCCGTCGGCCCCGGTGACGCTCAGCGTCTGCCCGTCCAGCGTCCCGCTCCGGCTCCAGCGCTCCCAGCGTTCGTAGTCGGGACTGGCGTGGTGGCCGAAGACGAACGCCGCCTCGCCGACCCCGTCCGGGTCGAGGCCGTCGCGCAGCCACAGCTCCACCTCGTCGCCCACGCCGCGGGACCAGTCCGCGGCGGTGACCACGTCCACGCTCACGTCCGCGTCGACCTCCCGCACCAGCAGCGCGTCGCTCGGGCGCGTGCGCGCGGGGATGTGGTGGACGCGCTCGACGTCGACCAGACTCACCACGGCACGCGACATCCACCACCAGTTCTCCCGGCGCGCCATGAGACTGCCCGCGCGCAGCCGCGTGGGCGGATGCTTGCGCACCTCCTGTTCGACCAGATCACCGCCGAACTCCGACCCGTCCAGGTCGAGGCGGACCCGGATGCGGCCGACGGCGACCAGGGTCGGTTCGTCGGGTCCGGCGGCCGTGGTCAGGCAGAACGCCGCGCGGTTGAGGAGGGAGTCGACGACGGACAGGTAGGCCAGCGGGAGCGCGACGCAGGGGTGGTCCCCCAGCAGCGGAACGACCGGCACGCCGACGGGTCCGTCGTCGGACAGCCAGCACATCTCACCAGTGGGGGAGCGGCGCCACGCCGTGTCCACATCGTGCACATCGAACCTTTTCCGTGATGTGAGTCTCATGCTAATTTCTCGGGACTGTACCCGCATCCCCCAGCCGAAAGCACCCGCGGGTCGACCGCAGCGCGGGTGCCGACCTGCAAGGAACACCCATGCCTGCCGTGGCCGTCCTCCTCGGGGCCCTGGCGCTGTTCGCGCTCGGCTACCGCTTCTACTCCGTCTACCTGGCCAAGCGCGTCTACCAGCTGGACCCGGCCTTCGTGACCCCCGCCCACACCTACCGGGACGGGGTGGACTACCTCCCCACCAACAAGCACATCGTCTTCGCTCACCACTTCATCTCGGTGGCGGGCGCCGCACCCATCGTCGGCCCCGCCATCGCGGTGTTCTGGGGGTGGGGACCAGCCCTGCTGTGGGTCGTGCTGGGCACGATCTTCGCCTCCGGCGCGCACGACTTCGGATCGATCGTGGTGTCGGTGCGGCACCGGGGCCGCAGCATCGGCACGCTGGCCAGCGACGTGATCAGCGCCCGCGCCCGCATCATGTTCCTGCTGATCATCTTCTTCCTGGTGACCATGGTCAACGCCGTGTTCGCCGTGGTCATCGCCGGACTGTTCATCGCCAACCCCGCGGCGGTCCTGCCGGTCCTGGTCACCGTCCCGCTGGCGATCGGGGTCGGCCAGGTGGTCTACCGCCGCCGCACGGCCGCCCTCATCCCGTCGGTCATCGCGCTGGTGATCGTCTACGCCTGCATCCCGCTCGGCCAGATGGCGCCGATCACCGTCGACCCGATCGCGAACGCCTTCGGCGTCGACGCGTCCGTGGTGTGGATGGTGTTGCTGTTCGCCTACACCTTCTTCGCCTCGCGTCTGCCCGTGTGGATGCTGCTCCAGCCCCGCGACTACATCAACCAGCACCAGATGCTGCTGGCGCTGGCCGTCATCATGCTCGGCGTGGTCGTCGGCATGAACACGATCGAGGCGCCCGCCTTCCGCAGCGGCCTGCCCGAGGACTCGCCGTCGATCTTCCCGCTCCTGTTCATCACCATCGCCTGCGGCGCGGTGTCCGGCTTCCACAGCCTGGTCGCCTCCGGGACCACGGCCAAGCAGCTCGACAAGGAGACCGACGCCCGGTACGTCGGCTACCTCAGCTCCCTGGGCGAGGGCACCCTCGCGGTCTGCTCGATCCTCGCCTGCACCGCCGGGATCATGGTGTTCTCCGCCAACCAGGACCTGACCTGGAGCCAGCTGTACGTGGACTGGGAGGCCGCCAGCGGCGGCGCGGGCGGCCGGTTCGTGCAGGGCGTGGCCGGGTTCGCCGGCAACCTCGGGGTGCCCGAGAGCGTCGGCCTGGTCTTCGCCAGCGTCGTGGTGGTCAGCTTCGCCGCCACCACGCTGGACACCGCCGTGCGCCTGCAGCGCTACACCATCCAGGAGATCAGCACCATCGTGGCCGACCGGGCGCGCGAGGGCGGCGGCGTCCACCGGGCGTTCACCTTCCTGGCCCGCAACATCACCGTGGCCACGCTGATCGCGGTCGCCCTGCCCCTGGCCCTGGCGCTGGTGCCCGGCGACTTCGCCCTGGGCACCCTGTGGCAGCTGTTCGGCACCACCAACCAGCTGACCGCGGGCCTGGCGCTGTCGGTCATCGCGGTCTGGGTGACCAAGCGCGGCCGCAACCCGATCGCCATCCTCGTCCCGCTGGTCTTCCTCGTCGTGATGACCTCGTGGGCGCTCGTCATCCAGCTGGTCGCCTTCGCGGGCGCCGACGACCCCCTCCAGCGGTACGTGCTCGCTCCGCTGGACCTCGCCATCTTCGCCCTGGCCCTGTGGATGACCGTCGAGGCCGCGATCGCCCTGCGCCGGGCCTTCCTCGCCCGCCGGGGCGGGGCCGCCGAGCGGTCCCCCGAGGTGGACGGGGACGCGCCGGTCGAGGCCGCCGCCGAGGGGGCCGACGACGGTGCCTGACCCCCGCACGGGTGCTCCGGCGTGAGCCCCGACCGCGTCACCGCCGCCGCCGGGTCCGGCCCCCTGGGTCGGGCCTGGCGGCGCGCCGTCGTCTCCTGGCGCCGCTTCGAGGCGTTCCACCAGGCGGTGTTCGAGGCGCGGTGGGGGCACGCCCGCCAGCGCGAGGCCCGTACCCAGCAGGACACCCTGCGGGCCCTGCTCATGCTGGAGACCCTGGGAGTCGACAACCCCGTCGCCTACGAGACCCTCGACCTGATCCCGTACATGGTCGCCGACCTGCACGAGTGGCACCAGCGCCTGGGCCGCGAGGACTTCGGCGCCCCCGGAGGCTGCTGTTGACCACCCCGACCACGTCCACCGGCGCGCCCACCCCGCCGCCCCCCGCCGCGCCGATCGTCTTCGTCGGCGGCAAGGGCGGCGTCGGCAAGACCACCCTGGCCGCCGCCCACGCCCTCGCCCTGGCCGACGCGGGCCGCCGCGTCCTGGTGGTGTCCACCGACCCCGCCCACTCCCTGGGCGACGCCCTGGAGGCCCCCCTGGCCGACGACCCGACGCCGGTCGCGCCCGGCCTGTGGGCGGCCGAACCCGACGCCGACGCCGCCGTGCGCCGCCGCATCGCCCAGGTCGCCGAGGACGCCCGCCGCGCCGTTCCCCGAGAGGTCATGCCCGCCGTCCACCGCCACCTGGACCAGGCGGGGGCCAGCCCCGGCATGGCCGAGTCCGCGCTGGCCGACCTGCTCGTCGACCGCATGGAGGAGGTCGGCCAGCGGTGGGACCACCTGGTCGTGGACAGCGCCCCGACCGGCCACCTCCTGCGTCTGCTGCACCTGCCCACCCTGCTCACCCCGTGGGTGGTGGGCCTGACCCGCCAGCGCGAACGCGCCCGCAGGGCCGAGGCCCTGGCCGACGTCGTGGGCGGTGCGGACGACGGGGCCGACGACCCCCTGTTGGAGCGGCTGCACGCCCGCCGCCGCCGACTGGAGCGCGCCGCCGCCCGCCTGCGCGAGGACGCCGCCGTCACGCTCGTGACCCTGCCCCGGCGCATGGTGCTGGCCGAGACCGGGCGCGCCGTCGACCAGCTCACCGAGGCCGGGTTCCGCCTCGCGCCCGTCATCGTCAACCAGATCCCGCCCGAGGGCACGGCGGGCCCCGACGGCGCCGACGCCCTCGCCCGCACCGAGCAACGGTTCGCGCACCTGGGCGTCGTGCGCGTGCCCCTGCAGGACGCCGAGCCCACCGGACCGGACCGGCTGCGCCGACTCGTGCCGTTCCTGGGCGCGGTCCCGAGCCGGTGAGCCACCCGCAAGGCAGGTCACACCGGGTGGCGGCCGCGGTGGCGGGAAACGGCGCCGCCGCCCGCTATCGTTGGCGCTATGGGGCGATCCGGGGACGACGGCAGACGCGAGGCGGGGGGCGAGGTGGCCGGACCGGTGGTCAGTGACCGGATCTGGACGGTGCCCAACCTGTTGAGCATGCTCCGGCTGGTGGGCGTGCCCCTCTTCCTGTGGCTGGTCCTGGGGCCGCAGGCCGACTGGTGGGCCCTGCTGGTGCTCGCCTTCGCCGGGCTCAGCGACTGGCTCGACGGCAAGATCGCCCGGGCCTGGAACCAGACCTCGCGTCTGGGCACGGTGCTCGACCCGATGGCCGACCGGCTCTACATCTTCGCCGCCCTGCTCGGTCTGGTCGTCCGCGGCATCATCCCGTGGTGGCTGATGGCGATCCTGGTGCTGCGCGACGTCCTCATCCTCGGCGCGCTGCCGCTGCTGCGCCATTTCGGATACGGGCCCCTGCCGGTCAACTTCGCGGGCAAGGCAGCCACGCTGTGCCTCCTGTACGCGTTCCCCCTGCTGTTCATCGCGGGGCACACGGCGATCGTCTCGGATGTGGCGCGGATTATAGGTTGGGCGTTCGCGCTCTGGGGAACGGCTCTGTATTGGTGGGCCGGACTGCTTTATGCCGTACAGGGGCTGCGCCTGATCGCCCAGACCCGCCGCGACGAACGCGCTGATCACACCGGCGGCCGGACGGACGCCGAGGACAGCGACCCAGAGCGGCCGCCACACGGATCGACCCGATCCGACCGACCACACGACCGCTGACGGAGGAACCCGGAGCGGAGGGCGACGGACGCGCCACGGGACCGGCCCGGAAACCGGTCCGAACACGAACCGGCGGAACGGCTCACCGCGAATCCTGTCGGATCGAGAGGGAGTGTCATCTCCGCCATGAGAACATGTCCCACCGCGTGCGACGTCGCGCGCTCCCACCCCCGCCCCGCGACCCCCGACGGCGCCGTCGTACGGAGGTCCCGGCGATGACCGACACCGGCGCCCAGAGCGACCCGACCACCGAGCCCACCGCGACCGCCGACACCCCGGCCCCACCCCCGATGAAGGCCGTCGTGATGGCGGGCGGCGAGGGCACCCGCCTGCGCCCCATGACGGCCAACCAGCCCAAACCCCTGCTCCCGGTGGTCAACAGGCCCATCATGGAGCACGTCCTGCGCCTGCTGCGCAAGCACGGCTTCACCGAGACGGTGGTGACCGTCCAGTTCCTGGCGACCCTCATCCGCAACCACTTCGGGGACGGTGAGGAGCTGGGCATGAAGCTCCACTACGTCGCCGAGGAGGTTCCCCTGGGAACCGCGGGCAGCGTCAAGAACGCCGAGGAGTACCTGCGCGGCGAACCGTTCATCGTCATCTCCGGCGACGCGCTCACCGACATCGACCTCACCGACATGGTCCGGTTCCACAGGGAGCGCGGCGCCAAGGTCACCATCGCGCTCAAACGGGTCCCCAACCCGCTGGAGTTCGGCATCATCATCGTGGACGAGCGGGGCCGCATCCAGCGGTTCCTGGAGAAGCCCACGTGGGGCCAGGTCTTCTCCGACACCGTCAACACCGGCATCTACATCATGGAGCCGGAGGTCCTCGACCGCGTCGCCTCGGGCGAGGTCGTCGACTGGTCCGGGGACGTCTTCCCCGAACTGCTCAAGGAGGGCGAACCCCTCTACGGGTACGTCGCCGACGGCTACTGGGAGGACGTCGGCACGCACGAGAGCTACGTCAGCGCCCAGGCCGACGTGCTCTCCGGCCGCGTCGACGTGGAGATCGACGGCTTCGAGGTGTCCCCGGGAGTGTGGGTCGGCGAGGGCGCGCAGGTCGACGCCGGCGCCGTGCTCAAGGGCCCGCTGTACATCGGCGACTACGCCAAGGTCGAGTCCGGGGCCGAACTGCGCGAGTACACCGTGGTGGGCAGCAACGCCGTGGTGCGCGCCGACGCGTTCTGCCACCGCACGGTCCTGCACGACAACGTGTTCATCGGGCGCGGGGCCAACCTGCGCGGCGCCGTGATCGGCAAGAACACCGACGTCATGGCCGCGGCCCGGATCGAGGAGGGCGCGGTCGTGGGCGAGGACTGCGTCATCGAGTCCGAGGCCTACGTGCACAACGACGTCAAGGTCTACCCGTTCAAGACCATCGAGGCCGGCGCGGTGGTCAGCACCAACGTCATCTGGGAGTCGCGCGGGCAGCGCTCGCTGTTCGGTCCGCGCGGCGTCTCCGGCCTGATCAACGTCGAGATCACCCCCGAACTGGCGGTGCGGCTGGCCAACGCCTACGCCACCACGCTCAAGAAGGGCGCGATCGTCACCACCTCCCGCGACGTCTCGCGGGCGGCGCGCACCCTCAAGAGGGCGGTGATCAGCGCGCTGACCGCCGCCGCGATCGACGTGCGCGACCTGGAGGTCGTGCCGCTGCCGGTGGCGCGGTTCCACACCTCGCAGAGCGGGGTGAGCGGCGGCATCCACCTGCGCACGAGTCCGGGGGACCCGGAGTCGGTGGACATCCTCTTCCTCGACGGGGAGGGCGCCGACCTGTCGCCCGGGGCCCAGCGCAAGCTGGACCGGGTCTTCTCCCGCGCCGAGTACCGCCGTGCCTTCCCCGGGGAGATCGGCGAGCTGACCTTCCCGTCGCGCGGGGTGGAGAACTACTCGCACGACCTGCTGCGCGCGGTGGACACCAGCGGGGTGGCCGAGGCCGAGCTCAAGGTCGTGGTCGACTGCGCGGGCGGTACCGGATCGCTCCTCCTGCCGTCGCTCCTGGGGCGGATCGGCGTGGACGTCCTGACGGTGAACAACCGCCTGGACGAGGCCTCGCCCACCGACACCCCGGCCAAGCGGATGCGCGACCTGGAGCGGCTGGGCGAACTCGTGGCCAGCTCCGGGGCCGACTTCGGCGTCCGGTTCGACCCGGTGGGCGAGCGGCTGGCCATCGTGGACGAGAACGGCGAGCTGGTCGACGGCGACCGGGCGCTGCTGGTCGTCCTGGACCTGGTCGCCGCCGAGCGCGGCGGCGGGACGGTGGCGCTGCCGGTCACCACCACCCGGGTGGCCGAGCGGGTGGCCAGCGCGCACGGGGTCGCGGTGCGGTGGACGGCCACGGCCACCGACGAGCTGACCAAGGCCGTCCGGTCGGGGGAGGAGGAGATCGTCTTCGCCGGGGACGGCCGGGGCGGGTTCGTCATTCCCGAGTTCAGCCCGACCAGCGACGGCATCGCCGCCTTCGTCCGCCTGCTCGGGCTGGTGGCGCGCACCCGCCGCTCCGTGGGCCAGATCGACCGCGCCATCCCCCGGGCGCACCTGTACCGACGCTCGGTGCCCACCCCCTGGGCGGTCAAGGGCAGCGTCATGCGCGCCGTCGTCGAGGCCGCCGGGGACCGGGAGCTCGACACCACCGACGGTGTGCGGGTCCTGGAGGCCGACGGCGGTTGGGCGCTGGTCCTGCCCGACACCGCCGAGGCCGTGACCCATCTTTGGGCCGAAGGTCCCGACCCCGACACCGCGCACCGCCTCCTGGACGAGTGGGCGGCCGTCGTGGAACGGGCCGAGGGCTAGCGGGCGTCGCGCGGGTGCGGGCGGGGGGGCGCCCCCCCCCCCCCCGCCGGGGCACGGCGGGGGGGAAACCCCCCCCCCCCCCCCCCAACGCCCCCCAAAAAGGGCCAA
>NZ_JBFAME010000029.1:0-26669 GCF_040660275.1 Nocardiopsis sp. NPDC049922 | reverse complement strand
CGGAACCCCACCCCGGTAGGCGGTTGGGGAGCTGCTCTTGACCGAGATGGCTGACCGTAGGTTATGGTGCTACATAGCCCTAAGGTCGCCTTGGCCATGTTGGTGTGGGGGTGGCCGGGGCCCTTGTAGCCGCGGCCGAAGACCCCCTCCATGGCGGACACGTTGACGACGTAGGCGCGCCGGGCCGGGGAGGCGGCCAGGGCGGGGCGCAGCCGGTCGACGAGGAGGAACGGCGCGCTCACGTTGCACAGCTGCACCTCCAGCATCTCGACGGGGTCGACCTCGCCTACCCTGCGCGACCAGCTGTTGACGGGGGCCAGGTCGGGCACGAGTCCCCCGGCGTCGATGGCGGTGCCCTCGCGGACCCGCTCCATCGAGGCGGACCCGGTGGTCAGGGCCAGGGAGGTGAGCATCTGCGGGGTGAACGCGCTCGACGCGCCGGAGTCCAGCGCGCGCGGAGCCGCCCCGCCGAGGACGAGCGGTTCGGGCACGTCGCCGGTGAGCGGTTCGGCCTCGGCGGCGATCAGCGGCCCGTAGGAGTCCGGAGCGCGTCGGACGGTCTGCGCGGCGTTGTTGATGAGGATGTCGAGGTGTCCCCGCTCGGCGACGGCGTCGGCCAGCCGCACGACCTGGCCGGGGTCGCGCAGGTCGACCCCCACCACCCGCAGCCGGTGCAGCCACCGGTCGCTGTCGGGCATGGCGGAGAACCGGCGGACGGCGTCCTTGGGGAAACGCGTGGTGACGGTGGTGTGCGCGCCGTCGCGCAGGAGGCGCAGCGCGATGTACATGCCGATCTTGGCGCGCCCGCCGGTGAGCAGGGCGCGACGTCCGGTCAGGTCGGTGCGCGCGGCGCGGCGCTCCCGGTTGACCTCCGCGCAGCTCGGGCAGAGCTGGTGGTAGAAGGCGTCGACCTCCGTGTACTTGTCCTTGCACACGTAGCAGGGCCGGGCCTTGCGCAGCACGCCCGCGAGCTTCCCGGAGGTCCCGCTGGTCAGGGCGCGGCCGTGGGTCTCGTCGTCGATCCGGTCCGGCGCGGCGGTGGCGGTCGCCGCCAGGACGGCGTCGTCGTGGGCCTTGCGCTCGGCCCGGCGGACGCGCCGACGCTGCTCCTTCACGGCCTTGAACAGCCTGGCGGTCGCGCGCTGCAGGGCGACCGAGTCCGGGTGGTCGCTGGGCAGATCCACCGCGCGTTCGAGCACGTCCAGGCACACGCGCAGGTGCTCCGGGTCGACCCCGACCGTCTGTTCTTCCGTCACCGCTGGCTCCACCGCCGTCCTCCGTGGCCCCCTTGCCGGACCAACAGGAACCCTATGCGCATCCGGGGACCAACCGGGGCGCGGCTGGGTAGGAGGAGGGGCAGCGTCCCCTCACCCCCGGTAGGAGCTGAGATGCCGACCCGCCCCGCCGCCCTCGCCTTCGACGTCCTCGACACCCTGTTCCCGCTGGGCCCGCTGGAGTGGCGGTTCCGTGAGGCGGGGATCCCGCGGATCCTCATGACCCGGTGGAGCGACCACCTGTTGCGCGACGCCTTCGCGCTGGCCCTGGTCGGCGGCGACCGCACGTTCGAGGACGTGGCCCGGGGGTCGCTGCGGGACATCACCGGCCACCAGATCGCCCCGGCGGCGGAGGACGCCATCGTCGAGGGGCTGTCCCGACTCGCCCCCCGACGCGAGGCCGTGTCCGCCGTGACCGCCGCGCGGGAGGCGGGTCTGCGGGTGGTGGCGCTCACCATGGGCGGGGAGGACGCGACACGGGAGCTGTTGTCGGGAGCGGGACTGCTCGACCTGGTCGACGGGGTGTGCGCCGGCCGGTGGCGGCCGACCGGGGAGGCGTATCTGGCCGCGGCCCGGGACCTGGAGGTCGAGCCGCACCGGTTGGGGCTGGTCACCGCGCACGGTTGGGACGTGGGCGGCGCGGCCGGGGCGGGTTTGGTGACGGGCTGGTCGGCCCACCTGGAGGGCCGCTTCCCGGCGCTCTTCCCCGAGCCGGACGCGCGCGGGCGGGACCTCGGCGAGGTGGTCAGGGCCCTGCTGGACCTTCCCCCCGAGGGGTGAGCCCCTCCTCCTACTCCTCCCAGGACCGGTCGTACTGGGGGTGGCCCCGGTACACGGCCGCCAGGTACTTCACCGCGCGGCGCCAGGCGAGCAGTTCCGACCACGGGTCGCCGTCGGCGGGCGCGGAGGACGCCGGTTCGAGCACGCGCATGCTCGCGGTGTGCGCCCGGGTGTACCCCTGGACGATCATCCGCTTGGCCGTCACCTCCGCCAGAGCCCGATCCCGACCACGAGCCCCCACGGGAACCGCCCTCGACGCGCGCTCGTCCTCGTCCAGGCGCGCGTTGAGGAACTCGATGATGGTCAACGAAAGCAGCTCCCTCCGGTCCCCCGACGTCTCCGGTCAAGTATCCGTGATCCGACCGCGGCGGGCCAGCACCGTCACGGGCACCCCTCGAACTGCGGGACGCTCGTGACGAGCTCCAGGCCCGTGTCCCCGAACCACTCCTCCAGCAGTTCCGCGGCGGTTCCGTCCTGGTACATCTCGCTGATCGCCTTGTTGACCGCCTCGCACGCGCGCACGTCGCCGTGCGGCAGCCCCACGCCGTACTTCTCCTCGGTGAACGGGTTGTTCACCAGCCGGAAGGCGTCGGGGTCCTGCGCGAGGAAGCCCGCGAGGATGAGGTTGTCCGTGGACATCGCGTCCACCCGCCCGTCGCGCAGGGCGTCGACGCAGTCGCCGTAGCTGGGGGCGTCCGTCTGTTCGAGTTCGATCCCGAGCCCCTCGGTGATCCGGCGCGCCGAGTTGGACCCGCGCCCCTGGCAGAGCCTGCGCCCCGCCAGGTCGTGCACGTCGTCGATGTCGGTGTCCTCCTCGCGGACGAGCAGGTCCTGTTGGGCGACGTAGTACGGACCGGCGAAGGTCACCTCGGCCTTGCGGGCCTGGGTGATCGAGTAGGTCGCCACGACGATGTCCACCTCCCCGCTGATCAGCAGGTCCTCGCGCTCGGCGGAGGTCACCCCGACCAGCTCCACCCGGTCGGCGGGAAAGCCCAGGCGCGCGGCGATGTAATGGGCGACGTCGACGTCGAAGCCGGTCAGCTCGCCGTCGGGCCCCCGCAGGCCGGTGCCGGGCTGGTCGTACTTGACCCCCACGGTGATCGTCTCCAGGTCGAGCACCGACACCTCGTCGCCCAGCGCGGCGACGCAGCCGGTCAGCCCCAGCACGAGAGCGGCCGCCGCGGCGGGGCCGGTGGTTCCAAGCCTCATTCCCGTTCCTCTCTCAGCGGTACTCGGCCAACCGGGGACGGACCCCGAGCCCGACCAGGGCGAGCAGGGCCAGGGTGAACGCGGGGAGCCCCCACCGCCACGGGTCCAACACCCTGTCACCGCGGGCGATGCCCTCGGTGAACGCGCCCCGGTGCAGGTCGCTCAGCCCGTCCAGCGCGGCGACGTAGGCGGGGAAGGCGCCGTCCCGGGAGTCGGCGACGGCCATGCGCGTGCCGATCGCGGCGGCCAGGTCGCCCTCGCGGACGGCGGCGCGCAGTTCGCGGTCCTGGGCCTGCAACCGGGCGTAGGTCCACAGCACCTCGGCGAGCGCGTCCTCCTGTCCGGGCAGCAGTGACTCATGGGCCCGTTCGCCCAGGTAGCCGAGGGTGCCCGGGTCGTCGTCGTCCGGATCGTCCGACCCCGGCAGGTCGGGGTAGGCGGCGGCGACCCCGTCGACCGCCGTGTAGTACTGGTCGAGGTTCTCGGCGGGGCGGAAGAGCACCTGCTGAGCGCGTTCCAGGTACACCTGCTGGTAGTTGTCCGCGAGTTCGGGGTCGCCGAGGTAGCGGCTCTGGTCGGCCTGCATGTCGGTGGCGATCGCCCCGGCGCGGGCGAGCGCCATCGCGGCGTCCAGCCCCTGCTCCTTGGCGTCGTGCTGGTGGCCGATGCTGATCTCCAGGGTGAGGACCACGCCGACAGTGAGCGCCACGACCCCCAGAGTCGCGCCCAGAAGGGCGGGGTTGAACCGGCGGCGGAACCGCACACGCAGGTAGAGCTGGAGCACCACGAGCGCCGCGGTGGCGGCGACCCCGACGGCGCCGACCGACAGCAGTCCCCGCACGACCGCCAGCTGCCCCTCCTCGTGGTTCTGCCGGACGATCGCCGAGGAGTCCAGGCCCAGGTTGAACGCCTTGGGCAGCAGTTCGGTGTGCATCAGCTGGGTGGCGCGCCGGTACTCCTCCAGCGCCTCCTCGTCCAGTCGGCCGGGCGGGGCCTCGGCCTGGTCGTTGAGCAGCAGGGCGCGGGAGGCGAGCCGTTCGTAGGCGCCCATCCCGTCGAGCACCGCTTCGACGTTGCGCTCCTCCACGCTGTCGCCCTCGGTGAGCGAGGCGGCCTGGAGCAGCGCCTCGTTGGCCCGCAGGCGGCTGGCCTCGAACCGCTCCAGGGCGTCCGCGCGCCCCGACCCCAGGTCGTGGTCGGTCCCCATGAGCAGGACGTCGGCCATGCGCGCGTCCATGTCGGCCAGGTCCAGGTACAGCTCGGTGGTGGCCATGGCGCGCGGCCCGGCGTCGCGGCCGAGCACGTCGAGACCGCCGCGGGCCTGGGTCAGGGCGGCGTGCGACGACGCGAACAGCCCCGCGATCGCCACGGCGCACACCACGGTCAGCGCCCACACCCGGGCCGGGGTGGAGTTCAGGAGGCGGCGGGCGCCCGCCCCGGGGGCGGTCACCGGGCCTCACCCCTTCTGGACGATGATGACGGTCCACGCTCCGACGTAGATCCGATCGCTGTCATTCAGGGGAACCTCCACGTTACGGGGGATGGGGTCGGTGGCTCCGTTGATCGTCGTCCCGTTGGCCGATCCCGGGTCGAGGAGGGACCAGGAACCGCCGGACGCGGGCACCAGGATCGCGTGGACCCGGGAGATCGCGGGGTCTCCCCCCGGCCCGCCGAGGTCGATCTCGGGGGTGAATCCGCGGCTGACGCTGCGTCGGCCGATGTGCATCCGCTCGCCCTGGAGCATGACGCGGCGCCGCTGGTGGCGCGACGGGAACGGGAGCCGCTCGGCGTCGAGCCTGCCCTCGTTCACCAGGTACTGGTAGTAGGCGGGGTCGGCGGTCACGACCGCCCGCCACGGCACGCCGTGGACCGGGCCGTGCGGGCCGGAGCGCCGACGGTCGCCGCCGGTGCGCGAGGCGAAGTCGAACCCGCACTCCTCGCAGTACCGGCCGGTGCGGGACGTGCCGCAGTCGGGGCACGGTCCGCCCCGGGGTTCGACACGACCGTGCGGGTGCGGGTCCAGGAGGCGGTACTGGGGCCTGTCGGGGTGGTCAGGCCTGTCCCGCACGAGGCCCACCACCTCCGGGCACGGGTATGACGACGACGGTGATGTTGTCCTTGCCGCCCGCCCCGAGCGCGAGGTCGACGTAGCGGCGGGCGGCCTCCCGGGGCGCCGCTCCCGCACCGGGGACGGCGGCCGCCAGGTCGACCGCCTCCGGGTAGTAGTTCCACAGGCCGTCCGTGCACAGGACGACGGCGCCGGGTCCGGTGGGCGTGACGGTGGACACGTGCGCGTCGATCTGTCCGGAGTCGGCCCCCATCCACGCGACGAGGGCGTGCGCGTTCGCCGAGCGCATCGCCTCCTCCCTGGAGAGCATCCCCATCTGCACCATGGCCTCGCTCCAGGAGTCGTCCCTGGTGAGGAGGGCGGAGGCGCTGGCTGAGGGGCCTCCGGAGAGCCAGTAGGCGCGGCTGTCCCCGACCCAGCCGACGGTGACGGCGCCGGTGTCGGGGCGCACGACGGCGGAGACGAACGTGCAGGCGGGCGCGGAGCCGGGCGAGTCGGCGATCGCCGCGACGGCGCGGGCGGCCTCGGTCATCGCCGCGCCGGTGGCCCTGCGCGGGTCCTCGCCCCGGCGCACCCGTTCGGCGAGCACCGTCACCCCGGCCTCGGCGGTGACCCGGGAGGCCTCGTCGGAGCGGGGCGAACTGGACACGCCGTCGCAGACCACCGCGACGACCGCGCCGGGGGCGTGGGGGGCGTCGGCGGGCAGGACGCGGACGCCCAGGGCGTCCTCGTTGCGTCTGTGCCGCAGCCCCCGGTCGCTGACGCCGACGGCTCCGGGCGCGCACACCTCGACGTGGTCGCGTCCCCTGGGCTGCAGCCTGCCGCACGACTCGCAGAAGCCGGTCCGGACCCGCCCCGGGCACCACGAGCACAGGTCGGGGTTGGTGGGCTTGACCGGGACGCTGCCGGTGGCCGGCGGCGGCCACGCGGGGACGGTCGGGGCGGACGTCGCCGTCCGGCCGCCGGACCGTGCGGTCTCGGTGGACGGGCTCGGCCCGCCGGACGCGGAGGGGACGGAGTCCCGCCGCATCGGCTGGGTGGCCAGCGTGTCGGGTCCCGAAGTCCTGGCGCCGGACAGGCTGACCTGCGGGGCGGTGGGGGGACCGTCCTCGGGGACCAGACCGGGGCGTCCGTCGTGCTCGGGTCCGGGGGTCGCTCCCGACAGGCTCACCTGGGGAGCGGTGGGCACCGAGTCGGGGTTCTCGACGGAAGCGTCCCTGATGTCGCTCGGAAGGGTGCGTCCGCACCCCTCGCAGAAGCTGTCACCAGCGGCCGCGCCGTCGGCGCAGGCAGGGCAGGTCCGCACCTTGGACATCGCTGTTCCCTCGATCCTCACAGCAGGGTCACCGGTCGTAGGGAGTTGGCCTTGTCGACCAGTTCACGGCGTTCGCGTACCGAGGCGGCGCGGTAGGCCATCGCCCGGTAGCGGCGTTCCAGGTTGGCGCGGACGCCGTTCTCCGAGAGCGGCGCGCGTAGCAGCACCCGGTCGGCGGGCGCGCGGCCGCCCCCGCCGAGCCAGACCAGGACGTTCTCCAGGACCCGGACCGCCAGCCGGTCGGTGGACTCGCCGTCCAGGCCGAGCCGGTCCAGGCGCTGGCCCGCCTCCAGGAAGTCCTTGGCGTCCGTGGCGCCGTGCCGCGCGGACAGCACGGACACCAGCGCGGTCTGGGCGTGGACGTACTGGCTGGAGAGCTCGGGCACGGTGTCCAGAACACGGATCGCCTCCGCCCGGTCGTCCTGCGCGAGACGGATCCGCGCCAGGCCGAACGCCGCGCTGACGAACGAGTGGTCGGTGTTCCAGACCGTCCGGTACTGGCGGGCGGCGGTCTCGTGGTCGCCGGTCCGCTCACTGGCGAGGGCCAGGCCGAGCTTGGGCGCGCTCTCCCCCGGAAGGTGGTCGTAGATCCGGTCGAAGAGCGCGCGGGCCCCCTGGAAGCGGCCGGTGCTCAGCTCGGCGACCGCGAGGTACCAGTCGGTGCGCCAGTCGGCCGGGGAGGCCTCGCTGAACCGGTGCAGCGCGTCCATCGCCTCGGCGTGGCGGCCCACCGTGATGAGCGCACGGCACAGCATGAGCTGGGTCTCCGGGGAGGGCACGGCCATGCCCTGGAGGATGGGGACCAGCTCCTCCGGGGACAGGGCGGAGAACCCGCGCAGGTGCTGCGCCGCCGGGTCGGCGGGGTCGATCTGCGGCTTGGGCAGGAGCGCGGCGGCGTCGGTCGGCGAGGGCGGGGTGAGCAGCCGGTCGGCGTCGATCGCGCCGACGGCGGTGGCGCCGATCGTGTTCTCCCCGCCGAACAGGGCGGAGGGCTCCGGGTGCGGTGTGCCGTCGAGTTCGGACAGCACCTCGCGCAGCACACCGGTGAGCTGGTCGGACATGTCGGCGGCGTCGTGGAAGCGCTTCCTGGGCTCGGCGTGCGTGCTGCGGCGCAGCAGGCGGTCGAAGGACTCGTGCCGCACGAGCAGCGGCACCGTCTCCCGGGGCGGGAGCGTGTGCTGGTGCTCGCCCTTGGCGTCGAACCGGAAACTGAGCACCGCCAGCGTCCGGCCGACGGAGTAGAGGTCGGAGCTGACCGAGGGCCCCGGCGAACGCAGCTCGTCCTCCGGGACCCGGTAGCCGGGGGTGGAGTAGACGTGGCTGGAGGTGTCCTCCATGCGCCGGACGCCGCCGAGGTCGATGAGCTTGATCTGCTCCTCGCTCTGCATGACGTTGTCCGGTTTGAAGTCGCAGTAGAGCAGGCCCTTGCGGTGCAGGTGGTCCAGGGCGCGCAGGCTCTCCAGCCCGAAGGCGATGACCTGGTCGACGGGAAGGACCTCGTCCCCGGCGCCCCGCTCGCGGCGCTCCATGAGCAGCTGCCGCAGCGACTTGCCGCCGACGTACTCCATGACGATGTGCCCGGACGGGATGCCGGTGTCCGGGTCGGGGTGGTGGGAGAAGTTGATGATCTTGACGATGTTGGGGTGCTCGACCTCCGACAGGAACGCGCGCTCCGCGGCGGCGGCCCTGTGCGCCGCGGCGTCCCCGGCGTTGAGCAGGCCCTTGAGCACGACCCAGCGGTCGTTGACGTTGCGGTCCCGGGCGAGGTAGATCCACCCGAGTCCGCCGTGGGCGATGCAGCCGAGCACCTCGTACTGCCCGCCGACCAGGTCGCCCCGGGAGAGCTTGGGGGTGAAGGAGAAGCGGGTGCCGCAGCTCCGGCAGTACCCCTCGGTGCGGCCGGGCCGCCCGTCCCTGGAGCGGCCGACCCGATCACCGCAGGACCCGCACAGGCGGTTGTGCTCGGCGACCACGGGGCGGGACAGGACCGCCTCGGTCGGATCGCGGTAGGGGACGAGGGGCACCTGGACCATGCCCATCCCGAGCATGCCGCGTGCGGAACCACGGCTCGTTCCCGCCGATCCCGCGCCGGTGCCGCGCACACCGTCGGTGCCGCCGGGCCGGATGCGACCAGCGATGCGGACGTTGTCGAAGATCGGGTGGGACTCCACGGGGTTGTCGTCGGTCCGGTCGGCGTCAAAGGCTCCGGAGGTGAGCCACCGTTCGACGACGCCTCCGTCGCCGGGGGGTTCGGAGTGCGGCGCGGAACGTGGCGCCCGACCCCCGGGCGCCTGGCCCTCGGGCGCCGGACCGTCGACGGGGGCGTCCTGGGGAGGGGGCGCGTCGGCGACCGACGGGGCGCCGGACGGGGGTACGCGGGGCACCGGCTGGGTCGCGGGGGACGGCTCCAGGGGGACCATCCGCGTCCGGGCGTGGAGTGCGTCGTCGCCCGTCGCCCGTCCGCACACGCCGCACTGGCCGTCCTGGATCCCGCCGTCGCAGCCGGGTTCCACGCACATGGTCATCTGTTCGCACCGCCATCGTCCTCGCCGTCCGGCGCCCAGGCGGCGGAGGTGGTCCCGTCGTCGGGGAAGTCGGCGCCGGACGTCTCCTGGAGCGCCCTGAGGTAGGCGGCCAGGGAGACGGTCGCGGCGCGCAGGTCGCAGGGCACCCGCCACAGTTCCCAGTGCGCCGCGCCGTACAGCTCGGTGAGCCGCCGGTCCCCGGTCAGCCCGAGGCGGACGGCGCGGGCGCGGTAGGCGTCCAGGCGGCCGCGCAGCTCGGCGCGGCGTTCCAGCAGCCGGGTGAGGTCGGCCTCGCGCTCGCGGGCGTCGTCGGTGGCGTCGTGGATCGCGTGTTGGAGCACGCCCAGGCGGGCGCCGAGGTCGCGCCAGCGCCCCTCGGCGCGCAGCGTGTCCAGGTCGGCCACGGCGGCGTCGAGCGCGGGAACGGGGTCGTGGACGTCGACCGCGGCGGGCGAGGAGACCTTGGCGACGACCCGCCCGCGCAGGATCCGGGCGCGCTCGACGATCCGCCCGACGTCGTCGACGGCGCAGCGGAGGCGTTCGACGTTCTCGTGGTAGGAGTCGCGCATGCGTAGGGCGTCGCGGAGTTCGCCCCGGGTGCGGTCCAACAGGACGCGCAGGCGCTCGATCTCGGTGGTGACCACGTGGCCGTCCACCACCAGGGACAGCGGGTCGCGGTGGATGGTCTCCTCCACCCCGGACAGGTCGGCTCGCAGATCCTCGTGCGCCTCCTCGGGGAGGCCCACCATGTCGGAGTAGGTGCCGATGTCGCGCCACATGGACTCCAGCTCGGCGAGCCGGGGCCGGAGCGCGTCCCAGGCGGTCTCGACGGCGGAGATCGCCTCGGTGGCCCCCTCGTAGTCGGCCGTCGCCCGGGCGATGGCCTCGGCGAGGGTGATCCGCTCGCCGGGCTCGTCGCCGTCGGGCAGGACCACCGACGGTCCGTCGAGGAGCCGGGTCAGTGCGCACGGGGTGTCCGGGTCCGCGGAGGCGCGCAGGTCGGCGGCGCGGTCGAGCACGGACCGGAGGGCGGCGTAGACCGTCCACAGGCTGTGGACACGGATCTCCGCCTCCTCCCAGCGCCGCCGGGTGCGCCCGACCAGGTCCGCCGACCGCATCGTCCGGTGCCCGCCGTGGCGGTCGAGGTCCCCGCACTGGAGTGCGATCCGGTCGGCCTCGCCGCGCACACGGTCGAGCGCGTGGTCGATGCCCTCCCAGCTCATCGGAGGCATCCGTGCCCCTGGCGCGCTCCCCACCTTCCGTACCACTCCCCATGTCGCCCGACCACGCCCCACGCACGCGTGAACGGCCCGGTGCTCCCAGTGTCTGGGTACGAGTTTGGCGGGAGGGATCCCGAACCACAAGGGCGGCCCGGCGTTCGGCCGCCAGCGGCCACGGCGGGACACGGTCTCGAAGGCACCGCCGCCGTGCCGCGAACATCGGAGGAGCGTGACCGGGCGCGCCGTGTCCCCCGGCCGTCCCCGGCAGGCGGGTCCGCCGCCTCAGCGCCCGTGTCGTGGCGGGGACCGGGTCGGCTAGGGGCTGGCGACCGGCCCGGGCGGCTCGTCGCCCTCGTCGGGCCCCGGCTCCCCGGCCTCGGGCTCCTCCCGCACGCGGTTCCCGGGCGGGGCGAAGGCCTCGGCGACACCGCGCAGCCGGAACCCGGCCACCGCGAGCACCACGCCGAAGATGATCGCGTAGACACCCACGACCAGCACGATCACCTGCGCGCCCTCCAGGGGCCAGAACCACAGCAGCAGACCGAAGATGACCGACAGGGCGCCCACGAAGATGAGCAGCCACTCGGAGCTGATGTGCGCCCGCAGGCGGACGGCGGTCACGATCTCGGCGACGCCCGTCACCACCGCCCACACACCGATCACGAACACCAGCGCGATCACCGCGACCACCGGCCAGATCAGCGCGATCAGACCCATGATGACGCTGAGCACCGCCTGGATGACCAGCGAGGCGCGGGTGCCGGGCGACGCGCGGAACGCGGCGTACCCGAGGGCGCAGCCGTCGACGAGCGCGAAGGCGCCGAAGACCACCGCCAGGGCGATCAGGGTCAGCCCCGGCCACAGCAGGGCGACCAGACCGAAGATCACGGCGGCGATCCCGCGCAGGACCACCACCCACCAGTTCCGGCTCATCTCGCCGAGCATGTCGCCGGCCAACGCGTACCGGACCATCGCTGCCTCCCGAGTCCCTCGCGGTCGCCCGTGGTCACGGGACCTCAGGATGCAACTTCCCCGGGGCGCGCGCCCCGACGACAGATGACGGGCAAAATGCCTGGCAAGGGACGGTACGGGCGCGGAGAACGACGACACCCGCCCCCGGTGCCGGGAGCGGGCGTGACGGGTCGCGGGATCAGTCCTGACCGGGGTAACGGCGCTCGCCGGACCCGATGTAGTGCTGACGCGGACGCGCGATCCGGAAGGCCGGGTCGTGCAGCTGCTCGCGGTAGTGGGCGATCCACCCGGGCAGGCGGCCCAGGGCGAACAGCACGGTGAACATGTTGGTCGGGAAGCCCATGGCCCGGTAGATGACGCCGGTGTAGAAGTCGACGTTCGGGTAGAGCTTGCGCTCGGTGAAGTAGGAGTCGGCGAGCGCCGCGGCCTCCAGCTTGAGGGCCAGCGAGAAGAGCTCGTCGGGGTTCTCGTGGTTGTCGAGGATCTGGCTGGCCAGACCCTTGATCTCCTTGCTCCGCGGGTCGAAGTTCTTGTACACGCGGTGGCCGAAGCCCATCAGGCGGACCTCGCGGGCCTTCACGCGCTCCAGGAAGTCCTCGATGCTGGTGCCCGAGTCGCGGATCTCCTCGAGCATCTCCAGCACGGCCTGGTTGGCGCCGCCGTGGGACGGGCCGGACAGGGCGTTGATGCCCGCCGCGACGCTGGCGAAGATGTCGGCCTGGGCGGACCCGACCACGCGCACGGTCGCGGTGGAGCAGTTGAGCTCGTGGTCCGCGTGCAGGATGAGCAGGAGGTCGACGGCCTTGCCGAACAGGTCACCCAGCTCGCCGTCGGCGGAGTTGTCGCCGAAGGTCATCCGGATGAAGTTCTCGACGTAGTCAAGCGAGGCGTCCGGAGCGATCGGCTTCTCGCCGATCGAGTTGCGGTAGATGCGGGCCGCGATCGTCGGCAGCTTGGCCAACAGCCGGATCGTGGCGAGCTCGACCTGGTTCTCGTCGGACGGGTCGACGCTGTCGGCGTAGTACGCCGCGAGCGTGTTGACGGCGCTGGCCATCAGCGACATCGGGTGGCCGTTGCGGGGCATCGCGTCGATGAACGTGCCCATCTCGGCCGGGATGTCCGCGTTCTCGCGCAGCTTGTCGGAGAACTCCTTGAGCCGGCCGGGCTCCGGCAGCTCGCCGTAGATCACCAGGTAGGCGACCTCGAGGAAGCTACTGCCCACGGCCAGGTCCTGGATCGGGTACCCGCGGTAGCGCAGGATCCCCGCCGCCCCGTCGATGTAGGTGATCTTCGAGCTACACGAAGCGGTGTTGCCGAACCCCGGATCCAGGGTGGTCATACCGGTCGACCCCAGCAGGGTCTTCAGCTCGATGGTGCGCTCACCCTCGGCGCCGGTGAACACCGGCAGCTTCAGCACGCCGCCCTCGTAGTGGAGCTCCACCGTGCGCTCTTTGTCGTCTTCGCTCATGCCCGAGGTCAACCTTTCCAGGCGGGGGATACGTGAGGTGCGTCAGACGCGGGGCGGTCAGCCGCCGCGTTCTTGATTCACTCGTTATTGTTCTGTTTTGTTAAACGACGGTTAAGCAAAATCATATAAGTTTCACCGATTCACGAACAGGTGACATGCAACACATACCCACATGTGGGCAGAATTACCGCACGGTGAAGATTTCCAAACTTTGCCGAACGTCGATTACTCCGTGATCGCCCTGAGGCTCCGCGGACGACACCGGGGGTCTCCCGATGGCGCCCAGCCTCCTGTGCCGGTCCCCTGAGCACTCCGCCACCCACCCCGAACCGGGACCGTCCGGACACCGTTCACAGATGTGGACAGGTGCCGCGAAGCCCGGTGCGACGCGGAGTCCGTACGCGCCCTAGTGGCCTTCCCTCAGGGTACCTTCGCCCTGATCACGGGCGTTGAGGAGGGGCGTCGACAGTGCGGTGATCTTGGCCTCTGTACGGTGCCACGCAACCCCATCCGTCACTCTGGTCACACGAGAGCACGCCCACCGTGTTCAACGGTGGTACGGGGGGCACGCGGGTTCACACCTTCACCGAGGGGCACGTGAGAACGCGGTAAACGGCGCACCGGTGAGACGTTCGGGCCGGAATCCACCGCCGGAAGTCGACACGCCGTCAACGGCATTCACCGGGAGTCAACGGAAGGGACATGGGTTCCCACAATGGCCGATACGAAACCCTCGCGTGACACAGTTCTTGTCACAGAAGGGTTACTCCTCCTCGACGCCTCCGGCCAGCAGCGGCTCCATGAACAGACCGGGGTGATCACGCTCGATCACGCGCAACCGCCACTTGTTGTGCACCAGCACCAGCAGTTCCCCGTCGTTCCGCCGACGCAGCACCTCCGCCCCGGACAGGGCGTGCAGCTCGGGCGCGGACTCGGCGTCCGTGCGCCGCGCCACGGAGTACTCCAGCGGCGAGGTCTCGATCGGCGACCGGAACTCCTGCTCCATCCGGTGCTTGACCACGTCGAACTGGAGCGGGCCCACCGCCGCCAGCACCGGGGCCTGCTCACCGCGCACGTCCGAGGTGAGCACCTGCACCACGCCCTCGGCGTCCAGCTGCGCGATCCCGCGCTGGAACTGCTTGTACTTGCCCGCGTCCACGGCCCGCGCGACCACGAAGTGCTCGGGGGCGAAGCTCGGGATCGCCGGGTAGGTCACCTTCGGTCCGTCGTAGAGGGTGTCGCCGACCGCCAGCGCCTGGGCGTTGACCAGCGCGATCACGTCGCCCGGGTAGGCCACGTCGATCGTGGACCGGTCCGCCCCGAAGACCGCCTGGGTGTACTTGGTGGCGAACGGACGCCCGGTGGCCGCGTGGGTGAGCACCATCCCGCGCTCGAACCGACCCGAGGAGACCCGCACGAACGCCATCCGGTCCCGGTGGTTCTTGTCCATGTTGGCCTGCATCTTGAACACCTGGCCGGAGAACGGCGCCTCCACCGGGCGGGGGCGCTCCCGCTCGTCGGGCTTGGGCGCGGGAGCGGGCGCCAGCCGCACGACCGTGTCCAGCAGCTGGCCCACACCGAAGTTGGGCAGGGCCGCGCCGAACAGCACCGGGGAGGACTCCCCGGTCAGGAAGGACGCCTCGTCGTAGTCGGCGCCCAGGGCCTCCAGGAGTTCGATCTCCTCCCGCGCGCGCTCCCACTCGGCGCCCTCGGTCCGGGCGGCGGCGTCGGCGTCGAGGACCTCCTCGATCGCCTTCTGCGCGCCGCCGGGCGTGCGGGTCATCTTGGTGTAGGTCCCGCTCGCGCGGTCGATCAGGCCGCGGAAGTCACCGGCGATGCCGACCGGCCAGTTCAGCGGGGTCGGCCGCAGTCCGATCCGCTGCTCGATCTCGTCCAGCAGCTCCAGCGGCTCGCGGCCGGGCCGGTCCCACTTGTTGACGAACGTGATGACCGGCATCCTCCGCGCCCGGCACACGTCGAAGAGCTTCAGCGTCTGCGGCTCCAGGCCCTTGGCCGAGTCCAGCAGCATGATCGCGCAGTCGACGGCGGACAGGACGCGGTAGGTGTCCTCGGAGAAGTCGGCGTGGCCGGGGGTGTCCAGGAGGTTGAGGACCCGGTCGGAGTAGTCGATGCGCAGCGCGGCCGAGGTGATGGAGATCCCGCGGTCCTGCTCCATCTGCATCCAGTCGGACGTGACGCCCCGGCGGTCGCCCTTGCCGTGGACTGCGCCGGCGGAGGAGATCGCGGCCGCGTGCAGGGCGAGCGCCTCGGTGAGCGTCGACTTACCGGCGTCGGGGTGGGAGATCACCGCGAAGGTGCGTCGGCGTCCCGCCTCGCGGCCGACCTCGGCCTCCTGCCGTGTCGTACTCGCCTGATCCACGCTCATTCCGGCTGCCCGTCCCGCGTCCGTCCTACATCTCGGCCCCGTCCAGAGTACGCCCGCCGGAGGAGCCCCCGGTCCGCCCCGTGGACGACCCGCGCGCCGCCCGGGGATTCGCCCCGGTTCGTCCGGTGGACGGGCGCGTCACGGCGTCCGGCGCGGGTCCCCCACCGCCGCCGTGATCCGGCGCAGGAGTTCGTCGCGACCGGTGTCACTCGGATAGACGGCGACCAGGACGCTCTCCCCCGCGGCCCCCGCCTCCGGGTCACCGGTCGCCCGCCGTTCCGGCGTGTCGAGCACGGTCTCGGCCGTGCGCCGGACCAGCTCCGTCGCGGCGTCGAACCGCGCCCACACCTCCCGGGGGTCCTGGTCGGGGGCGCGCAGCCAGGACCGCAGCACGTGGTTGTGCGCGGCGATGAGGGACGCGGCCACCACACCGGCCTCCAGGGAGTGGCGCTCCCCCCGGTCGGCGGCCAGGTACCGGCTGAACGCCGCCTGGTAGCGGGCGGTCATGGCCACCTCGCGGTCGCGCAGCCGGGGATGGGCGCGCACGAGCCGGTACCGGGGCACGGTGATCTCCGGGTCGCGCAGGTAGCCCTGGAGGACCAGGCGGGCGGCCGCGCAGGCCGAGCCGAGCGGGTCGTCGGGGGAGGCCTCCAGGAAGCGGACCACGGTGGAGAAGAGTTCGTCGTGCTCGGCGAAGAGGATGTCCTCCTTGGAGCCGAACCGGCGGAACAGGCTGCGGCGGCTGACCCCCGTGGCGGCGGCGATGCCCTCCATGGTGGTGGCGTCGAACCCGTCCTCGGTGAAGAGCCGGACCGCCGCGAGCACCACCTCGCGCGTGTCCGTGCGCGACGCGCCGCCGCGCCCCTCGGCGCGCGCCCGCGCCCCCGTCCCGGCCATGGGTCCACCCCCTCCGCCTCTCGACCCGGTCCGCCCCGTCCGGGGGACATCCAGAAGGTATCCGACCTCGACGGTGTACTTCGCCCCGTTCACCCCCTACCCTGGCACTGGATGCCATACACCGGCACGCGGTGCCACAGACCGGGACGTCGGGACGCCACCGGAGAGGGAACGTGACATGAGCGACTTCGACCTGTTCAAGACCACCGAGGAGCACGAGGAGCTGCGCGCGGCCGTGCGCGCCGTCGCCGAGGACAAGATCGCGCCCCACGCCGCGGAGGTCGACGAGACCAGCTCCTTCCCCCAGGCCGCGCACGACGCCCTGGTCGCCACGGACTTCCACGCCCCGCACATCGAGGAGAAGTACGACGGCGTGGGCGCCGACGCCCTGGCGACCTGCATCGTCATCGAGGAGGTCGCCCGCGCGTGCGCCTCCTCCTCGCTCATCCCCGCGGTCAACAAGCTCGGCACGATGCCGCTGATCCTCGGCGCCTCCGAGGAGGTCAAGCAGCGCTACCTGCCCAAGGTGGCCAGCGGCGAGGCGATGTTCTCCTACGGCCTGTCCGAGCGCGAGGCCGGTTCCGACACCGCGAGCATGCGCACCCAGGCCGTGGCCGACGGCGACGACTGGATCCTCAACGGCCAGAAGTCGTGGATCACCAACGCCGGAGTGAGCCAGTACTACACGGTCCTGGCCGTGACCGACCCCGGGGGCCAGCGCGGCCGCAACATCTCGGCGTTCGTCGTGCACGCCGACGACGAGGGCTTCACCCTGGGCGAGCCGGAGCGCAAGCTCGGCATCAAGGGCTCCCCCACGCGCGAGCTGTTCTTCGACGACGTCCGCATCCCCGGGGACCGCATGGTCGGCGCCCCCGGCGAGGGCCTCAAGATCGCCCTGCGCACCCTCGACCACACCCGCGTCACCATCGGCGCGCAGGCCGTCGGCATCGCCCAGGGCGCGCTGGACCACGCCGTGGCCTACGTCAAGGAGCGCAAGCAGTTCGGCAAGGCCGTCGCCGACTTCCAGGGCGTGCAGTTCATGCTGGCCGACATGGCGATGAAGCTGGAGACCGCCCGCCAGATGGTCTACGTCGCGGCGGCCAAGTCCGAGCGCGGTGACGACGACCTCGCCTTCTTCGGCGCCGCCGCCAAGTGCTTCGCCTCCGACGCCGCCATGGAGATCACCACCGACGCCGTGCAGCTGCTGGGCGGCGCGGGCTACGTGAAGGACTTCCCGCTGGAGCGCATGATGCGCGACGCCAAGATCACCCAGATCTACGAGGGCACCAACCAGATCCAGCGCCTGGTGATGGCCCGCCAGCTGCTCAAGTAGGCCGTAGGAACGACGAAGGCCCTGGTCATCCCGCCTCTCCCCCGGGGGAGGGCGGGACGGCCAGGGCCTTACTCATGCGCCCGGTGAGGACTCCCATCGGGCTCTGTTCCGTCTACGTTCCGTCAGAGTCGCTCTGATCGGTGTTGAAACGCCCGTCGATGGCCTTGCGAGCGAGGTCGTCGGAACTCGGCAGCATGTGCCCGTAGATGGACAGCGTGACCTTCGGATCGTGCCCGAGGTAGGAGGCGAGCGCGACCACCGAGACTCCCTCGTGCAGCTGCACGGAGGCGTAGTAGTGCCGGAGCTGGTGGATCCCCTCCTTGCGACTTGTGCTGTAGCGGCGGCGGCCCCGCTTGTCCTTGGTCGGTTCGGGGATGATCCCCGCGGCCACGAGGGCAGGTTTCCACACCTGTTCCCCGTACGTCCGAGCACGGACATGCAGGTCGTCAGACCAACGGAACAGCAGATCGACCGTGTGCGGTCGGCCTCGAAGCGTCTCCCAGGGCAGTGTGTAGGGCCGGGGAGGGTAGGCCGCGATGTGCTTCTTCAGGGCCTCGGCCACCCAGAGCGGCATGGGGACGGTCCGTGTCTTGTCGTTCTTCGGCAGGGAGAAGACGAAGCGCTCACCGAGCTTCTTGAGCTGTCGGCGCACGTGGATCACCTCCCCCTCGAAGTCGAGGTCCTCCAGGCCCAGGCCGAAGATCTCCCCTTGCCGCTGACCGCACCCGGCGGCGATCACGGGGACGGCCCGAAGACCCTCGGAGTGGTCCATGACCAGAGCGTTCACTTGGGCATCACTCCAGACCTGGACTTCCCGCCCCTGCCACTTCGGTTGGCGGACGATCTTCGACCGGGCGGGGTTCCTCTTGATGGACCCGTCGGCCTCCGCGATCTCCAGCACGCCGCGAACCACCAGGAGCGCGGTCGCTGCCGTGGAGGGGCTGTGGGCATCGTGGACGCTGCGGACCAGCGCCGCGATGTCCGAGGGCTTGATCGACTTCACCATGCGCTGGTCGAACACCGGAGCGACGTGCCGCCGGTACACGCCCTCGTAGTGGATCTCACTGGCGGGGTCCACCATGAGCGACGTGAACCAGCGCTTCGCCAGGTCGCCGAAGAGGACCTTGCCAGCGTCGGGGTCGAGGTAGTCGCCGCGGTTCCGGTCGGTCTCCATCGAGGCACCGTGGCGGTCGGCGTCCCTCTTGCGCTCGAAGGCCCTGGACCTCTCATCGCCGTTCGGGTCCGTCCAGACGGCGAGGTAGCGCTTGCCCTTACCGTGGCGCGTGCTCTTCTCCCTGGTCACCGACCCGTCAGCGTGCTTGACCTTGCGCCACCACAGGTCTTTGGTGTGCGCCATCAGACCTGCTCCTCCACCCAGGAGCGGACGTCCTCGGGGAAGTACCGGACGTACCGGCCGACCCGGTGCGAGCGCGGACCGTACTGCTTGTAACGCCACTGGTAGAGGGTCTTGACGGGGACCTGGAGGAAGTCGGCGACGTCCTCGATGGACCAGAGTGCGGGGGGCGCTTCCTTCACGGCGTTGTTCGCCATGCGGGCTTCTCCTTGCTTGGGAACGAGTGGGCCGGTGGTGGGTTTTGGCAGCTAGGCACCGGAACCACTGATCTGCGGATGTACCTGGTAGATGGGCGAGGGCGGGCGACCTCCCTTCGACTTGCGCGGGGGCGGGGGCTCCTGGCGGATCCAACCCAGATCGGCCAGCAGCGCGAGGGGCTCGTGAAGGTCCGCCGTCTTGGTGATCTGCTTGCCTCGCAGAGCGTGGAACGCCTCGCGCACGGCGAACCGGGCGGGCTTGGCCCGGGTCAACCAGTCGAGGACCTTGCGCGCGCCCACGTGCGATTCATCGGCTCCCATGGCGTCGAAGACGGCCAGGGCGTGCGCCGCGTAGTACTCGCCGATCACACGGGCGCGTTCCAACGTGTCGGCGGTGATCGCCTTGCCCCACCCGTCGGTGAGGTGCTCGGCCAGGTGCAACAGCGCGGCGATGCGCACGATGGCACCGACGTACTTGCCTCCCCAGTCCCGGATCTTGCCGAAGCGGCCGTCCGGCCGGAGCTGGGGTTCGACTTCCTCGTAGAGGATCTGCGAGAGCCGTTCCTGTGCCTGTGGGGCGAAGGTGAGCGTGACCGGCTCTTCCAGGTGCCACAGCGAGTACAGGAGCGTCTGAACGCGGTGCTGGTAGAGCTGTTCCACCTCGGGCGGGATGGGAGCTGGCTTCCGCGTCCGGTACCCGACGTTGTCGGCGGGCAGGGCGTACAGGATGCGCGCCAGCAGACCCCGGCCGCGGCCGCCCGGCGTCCCGAACACCTCGCTGAGCGCTTCCGGTTGCAGGGCGATCCCGATGGTCAGCGCGGACTTCGCGACGAAATCGGGTTCACGTCCCTGGCGGTCTACGCGGATCGGTTCCCCGGCGTGGGCCTTGAGGAAGGTGTCCAGGTTCGGCATGCCGGAGTACCGCCCGGCCAGCGTGCCGAAGAACCCTCCCTCCGGGGCCAGGAGAGCGAGCCGCCCGCCCTGCTCGGCAAGGCGGCGTGCCAGGTTCTCCGGGGTGATGTCGTCGGCGACCAGCTTCGGCTGGTGGGGCACGGTGATCTCGGCGGCGGACTCGGCCGCCTCGGTGGCCTCCACGATGGACTGCGGGTCACGCTGCTTCTCAGCCTCAGACGCAGCCTCTTCCGCCTTGGCCTCCGCGATCCGCTTCGTGAGTCCGGCCTCGATGATGCGGGGCTTCATGTGCTCCACGAGCCGCTGCTCGGCGGCGAAGATCGGTTCGTTCATCAGCGCGAACACAGCGCTCTTGCGGCTGGCCGGTTCCATCGCGGCGACGGTGTAGACGCACACGGGCTCCTTCCAGTGGCCGGTATCGGCCCACACCCGGCCCGAGGCGGCGGTGGACAGCGCCGCGAGCGCCAGACACCCGGCCAGATCCGGCGGCGTCTGCGTCGCGTCGGACACGGCGGCGGCGTACTGGCCCGCCCAGGCCGGGAAAGCGTCCAAGGGGAACTCGGGAAGCTGCCCCTCGACCTCATCGAGGGAGACCGGTTCACCCCAGGACGTCGACTCCGGGGTGTCCAGCTCGCGTTTAGCGGCCTTGACCAGTTCGTGGACGTCACCCTCGCCGGAGTACCCGATCTGAGCGATACGCGTTCCCGCGCTCACCAGGCCCCGAAGCGCGGCCTTGTCGGCGACGATGCGGGCGTAGTACCCGCCGTTCGCGACGGTCGGGACGGACTCGGCGAGGGTGTGCAAGTAGAGGGCGCCGCCCGTGTTGGCGGACTGGCCGCGCTTGACCAGCTCAGCGTTGACGGCGATCGCATCGTGCGGCTCCCCGCGGTGGGCCAGGTGCCGAATCGCCTCGAAGATCACCTGGTGGGTGGCGCGGTAGAAGTCCGCCGCGTTCGTCACCTCACCGATGGACGCGACGTCCTCGACGGTGCCGAGCAGCATCGCACCGAGCACGGCCTGTTCGGCCGCGATGTCGTGAGGGGGCAGGGGGCCGTGTGGCCCGTCGCCCTGGTCGACATCCGGCACCGCCGCGAGCATCGGCTTGTGCTGGCCCCGGTGGTCAGCGCCGGCGTGATCGGACATGATGGAAGAGCGCTCCTTGCTTGGGAGTTGCGCGGTCCCGGTGGTTTGCCTGGCAGCTAGGCACCGGGACCGCTTTTGCGTGTGGTGGGTCAGGCCTCGGAGAGCCACCAGGAGCCGTGCGTGAGGTCGTTCTCGGCGTGGGCCTCCAGCGCCTCCTGGTAGTCGAGGTCGCCGTCCTCATATCGGGACTCGATGTCGGCGGCCGCGCGGTCCCCGCACTCGGGGCATCCGCAGTCGCTGTAGTTGCCGTCGATGAACTCGGCTTCGCAGTCGTCGGGGTTGAACACGGTGATCTCCTTGCTTGCTAGGTCAGCGGTCGGTGTCGATCTGCCGGGGCGGGGGCGGGGCGATGGCGGTCGGGCCGACCTCGGTGACGGTCGTTGAGGTGTCCGCCGCCGTGGTCGTGGGGCCGATGAGGATCTCCATGTAGACCCGGCACCGGTTCGGGTTGCCGCGCCGGTTGGGGTAGGGGCGGGAGTAGTCCAGAACCTCCGCCCACGGGGTGGCCTGGAGGCGTTCGGCGAACGCGGCCAGGTCGTCGGGGAACCCTTCGAGACGGACCTTGACCGGTTTGCTGGGGGTGGCCTGAGCCATGCGGATCTCGCTTTCGTTGGGTGCGGACGCCGGTGTGGACGCCCCGGCGCGGTGTTACAGGTCAGAGGCCGTCCGCACCGGTGCGGACGCGGGTGCGGACACCGGTCCGAACAGGGTGCGGACGGCGGTGCGGACGACCGTCAGGCGGCGACCAGAGCGTCAGCGAGGAGGGCCCAAGAGCCGTCGTCCTCGTGCCGGATCCGACCGGCCTCCTCCAGACGGCTCAACTGCTTGTAGATCCACGTCCGCTTCCGGTCCACACCGATCTCGCGCAGACCCGCCCCGACATCCGGAGCACGGAAGGTGGTCAGGCCCCGGTCGAACCAGGTCTGGAACATGGCGTCCAACGCGGCCTGAGCCTCCTCCGCGCTCTCCTTGGTCCTCTTGCGCGGCGTCAGAGCGAAGTCCTCCTCCAGGGGCGGGATCTCGGTGTCCAGGTCGCCCACGACGTCGGGGTTGTCGTCGGGGACGGTCAACACGATCGGCTCCATCTCCTCGTGCTCCTGGTCGTGGTCGGCGGTCACGATCGTGTCCTCCTGGTCCTCATTGGCGGCCGTGGTCGCGACGGCCGGGGCGGCACTGGTCCGGCCCTCCAGGAACCGCGCGTACGTCTCCCCGAACGCGGCCCGCGTGATGGGGTCGAGCTTGTTGTCCTGGGGCGGGAGGCTGTCGGCGGCGGCCTTCAGGACACGGTTCTCGTCCTTGGGGTCGGTGGTGGGCGGGCCGAACATCTTGACCGCAACCACGTGCCGGTCCGGGTCGGTGTGCTCGATCGCGGCGTAGGCCGCGCCCGGCTTGGACTTGCGCCAGCGCGAGGGGTCGCACCCGGCCTCGGTGACGTAGTCCGGGAGCACGAACGAGGCGTCCGCGTGGTCGCGCACGCCGAAGCACAGCCCGTCACCGAGGTTGGCGCGGGTGTCGGTGTCGAGGTTGCCCCAGGTCGCCCGTTGCAAGGACAGGTCCAGGTGGATGCCGACCGACCGGGCCACCCGGGCGACCTCCACAATCTCGTCGAAGTCGACGACTTCGGCGGCCTCCTCCACAAGGATGTGCAGGAAGGTCAACCCGCACCCGGGCACCCACTGGGCGTGCCCGGCGTCTGCGAGGTGGTTGGCACGGGCCTTGATCGCGCGCTTGACAGCGGCCAGTTGGGCGCGGGCGGCGTCCTTGGTGTAGGCGGGCCAGCCGATCGCGTTCTGGATCGGCCCGAGGGTCTGACGGCCCTTGGCCAGGTCGATCGCGAGCGTGAACGTGTCCGACCGGGCGGCGACCTGCACCATCTTGACCTTGCCGTACACCGACTTCCCGGCACCGGCCATGCCCACGGTCAGGCTGTGCCGGTTGGTGATCTGGTTGAAGAACGGCTCCCCGTCCTCGTAGACCCCCAGGTGCAGCGGGTGGTCGGCGATCGAGGCCCCCACGTGGGTGGGATCCAGGCCCGTCCACGGGATGAGGCGGCCCATCACGTCCTTCTTCGTGATGACCAGCTCAGCCCGGTCCGCGCGGGACTGATCCTCGATCACCCGGATCGCGCCCGGCGCGACCCCGTAGGCGGACGCCAACTCCTTCGCGCGTGCCTGGATCGACTCGGCAGTCTCGCCGTTGTCCAGCGCCAGTTCGTGACGCTGCTGCATCTCGGTGTCGCTGGTCATCGTGGCCTTGACGTCGCGCAGCTTCAGCTTCTCGGCGACATCGGTGAACGTCGGCAGCACCCGCCCGCCCTTCTTCGAGGACGTCTCGGCACTGCCCTGGCCGGCGGCCCACAGGTGCACGTTGGCGATGCCAGCGGCGGCGGCCCCACCGATGATCAGCACGTCCATGAGCGGACGCCCGGGGCCGAACGCGGTGGCCAGCGTCAACCACGCGGCTGACCCGCCGGTCATGGCGGTGGCGATGTGGTGTGCGTACCAGGTACGCGCCCCGGTCAGTCGGTGAGTGGCGAGAGTGACCACCCCGCCCGCGGCCGCGATCGCGGCCGCCGCCAGACCAGTCCCCCATCCCAGGTCGCCCCACATCCAGTGGGTCAGGTACCCGGCCGGGATCAGCGCCGGAGCGGCCAACCAGGGCCGCGCGTAGTCCATGACGGTGTTGCCGCGTCGGACCGAGGACTCTCGGTCGCCGTCACGCACCACCAGTTCGTTGCGAACCACGGTCATTCCCTTCGTCTTCGGGGCGGGGCCGTACCCGGGTACGGCCCCGCGGCTCGTTGGCGGCGGTCAGGCGTTGAGGTCGATCGTCTTGCGCTTCTTCTGCGGCTTGATCAGGTGCTCGAAGTGCTTGACCATCGACCCCCAGGTCCGCACGGCCTCGATGCCCACGGTCCTCTGGGCCTCGGCGGAGCGACGCAGGTGGCGGGCGATGCTGCGGGCCTTGGAGCGGACCGCGCGGGCGGACTCTCCGGGCTCGGGCGGCAGGTCCTTCAGTGCGGCCTCCAGCTCCTGGGCGGAGTACTCCAGCTCCATCGCCAGCGCCCGGCTCAGCTTGCGGACGGTCTCGGTGTACTTGCGGATGTCGGAACCGGTCTCGAACTCGATCGCCTCCAGGTCGGAGATGATCTGCTTGGCGTAGACGGACTCAGCGCTCACGGGTCTCCTCGGTCTCGGTGGTCGGGCGGTTGATGACGATGGCGATGACCCCGCGACCGGGGCCGTAGCGGCGCACGTGCGCCGCGTGCAGGTGCTCCCGCCAGGTCCGCCCCAACCAGGCGGCGGCGTCGGCGAGGGTGTTGCGGATCGGGCGGATGTCCAGCCACGCGCTGATCAGCGAGTCGGCGTGGCACAACAGGTGATCGGCGAAGGAGGCAGTCGCCCGCAGACGGGTGCGCCAGTCGGTACGGGTCACCGGTCGCTCTCCGGCTCCGTCAGGTGGTCGCAGACCGTGGCGACGGCGTACAGCTCCACGGCGTCCACCGCCACGCTCAACGCGCCGACCACGCCGACCACCAGGGGCCAGCCCACCTCGCCCCGGTGGATCATCCAGGCGGCCACCACCAGGGCGCCCAGCGCCAGCACCGTCCGGAAGGCCAGGTCGGCCGGGGGCATGTGGCGGGCGCCGTGGGCGATACGCCACATCAGGTCGGGCAGGCCGACGCGCACGGTCATGGAGGGCTCAGGGCAGGGGCGGCTCATGCGATCTCCTCGAAACCGGGAAGGGTCAACTGGTCAGCGCACACCGGGCAGCGGTCGTGCGGCTGCGTCCGGTGCTTCTTGGGGTCGCGGCACCGCTGGTCAGCGGGCGGACGAACCTCGATCAGGTGCTTGGCCTTGTCGGTCTCGGCCAGACGCTTGGCGTAGTGCTCGCCGAACTCGGTGCCGCACGAGCAGCGGACCGTGTAGCACCACGCCAGCCCCTGGCTGGTCTCCTCGCGCCAGCGGCGCACCCTCGGGCGGTGGCGGACGGTCATGCCGCGTCGCCCCCGTCCTCGATCTCGCGCCGGATCCGGCGGACGGTCGAGGCGGCCAACCCGAGCGCATGGGCGATCTCACCCGTGGGAGCGCCGGGGCGATCGGACAGGAAGTCCGCGACCCGGCGGCGGTTCTCGATGCCCTCCAGGCGACGCCGCTCCTGCGCGGTCAGCACCCGTTCGGTCGAGGCGTCGTCGCCGTGCGAACGGTCCCGCTCACACGGGCGCTCAGACGCGGTGACCTTGTCAGATGCGGTGTCGGCCCCGTCGTCGTTGGCGGGGGTGTCGTCGTGTGAGCGGTCCGGGCCGGTCCCGTGTGAGCGGGGGGCGTCGTGCGAGCGCTCAGACGGACCGTCGTGTGAGCGGGTGTGGTCGCGGAGGTAGTCGGCGGCTTCCTCCGCGATGGCTTCCCCGACGACCTCCAGGCCGTCCCCGGGGCGACGGCGGGGCGGAACGCTCGCGCGGGGCTCGTCCGTGCGAGCGGGCTCCGTCTCCGGCGCGGCGGCAGGTCCGGGAGAGGGGACGGTGGCCCGCTTCTCCTTGTCGATCTGGTGGATGGACTGGGTGATCGCAGCCGAGGCGCTGGTGTTGATCAGGTACGCCAACCCGGCGAACAACGCGCTGCCGATGGAGCAGGCCGCGCCGACCGGGCCGGTGCCCAACCAGGACCCCACGATCGACACCAGCAACGGGGCCAGCATCAGGACCACGAACAGCTTGTTCGTGGCGGGGTCGATGACGGTCGCGGCGCGGGCCAGGATGCCCCGCCACACGATGACCGTGGTGGACAGCCCGGTCAGGCCGATTTCAGCGAGGTAGCCGACCGGCTCCGGCCCGCCGTGCTTGGCGACCAGCGCGGCCAGTCCCATCGCGGACCCCACGCTCAGGGCCAGGGACGCGGCCAGCGCGAGGCGGCCGAAGCGGGCCTGGTGGCGGGTCATGTCCAGGATCGTGCGGGCCGGGGAGGTGGCGCGGCGGGCGGCCGCGATGATCTTGTCCACCTCGGCCTGTTCACCCTCGCGCCGGTCGGCCTCTTCGGCCTCGCGGAGCTTGCGGCGGTGGATCAGGTCCAGCTCGGTCGAGAGGCGCTCCGCGGTCAGTTCGTCGTAGCGCGCCCTGGTGGCGGGGTTGAGCGCCGGGTCCTCCAGCAGCTCTTGGCCCGGGATGGACGCGAGCGTCTTGGCGTCCTGGACGGTCTTCTTGATCTGGTCAGCGGTGATCGGGGCGGCCGCGTCGGGCCGTTCCTGGTGCTTCTTGCGGTGGTTCATCGGCGGTCCTCCAGCTTGGAGAGGCGGCGGAGGGTGTCGAGGTCAGCGGCCCGGTCCACGAGCGGGTTGCCGACGATGAGGTAGACCAGCGCGCACAGGACGAACAGCGCGAAGAGTGAGATCAGCGGAGCCATCAGCGCCTCCTCATCGGGTTGGCGGGGGTGAGCAGCAGCGCGGCCAGTGCGAGGTAGGCGGCGACGATCGCGATCGTGAGCAGCATCAGCGCCACCCCCCCAGCACCGCGACGACGGCGGACGGTCTGGCTGACCACCAGGCGGGTACGGCCCCAACGGCGGGCGGTGCGCTTGACCTTGCGGACAACCTCAGCGGCCTTCAGCAGGGCCAGAACGG
>NZ_JBFAME010000028.1:0-30966 GCF_040660275.1 Nocardiopsis sp. NPDC049922 | reverse complement strand
CTGGTGCACCCCCGACAACGCGAAAGGCCCTGACCGCTGCGCGTTTGCGCTGGTCAGGGCCTTGTCGGCTCTGGGGTGAGTGACGGGACTTGAACTGTGGTCGGCAAGTGTCCTGACCTGCGAAAACACGAGAAGTTGCAGGTAGTGGGGGAGGTGGTTCCCTGGTTGTGCCGCGTTGCCCCGCGTTCCGCTGCGAGGTGTGCACCCTCCGGGTGCACACCTTCGGCCCGTCTGGTGCACCCTCAGGGGTGCATAGGGGGCCTGCCTCTACCATCTGAGAAGTCCGGTGATCTGGTGCCGTTACGTGTCATTTCGTGCCGTTTCGTACCACCCCCTCCGATCCACCGTGCTACCTGAGGCAGTGTGATGCCGCCTGGTGTCGTGTCAGTACGGAACTGAAGGGCACAAACGGAGCACACACGGGCTGCTGGCGGCGTCCGGTGGGAGCTCGTGAGGTTCTCGGTAGCTTTGGCTTGGAGTCCGCATCTCCAGCGCTCAAACCCACGTCTTCTCGGTGGTTCACGCTAAATGTCGGTGCCCACGACTACTGTCCCCTATGCGCGCGATCCAGCAAGATGACGAGGGAGTGGACATGGTGAACCCTGCGAGAACATGCCCCGAGTGTGGGGTGCAAGCAAGCGCCAATCGTGCAGGTAAGCCAGGTAGGTGCACGAGCTGTATTGATGGCGTCTTCCGGAAGTTTGGGATGAATCCTCTTGGTTCGCACATCAACTCCAAATCCCTGCGGTGCTACACATGTATCACCTGTGGGAAGCCCGGGGAGATCTCCTATGCGGAGATTCGGAACAAGCGGCCAGCCAGTGGGCTCTCTCACTGTGGGTGGTGTGTATCCCGAGAAGTCTTTGAGAGCAGATTGAAGTCAGATCCCTTAGTATGGGATATTACAGTTGAGCAAGCTGCGCGAATTGTCTTGGGTGATAGTTTTATTGCCCGGAATGAAGAGGGGAGGGTTCTGAGTGTTACTGGGCTGGCCGATCGGATGGAGTGTCCGTGGTCACTTGTCTCGGTAGAGTGCATCGTGTGCAATTCCACCCAACAGTGGAGTGCCACCATGAGTCTCGACCTCGCGGACAGGTCGGAGGGGAACTTCTGCTTCGGGTGTCTTTCTCGATCCACCGCTGAAGATCAGGATCGGTTCTTCGCGTACCATGGCCTAGTTCGGGACCATTCTGGCTATGCTAAGCTTGGCGACAAGGTCAGGGCTCATTGTGTCGATCCCGACTGTGGAGCTGAACGACTAATTTCGTTCAGTGAACTCGCCCGTGGCACCGCACCATGCTTGAGCTGTGCCGAGGCTGCAGACCCTGATTCCCCACACCTGGTATACAAGATCCGGTTTCCTGGGCTGCGTGCCTGGAAGATTGGCATCACAAATACCGAGGCGCGCCATGACCGTATTTCTGCCCATCTTGCTCGTGGTGGCGAGCTGTTCGAACTACACGAAGTTCCGAACAAGGAAGCCGCTCGAACGGTAGAGAGTCGAGTGCTCGAATATGTCAGAGACTTTCCAAGCGAGTGCGGGTCTCGAGACTTTCCACAGGGCGGATTCACCGAGACTTGGAGCATTGATGGCCCCGAGGTAGATCTGGGTAACCTTATTGCAAGCCTGGTCGAGAAAGAAGCTTCGGGTTTTGATCGGCTCCGTGGACTCCGGGAGTATTTTGCGGAGGAGCCTGTTCTCCTCGAGGAAGTTGCTGATTTTGTAAGTATGCGAACCATGGAAGTAGATGGAGAAGAAGTGCATATCCTTGGGCTTAGTGGTACTGAGGAACAGGTCCTGCGCAAGATTCGTGCCCGACGTTCAATCTAGCGAGGAACAGAACTCGTGTGTAGGCGTGCATCCTTTATAGTAGCGCTCGCTTTGGTAAACGGTGCTTGACGGCTCAGACCCTCAGATTCACCCCTCGGGCGACGGGTACAGCGGGCGCCTGAGGTCCGCAGCCCAGCGTCGGGCCACGGACCGCGTGCGCCGAAGCGGCTGTCAGTAGTTCTCCCGAACATACTTGTACGTCTTGTCGAACAGCTCGCCCTTCACAGGGAGCTTGTGCTTCTTCAGGAGACTTCGAAGTTCCCTGCGGACCCGCTTGTCACCGGCATCGCTCTTGGTCCAGCCGGTGTACGCTACCTGCGCGACGATAGAATCGATCTGTTCCACGATGTCGGGAATGATATTGTGCAGGCCAGGTGGGGTGTTCTCCTCGACGATCTGCGTAAGTGCGCCATGCTTGGGATCGGCAAGCTCTTCGAGCTCCTCTAGCCTGCCCTCCTTTGCCGCCCTGTCAGCAGCGACGACGTCTTGGGCGATCTTGAGGGCCTGCTCCAGGAAGGCCAGGGAGTCCTCGACGTTTGTGATGACCTTCTCACGAATCTTCTCGATCCGCTCCGCCAACGACCTGTACACAGGGCTGTCGGACTCCGCGAGGTTCCGTCTCAGCCGGGCCTCGATGCTGTCGAGGACCTCCTTGTAGACGTCTCCCGGATCCTTGTCCGAATGGTCGTCCTTGGGAATCTGCAGGTGTTCTGAGATTTGCTTGATCAGTTCCAGCCCGGCCGCGTCGAGAACGACGTTCTTCGTCACGTTTGCCCGAACCCGGACGTTGTCCATGTGGCCGTGAATCAGTCCGGTGGTCTTCGTGCCGAGGCGCTCCCACAGGAACGCCTTGGACACGTCCTTGGGGCGGATGGACTCGTACACCTTCGCCAGCCACAGGTACTGGGCCTTGAACGGCGTGAGCACCGGGTGCGGGTCAAGGAACTCCCACACCGCCTGCAGGGCGACGAACGTCTCGATGAACTCGGTCCGCTGGGGGGTGTCTTCCTTGATCCGCTCGTGGGCTTCGGCGAGCGCTTCGAATGAAGGATCGCCCGTGTCGATGCCGTCGAACAGTGCCATCATCCGGGTGAGGTCCTGGACGAACTTGCCGGTGAGCTGGGAGGCGTCGGTGACGTTGAGCCCTGTCCCCTGGTCGGCATCGGCCTTGGGACCGGCGACCGCTTCACCGATGGCCTTGGCCAGGCCAATGTAGTCAACGACCCTGCCGTATTCCTTGCGCTGCCCGGTGACCGGGTTCTTCCATGGCCGGTTGGGGCGGGTGATCGTCTGGAACAGGTTCGCACCCTTGGCAGGCTTGTCGAGGTAGAGGACCCCTTCGATGGGGGCGTTGAAGCCGGTCATCCACTTCGCGGTAACGACGACGAACGACAGCGGGTCGTCCACCTTCTTGAACCGTCGCTTGAGTGCCTCCTCCTGGGCCGGAGTGAGGATGTGCTTCTTCAGCTCTGCCGGTGTGTCTTTGGAGTTCGGCACGTGCATGACGACCCCGACTTCACGGGCCTTCCCATTCGGCATGCGAGCGCCTCGGCGCGCCAGTTCGGCCTCGATCGCTTGGGCGTAGGCGACGACGAGCCGCTGGTTGAACGCGACCACCTGGGCTTTCTGCCCAAGCGGGGCGACGTGTTCCAGGAAGTGGTCGACGATGTCCGCGCAGACGGCCGCGACCCGCTCCGGGTTGGACAAGACGGTCTCTATGTGGGAGGCCTTCCCGGACAGGTAGACCTTCTCGTCCTCGTCGAGGTCCTCCTCGGCGGCGAGCTGGTCGAAGGCTTCGTCCAGCTCCTCCTTGTCGAGGTCGAAGCCGACCGACCGGCCCTCCACGATCACCGGTTTGGTGAACCCATCCAGAATGGACTGTTCCGGGCTGTAGCGGGACATGATGAGGTCCGGGTCGGCGGGGTCGCCGAACACGCGGAAGGTGGACCGGTCTTTGTCCCGGATGGCGGTTCCGGTGGCACCGAAGAACTTCCCGTTGGGGATCGCGTCCCGCCACGCCTGACCCAGTCGGCCCTCCTGGGAGCGGTGGGCCTCATCGACGAGCACGATGATGTTCGACCGGTCGTTCAGGTGACCGGCCTCAGCGAACTTGTGAACCGTCGTGATGATGATCCCGGGATCGTCCTTGCGCAGCATCCTCCGCAGGTCGGTCCTCGACTCCGCTACCGCCATACGTGGCATACCGGCGGTCTCGAACATCTCCGCAGTCTGCCGGACCAGATCTCTCCGGTCCGCGATCACCACCACCGTCGGCGGGCCGCCGTAGAGTTCGACCACCTTCGCATCCCCCAGAACCCTGGCGGCCGCGAAGGCCATCAGCTCGGTCTTGCCTGACCCCTGGTGGTGCCAGATGAGACCGCCCCGGCCATTGGCCAGGACCTTGTCGTGAATCGCGAGCGCTGCCTCGAATTGCGGATAGCGCGGTAGGAGCTTCACGTCCGTCTCGGAGGCGTCCCGGGCGTGCCGGAACATCGCAAAGTCCTTCAGCATCGGCAGGACCGTCTTCGGAGCCAACAGCAGCCGGGCCGCCCGTTCGACCCGTGCCGGTGCCGTCATCTTGGCGGGATTGTCTGCGGTGGAGCCCCACGGCGCCCAGAACTCTGAGTCCGGGTCCGGGACCGTCCGGACCGGAGCCATCCGCAGCTCCAGCCCGTCGGTGGCCACCACGAACAGGTTCGGGGCGAAGAACCCCGGATACTCCTCCTCGTAGGTGCCATAGAGGTCCTTCGCGGCGTTCACCCACGACACTTGCTGCTTCACCGGTGTCTTCGTCTCCGCGACCACGAGCGGGAACCCGTTCACGTAGTAGACGACGTCCATGCGCCGGGGCTCCGCCGCGCCGGTGACCGTCACTTCATCGGCCACCGTGAGCCGGTTGCTGCCTGGGTTGTCGAAGTCGATGAACCGACGAGGCACGTGCCGACCGTCGACCGTCACGAACGAGTGGTTGCCCCGCAGCATCACGGTCAGCCTCTCGTTGGAGGCCACGAGCCCGTTCCTGGCCTCCAGGATCGCCTGCCCCACCTCCCGCAGCACCATGTCGGCCGATTCCGGGTCCTCGACCAGGTCCGGATTCAGTTTCAGCAGCGCTTCCCGCGCCCAAGGCTCGATGACCGCATTGTGCGTGTTCCTGGGCAGGTCGACGCCTCGAACGTGTTCCCACCCGGCGTCTTCGGCCCACTCGATCAGGGACTTTGGGATGGTGCTCGCTTCAGTGAAACTCACCGCTACGCACCCTTCTCCTTGACGAACTCGGCGAGGGCCCCGTCGACCTGGACCTCACGGGACAGCAGGGCGTTGACCAGACCAGAGCGAACGGCGCGGAGCCGGTCGATTTCGGTGCGAATCGCCTTGACGCTGGCAGCTACAGCGGCGCACTGATCCGCATATTCTTTCTGGTCTTCGAGCGAGGGGACGGGGACCAGTACTTTAGAAAATCCGGCCTTGTTGATTTTTCGCATAGATTGGCTGGTGCCAGAAGCAGTTGCTGTGACCCGTGCACGCAGACGCGAGGATGCGAACACATGCTCCAGGTAGTCGACTCGGACTTTCTCTGGGTCCGGGCGAAGTCGCCACATCAGGTCTGGCATATAGGTGTCACGCGGAACGTCCCTTGCCATGGCAACGTATCCCACGCGATCCGGAGTGTTCGAGCGCGTGATCAGAAGGTCACCTTCTTGGACAACGTGAGAGCCAGAGAACGGAGTGATGTCTTCGATGTACTTGCCTTCCGACGCGTCGAATGAACTCGGCCGGATGGCACTCAATTTGAGGATCCTCGGCTTCCCAATAACCGGAGTATCGCCCAACGCCCTCACACTCTTGCCGCTGTCGATACTGAAGAGCAGATCGCCGACATACCGCTCGGGGGCATCTGGTATCTCTGCCTGTATCTTTGCTAGGACTCGATCAAGCTGCCGTGCTTCTACCTCTGCTGAGCTGACCTTCCGGTCAACCGCGTCCACGACGGCGAGAATGCGCCGCTGCTCACCAATGGGAGGGAGGGGGATCTTCCACCCCTCAAAGTCGGCTTCCTTCCAGCGCGCTCTACCTTCGGAACCAGATCGAGAGTTTTCGATGGTCCTCAGGACGGTTTCCTGTTGAAAGTACAGCAAGAGGAACCGTGCCATCAGCCGCGCCGGGTTGGTTCGGTACAGGGGGAACTCGTTGGTGGCCAGTGCTCCGTCGAGTCTGTCAGGGACTACATCAAAGGCACCTTTGTGTGTGTCGATTCGATTGAAAACGAAGTCCCCCGCAGATGCGCGGTAGAGCCTCTTCGCCTTGATCGTCTTGGTGGTACCAACACCCCGATCATACGCGCCCTTGCCGTACCAGCGCACGCCCATTGTGCGGTACTCGACATCGTTGGCGAGTTGAACGATGTCCTTCCGCTGTGTTACGGCAGTCCCGGCTGGAACCCACTCCCACTCACTCATCGAAGCCCTCGATCCCGGCGGCGGTGAGCACCTGCAGCATGTGTTCCTCGGCTGCCATCCTGGCCGCCTTCGCGTCCTGGTAGGCGACAATGAGCGCCCCGAGGTCCTCCTGCTCCTCAGCGGCGATCCTGATGTAGCGGCCGACGTTGAGGTCGAACCCGTTCTTGGCGATCTCGTCCGCTGGCACCAGCCGGACGTTCGCCCCGCCTTCCCCGTCAGGGTCCTCGCCTGTCTTGTACGACTCGATGAGGGCCTTGATGTCCTCCGCCGACATCTGGTTCCGGTTCTTGCCCTTCACAAACCGGGCCGACCCGTCAACGAACAGAACGTGCTTCCTCCGGGTAGCTTCCTTCTTGGCCCGGAAGATCAGCAGGCACGCTGGGATCGACGTCGAGTAGAACAAGTTGGGTGGGAGGCCGACGACCGCGTCGAGGAGGTCCTTCTCGATGAGGGACTGTCGGATCCGCGCCTCGGCGCCGCCGCGGAACAGGGCACCGTGCGACATGACGACCCCGACCCGGCCGCTGCCCGACTTCATCGACGAGATCATGTGCTGGATGAAGGCGTAGTCGCCGTTCTTCGCCGGTGGTACACCGGCGAACGCTCGGGGGTCGCCTGACCAACGGTCGGCGCCCCAGTCGGCCAGTGAGAACGGTGGATTGGCGATCACTACGTCGAAGGTGCGGACCGCGCTCCGGGTGTCCTTGAACGCGGGGTGCCGGAGCGTGTCGCCGCGCTTGATGTCGAAGTCCTCGATCTCGTGCAGGAAGAGGTTCATCCGCGCGATCGATGAGGTTGTCAGGTTGACTTCCTGGCCGTACACGCGAAGCGGCCGGTGGTCCTTGTTTGCTTCGCGGATCTGGTTGATCGTCGCCACCAGCATGCCGCCCGATCCGCAGGTCGGGTCGTAGACCGACTCTTCCGGTTCAGGCTCTAGGATGCCGACGAGCAGGTTGACGACCTCGCGCGGAGTGAAGAACTCACCGGCCTTCTTGCCGGACTCGTCGGCGAAGTTCTTCAGCAGATACTCGTACCCGGCACCGAGGAGGTCGTGGGAGACAGTGGAGGGGTCGAGCTTGGTCTTGTCGAACGCCTTGATGAGGCCGAGCAGGGACCGCTCGGGGATCCGCTCCTGGTTGCCCCACGCGGCATCTCCGAAGATGCCTGACAGCCGCTTCAGGTTGGCATCCTCGATCCGCCGGAACGTCTTGGCAATCTCGGCACCGAGGTTGTCGATCTGGGTGGTGACCTCACCCCACAGGGTGCCTTCCGGCATATCGAAGCGGTGGTAGTCGGCTTCGAGCTCGTCGTCCAGGTCGCTTCCGTACGCTTCGATCGCCTGGTTGTGCTCGTACTCCCAGGTGTCGCTGATCCACTTCCAGAACAGCATGGGGAAGACGTAGGTCTTGAAGTCGGCCGGGTCGACCGGTCCGCGGAGCGCGTTCGCTGCGGCCCACAGGCGGGACTCGAACTCTTGCTGGGTGATGGTCACTGCTCGGGATCTTCCTAGGAGGCGGGTCGCCTCCATCTTGTCGGATAGCGCCGACAGTTTGAGCCCTTCCGTCGGTTTTGGTCCTCCTGCCAGCGCTGGCGGCGAGGATGAGGTTCCGCGCCGGAGACCTCGTCTGCTGTGGGTGTCATGGTTGAACACCCGCTCGTCGGTGGTCGTCCAGGACTTGATCTGGTCGAGGCCGGACTGGACGTCCAGTTCGTTCGCCAGAGCGTTGTGGGCGTTGACGGTGAACGCGTCGAGTACGGCATCGAGTTCGGCGTCGTTGAGTTCCTGCCTGGTTGGACGTCGCTCGTCAGGCATCGCTAGTCCTCCTTCCGACTGGCCAGGGCATGCCGAAGATTCCTGCGCGCCTTGTACAGGCTCGCGCGTACCGCACCCTGCGACTTCCCGAGGATCGAGGCGATCTCGGCCGGTTCGTATCCATCGAGAGTCCAGGCCATGACCTCGCGCTGGCCGGGTTTAAGTCGTCTGATCTCTGTAAGGATCCGTTGCTCCTGGTCGTGGATCTCGATCCGGCCGACAGCGGGGTCGGCTGGAGCTGTGCTCTCGACGATGGAGTCGGTGCAGGTCTCGTACCTTTGAAGTGTTGCGTGGCGCCGTTCGTAGGCCCGGCTGATACAGGTGCGTAGGTAGGCCCTGGGGAAGTCGATCGTGTCCCAGCGCGGATAGGCATCGGCGAACGCCTGTTGGGCGAGGTCGCGGGCGTCCTCCTTGCGAGCCCCGAGCATCATCGCGAACAGCACCAGCCCTGGCATGTCACGCTTGTACCAGTCTTCGAAGGAGACGGCTTGGGCGGGCGGTGGATCTGGTCGGTGGTTCTCTTCGTGCGGTCCGCTCTGATCGGACCGTGCGGAGTGCGTCGTCATGATCGGTGCTTTCCTGGCCTGCCCGGCTTTCTCGCCACGATGGATCAGGTATCGCCGCTGTGGACTGTGCCACCGACGCGTACATGCACTCCACCCCCGTCGTCGGTGTAGTTGCTGCCTTCTGGTAGCCGGTCGACTGCCAGGGCCAGCCGTTCACGCCGATACCGTTCGCGCACCCATGTGCTCAACCACGCCAGCGCCCGACCGGCCACGGCCAACGCGGAGACCAGGAGCACAACCTCCATGCTGGTTCCCTTCTCCGGGCGGGGCGGAGGCTTCGCGGCGCCTCCTTCGATACCCCTGCCCTTTTTATTAACCGAGAGCACGCTGAGGCCGAAGCGTTACCCCGTTCGCCGCATGGATTTGACCCTTGAAACGGCCCCGCTGGGGCGGCAAACAGCGGTGGTAGATCTCACGCGAGAAAGCTCTGTTCGTGCCGAGGGCGACGGGGTCTCTGGAGCGCTGGGATCGTCTTCCTGCCACTCCAGTGAGCGGAGGGCCGTTGCTGATGCTCGGCGGGTGTGTGCTGAGGTTGGTGCGGCCTGTGCTGGTGTGCCAGCTTCATCCTGACTGCGGCCACTGGGGCTTCAACGATAAGCCTGCAAGGAGGCTCTCGCCTCAGCCTGGTGTCGAACCCCACAAGCTTCCGCCTCGGTGCTCTGTGGCACCGAGGCTTCTAACCGCTCGTTAGATCCTGCTCACTGCTTCGAGCGTTCGATGCGGGCGACCTTGCGTCCGGCCTTGAGGTACACATCCGTCTCTTCCGACGGCTGCCCGGAGGAGGAGAGGGCCTTGTCCACGGCCTCGCTCAGCGGTCGCTGGACGTCGTCCTCTGCCAGGATCACGGCCTCCTGGCCTCCTGCCGTCTCGATGACGATGCGCAGGCCGTTCTGCTTGGCGATCCGTCGTGCGGCCGAGACACTGGGGGTGAACTCCAGGACTCGGGCGAGTACGGCACCGACCGTCTCACTGGTGGAGGCCGCGTCCACGACGGGGAGCGTGTCGATGTCACCGAACGAGCGACGAGAGAACTGGGCGGTGAACGCGGCTCGGGCCGACATCGCGGTCTCGACACCGTGAAGCGCGGCGACCGCCTCGCCCGCCAGGACCTTCTTCAGGTCCATCGGGTGCAGGGTCCCCTTCTCCACACGCGCGTTCACGGCGTTGATCTCCGCGTCGCTCCACTCGGTCCACGCGCGCAGGTAGGGGCTGACCAGTCGGTCGGGGATCGACATGACCTTGCCGAAGATGTCCTCGGGGGCGGCGCTCAGAGCGATGTAGTTGCCCATGCTCTTGCTCATCTTCTTGCCGGTGCCGTCGGTGCCCTCGATGAGCGGCATAGTGGCGACGAGCTGGGGCTTCTGGCCGGTGATCTCCATGACCTTGCGTCCCATCTGCATGTTGAGCAGTTGGTCCACACCGCCGAGTTCGATGTCGGCTTCGATCTTGACCGAGTCGATCGCCATGACCACGGAGTAGATGAACTCCGCTGTGCTCAACCCGTGCCCCTGCTCCAGACGTGTACGGAAGTCCTCGCGCTGCAGTGACATGGACACCGGGACCTGGGCCAGGATCTCGATCAGTTCGGGCAGCCGGACCTCGCTGAGCCAGGAGCTGTTGTGTCGGAAGTCGGCTCGGGTGAAGTCGAAGAACGGCGCGACCTGGTCGCGGTAGGTGGCCAGGTTGCGGGCGATGTCGGCGTCGGTCAGGGCGGGGCGGTCCCCCGACCTGCCGGAGGGGTCGCCGATCTTGGCGGTGATGTCGCCGATGATCAGCACGATGTGGTGCCCCATGCGCTGGAACCGGCTGAGAATGATCATGGGGACGGCGTGCCCCAGGTGGACGTCCGCGGATGTGGGGTCGATCCCCAGCTTGACGGTCAGGGGGCGACCTGCGGAGGCCACCTCCTCGATCTTCTCGCGCAGGTTCTCGACCGTGGGCAGGACGTCCACGGTGCGTCCAGCGATCAGTTCGGCCTGCTCTGCCGGGCTGAGGTCGGACAGGTCCAACCGCCGTCGGGCGACGGTCTCGGTGAGCAGCTCCTCGACGACCTTTTCGGAGGAAAGGTCCTGGTCGAGCAGGCCGAGGCTGTGGGATATCGAGTCACCGAGGCGTGTCATGGCGTCCTTACACAAAAGTCAGACGGGGGTTGATCGATCGTCGTCAAAGTCTATCGGGATGGGTTTCGCGGTCCGATCGGATTACGGCCACAGCTCTTTGACGTGCGCGAGGAACTCGATGAAGTGCTCCTTCTCTGTTTTCCACCGTGGTGTCCCTTCCGTGCAGGCTTGGTGGATGTCGAGAAGATCCTCGTATGAGGTGTAGGACATCTGGTACATGAGCTGGTAGACGGGGGAGAGGGCGGGGTTCTTGGCTTGGTCCGCTCTGACCAGGCGGCGGATCTCGTTGGTGGGGGTTTCGACGGTGATGCCGGATCCCGGGATGCTCTTGGAGGATTTCGGGTGTCCGTTGAAGCCCGTGGTGAGTCGTGTATAGATCGCAGATAGTATGAAATCTCCACATAGCGGGACATGTTGGTCAAAGCGTTCCGCCACACGTTGGGCGAAGCGCACGTACTTGTGCTCGTCGATGCCGAGCAGGACCAGGACGGCGTCGTGTGTCTGTCCCAGGGAGACGAAGTCTGCGGCCATGAGGGCGAGGGAGAGTCGACGACGGAACGTCATGGTCGGATCGACGAGTCCTCGGGCGGCGTAGTAGGCGTGGTTGTCCTCTTCGGCAGTGTCGAAGTCGGCGTCCTCGGCGTAGCGGCCCAGCAGGTACATAGTCGTCAGGGCTTCGGCGTGTCCGGTCTGGTCACGGAGCACGCCGGTTGCGGTGTCGAAGCCGAGGCGGGTGGCGAACGTCCGGAACCGCTCGGCGAGCTCGCGGGTGTAGCCGTAGGAACGCGTGCGGCCGTTGTAGGCGTCCAGATCCCCCAGGACGATCTGACAGCGTTCCCCGCCCTGTTGGAGGCGGACCATTTTCATGATCTGCGACGTGCTGGCCATGTGGGGTGGTCCCGACATGCCGAACCCCGTGGTGACGATCCGCCGGTGTGGGGCGGTTGCGATGAACTGATTGGCCCTGTGATGGCACAGGTACCGCAGGTTCAGTTCGTCGTGTTTCATACCGGCGAGGGCGAAGTCGAACCGCTGGAGGTCGAAGGTGCTGTATCCGAACCTCTCGACGAGGGTCCGGTAGTACTCCTCGGAGTAGAAAACGGTGGAGGCAGGAGCCGTGGGGGTGGGTTCGGTCATCGTTGCGCAGCGCTTTCGGTGGTGAGTATGGCTTTGAGGGGACGGGCGCGGTCGTGCCCGCTCATACGGGCCAGGGCGGTGGGCAGGACACGTAGGGGGAAGAGTGCGCGGGTGAGCGGCGCGGCCCAGGAGGGACACGGAGCGAGAAGGCCGAGCGCCTCAGTGAAGTCGTCACGGCAGAAGGAGAACGAGCCGCTGATGGTCAGGGAGCGCCGGAAGACGTCCCGCAGGTCCCGCCGGAGGCGGACCCCGGGGTCGTAGGCGTTCTGCACGAGCACGTGACCACCGTCGCGTACCAACGCGATCGCCAGATCCAGCGGCTGGTTGGTGTGTCCGCTGGCGGCGTCCACGACTGCGTCGAACCCTGGGTTCGAGCTGTCGGGCACCGGGCGGATGAGGGCGCTGAGGCGTCCGTTCAACGCTCCCAGCCGGGAGGGGGCGCGTACGAGCAGGGTGACGTCCCAGCCGATGTGCGCCGCGTAGGCCGCGGTGCAGATCGCCACGGCGCCCGAGCCGATCACCCCGAGGCGAGCAGGGGGCACTGTGGCCAGACCACAGCGGACGCCGTGGACCGCGACGGCCATGGGGTCAGCGAGGACCCCGTTCCGGAGCCCTTCCCCGCCTGGGACTTCGACCACCTGGCCGACGGGGGTGGTGAGGTACTCGGCGAACCCGCCGGGCAGATCCCAGCCCACACGCCGCAGGCCAGGACACAGATGGGTGTCGCCAGTGGCGCATCTTCCGCATCGGGTGCAGGGGATGAGGGGGTTCACGACCACGGGGCGTGGTGGGGAGGTTCCCAGATCCCACCCCGCGATCTCATGTCCCGGACACCAGGCACGGCCGGGTGAGGGGATGGGGGCACGGGTGAGCTTGGCGAGGTCACTGCCGCAGATTCCGGAGTAGGCGACCTTGACGAGGGTCTCGCTGGCGTCTGGTTCCGGGCGCTCCTGCCGCACCCATTCCAGGCTGCCACCGGACACGTTCCACGCACCCATCCGGGCGCGAGCGCGCCTCACGTCGTCTCCTCGGGCAGCAATGGGAATCCGAGGAGTTCCTCGACGCCGGGGATGCATGGTCCGTCCCAGGGGCGCTCTCCGTAGGCCAGGCTCCCTGGGCCGCCCCGCCTGTGCACGCGCACGGCGCGCATCCCCGCTCGGGTGGCACCCCACAGTTCGTCACCGCCACCGTCACCGCAGTACAGGAGTCGCCTGGCCGCCAGCGCCAGACCCTGGACACAGCGTTCGTAAAGTCCCGCATCGGGTTTGACGGACCGGGCCACGCAGCTGAACGTGGCGAAGTCAACGAGAGGGAACAAGGAGGAGCGCGGCCAGGCATGGGCGATGTCGGCGGACGCGTCGCTGAGCACGGCGATCCTCAAACCGTGGGAGCGCAGCTTCTGGAGGGCGGTGATGACGCCATCGTCCGCCTCCAACCGCGAAGCCGCCTGGCTTGCGAGCAACCGGGCCAGCTTCGAAGCCGATCCGGGCGCCCCGGACTGCACGGCGAGGTAGTCGGCGAGCGTGTCAAGGGTGGGAAGCGTGCCGTCGTGCCGCTGGGGCCAGCTCTCGACCAGGAGCTGTTCAACCATGCAGGGAAGGGCTCCGGTCACTGTGGCGATCTCTCTGGCGGCGGCCTGGCGATCATCGATCGTCGGCGCGGCGACGAGCGTGCCGAACAGGTCGAAAACGATTCCCCGCCGCTGGCGTGGCTGATGTGTCACTTCTCCTCCTACGGGGTTACGACCAGGCGCTCTCATAGAGCTCGTGGTGGATGGACATGACCCGCTGGTGTTCCTCCCGGCGATGCTGGGCGAAAGCGTCGGCGTCGCGGACAGGGGCGTTCTTCTCCATGAGGCCGACCGCCTGCTCCAACGCCCTGCCGAAGCGCTCGCCGTAGGCGTATTCGGCGCCGTCCGACCAGTCGAACCACACCGGTTCGGGTACCAGCCCGTCGTGCTGCTGGTACTGCTCACGGAGGAAGCCGACATCGGAGGTGATCGGCAGCAGACCGAGGTCGAAGGCGAGTTCGAGCTGCCCGGAGTGCGTTCCCCACACGTAGGGCAGGATGAGCGCGTCGCAGCCCTGGGCGGTCGAGACCACCTCAGCGTCCGTGGGGAAAGGGGCGAGCTCCACACGCAGTCTCGGTTCCGCCGTCGCCATCGTGGCGATCAACTCCCACCGGTCCCGCTCCTGCTCGATGTTGATGGAGCCGGGAGACCTCAACAGGAGCGTCAAGCTGGTTTCCTGCTGCCGTCGTCCGAAGCGCCAGTTGTACAGAACGGTGGTGACGTCGCGGTTGTCGCGCAACGCGCCGAACAACAGGTAACGGGCCTCAGGGGTGCACTGCCGATCACGGCCTGGAAACCTCTGCGGTGGCGCAACGTAGCCATGGGGTGCCAAGACTGTCGTCTCAGGTCGCCACCGTCGGCGTACCTCGGCCTCGGAACCGGGCGTCAGGCAGACGAACGGCACCCGCCACTCGGCGAGCAGCCGTAGCTTGCGCCGGTACTGCGACCGTGGTGTGAAGATCGGCTCCAGATCATGTGCGGTGAAGACCACGCGACGCCGAGCACGAGCACACTCGGACAGGACGAGCCGGAGCGTGGAGAGATCATCGAACTCGATGTGGTGCAGGTGCAGGACGTCGAACCAGGTGAGCGGACGTCGGCCCAGCACCTGTCGCAACGTCAGGTCCCGGGGCACCCCGTCGGCGCTGTTGACGATCCCCACATGCTCGCTGGACAGCTTGCGCGCGTAGGGTGTGCGGGCCGGGACGTGCACGACCCTGATCCTGGCCATCACACCCTCCGTTCTTGGCTGAACAGAAGCGCGGCAGCTTCCTCCGGCCTCGGGTAACCCGCAACACGCCCGGAGAACTCACGCGCCTGCTTACGCAGAGCCTCTGAGGCCATCACGGACTTCACCGCCTCCGCCAGCTCGCGCGGATCCGGAGGCCACGAGAGCCGGAGCCCACATCCGGCCGAGACCACAGCGTCGGCCACGAAGCCTTGGTCGCGCCCTCGCGGTACCAGGACCAGCGGGATCCCCCACCACAACGCCTTGCTCACGAGCCCGAGACCGGCCGTGGACACCACAATGTCCACGCTGGGAAGGAGCCGGGTATGCGGCGTATGGGGAAGCAGGACAGCGTTCGAGGGGACATCGGTGATGCGAGGGTGCTCGGCAGACACCGTGACGACGACGTCGACATTCGCGTCTCTCAACGCGGACAGAGCGCTCTCCACCAGGGAGAGATCGTCCTGCCACGCTGAGCTGTTGGAGACCAGAACGCGCGGGCGCTCCAGCGTTCTCGCTGTTCCCCCGCCCACAGGTTCCTCCGGCTCCAGCGTGTCCCAGGGTGGGAACGAGGTTCGCACTATGGAGGAGGGAGTTGGCTTCCGTCCCCGCCGAAGCCAGGGGTGTCCCAGCACGAACGTCAGGTGAGGGGACAACCGGTACCACGGGGCGTCGGCGACCGGTCGGTGTTCCGGCCCCACACCGACGTCCTCGCGGAGCTGCCCCCACCAGTGCAGATACGCCTCACGGTCACGCTCTGTCCCCTCCCACCAGACCCGGTGCATCGCGTCCACATCGGCGTCCTGGTCGATGAGATAGTGCACGTAGGACGCCCAGGGGACCGCGTGGGACTCAGCCGCCATTCCCGCCCCGGTCACGAACGAGTCGATGAGCAGCGTGGTCGGGGCGCACGAGGCGATTGCTTCGCCGACCTCCTCGTACTCCGCTTTCACCCGCTCGATGAACCATCCGGAGCCGAGCACATCGGGACCGAGCCCGTGCTTGTCCACCGAAGCGCGCCGTGCCCAGTCATAGGTGATGTCCGACCAATAGGGGCGCAGCTCACAACCGAGCGTCTCCGCCAAGTCGGTCAGTTCTGACGGCCCCAGCATCACGACCTCGTGCCCGTCCCTGAGCACCGCCTGGATGAGGGGAACCACCGGGTAGAGGCTGCCGTACTGCGCGTAGGGGACCCACAGAACGCGCTCACCGCTTCGCGGACCGCGGGCCATCAGTTCCACGCCCACGGGTGTTCGGACGGACCCGCACACAGCTCACGGAGGAGGTCCACGGCCCGGCCGCTCGTGATGAGATTCAGGGCTAGGTCGTAGCCCTCGGCGATATCGGAAACGATGCGCGCCGTGTTCAGCAGGAACCCCGCGTTGAGGGCGAGGATGTCGATGTGCCGTGTGGTCCCTCGGCCGCCGAGTGCCTCAAGCGCCCAGTTGAACGCCTCATCCGACGATCGTGGGGCCCGCACCGGCTCCGCGCGGCCACTGCTGGCCCCAGGGAGCGCGTCGGCCGAGTGACGCCGCACCTCGCCGACGGTCCCGTCTCGAAGCTCGCACACAAGAGACCAGTCACCAACGCCCAGCTCGTCCGCGAAACGACCAGATTCCGTTCCGGATGAGACGATCAAGGCGTCACGGATCCCGAACCTCGCGAGGACCGCAGCCGCCAGGTCGACGCGGGGGTGCGCCAGCCCGAAGATGAGCACATCTCCTCGTACAGGCGACGCCAGAGCGGCGAGACCGAAGCTGAAGGGCGTGAGCACATGGAACCGGCCGCCGTAAACCCGGTCCAACGCGGGGATCATCTCCTCCACCGGAGCGAACGAGAAGCCGTGACGGGCGACGGCATCCAGTACCGCTCGACCGTCTGTTTGCTGCGGTAGACCTATCCGGGTAGCGAAGTCACGGGACCCCAGGACCGACGAGGTGGCATAAGACCCCACCTTGACGATGCGGGCTCCCGCCGCAGCGGCGATGATCGCGCTGCACGTCGAGATGTTGAAGGTCTTCAGGCCCTTCTTACCGCTACCCGCGAGGACCACCAGCCGATCATGCCCGTCCTGGTTCGCTGAGACGGGAGTGACAGGATCAAGGGTGAGTGCGGCTTCCAACAGCTCAACGACCTCGTCCTCACGTGGACCGCGGGCCATCAGGCCGGTCATCAATACGGCCAGATAGTGGTCTCGCGCTGATTCTGGTTGAGCGTGGAGAAGCTCAGACAGGGCGGAAGCGATGAGGCCGCCGGGAAGCCGGGAGCTGAGGCTGATCCGGTACAGCGCTTCCTTGAGCGCTTCCGGAGGGGTTCGTGTCGATAGCGAAACGGTCTCACGTGAGGAATCGTCAACAAAAACGGACGGATAAGGCAAACGCATCACATCTCCGCACATGGTGTTGATGTTGCTCTTGCTCGAACACGCGATCGCAGCCCATGCAGCATCCCCTACTCGCAGCGAGTACACAAGCGAGATATTTCAGGAACGACTCCTTCCGTCATCCGAAGCGGACGGAGAAAAATGGAGTTCAGGTCCGGTCAGCAGCCTGGATCGAACCTGGCTGTCCCAGGTTTTGACATGTCCGAATATCTCCTGGGCTTTGCGGGCACCTCGTCTTTGGCGAAGAGGCAGGGCAACAGATCCCGACTGATCCGACGATCACCGCGCGCCAAGATCGCGAACGCTGCCTTCACCGCGCATCCTCAGGGGCAGGATGAAACCTGGTGATCCAGTGGGCCGGTCAGCTTGGGGGGACGATGCGGATCTTCTATGACACAGAGTTCCGGGAGGATGGGGGCAGCCTGGAGATCCTCTCGATCGGGATGGTGCGCGACGACGGCCAGGAGTACTACGCGGTCAACGCGGACGCGGACTGGATCCGCGCATGCGAACATCCCTGGCTACGCGAACACGTCCTCCCACACCTTCCGTTGGCCGACACAAAAGTGGTCGGTAATGGCATCGTCTGTCAGATCGACCATTCCGACGTCAGTGTGAAGCCAAAGAGGAGAATCGCCCGAGAGGTGCGTGACTTCGTCGTCTCCACTCCCGATCCGAGCCTCTGGGCGTGGTACGCATCCTTCGATCATGTCGCCCTAACATGGCTGTATGGACCGATGTCCGATTTGCCAGAAGGAATTCCGATGCGGACCAATGACATCAAACAGGAGGCAGAGAGGCTGGGTGACCCTCCGCTCCCCGAACAGGGCTCCGACCTGCATCATGCCCTGGCGGACGCCCGCCACAACCGCGTCATCTTCGATCTCCTCCACCAATTGGATGACCAGAGGCCGAACCTTGGCGACTCCCGCTGAGGGACGGTTCACCGTCCTGGTGCAGAGTGATGGTCAACTCTTCTGCCGCCCCTGTCTAAGCGGCCCTCCCAAGGCTTGATCTTTACGTGGCAGGTGTCCATGCCCATGGCCTCGACCCTCGATCACCCCGAAGGCATTGCAACCGGAACTGGGCTTCTACATGCATTGCAGGGTCGGCGGGCGCGTGTTGGGCGAAGTAGAGCGTCATCCGCAACTCACGGATGTCACGCATGAGCGTGAACCCTTCCCAATCATGCACGTCATAGCCATAGGTTCGGACGAAGTCCGCATAGTCGTCTGGGTCCACCCAAGGGAATGACGTGGCCTTGATCGCAGTGGAGACCAGGTCCCATTCAGGTGGGCCGACCGAGCACCGCTCCAGGTCGAGGAGGACGACGGAGCCGTCGGTGAGCCGAGCGACGTTGCCGACCCAGGCATCACCGTGCACCACGCTCCAGGGCCTGCCCGCAGGCAAGCGCTCCCAGGCGGCGCGCAAGTCGCGCAGGTGGCCGGTGAGCCACTCCCGGTCGGCCTCGTCCAGGGTGTGGGCGTCGTCGATACGTTCGCGCAGGCGGACGAACGGGTCCAGGTGCCCGAGGTCGAGTGTGGTGGGCGGGTCGAGCGTGTGGAGTTGGGTGAGCAGGTGGGCGACGTCGGTGACGGTGCCACGGGTGTGCTCACCCAGTTCGGCCCAGAAGGTGACCGCGCGGCCCTCGGCCATGACCGGCTGGTCGACGTCTAAGGGGCGCACGACGGGTACACCGCAGGTGGTGAGCCAGCGGGCAACGGCGACCTCGCGGTGGGCAGCGTGTTCCTGGCCAGGGCGAGCGATGCGGGCGACCCCGACCTTGGGCAGGAGGATGAGGGCGTTCTCCCCGAGTCGGATCGGGCGGGCGCCAGCGACGGACAGCCCGACCGCCGAGGCCGCGGTTTCCAGGACACGAGGCAGGGGCTGCGGCAGGGTTGTCATCGGCTGCTTCCGATCGTCAGGCGCACCCGGTCAGCGAGTTCGCTGCCATGGGTGTGGCGGCAGGTGCGGTGGAGTTCGCGCAGGTCGTCCTCGGCTCGGCGGGAGCGCACACGCCTCGCTTCCTCCAGGGCCTGGACAGTGGTGGCCTCACCCAGTTCCGGGTCGATGCGCAGGTGCAGGGAAGCGAGCTTGATGCGGGAGATCGCGCGGGAGCGACGGTAACTTTCACCGTGCCCGTCCACGGCCGTCTGAAGGCGCCCGGCGGCCTCATGCGCGGGGTACAGGTGGGCAGCCGCTAGGTCCCACAGTGCGTGTCCGGTGTCTCCGTGGTGTTGGGCGTGGTCGTAGTAGGCCATCCACGTCGGCGGAGTGATGGCGGTGGGGGTGATGAACGCGGTGTCGGCGGCGTCGATAGCGGCCAGGGTCTGGTCGACGTCACCGAGTTTGGCCCAGGCGCGGGCACGGGCGGTGTGGAGCATGGCCTGTTCGGGGGCGGAGAGACGTTCAGAGCGCACCAGGCCCATCTCGGCGTAGGTCAGGCCCTGGTCGGGGTGGGCGCACCAGATGGCCTGGCGGGCGCGGTGGGAGTAGATCTTGGCGCGGAGGTGCCAGTCGTCGGCTTCCTCGGCGGTGTCGGTGGCCAGCGCCCACATACGGCGGGCGTCGTGGTGGTGGTAGTCGTCGAAGGCCATGAAGCCGGTGACGGTGGCCAGGTGGGCGACGGCTGAGAAGGCGTCGCTGCGCAGAGTGAGGGGCAGGGGGGCGTCCAGGAGGGCGGTGGCCCAGTGCAGGTGGCTGGTGACGGCCGCGCGCACGACGGTGCCGCCGTAACTGTGGTCCCAGGTGGCGAAGGTGGTGGCGGCGTGGTGCAGGTGATCGATGTCGGCGGGGGTGACCTGGTCGGGGGGTTCGGGCGGGCCGATCATGTCGGTCAGGGAGGCCAAAGGCGCGGCGGCCAGTCCGGTTCCGGCGGCGCGCAGGAGCTGTCGGCGGTTCACCTCATCCAGGATGGTCGATGCGGTGTCGGACTGGTGGTCCGGGGGTGGGGTGGTCTGTTCCCAGGGGCGCGGGGTCAGGCCGAGGAGGTGTCCGGGGATGCGCAGCCCGTCGGCGATGTCGCAGATTTTGTCGTAGCTGGTGACGCGCACTTGGCCGCGGGCGATCTTGCCGACGCGTTCGGGTTTCATGCCGCAGGAGTCGGCGATCTTGAGGTTGCTGATCCCGTGCTGGCGGGCGAGGTGGACGACGGTCGCGAAGTCGTGGCGGGCCAGGGCCTCGCGTAGGTCGTCGCGGTCCAGCAGGTGGCGGGGCAGGGCCGCGGGTGGGGTGTAGGACACCGGGTGTCCCCCCTTCTCAGGCGCTTGTCCAGGCGGTGGTGGTGTCCCCGGCGCGCAGAGTGGCCAGGCGTCGGCGGACCTCGCGGTGGGCGGCGACATCAGGGCGGGCCGCACGGCGCAAGAACGCGGACAGGGTGTGCAGGTCGCGGATGTCGAGTAGGACGCGCCATCCGGGCCAGGTACGGGGTGGGGCCTGGTAGGCGTCCCAGAACGCGTCGATGTCGGCGCTAGTACGGCCGAAACGGCGTTGGCCGTGCAGAGTGTTGGCCAGGTCCAGCTCGCGTGGACCGCGCGCGGCCTCGTCCCAGTCGCCCAGGAGCACCCGGGATCCGGCCCAGAGGGTGTTGCCGGGATAGGCATCGCCGTGGATCCATCTGGGTGGGCCGAGGGGGAAGTCCAACCGGGCGTAGGACTCCAGGAGGTGGTGGCGCCGTTCGGTGAGCCAGTCGCGGTCTTCGGGTTCCAGAACGGTGTCTGTGACCAGGGTGCGGCCCAGACTCGCCAGCGGTGTGTAGGAGGGCAGCTCCACCGGAGGGTCGGCCAGGGCGTGCATACGGCGCAGGATGCGGCCCAGGTGGTGGGGTGGCGGGGCGGGGCGACCCTGTTGGGGGTAGTAGGCCCAGAACGTGGCCAGGTGGTCGCCGTGCACCACGGGCTGGTCCAGCCCACAGGGGGCGGTGACATCGACGCCGTGGCCCTTCAGCCATCGGGTCAGGGCCAGGGCTCTGCGCTGGGATTCCAGGTGGTGGGCGGGGCTGATGCGCACCACGATCTGCGGGTCGGTGAGCAGGTAGACGCCGGTGGCGTGGTGGCGCAGCGGTTGTAGACCGGTGGTGGGCAGGCCAGCGCGCGCACACAGGTCGACAACCATGGCCGGGACGGAGGGGGTGTGGACACTCACCTGGTCCACGGTAGTCCGTGCGGCACGCAGGCGGGGGCGAACGCTTCCAGCTGTGCGGCCATGTCCGAGACGAGGGGGGTGGCGCGCACTCGGGGACGTGCCAGGGCCTGGGTGATCGGGGCCAGGGCGGGTGCCAGCTGCTGGATGCGCAACTCCTCAGGCAGCCCCAGCAGGTCCTGGAGGAGCGGTTGGGCTCCGTCGAGTTCCCCGCGGCCCAGGTGGGCGCAGATGGCGTCCACGGTGGCCAGGGCCTGGTCGCCGTAACTGCGTTCGGTCTCCGGTCCGGTCCGGTACAGCTCCAGAGCGGTGCTGGTGTGGTCCAAACACTGGTCGGCACGTCCCAGGAGGCGGTAGGTGCCGCCGATGTAGTAGGCGCGTTTGGCGTCCGGGAAGGCGAACAACCCGCCCAGGTGGACGCCGAGATCGTCGTCGGCTGGGGGACGGTCGGCGGCGTGCTGGAGGCGGTCCAAGGCGAGCAGGGCGCGGGCATGGTCGCCGACGCGGGCCGCGGCGCGCGCTTCGATGGCGGCGGCGCGCACGGCCGTGTGCCCGTGGGGGGCGTGGTGGAAGGAACGGGCGGCCAGCTCGGCGGCGGTGGATGCCTGGCCGGTCCACTCGGCGATCAGGGCGGCGCTGCCGGTGATCCAGGCACGCAACGGGGTGTGGTCGGCGTGGTCGGCGTAGCGGCGAGCGGCGACCAGGTGGGCGGTGGCGGCGCGGCGGTCGCCGATGTTCTGCGCGCCATGTGCCAGCAGAGTGGTCGTGGCTCCGAGGATGACCAGGAGTTGCTGGGCGTGACGGGGACGCACTCCGGCCTGGTAGTGACCGATGGCCGTGTCGCGCAGAGCCACCAGGCGGGGCAACAGCGGTGGCAGCGGGGCGTGGACGTAGCACACGGCCAGGTGGCGCAGCTGGTCGGACAGATCGTCGATGAGGGCCGCGTCAGCGGTGTCGGCCAGCGTGTCGGCGAAGCCCAGGGAGGCCTCGGAGCTGGTGGGGTCACCGAGGTTGGCGGAGGGCGGCGCCTGGGGCGGCACGGGTGGGGTGGTCTGTTCCCAGGGGCGGGAGGCCAGGCCGAGGAGGTGTCCGGGGATGCGCAGCCCGTCGGCGATCTCCTCGATTTTGTCGAGTGAGGTGATGCGCATCTGGCCGCGGATGATCCGGCCCACGCGTTCGTGCTTGATGCCGCAGGCCAGGGCGATCTTGCGGTTGCTGATCTGATCGAGCTCGTCGGTGGCCAGGCGAAAGGCTGTGCCGAAGTCGCGGTTGGCCAGGGCGTGGCGCACGTCGGGGCGGTCCAGGAAGGAGCGGGGGAGCACGAGCGGTGGGGCGGGGGTCATAGCGCCTCCGGGGACGTCTGTTGAAGACCTGCCGGAGTCTTAGTGTCCCTCCTCACACCCCGCCATGGGGGCGGATTTCACCTACTCCCCGCCATGGGGGTACCCACCATGGGTACCCCCTCGGGGGGAATCATCGGGCCGAGAATCTTGGAGATCGTGGGCGCACCGAACTCGTGGAGAGGTTGCCCATGGTCCCCCGGCTCGCACCGGGTCCTGAGCGGTCACGCGCTGAACGTGTCCAGGTGCTCGAACACCATCTGGTCCGCGCCGTTGCCCCGCAGACCCCTGCCCCCGCACATCTGTCGCCGACCACCGGCGGTGTGTACGAGTTGTGCCGCGACACCACCCTCACCAGTCGTCCTGTGACGGTGATGGAGATCGCGCACCGCCGCCAGCTGCCACGTGGCGTGGCCAAGCTGGCCGTCACCGAGCTACGCGAGGAAAACCTGGTGGTGGTGGAGGAGGACCGCACCTCCGAGGGACGCACGGCCACCCACGTCAAAGTCGTCGTCGCCAGCCCTGGTGTCCCGCAGGGGGAGGAGTTGGTCGACGCGTTCAGCGACATCGAACCGGTCCGCGTCGTCGAGACGATGCTTGTCGAACGCGACACCGAGCCCGGGTCGGAGCAGGTGGAAGTGGCCGTGGTCTACGGGCGCTGCACACCGCCCGGCGTCGGCATGGACCTGCACCTGATCACACTGCCCACGCACGGCGGTCAGCTGCTGCGCCGAGACGTCACACGCGGAGCCGCCGGCGCGATCGTGTGCGTGGGCCCGGACCGGGTGGATGAGGCGGCCGACATCGTGGCGTGGCTGGACACTCAGCAGGTGCCGCTGCTGGTCACCGTGCACGCGACCCCCGAGCACGACGCCCCCCTCACACTCATGCGTCAGCGGTTGGGGTTGGATCCCACCACGCCGATGGTGCCGTGTAAGGCCACGGACGACCCCTCGATGCTCACTCTCCTCCAGCACCTGTTGGCCGCCTTCACCCGGAAGAGGCACTGATGGGCCGCCGCATCCTGATCGTGGGCACTGGCCAGTCCGGCCTGTACCTGGCCCACCGACTGGCCGCCGCCGGGCACGACGTACGCCTCGTCGGCGCCTCCACCGCAGAGGAGATCCAGGCCGCGTCACCGGCCATCACCCAGATGTCGATGCCCTCCAGCTTCGCGTTGGAACAGCAGGCGGGCCTGTTGGGATTTCGGTGGCAGGAGATGGCCCCCCGCTTGCACGGGGTGGACTTGTCCCTGCGCCCGCCAGGGACCGATCCGATCCTCATCAGCGCCGACTGGTCTCGCGGCCCCGGCCTGTCAGTGGACCGCAGCGTCAAGATCGCCGACTGGCTGGCCTACTACGACTCCCTGGAAGACACCGCACGCGACCGCCGAGGATCGGTCACCACGGCGATGACCACCGAGGCCCTCGACTTCCTGGCCGAACGTCACGCCTATGACCTGATCGTGGTCGCCACCGGCAACGGCGAACTCGGGCACCTGTTCGACCGCGACCCGGGCCGATCAGCCGGGGCGGAGCGGCGCGCCTACGCCCAAGCGTTCGTCTACGGCGCCCACGAGCAGGGGGACCGCATTCGAGCGGTCTCCTGCGACCAGGGTGAGGTGTTCACCATCCCCGTGCTGACCCTGGAGGGGGTCGCCACGAGCGTGATGATGAGCGCGCGCCCCGGCTCGGACTTCGATCTGATCGCCGAGCTGGGGACCAATGAGGATCCCCGCCGCGTCAGCGCACGTGACCCGGAACGGGTCTGGGAGAACATGCGTGCGGCGATGGCCAAGCACGTGCCGGATGTAGCCGACCAGTGTCAGGGAGCCGAGCTGGTGCCCTTGACCGGATCCCCCACTCTGCTCACCCACGTCGACCCCGTCGTGCGCTCCCCGGTCGGCGTGCTGCCCTCGGGCGGACTGGTGATCGGGCTGGCCGACGTGGTGTTGGGCTCCGATCCGGTCAGCTGCCAGGGGTGGGCCAACTCCACCTACCACGCCGAGCTCCTCTACCAGGCGGTCGGTGAGCGCGGCGACCGGCCGTTCACCCGGGAGTGGATGGAGGACGTCCACGCCCGGTTCTGGGACCTGTACGGCCAGCACAGCACCGCGTTCTCCGGGATGATCCGCCGGTTCTGGGCCGGATCGTTGGAGCCGCACTATCTCCAGGTGGCCGCAGCCGCCCATCACCACCCGCAGGTGGCGCAACGCTGGGTCGACGCGTTCGACCGCCCGGCCGACTTCACCCACTGGCTCCACGACCCCCTCAAGGCGCACGCCTTCCTGCGCCAGGTCGGAGCCCTCTAACCGCCTTCCCCATTTTGTTTGGAGTCGCGCTATGCCCTCCTCACCCTCCACAGGCCCCAGCGTGTACACGCCGGGGTGGCTCAACCGCTACGACCTACTCGTCCACCGCATCTCCTGCCCGCTGGTGTGGGGGTGCCCTTCACACGACCTGGTGGACCAGTACCGACACAACGTGGCTCGTCGCCACCTGGACGTGGGGCCGGGCACCGGCACCCTCCTGCTGCGCGCCGGGCTCGCCCCTCACACCCAGATCCACCTGCTGGACAAGCACCTCCACCCGTTGGAGATGGCCTCCCACGCACTGGCCGCCCACGCTCCGCTCAAGCACACACAGGACGCGCTCAAACCATGGGCGCTGGACAACGAGACCTTCAGGTCGGTGGGCATGTCGCTGGTGGTCCACGCCTTGGACGGCGACGACGTCCGCGACAAGGTGCTGCCGGTGGAGGAGGCCCACCGGGTTCTGGAGCCAGGAGGCCGCTTTTTCGGCTCCACGATCATGAGCCGTGGCGACCAGGTGCGTCCCTGGCCGCAGGCCCGCGCCCTGATGGGCTTCTACAACTCCCGGGGGATCTTCAACAACCGCGGGGACGACGCCGACGCCTGGACCGACCTGCTGCGGTCCCGGTTCGCCAGAGTGCACGTGCGGGTGCGCGGGTGCGTGGTGTTGTGGGAGGCGACCAAATGAGCGCTCCGATTGCCGTCACCGGCCTGGCCTGCCGTCTTCCCGGTGATATCGCCACCCCCGAGGAGTTCTGGGACGCTCTGGTCGCCCAACGCGACCTGATCACCTCCTACACCGACGACCACCCCCGTGCCGCGATCCTGCCCGCCGCGCTGTTGTCGGAGGAGGACCAGCGACTGGACGCCGTCCACTTCGGGTTCTCGCCCACGGAGGTGACCGCGATGGACCCCCAACAGAAACTGCTGCTGGAGTTGGTCGACGAAGCGTTCCAGGACGCCGGGATGGCTCTGGACGACTGGCGTGGGCGCCGGGTCGGTTGCTGGGTGGGGTCCTCCTGCCTGGACCAAGCCCTGCTCCGTCTCGGCCCTGGGCAGGGCGGGACCATGGTCGACACCGCTGGGGCCATCCCCTCCATGCTCAGCAACCGGGTGTGCCACGTCACCAACTGGCGTGGTCCCTCCGAGACGATCGACACCGCCTGCTCGGCGTCCCTGGTGGCCCTTCACCGCGCCCGCCAGGCGCTGACCTGCGGCGAGGCCGAACTGGCGGTCGTGGGTGGCGTCAACCTGTTGGCGGTGGACACCCACACCCGCATGTTCCGTTCCTCGCGGGTGCTGGCCGACGATGGCCAGATCCGGCCCTTCGACACCCGCGCGTCCGGGTTCGTACGCGGGGAGGGCGCAGGCGTGGTCATCCTCCAACCCCTGAAGGAAGCCGAGGCGGCCGGGGTACGGGTGCGCGTCCTGTTGGTGGGCAGCCAGACCAACCACGACGGTGCTGCCCAACCCGTCGGCGCCCCCAACGTGGAAGGCCAGCGAGAGCTGCTCGCCTTCACCTACGCCCACACTCCCGTCGACCGCGCTCACGTGGACTACGTGGAAACGCACGGCACCGGCACCCGCGCTGGGGACCAAGTTGAGGTCCGCGCTCTGGGCCGGGAGTTGGCCGCGGACCGTGACCGGCTGCTGTGGATCGGCTCGGTCAAGCCCAACGTCGGCCACCAAGAAGGCGCGGCCGGAATCATCAGCACCATCAAGACCGTACTGGCCCTGGAGCACGGGATACTCCCGCCGACCCGCAACCACACCCAGCCCCTGCCCCTGCTGAAGCGTCTGGGCCTCGCTGTTCCTGTCGGGCCTCGGAGGTGGCCGCACACCGGTCACCCACGCACCGCCGCGGTGCAGGCATTCGGGTTCGGCGGCACCAACGCCCACGCCGTGTTCCAACAAGCCCCCGCCCGCCGCGACCACACCGACCAGCGCGGCACGCACGAGCCGGGCCCGGTGCTGATCCCTCTCTCCGCCAGCAGTCCTCAGGCTCTGGCCGTGACCGCTGGCCGGTGGGCAGAAGCCGTGCGAAACCACTCCGACCTGGGCGCGGTGGCGGCCACGGCCGCTCACCGTCGCGACCACCTGCCCGGTGCCCGCGCCGCCGTGGTCGCGTCCACCTCCACCACCGCTGCACACGCCCTGACGGCCCTGTCCCAGACCAGCACCCATCCGACGATGGAGGGGCCCCGTGTGCCTCCGCCGCGCCGCCCCCGCGTGGTGTTCGTCTACTCCGGACACGGCGGCCACCCCACCTGCGGCACCGACCTCGACGCCAACGACGTGTTCGCCGACGCACTCACCCGTGCCCACGACGCGCTGGCCGCTCACCTGCCCCCAGCTCCCGTTCCGGATCGGGTCCGGTATCAGACCGCCCAGTGGGCGTGGCAGGTCGCGGCCACCGGCTTGCTCGCCTCCTGGGGCATCACCCCCGACATCGTCGTGGGCCACTCGCTGGGGGAAGTCGCCGCCGCGAGCACCGCCAACGTTCTCTCCCACCAGGACGCAGCCCGTCTGGTGTGCGCGCGTGCCCGACTGCTAGCCAAAGCCGCCCCCCACGGGGGCCTGGTCGCCACCGATCTGGACACTGAGGCTGCCCACGCCCTGATCGCCGACCACCCGCGCACCGCCGTGGCCGCTCTCAACGCCCCCAACGCCAGCGTGATCTCCGGTCCCCAAGCGGATCTGGATGTCCTGGCCGCCGACCTGGCCAAGGCGGGCCGCTGGTACCGGAACGTCCCGGAGGCTCCGCCCGCCCATAGTCCGCTCATGGACCAGCCTGCCCGCACCCTGACCGACCAGCTCGCGGGGCTCACACCCGAGCCCGCGTCGGTGGCGCTGTGGTCGACAGCGGCCGGGCAGCGCCTGTCCGGAGGAGAGATGACCGCTGCCTATTGGGGCCGCCAGCTGCGCGACCCGGTCCACCTCCACCACGTCCTGCACGCGTTGGCCGTCCAGGACAACCCGTTGGTGGTGGTCGAGGTCGGCGCACGCCCCGTCCTGTCCGCGTCCCTGGCGGCGACGCTGGGCCAGGCCCGCGACCGATACCGGCTCGACCCGCCGGTGATCCCGCTGACACGAGAGCACGCCGACCGCACCGAAGCACTCGCCGCGGTGGGGGCCCTTTACACCTTCGGCGTCACGCCCCAATGGCCGACCCCGCGGCGCGCGGCGGTGTCGCTACCGCTGCGGGCCTGGACTCACACCGCCCCACCCGACGTCGTTCCGGGCTCGCGCACGCTGACGGGCTACACCCGCCAACAGGCGAGCCAGGAGATCGGTCAGGTACTCACCGACCTGGTCGCCGGTGCGCTGCCCGAGCAGGTCACGCCGTGGGGACCTGACACGGACCTTCAGGAGCTTGGGGTGGGGTCGTTGGCCCGCGCCACCGTGCACCAGCGGCTCATGCGATGCCTGCCTGACTTGGAGGGGCTGCCGGTCCAGGACACGGTGGGCGCTCGCACCGTCGCTGAGATGGCCCAGATCGCCACCGACTACTGGGCCCCTGCCTGCTTCACGGGGGAATGACCTGCCGCCCCGCCCGAGCTGCCGTGCGGCGTCCGCTGCAACGACCCACCCCAGCAGACGTCGCACGGCTCCAACCGCCCCAGGACTACGAGGACACGCTGTGAGCTTTGCTTTTGCCTACCTGGACATCGACGGTGAACGCTACTACACCCGCGACGAGGTCGCTGCGCGCCTAAACATCAGCCCACGACTCATCCAGCGGGTCGCCACCAACTACAGAATCCCGAGCACATTGACCCCCAGCACCGGCACCGTCTACCGGGCCGCCGACATCGACATCCTCACCAGTGGTCCTCAGCACGAACCGCTGCTAACCCCGAATGAGGCCGCTCAACGCCTCCACGCCAGCACGAACGCTCTTCGCGTCTGGGCGCGGGAGGGAAAGCTGGCGTGCCTACTCACGCCCGGCGGGCGGCGCCGTTACGCTCCGACCGAACTGGACCGCTTCAACGCCATCCGTTGACCCGACGGCGCCGCCTTCTCCCCTCCCAGCAGCGGCACCGTCTCCCCGGGGCACCCTCCCCTTGGCGCTCCCCCGCCGGGGAGGGTGCCCCTCCTCACGACCCTCGATCGCCACGTCACCAGGACTTCCACATGCCCTCGACCACGACCACCGCGGTTCCGACCCGTTCGACCGCCACTCCCGCCTTGACCGATCCCCGCGCCCACTGCCGTCACCACAGCCCCGACGCGCTGTTCGTCACCGGCAAAGCGCAAAACGACGCCAAACGCATCTGTTCGGGGTGCCCGATCCGGATGCCGTGCCTGCTCGAAGCGCTTAATGACCGAGTTGAGTTCGGGGTTTGGGGAGGTATGACCGAACGCGAACGCCGAGCTCTCCTGCGCGCACGCCCCACCGTCACCGACTGGGGCGCCGCTGTACGGGGAGCGGGCCTCGCCCTGGTGGAAACCGTCGCCTGAAAGGCCTCAACACCTTGGAATGATCTTGCTTCGGTTCGGTGGACAGACACCTGTCCTGGCGGGTTCGTTGCCGTATTGGCCGATCGCTCTCCCTGTATCTCATGAGTGAGCAGAGAATGACGACGAAGTGAGCAGCCTGTGAGTGCGGGAAGAGAACTCCGATGTCCTGTGCTGAAAAACGCCTCATCAGTCCCTCTGTGTGCGTGTCGAAGAAATGTTTCCCGTCCCGTCGGGTGGTGTGGGTGAGAGTCGTCTGAGAGGATGCTCGCGAGCTGCTCATTTTGGCATCTATGCAGGTCGTGGTCGATGTGTGAGAGGTTCATGAGGGTGGGGGGCTGAGGGTTGAGGTGCTGATCTCCTCTCAAGCTTTACTGTTTCTTTGCCTTGGTGAGTTCCTTGTGAGTGCGGATTGAGTGCGCGGTGATCCTCTTCTGAGCGTCCTCTGAGAATCACGTTTGTTTTGATGCGGGTGTCGTTTCTCGTCACGATTCGAGGAGGCACCCGTGGCCTTTGCGCCGTCACCGCTGGCAGTCGTTGAGACCCACTTCGTTCACCTGGCACCCACCCACCTGACCCTGCACGGAGGCCAGGTCCATCCCTGGCTCCAGGACCGGACCTACTCGCTGTACGAACTCCGTGACGTCCTGATGGGCGAGGACACCCCCAATGATGTTCGGGACGGGGTGTGGCGGCACACCATCCGCGCCGCACGGCACTCCCAGGACTGGATGGTCGGAGCTCTCGGGCTGTGTATGCCCGCGTTGAGGAACGCCGCTCGACGAGCCTGCCGGGGCCTGTCCCGGGGGTCCGCGGCAGAGGTGGAGTCGGCGATCCTGGCCGAGACGATCCGCCAGGTGCGCACCATCAACACCGACTACGCCCGCCTGGTCTGGTACCTGACCCGGCCCGCTTACCGTGCCGCGCTCTCGGCGCGCAAACGCGAGCTGGACGCACCGATGCCGGCCGGGGCCCCGGGCCAGCAGACCATCTGCCAAGGGGCCGTGGCGGGCAGCCCGGACCTGTTGCTGGTCGCCGCGGTGCGGGTGGGGGTGCTCTCGGCTTCCCAGGCTCGGCTGATCGCTCGCACCCGGCTGGAGAACGTCCCTTTGACGCGGGTCGCCGACGAGCTGGGCGTGTCCTACAAGGCGTGCGCGAAGCGACGCGAGCGCGCCGAGGAACGCCTGCTCACGGCCATACGCACGGGGCAGGTCGCCATCGGTGACGCGCTCGTGGGCACCGCTGGCGTCGATCGGACCCCGCCCGCCGAGGTCGTGCCGATGAAATCCGGGCGCCCGTTGTCGCATCGGCCCTGGCAGGTGGCTTCCTAGGAGGTTGATTTCGGGAACCAGACCCCGCCGCGACACCGGCGGGTGTCTGGTTCCCGGCCAGGGAGCGACGTGTGAGGAGGCCGGGTGGGGACGAGGAACGCGCGCGCGTCGGAGTGCTGGGTCCGGTGGCGGTGGACAGCCGTGGGGCTGGCCGCTGTGCTGGTGGCGGTGTGGTGGGTGGTGGTCGGTGATGACGCCTGCTGGGTGTGGGCTTCGGACGCTGATGGCTCGGGCGGCGGCGGGGGTGGTGCTGCGGGGGCGGGGCAGTCGACCGCCCAGCT
>NZ_JBFAME010000027.1:0-32937 GCF_040660275.1 Nocardiopsis sp. NPDC049922 | reverse complement strand
GCCTTGGCGACTCTAGGGGTTTGTAACGTGTCGGACCCATCGCCTACTCTCACGTACCCCCAACCGAGGAGCACCATGCACAACCCCACCCCCACCGACACCGGAAGCGAGATCATCAGACTCGTCGGTGTCATCCGACTGAGCAGAGCCAACGACAAGAGCACCGCCCCCGAACGCCAGCGCGCCGAGATCGAAGCCGCCCTAGCCCGGAATGAGGTGATCGTGGGATGGGCTGAGGATGTCGGCGTCTCTGGCTCACTCGCGCCTGCGAAGCGCCCCGGGCTTGGCCCCTGGCTCAGTGACAGCCCGCCCAAGGAGTTTGACGGACTCATCGCAATCAAGATCGACAGGTTGTCACGTCGATCCATTCACTTTCATGAGCTTGTCGAGTGGGCTGACAAGAACGGGAAGATCCTCAAGGCGGTCAAGGACCAGTTTGACCTGTCAACCTGGGTTGGCAAGTTGATCGCGATGATTATCGCCATCTTCGCAGAGGGTGAACTTGAGTCCATTCGCGAGAGGGTTTTGGCTTCCCGGAAGACCCTTCGGGAGAACGGACGTTTCCTTGGTGGACCAGGTCCTTACTGGTGTGACTCCGAAGTACGCCAAATCGGAGAGGGCAAGAAGGGAACCTTCCTAGCTCTTAACAAGGAGCGCGTGAAGATCGTCCGTGAAATGATCGACTTGGCCCTAGGACGCCTGCCAATTAACGGCGTCTGGGCTCCCGGGGGCTGGTCGTACGAGAAGATCGCTGAGTACCTGACAGAGAAGGGCTATCCGTCCCCCTCTGATGTGGTTCGCATCAAGCAGGGCAAGGAGCCCAAGGGAACTAAGTGGAACGGCGTCACGGTGTGGACGATCCTGACCAACGAGACTCTTCGCGGGTACACCACCATGCTTGCCGACGCCAAGCGGAAGCTGTACAAGGTCGTGAGACACCCTGACGGCACACCGGTCATGCGATGTGAACCCGTTGTCACCGATGCTGAATGGTTCCTTTTGCAGGAGCGCATTACCCGGGGCAGCAAGAGGGCTCCCAACGGGAAGCGGAAGCCGTCCCCCCTTCGGGAAATTTCCTACTGCGCTCTTTGTGGAGCCGCGTACAGACACAACAATCCGAGCACTCGCAACGTTCGCACCTACATTTGCGGCTCTGTGAAGTCGAAAACCAAGTGCCGAGGCATGTCAGTGGATGCCAACTGGCTTGAAGCCCAGGTGGAAGAGTCCATCTTGGACATGGTCGGAGACCGAAAAAGGGTGTCCCCCGTCAAGGTCCCCGGGGTTGACTACAGCGAGGACCTTGCACGACTTGAGGAAGCCATCTCCTCAGTCCGACGCGAAAAAGACCTTGGCCTGTACAACTACCCTGGGGGCGAGGATGAGTACATGGAACGACTGGGAAACCTGGTCGCGGACAGGCAGAAGTTGAGTAGCATGGCCACTACTGAGGACCGGATCGAGTACGTAGAAATGGGCGAGACTTTCGCGGAGTACTGGAAGCGCTCTGACTGGCCCGAAAGGAACTTCTTCCTTACGTCAGTGAAGGCCCGGATTGAGGTCACGCGGGTTCCTGACGAACTTGGCAATCCCGGGATTCCGGCTACTCAGATCGTCATCCCGGACCTTGAAACCTTGATCAAGGCGTCCGAACAGGTCACAGCCCTAGCGGAATAAGCTACCTGATTCTTACACGGTGAAGAGGGGTGGGTGCCTCGGACACTCACCCCTCTAACACTAGGACGAGACAACGATGGGGGGATAAAGGGGGGTAACACATAATAACTTAACAACTAAAAACCCCCACAAGGGGGTTGTTTATATTAACTAGTTATATTTACCTCCTAGGTATTTTAACCTCCGAGTAAGCCGCACCCTTGAAGGTGCGGCTTCTCAGATACTCATCACTCAATATGTTGGTGTAGACGGAGTTAAGACACGGACAACCAAGACGGGAGGCTCTGAGGTTGCCGAGAGCAAAAACCATATGTGCGCAGTCCGGGTGTCTTGAGGTCTCCGTCCGTGAGGGCAAGTGCGCGACGCACGCCCGTCCATCCTGGTCCAGGATCTCAGCGAGGAACCTGAACCGTCCGGGGAACTGGGGCACTCTCAGGCACCAGGCCCGGCAGAGAGCCCGAGGCACCTGCTACAGGTGTGGGGCCTCCGGGGCAAAGATCGTGGATCACGTCACCCCGGTTTCCCGGGGTGGGACGAATCAACTTTCTAACTTGGCCGTGATCTGTGGTCCGTGCCATGCGAAGAAAACTTACCGGGAGCGGTTTCTGTAACACCGTTCACGGGGGCGCACCGCAGCGCGCAAGGACGCAAGGAGCGGTGCTAGGTCGATTGGGAGGGCATTCGATTGGTCGTCAGGTTGGCGGAGTCTGGTCAAACGCAACCAGCGTGGAGCTGGTGACCCTAAAGGGGTCCGAGGGTTCAAATCCCTCACCTGACACTGTGTGGATGAGCGAGCCCCTAGCCAGGGAACGTGAGTCGCACTAGGGGCAGAGTGTAGGCAGCACACCGGCCCGAGTAGCCACGGTGGCCCCGTGGTGAAACAGGCGGGAGGCGAGGGGTTCGATTCCCCCGGCCCTGCTAGCGTAGACAGCGGAAGGCCCGCCCTCACCACGTCTGAGGGCGGGCCTTCGTCTTGTCGGGCCTACTTCTTGGCACCCTCTGTCAGGTGCGCCTTTACGGCCTTGCGAAGCTCCGTGTAGTCCAGAGCTTCGATGTTCGCCTTACTCATGTCGCTGCTGTCCGTCAGCGTCTCCTGAGCCCACTTGGTGAACTCAGCGGCGGACTTGCCGGGCTTGAACAGCTTCCCGGCCTGGTCGGACACCTGAGAGCTTGTGAGCAGCCTGACGGCCGTCTCCAGGGTGTCAGGCTCCGACACCTGGAAGGGGCTAGGCACCTGCGGAGCTTCCTTCTTGGGGGTGTCCTCAGAGGACACCAGCGGCATTCCTTCCGCCGCTTCGTACTGCGCGATGATCTGAGTTGGGATGCGTCCCCGCTCGTTCACGTCGATTCCGCTGGCCTTGGCCCAACGACGGATCTCCTTCGTCCGCTCACGGTCTGACGTCGGCCGGGAGTCCGCGCTACGGCCGCGACCAGGCCCGCCCGGCTTCACGGGAGCCTTGCGGGCTGCCCTCAGGAAGTCGGCAAGCGCTTCGCGCAGCTTTCCGGCGTTCTCCGTGGACAGGTCGATCTCATACATCGACCCATCGAGACCGAATGCGATCGTCTCAGCGGCTTCGCCGCCGTCGAGATCGTCAATGAGTTTGGTGATAACCCTTTGCGCCATCTTGTGTCTCCTTTCGCATGGCGTGAGACCACCATACACCATTCTTGGAGTAGTCAAGCCCTTATAGCCCAAATGGTAGAGGCACCGGTCTTAGGAACCGGCTAGTGAAGGTTCGAGTCCTTCTAAGGGCACTCTTCCCCTGTAGCTCAGTCGGCAGAGCGACGCACTGTTAATGCGCCTGTCCCTGGTTCGAGTCCAGGCGGGGGAGCACACGATACTATCGTTTCATTGGGGCGATGCGCAGATCGAACCCGGCCTTACGAATCTCCGTGATTGCTTGGTCCATCCAACGGCCTCGTCCTGCCGCGCAATCGGAGTCGTCGCACTTGAAGACAGAGAAAAATTTCCCCGGGCCGAGCGCGTACATCTCGCCCCGCTCCACAGCTTCGGACCACTCGCGCGTGATCGTCTCGTCTACCTGACGGGCCTGGGCTGAGTCACCCCCAGCGGCCTTGAGGGCATCTCTCAAGTAGTCCATCACGTCCTTGGCCGCGTGCTCCTTGGTTGCGCGGCTTCCGTCGATGAGCGGAATCAGAAAATTACGACCGGTCTTGTCCGGCTGTGCGATCAGCTTTGCGCCGTGCCAGTGAGTCATGTCCGCATCATACACACCTACATAAGAAAGGGGGTCTCTTGGCAGGAAGAGGACCGCGACCTAGTCCGAACGCTAGGCGAACCAACAACAAGCACAAGACCGTTGCTGTGTCTGAAGACGCGACGCCGAAGGCCCCCAAGCTCTTCAAGAGGGCGTCATACAGCACGGCCGTACACCGCTGGTGGGACACGTGGGCCGAGAGTCCGCAGGCTGAACTTTTTTTGTCCTCCGACTGGGAACGCCTACAGATGCTCGCCCCCCTGGTACAGGCGTATTGGGAGGAGCCCAAAACGTCCATCCTGGCAGAGATCCGTCTGAATGAGGAGCGCCTAGGGGCCACCATTCGAGATCGCCAGTCCCTCAGGATGACGCTCAAGAGCCCCCAGGAGGACGATGACGACCAGGAGTACGACGCAGCCAACGACGCCCCTGTGGTCGATATGGAGCTGTATCGGGAGCTAGGCGGCGGTGGTGCCTGATGCAGACAGGAAACATCCCCGCGCACGTGCCGCACCCAACACGCTCACTTGGTTATCAGATCATCCGTTGGGCTGAGGAAAACATTAGACAGCCTGACGGCAAGGACGCGGGCGGTCCGTGGAGTTTCACACCAGAGCAAAAGCGTTTCATCCTGTGGTTTTACGTCATTGACGACGAAGGAAAGTGGCTTTACAGGACGGGCGCATTGCGCCGTTCAAAGGGGTGGGGCAAGTCCCCTTCCTTGCGGCACTGTCCATCATTGAGTTTGTTGGGCCGTGCCGCTTCTCCCACTTTGACCGGAACGGTTTCCCCGTTGCCGTGGCCGTGGCGGCTCCCTGGATTCAGCTAGCAGCCACTGCCATTCACCAGACCGTCAACACGATGGACTCCATTCGGGGCATGCTCGTTGAGTCTCCTCTCATTCGTGAGAAGAAGATCGACGTTGGTAAGACGATCATCCAGTTTTCGGATGGCCACCCCGGAAAGATTGAACCGGTGACCTCCAATTCGGCCACGCTTGAGGGTGGTCGTCCCACTTTTGCGGTTCTTGATGAAACTCATCACTGGACTGAAAGCAACGGCGGGCACAAGGTTGCGAAGGTTATTGACCGTAACATCCGAAAGAATCCCGAGGGTGCAGCGCGTTACGTCGAATCAACGAACGCATATAATCCGGCCGAAGATTCGGTAGCCCAGGTGACGCATGAAGCGGCCATGTACAAGGGTGCCTCAGACATTCTTTATGACTGTGTAGAGGCCCCGGGAACAGTCACCACCAAGCACACTGACGACCAAATCCGGGAAGCCCTGAAAATCTCCTACGGTGATTCGTCGTGGGTTGACGTGGATTCGATCCTTGCAGCGATCCGAGATCCGCGAACGCCTGAGCATGACTCTTACAGGTTCTATTTCAATCAGATCAAGGAGACCATTGATACGTGGATTCCTTCTGAGGTGTGGACCGAGAGGGCCGACGAACTTTCACCCATCAAACAAGGCGATCAGATCGCTATCGGATTCGATGGGTCCTTGTATGACGACTGCACAGCTATGATCGGCTGTCGTCTTACTGACGGGAAGTTGTTCGTGCTTGGCATATGGGACCCCGCAGATAACGGCGGGGAGGTTGACGTTGGAGCCGTTGACGCCACGTTCCGAAATGCGTTTAAACAGTATCGCGTTGCGTGGGTCTACGCGGACCCTTATTACTGGCAGGACATCATTGACCGTTGGTCTGTGGCCTTCGGGGAAAAGCTTGTTTTCAAGTTTCCCACGAACCGTGTCAAGACGATGGCCGAGGCCGTTGAACGGTTTCACACCAGCACGGTAACCGGCCAACTCGTTCACGATGGGGACCCGATGCTTGCATGGCACATCGGCAACGCGCTAACCAAGGAAACTCCGCATGGTGTGATCCTGCGCAAGGACAAGCCGAAGTCCAAGAACAAAATTGATGCCGCTGTCGCGGCCATTCTCGCTTATGAGGCCCGAGGCGATGCTATTGCCGATGGCCGCATGAAGCGACGTACCAGGATTCTAGGTCTCTAGGAAGGGGGGCACATGGTATACGAGTTTAGTGGTGCCCCCGAGACTCCTACGGATTGGATGCACTATCTAGAGGGCAAGCTAGCTGTCCAGCAAGGGCGGAACGACAAGTACCAGAAATATTATGATTCTGAGGAACGGGTCTTAGCGTTCGCTCAGAAGAAGTTTGCCGAAGAGTTCGGCGGGATGTTCGTTGACTGGCGAGACAATTTTTGTTCTCTTGTTGTTGACTCCATCTCGGAGCGCCTGAACGTTCGTGGTTTCCGCATGAGCGAACAGCCCGAGGCAGACAAAGACGCTCAGGAGATTTGGCAGCGCAACTTTCTTGATGCAGATTCCAACGCCGCCCACATCGCGGCTCTGGTGTCAGGCCGCTCCTATCTAGCAGTCTGGGGCGACAAGGACGATAATCCCATTATCTCCCCTGAGACGTCCTCTGAGGTTGTTGTCCAGTACAAGCCCGGGAGCCGTAGAGAGCTACAGGCGGGGCTTAAGCAGTACCGGGACGACTGGGGCACGGACTACTGCACTCTGTGGACCCCTGAGGCTGTCTACACGTCCACCAGGGGAGCGGGAAAGAACGGGTGGGGCGATCCTAAGCGGGAATCCAACCCGCTTGGAGTTGTCCCCTTGGTCGCGTTAGAGAATCGTGCCCGGCTACGTCGGACGATTCCCTATTCTGAGATTCATCCTGTCATTCCTCTCCAGGACGCCATCACCAAGATTGCGGCCGATGCGATCGTAGCGAGTGAGTTTGCGGCCTATCCTCAGCGTGTTCTAGCTGGCATTGAGATCCCGGTAGATGAGAACGGCAACGAAATCGCTCCTGTCAGAGCTGCGATTGATCGCATGTTCCTTCTTGAGGACAAGGATGCTCGCTGGGGGCAGTTTGAGGCCGCAGACCTGAACAATTACGTGAATCTCATCAATATGCTGGTGCAGCACATCAGCACGATTTCACGTGTCCCCCCTCACTATTTCTTGATCAACGGCGGGCAGGCTCCTTCCGGTGAGTCCATCCAGTCGGCCGAGGCCGGTCTAGTAGCTAAGGCCCGAGAGCGCCAATTGCATTTTGGCGAGGCTTGGGAACAGGCGATGCGGCTGGCATTCAAGGTCAAGGGCGATTCACGGGCCGAAGCATGGCACGCTGAAACCATTTGGGACGATCCCGAATACCGCAGTGAGGGCGTTCGGGTCGATGCCTTGGTTAAGTTGCGTCAGGGTCTCGGAGTTCCTCGTAAGCAACTGTGGGAGGACTATGGTTATACGCCTTCCCAGATTGAACGCTTTGAGCAGATGGCCAAGGACGAACAGAAGGCCGTGATTGAAGAGCAGCGGGCACTAGCCGCCGTAACGGGGGCACAAGGTGGCTCCGCTCCTGCCGGTAACGGAACCAAGGCCGGGGACAAGCAAGCCCCCGGAAACGCGGGCAACAACGCCCGAAAGACCGGGGAGGTCAAGTAATGACCGATCTTGATAACCGATTTGGCTATCACGCTCCCAATGAGAACAAACGGAAGTCCCACGAGCAGATGCGACGCGCCCTGAGAGATGCGGCTGAACATGCCGACACCCTTCTACCCGAGGGAAGAGAAAAGTCTCTCAGTCTTACCAAGCTTGAAGAAGCGATGTTTTGGGCTAACGCTTCAATCGCGAGGAACTAACTAACCAATACAGGACAGACCGCCGAAACGGTGGTCTTTTTTGTTGCGCCGAAATGGGGTTTCAAAGTGTCTGACAATCAGAACAACAGCGAGAACAATACGCCCGCCAATGAGAACCAGGGCGTGAAGACCGACGACAACAACGGTGCTGGCCAGACCGTTGACGACGCGGCCAAGTGGAAGGCACTCAGCCGCAAGAACGAGAACGAGCTAGAGAAGGCCCGCAAGGAGATTGAGCGCCTTAAGGCCGCTCAGATGACCGACGCCGAAAAGGCGATGGAACAGGCCAAGGAAGAGGGGCGAAAGGCCGCCCTGTCAGAGGTTGGCAATCGACTTGCCGAGGCTGAGATCAAGGCGGCGGCAGCCAGCGCGGGGCGCAAGGTTCCGGAGGGCTTTAGCGACTACCTGAACCTTTCCGCATTCGTGGGTGATGACGGCTCCCCCAACTCCGATGCCGTTACTTCGTTTGTCAACACCCTTCCCGAGGTCAACAGTTCCCCGAGGTTCCCCCAGAACACCGGACTTGGCCCTCAGGGGGGTTCCGCAGTTCCTCAGCTCACCCGTGCCGATATGGCCCGGATGAGCCCTCAGGAAATCGTCAAGGCCCGACAAGATGGCCGTTTTGACGACCTTCTCAATGGATCTAGTTAAATTCAGGAGGGCGATCTATGCCTTTTACTGATCAGGGTAATGGTACCCAGATTCAGACTGGTAATACTTTCTTCCAGTCGGCTAATAACAACACCCTCGGGACTTTCATTCCTGAGATTTGGTCTAGTCAGCTCTTTGTCGATCTTGAGTCTGCGCTCATCCTTTCTGGTGGGCTTATTTCTAATCGCCAGTATGAGGGCGAGATCCGAAATCAGGGTGACACGGTCCGGATTCCTCACTTCCTTGACAAGGCAAGCGTTGGGGAGGGCTACGACCCCTATAGCGAGATTGGTGAGGCTAACCGGGCCGAGAGTGACAGTCTTCTGATCCGCATTGATCAGGCCCGGACTATCCACTTTGAAGTTGACGACCTTCATCAGCTCCAGACTTCCCAGGGTCTCAACCTCATGCAGAATCTCACCAGCACCCATGCACGGGCACTGGCTGAGAGCATGGATCGACATGTTGCCGCCACGGTTAAGGCAGCGATTAACGGCCTGGACCATAACTTTGGTGATGGCACCCTTCACGGCTCCGTCAAGATGATCACCCCGCCCGCCAATGGGGCCGAGATCTATTCCAAGGTCATTGAGGCTCGCACGATTCTCGACATTAACAATGTTCCGGAGAATGGTCGATACCTGCTAATCGGTCCGGCCGAGTACGCGATGATCCTGCTTGACCCGAACTTCATTGACGCCAGCAAGTACGGCGCTGGCTCGGTTCTGGTGAATGGCGAGGTTGGCCGGATTGCCGGTATGACCGTGATCCTGTCCAACACCATTGGCTCTCACCTGACTGACGCTCAGTATGCCGACCTTCCCGGCGTCGCTGGTGCCTACGGTGTTCGCAAGCCTAATTCTGGTGGTCACGACATTCACATGATCGTTGGTCACTCGATGGCACTTTCTACCATCGGTTCCCTTACTCGCCTTGAGGCGTACCGACCCGAGAAGAAGTTTACGAATGCCGTAAAGGGCCTCTACGTGTTTGGTAGCAAGCTTATGCGCCCTGAGGCGATGGTGGTTGTCGGCACTGTTCCTGCCCCTTCTCCGTGATGGTATCGCCGCCAACAAGCCAGCTAACGACTAGCTAAGCGATACCCGATAGGAGAACATGAATGGCAACCACACAGCAGCTCACCGTTACGGCCACGTATGGCAGTGGCTCAACATCTGATGTGACCGCTTCCGCCGCTTACAGCTCCAGTGACGAGCTGGTTGCCACGGTGGACACGGCGGGTCTCATCACGGCAGTGGGGGCGGGCTCGGCCACGGTTACGGCAACGTTTGATGGGTCCAGTAGTTCGTGTGCTGTAACGGTGACTGACACCGTTCAGGGTCTTTCTGTAGAGCCTACTACGGCCGATCTAGACCCGGGGGCCTAGACCTATGCCTCTAGCCACCGTGGACGAATTCCGGGATCGACTAGGCAGGGATCTAGACGAGCCTGAGAACAGACGGGCACAGGCCATCATTGATGACGTCTCCGCGCTTGTCACCTCGTACTGTAAGCGGACGTTCAGCGATCCGCCTCCGGCTGACGTCAAGGCCGTGGTGTTGTCGGAGTCCATCAGCGCTTTTAACACGGTCCCCGGTCTCCGGAGTGAGAACATCGGAGATGTTCAGGTTTCCTATTCTTATTCAACGGGATCGGGTTCTCTCTCCTCTTCTTCTCGAAATGCCCTGAGTGCCTATCGGCTCAAGTTCGGCACGGTTCGCATGACGACGCTTGAGGGGGGTGCTTGATGATCTTCAACACGATTGTGACGGCTCTTAGGGCACCTCTCATTGAAACCCCCTACGGGGAGCGTCGGGACTGGGACAACGCTAGTGTGGTGTATTCGGGTCCTGCGTCACTCCAGTACAGATCCACGAACGATATTCGCCCTGTAGATGATGAGGCGGCTATGGAAAAAGCCACCTTGTACATGCATCACGGGGACTTCCAGAAAGAAGATCGTGTGCTTGTAGACGGCGCTACTTGGGTGATTGAAGGAGTGCCCTTCTCTCGATCCCTTTTCCGAATCCGATACACCAAGGTCTATGTCCGAAGGGTCGAATAATGTCCGCGTCGTTTAACGTCGATGGCTCTGCCTTGTGGCGCGCGGCTCAAACACCAGAGATGACTACCGAGGTTCAGCGCGTCACAGGAAACATCGACAAGGAAGTTCGCGGGACGGCCCCCAGGACCAGAGGCAATGCCTACCGAGGCAACGTGAATGCGTATATCCAGAGAGATCCCAAGGAAGGGATTCGGGGTCTGGTCGTGGCCAGCCGCCATGAGATGGTAATCGAATTTGGCTGGACTGATCTCAAAGGCAAGTGGCATCCGGGCCAATACATCATGACAAAGGCCCTCAAGAAACAACAGGTAGGCGGTCCTCGTATTCGCGGAGCCGTGGAGCCTAAACCAGGCAATCGCAGCTCTACACGTGGCGCTACCGGCCGAGGCCGTGAGACAGGAAGACCGGAACGATGAAAGACCCCATCATCCTCGCTTCTGAGGCTCTGAGATCAACCATAAGCGCCCCAATCAAGGCGGACAGAGTCGGACATCAGGTAGGCGATTCTCTCGTCTTGGTGGCGCTCTCAGGGATGGAGAGAGTAGTTCAACACCGATTAGAGGTAGCTGACTACACGGCACATTGTTACGGGCCTTCTAAGCAGGAGGCCCTTTCTCTTGCCATGAGGGTTCGTGCGGCGGTTCTCAATGTCGATCTACATGCCTCTTCCGGCGTGGTCATCACTGATTCCGTGGCGTCCGGCCCCAACGACCTTCCCGACGAGGATTCCGGTGAACAGAGATTCATTGTCGATTTCTCTTTCTTCTATTACGAGACTGGAGGATAAACGTTGGCCAATAACCAGAATGCCGATGCTATCCGGTTTGCCCCCAAGGCAACCATTTATTTTGCCCCGAAGGGCACCGATGTTAGCGGCCTGATGGATGATGTCATGGCCGCGATTCCGGCCGAGTGCACTGCAATGGGATACACGGCCGAGGATGGAATTGAACTCACCCCTTCCGTTGAAACCAACCCGGTTAACGTTCACCAGAGCGCAACGCCGGTTAAGTTTGTCGTGGCGTCTGCTAGCGCCACTCTTGCTTTTACCATGATGCAGTTTGACGAGAACACCGTTCCTGTCTACTTCGGAACTGACTTTGTTGATGGTGTGGACGGCACCAAGGTACTTGACCTAAGTTCCACGCCTGAGCTTGCTGAGAACGTTGTCATTGTTGAATGGGGCGACTTCGTAGAGGACACCTCTGGGGCCACTCCCGTGCTGGTGTCTGGCACCAAGGCCCGACTAATCGTTCCTCGGGGAATGCTGTCTGAGCGTAACGCGATCAGCCTTACCAAGACGGATGCGCAGCAGCTCGGCGTCACCATTCAGGCCCTAGACCTTAACGGTTCCCTGGGCAAGGTTCTGATGAAGACCGCTGACGGGTCCGTCCCTTCTCCCTAATGGTGTCGCCCGCAACAGTAGAGCTAACCACTAGCTAAGCGACACCTTAAACACATCTAACCAACCGCAGCAAAGGGGTACACCTAATGGCCACCAAGACCGCCGCCAAGGACAGCAAGACCACCGACGAGGCTCAGAACAACGAGGCCAATGAGGGCATGGCTACCGTTGAGTTCAAGGGCGATACGTATACCGTTCCCAGTGCCCTTGATCTCCCTTGGGAGATTCTAGAGGCCATCCGGGCTAACAACGAGTCAGCCATTCTAGCGGGTGTTCTTGGGGATGATCAGCTAGCCCAGTGGCGGGAGCATCGGCCGACCATCCGTGAGGGTCTGGACTTCCTTGAGAAGCTTCTGAACGCGATTGGATTTGATGACCTGGGAAACTAAAGGTCACGGCTTATGTTCTGCACCGGTATCCCGCAGAAGTTGAGGCCGATCTACTCGACATTTTCCATCTTGACCTCTTGGACCTCTACAGGGGACAGCTCTCGTTGCGAAGGGTTCATGTCCTGGTTCATCGGCTCTTGGGAATGCCGGGTAGATCGGCTCTTTGTGGTGCGGTAGATAAGTCGGCTTCTTGGGAAACAACGGAGCACCTTCTAGCCGCCTTGGTTGATGAAGTTGCCCTGTCGAACTACCTATTCCAGCGCGTGAACTTCAAGCAAGATCCAAGATTCCCGGAGCCGGTCAAGAGACCGGGGCAAGACAGTGATCCCAAGGACCAACCGAAGCCGACTAAGAAGGCCCCTCAGGGTGATTTTGCTTCTCCTCAAAAGGTGGCTTCGGTGTTCGCTTCCCTGCAATTTTAGGAAGGAGGGGTCTCGTGTCTTCACCTATTAAGGTTGGTTCGGGATATATTGAAGTTACCCCGCGCCTCAGCAAGAATGCCGTTGACAGATTTCAGACGACCCTAAACCGGCGTATGGCCCTTATGGGCGGTAATGCTGGCCGGGCTATGGGTGCGAGCCTCACCACCGCCATGTCCAAGCGGTTAGAAAAAGAGCTTCCGAGCCTCGGGCGGGTTTTCAGCGCAGAAGCCACGAAGGCCGGGACCGCCTACGGTGAGTCTTTGGTGGATGCCATCACCAAGACCTCTAAGGGTCGCATTACTTTTGCGGATGCCGCTGACGTCAAGCGTATGAGGAGGTCAGCGTCTCGGGCCGGTAAGGATGTAGCCAAAGACTTCTCGAATGGGCTAGCGAGTGAGAACGACGGAGAAAGAGCATTCGTCAAGAACTTCCGGGCTGCCCTTAAGGAAGCCCGCCTAGCTTCTCGTGAAGCTATGTCCATCTCCCATTCTGCCAACATCGTCCGTCGCCAGTCTCGCAATCTCCTACAGGATTTCGTCAGCCTGGAAACGGCCTTTGCCGATCAGTTTGCTGCCGCCATGCGTAAGGCCAGCGTGGTGTCTCACGAAACGGTGAACGCTCAACGTGACGTCGCCCGAACTCTGGCTAGGACTAGGGCGATCTGGGACGAGTTGAACGCCACGGTGACCCACTCCGAAGAGGTGATGAGCCGAGGACTGAGAAACATCGTCGGTCTGGGAAACGTTACCAATCAACAGCTTCGGAACACTGCTGAATCCGTGCGTCAGTGGTCCAATAGGATGCAGGGCTTCGGGCAAGACTGGTCCCTGTTTATTACGGCCCCTATCGCAGGCTCTCTGGCTCTTGTGTCTGTCTGGGGTCTCCAGGTTGGGGCTGAACTGGAAAAGGCCAGAATCGGCATTCAACGTCTCGCAGAGACAGCGGGGCACTCCCTGGCTGAGGCCACAGCACTAGCCAATGCCCAGCTTGCCGACCTTCGCCAGTTCGCAGAAGACAGCACCTTTGAATTTGCTCCGCTGGCGAACGGTGTTCAACGCCTTATGGCGGCCGGGGTGGAGGCTGAGACCGCTACCGAGTGGCTAAAGGTCTTGGGCGATACCACGGCGGCCTATGGCGCTGGTGCTGACGAGATGCGTCGTGCTGTCATTGGTATGTCTCAGTCGATGGCGTCCGGCAAGATTTACGCCCAGGACATGAATCAGCTCAACAATGCTGGTATTCCTGTGTGGCGTCTCATGGCGGAAGCGACTGGCCAGAGTGAGGCGGCTCTGCGAAAGCTGGGCAGAGAGGGCAAGCTACTCGCGGATGATATTTGGCCTCAGCTCATTGAGGAGATGAGCCAGTACAACGGCACTGCTGCGGATATGGCCAACACGGTTCCCCTCTACGCTTGGCAGAATGCCGTGGAGCGGTTTCGCAACTCGCTTGGTGACCTAATCAACGGCACGGATGAAACGATGGAGATCGTCAATCCCGAACGTCCGGCGATGTGGATCGAACTTTTCAATCAGATTGAAGAGACTCTAACCCGGATCGTTCCCACTATTGGCGGTGCTCTAGATTTCATCGTTCCTCACCTCACCCAAGGTTTTGAAGCCCTAAACGGATTCCTGGATTCGATCACCAACGGCGAAGGGGAAATCTCTAACTTTGGCGTTGCCCTTCTTGGTATCGCGGCCTTCCTTGGTCCCGTTATGGTCGCAGTCGGCTTCATCGGCCGTGGGATTGCTTCCCTGATTTCTGGTCTCCGGCTCTTGCCGGACAATGTTGCCAGCCTCAATGAGACGGTTGAGAAGTTGGTGGATCTCGGTGACGGCATGGACAATGTCGGCTCTTCGGCCTCTGAGATGAGCGGAGAGATTACCAAGGTTGGAGACGAGTCTCAGACCCTTCGGGAGCGAATCAAGGGCGTAGGCGACTATCTAGGCAGTGCTGCGTCTTCCGGCTGGAGTCAGGGCACGGACGCCTTTGACCGCCTGGGGGCGGCGGCCACAAGTGCCCGGGATCGTGTACGTGATTTCTCGTACGGAACTCAGGCGTTCGTCGTTAACCGCCTCATCGACGTCAATGAGGGTCTTTCCCGGGCTGGCTCACGTATTGCTGATTTCGGTAGGGCAGCGGCCGAGCTTCCCGGCAGGGTGAATGACGGCTTCACCCGCATCATGGACAGAGTCAATGATCTTCGTGTTGATGTCCGAGACATGGCCGGATTCGTCAAGCTGCAAATGCCTCAGTCTTGGGGTGAAGCGTCCGACATGGCGAAGGCCGCACTAGAGGACCTGTCTGATTTCACAGAACGCAAGTTCAATCAGATTCGCGAGTCTGGTCGGAACATCGTCGTTACCATTCGGCAGAGGTACGAGGAAGCGGGCGGCATCCGTGGCATTGCACGGTCCGGCGTTCAGGCCGTAGGCCGTGGGGCTCAAGCTGCGGGACGGGGAGCTGTAGCGGCAGCCCGAGGAACCTTCGGCGCTGTCGGTGCCCTGATGTCGGTATTGGACTCCGTACTAGGTCCAGCTCTTGAGAGCCTACAAAAAATTCTCGCTCCCGCTCTTGAAATGCTGGCACCAGTTTTCCAGAAACTAGCCGAGGCATTTGGCAACGCACTCCTGCCAGCGCTGACAGTTGCCATTGTTGCCCTGACTCCTGCGCTTCTTGCTTTCACGCCAATTCTTGAGCAACTAGGCGAGATCCTAGGCCCAGTAATTGAGGAACTGGCAGCAGCCCTAGGCCCCATGATCGAACAAATGGTTCCAATCATTGGGGAACTACTGACGCAGCTTTCACCATTCCTGAGCGAAATAGCCGGATTCATCGTAGAAGTAATGGGTGCCCTAGCGCCAATTCTAGGCGAGTTGCTTATTGCCTTGATGCCGGTAGTTGAAATGATTGCAGGCGCTTTTCTAGAAGCCCTGAATTTCCTTCTGCCTGTCGTCACCAGCATCCTAGGGGCAATCTCGCCACTTGTCCCCATTATTGGCGATTTGCTCATGTCAGCGATCGAAACTCTCCTTCCGATCGTCTTTCAGTTGTTTGAGGCATTTTCACCTTTGCTTCCAGTTCTGGTGATGCTTCTAGAGGCCGTGATGCCGATCATTGAAGCACTAATGCCATTGATTGAGCTAATCGGCACGCTTCTCGGTTTGGTCGTTTCTATTCTCGCCCCAATTATCGAGTTGGCGGCGACAATTCTAGCATGGCTAATCGAGAAAGCGCTAGTTCCTTTGATTGGCTGGATTGCTGATGCGGTTGAATGGGTCGCTGAAAAGCTAGGGCCAAAGATCGAATGGCTGAGTGAAAAACTGGTCGATTTCACGGAAGTTGTTCGGGGCAAGTTCGAGGATTTCCGTGAAAAGTGGGATGAAATCTGGGATGCCCTAGGCGATAAAGCCCAGGACATTTACGACAATTGGATTAAGCCGGTCGTGGATGGCGTGGGCGAAGCCTGGGATAAGGTCACTGGTCTTTTCTCTGGTGATCCTGATGAAGAGCCCGAAAGAAGGGCGCAGGGTGGAGTTATCCCGGGTTATGCTCCGGGCATTGATTCCGTTCCCGCTCTTCTGTCCCCTGGCGAAGGAATCCTAAGGCCGGAGGTCGTGCGGTGGCTCGGCAAGTCCACTATTGACCGCTGGAACGCTGGGGCTATGTCGGGGGCAATCCCTCGCTTTGCTGCTGGTGGCATTGTCGGCGCTTCCAAGGCTGCCACTGATGCCGCTTCTGCGGTCCTGAGTGGCCCTGTGCTGGCTACTCCGGTACCTGAGGCCGGGAAGATGCTTGAGGGCCTGGTGGGTGAGTACGAGGCCGCCACGGGCGACATTGCTACCGACTGGCAGACGTCCGCCGACAAGGTAACCGGCACGACCATCAGGGCGATGGACGATGTCACCAGCTCCTCAAGGGAGGCCCTGGGCACCCTGACTGAGAGGGTTGTCCGGCCCGCCATGAGGCAGTCGGAGAGCCATGTCCGCAGCGGCATGCGAGGCATGACCTCAGAGATCTCTGACGGCTGGTCCGCCATCCAGAGCACGACCAGGAGCCGAGCGGACTCCATCGTCTCTACGATCCGTGATACGTCGAAAGACGCACGCGACCACTGGCGTTCGATGGTTCGGGATATGAACCGGTCCACTGAGGGACTGGTGAACACCAGCTACAGCAAGGGCATCGTGGGGGTTCTTTCTCAGATGTCCTCTCTGGCTGGTGTGAGTAACCCTCTACGTCCGGTCTACCTGTCCACTGGTGGAATCCTCCCGGGCTATCAGCCAGGCATTGACACTGTTCCCGCGATGTTGTCGGCAGGCGAGGCCGTTCTACGCCCCGAGGTTACGCGGATGCTTGGCCCTGAGCTGATCAATGCTTGGAACCGGGCGGCAATGAACGGTGAGATCAGCCGCTTCTCTACAGGCGGCATTGTTGACGGTAGGGCATGGGTCCGAAGGCACCAGGACGACCCTTACGAGGGTTACACAGCCGCCTTCAAGGCGGCCGTGAAGGATCTCCTTAGTCCTTCTCTGGACTTCTTCGCGTCCCTCTCAGGCGGCTACGGCCCCCGAGGGGCCGACGACGTTAGAAGCGGGTTCCCCGGAGTCTCCAAGTGGCTCGGCCTGGTGGACAAGGCCGCGAACTCTGGTGGTAGCGCCAGGAAGGTCATTGACGTTGCCCGCAGAGAATACGAGATCGGCGCGACCGATCGGAACCGATTCAATCAGTTCAACGGCGAAGCCTGGTGTGCCGACTTCGTGAGCTGGGTCGTAGACAAAGCGAAGGCGAACAAGGCTTATTGGAACTCCCCGAAGGGGACTCCCGGCAATCGTTGGCCCGCCGTGGCCACCTGGGAACGGGCTTCGTCCCGAGCTGGAGATTACCACTTTGGCACGAGAGGTATTCAGCCGGGCGACATTGTCACCTACGGCAGTGGCGGCCAGCACATCAACATTGTCGAAAAGGTGCTAGGCGGTGGTTTTTTCCAGACCATTGGCGGCAACGAGAGCGACACCATTCGCCGTACAGTTCGCAGTTCCGCCCGGGGCTATGGTCGGCCCCGCTGGGGCCTGTCCGGAAGCCGTGCCGAGTCCGGACCTTTCAAGGGCCTCACCGTGAAGGGATGGCCGGGGCAGTTCGCTGATCCGCCCGGCGTCCTAGGCGGTGGCATTGACCCTGATGGCCCCGAGGACTGGCTAGCCAAGGGTGCCGTGATCAACAGCCCAACCCGGGCCGTCATTGGCGAAGCTGGCCGAGAGGCGGTTATCCCGCTGACCGATCAACAGAGGGCAGCAACGCTTCTTGAAGAGATCGGCCTGCCTCACAAGGCATATCACTTCACGATTAATGCCGCTCCCAACGTGCCAACTGAGGAGAGCATCATCAAGGCCATGAACTATGCAGACACTATTTACGGGTAGGGGGTTTGAATGCCGATTCCGGTTAGGCTTGACGTTCCTGTCGATCCTGGCCCGGAGACTCCTGATATCCCAGCAATCGAGAGATGGCGTCGGTCAGAGATTACGTGGACTTCCGGCAACGGTGGTTCCGTTCTTCTGACCGGCGACATCTCCGGTTGGAATGCCGGGGTGGTTGTCCAGCCGGGCATCAAGGGTTTTGATGCCCCTCCGTATGACCTACAGCTAGAGGAGTTTCCTTCTCTTGATGGGTCGTATTATCGGGGAGTCAGGGCACAACATCGTGAGCTGATGATCCCCCTGTTTATGTGGGCTCCTGACAGGCGTAGACTCCTGGAGATCAAACGGCGGGTGCTCAACCTGTTCAACCCCAAGAAGGGCCTTGGAACCCTTCGGGTGACCGAGGGGGATGGGTCCAGCCGTACCATTCGATGCTATTACGCCAGCGGCCTAGAGGGCGACGAGCAAGACGCCGGACAGTTCACATATTGCAAGTTCGGCGTTGTTCTTCAAGCTCCAGATCCTTTCTGGTACGGGGACAACATCTCACTCGTATTCGATAGATCCACCCCAAACACGGTCAACTTCTATGATGGCCGAGGAGTGAGAAACGGTGAGCCCGTCATTACTCCTGAGCCGTTCCTAGGTATGCACATCTCCACTGATGTGCCGTCTCAGAGTTCTATTCAGATCTCTATCTCTGGCGACGAGGACACGTGGCCTCTGTGGACCATTAAGGACTACAAGGGTGCTGGCGTCACTCTCAACAATGAGACGACGGGCGAGTCATTCCACCTGAGCTATGAGGCCGATAATACGACCAATGGAAAGGTTATCCGGGTTGATACTCGCCCGGGAAAGAAGTGGGTCTATGAGGGAGTCATGAACGGTGTTGAGTTCACAAGAGAGACGAACCTCTGGCCGCATCTAGAAGCCCGTGACCTATGGCCGATCCCGGAGGGGGAAAGCAGTGCAAGAATCCAAATTCACGCCATCCCCGGATCTGAACCCAAGGGAACGGTGGCGTTGGATTACATGCCGAAGTTCTTGGGGGCTTGATGAGTAGGTTTCTTATTGAGGTTATGCAGCTCGTCACTCACGACGAGTTCGGCCCCCTCAAGCGCCGTGATCAATACTGGGAACGCATTGGACAGATTGACCAATACCTCAGGATCAATCTCGTGATCCGATTCAATGACGTTTCCACGTGGCGGTTGAGGTGCCCGGCCGGGACGGATCAGTCTAAGTTGCTCAAGCCCGGCCGTAAGATCCTCATTTGGTATCAGGGCATGGATAATCCTCTCCTATCCGGGCCTCTGACACAGATTGAACGGTATTGGGACGACTCCAACAAGGGTCTTGGTTCTGTGGATTTCATCGGCAGTTGTGACAATCACGTCCTTGCCGACAACCTATGGACACCGACACCGGATTTCCCAGAGGGCAACGACACTTATCAAGGCCGCTACCGCCTAGCGTACGACCAGCAGACAAGTTACGCCTTTAGTCGCGCCCTGGTGGCCGTGCCTTCCTACCAGTTCGGCCCTCTATCTGAGATTGCCAAGTATGGCGAGACGTACACGGACTCAGAAGGGAGCACCCGCAGGAGAGCGGGAGACACCGAGGGGTACAGGACCCTGCCCGGGTACAAGCTCCTCACGAATACCGAACCCGGCTCACCAGGGGGAGGACCTACCCGGGACGAGTATCCCCGCATCAACTTCAAAGCCCGGTACGACTCACTCATCAATGTCTTTAGAGAGAAGGCCGCCACAGCGGTTGATGAGGCCGGAAGGGTTGTCCCCTGTGGGTTCCGCATGGTTTGGGATGCGGATTCAAAACAGATCACCCCAAGACTGTTCTTCCCCAACCCCGAGGAATCAGCCAAGAAGAATACTTTTTCCCCCGCCTTGGGGAATCTACGCAGATATCAGTACTCCCTCAGGTCTCCGGGGGCTAACCGAGCTTTCTTCGCATTTGATGGGCAGGGGAAGGATCGCAACATCCACTATTTCCCCGTTGACAACTATGATGAAGAGACCGGCGAGGGGGCGAGTTGGCCGCTGGGTGAATGGGGGATCTGGAAGGAAGAGTTTCTAGACCGAAGGGACCAGGCGGTACCCGGAAGCCTGACAGACCCCAATGAGCAAGCCGAGGCCGAAGCACAGATTCAACAGGCTAAGCGTGAATTCTATGAGGCTTCCAAGCCACAAGCCGCGATCTCTATGGAAGTTCTCGACACCGAAGAATTCCAGTTCGGTAGAGACTACTTCGTTGGCGACTATGTCCAAGTAGACATTGACGGGGAACTGATTACAGACATCCTGAGGGAAGTGAACCTAGTAGAGGAATCGGGGCGGTACACGATCACACCGACTGTAGGAACGGGAGATGCCTCGGAAACGCCCGCCCTGTATCGACAGGTGAGGCGCATTTGGAACCGACTAGACATGATTGGGAAGAGGCATGGCTGAGGATTCACACAGTTACCCGTTCAGCGCCGGACCTGGTTCTACGGTCACTGAGAATGATTGGTCGGATATGGCCGTGGACTGGGGGCATCACAGCGGTGTTCGCCCTCCAGGCCCGTACGCCGACCCTAATCCTCTGATGGTCACTCAGGCGAGTTCTTCCACGGTTTCAGTGACTCCAGGAAGAGCCAAGATTGCGGGCTTTCATTACCGCCTCAACGCGACCGCTACCGTAGACATTCCTCTCTTTTCCTCTGCGGATCAGGAGAGGATTGACTACATCGTCCCCACGGTGGATACCCGAAGCCCCGTAGACCCCGGCAGCTTTGTTGAGATCCGCGTACGGAGCGGACAGGCCGCATCGCCAGGCAATGCCCTGCCTCCATCTGATTGGCAGCTCTGGGGCGATTTCACGGCCTCCCCGGGCCTGTGGGATCTTCCCCTTGCTCGTGTCCGCAGTCAGGCCGGGGACCCCGTAGAGGGCGGATACGCCCCTCAGATCGTCCGCGTAGATGACATCCGTAGGTACCTCGGGTCAGAAGTCCTCTACGTTCCCCAGGACAGCGCATGGCCCATTAAGCCAAACGATGGCCAGATGATGTACCAGAAATCAAGCCGCTCAATGGCTGTGTATGATCGTGATTCCGACTCGTGGCGTCCTTTCACTCAAATAGGTTCCGCCCGGCTCTACAAACCGAATGTATCGGGTCTCAGTTCTGGGTATTCGGCTTCTGGTCGATACATGATGATTGCCGATAAGCTTTGCTGGTTCAGTATCCATATCACGACCACAAGAGGCGTGTACCCCAACTCCAATAGGGCTGTACGTCTGTATCTTCCTGTCCGTCCGAACGGTGGGCACTACAACCCCATCAACTTCCATCAGTATTCTGGAGGTAGTGAAGCTCCGAACATGACCATTGGCCATGCTCTCGTCAATGCTGGTGGATATCTCAATTTGTATGCGCCCGATACCGGAGACACGGATACCCCTAGCTGGGAACTAGATTCTATGAGTTCGGAGAATCCCGGAACATCTTTGCTCGGCAGGCGCGGTGCCGTGTTGTCAGTGTCGGGCATCTACGAGACGAGATAGGAGATGGACCATCCAAATTGAATACGTAGCAACAGCTCTAGCGGCGGTCTTCTCTATGGGAGGGGCCGCCTTTCTTGGTGCCGTATGGCAGGGATTTAAGGGCTATTCCCAGGTGAGGGCGCAGCACATTGAGGATCTGGCCGCTTGGCGTGCCGAGCTGGCTTCCCAGGTTTCCGAGCTAAGAGCACTCATTGACTATTACCGAAGTGTTTCGGCGGACTACGCCTATCAGCTCCGGAGTCTAGGCGTAGAGCCTTACACCACGGCGGTGCTGCCACCTAACGCTTTTCGTCACTACAACCCCGAGGAGGGGGAAGATTATGAAGCTTCTTGAGCGTAGTTATTTCGGTTGGGGTACCTCTGGCGCTTCCTACGCCAACCCCAAGCGTGGCATTGCCGTCCATTACAACGGCGGAGCTACCGGCCTAAGTGAGGATGCATCTCACAGCAAGTGTGTTTCTTATTGGAAGAACACTCGCCGTTACCATGTGTACGGTAATGGCTGGGCCGACATTGGTTATTCTTTCGGGGTTTGTCCTCACGGGTACGTCTTTGAGGGTCGGGGTCTGAATAAGACTCAGGCCGCACAGCCCGGAGGTAACACCACCTACTACAGTGTCACTTTCATGATCGGCGGTTCCGAGAAGCCCGGAGAGAAGCACCTGCGGGCGTGGCGGGACGTTCGCGACTACCTGTTTTCTAAGGGTGTCCGAAAGGTCATCAAGTGTCATTCTGACTTTATTTTTACCTCGTGCCCTGGCGACTATCTTCGTAAGCTCGTTCGCTCTGGTGCCCTACTCAACGGCTCTGGCGATTCCAAGCCGGGCACCCCGAACGCCGAGACCGAGAAGGCCCCGGCCTTCCCTCTGGCGGCGGGGCATTTCTTCGGCCCTCGTACCGGCCCCTATTACTCCGTGAGTGGCTACTACAGCCATCGTGAGGACCTTCGTAGGTGGCAGAGTCGCATGAGGGATCGCGGCTGGACTATCGGTGTGGACGGCCTTTATGGGCCACAGACCCGAAGCGTAGCGGTGGCTTTCCAGCGGGAAAAGAGTCTAACTGTGGATGGCTTCATTGGGGCCGAGACGTGGCGTGCCGCCTGGGAGGCTCCCGTCACCTGAGAGGCAGGATGTTTGATCAGCCGCCCACGTTCCATGAGCTGATGGTCTGGGCTGAAACCGGCGTGCCCCCTGAGCACCAGGACCAGGGGGCCGCCACTCCAAATAATAGTATCGTAGGAGAAACTTTGAACCGAGAAACTTTTGAAACTCCCGCCCCCGGATCTGTACAGACTCCCCGGAATCGGATGAATCGGACATGGTTTCAGGGTGCCATTGCTGCGGGCGTCATCTGCGCTCTTGAGGTCATCGTCTCGCTGACGTGGGCGGACGGCATTGACTGGCAGTTCCTCGCCTTCGCCCTGGTGCAAGCTTTCGTTACCGGACTGGTGGCCTACTGGCACAAGACGAACGACGAGCACCAGGACCAGGGGGCCGACGATGGAGCCTGATCTCATCCAGGCGTTTAGCGATCTCGCGGGATCGCCTGTGCCTGCGGGCTCACGTCTCTTTGGGGGCGGCTCTGATGCGGCGGCTGAGCTGATGGACGGCTCTCGGGTTCCCTCAGCCCCGAGCTACGTCTACCTGTCCCCGGCCTCTGACGCCGTGCCCGCAGATGAGGTGTGGGTCTACGACCCTGACGCCCTCATCTGGCACCAGGCGGCGGACTCTCAGGTGTACAGCGACGAGAGGGGCATTCTCCAGGTGTTCGCCATCCCGGGGAACCCCTATCGCGTCTGGGTTGATTTCGGGGCTGGTCGTACCGGCATGGCCCCGGTAGACACGCATCACGAACTGACACAGCACATGGATTCTCCGGAGGCACATGCTGATATCCGGATTCGCATTGAGGCTCTACAGGCCGAGGTGGATGCTATTGACGGACAGGTAGCCGAGCTTGACGAGATCAATCTAGCAATTTCAGATCTCCAAACCCGGACGACCGAGGCGGAGTCAAACGCAAACACCGCGCTTTCTACGTCCACTCAGAACACAACTCGTGTAGACACACTCGACCAACGTGTCACAACTCTTGAAGGTAATACTCCCTGCCTCCGAATGCCGCTGATGTGGGACATGAGCGGAACCCTGGGCTCCAGTGTTTCGCGGCATCGTTACACCAACCTCCATGACCACTTGCAGGAAGTGACGCTGTTCTACGCAGAGATCGACGTATTGCAGGGCGGAAACGCCACTGTCCGACTTCTAGAGCGGGACAGGGACACCGGTCAAACCACTGAGCTTGTCTCTGGAGAACTGACACCAACAAGCAGAACTTTTGTCACTACCAATTTCCTCCATGTACTACAGGAAGGCAAGCAAATTGTCCCCGAGGTAATCATGGGGGAGGGTGCCGAAGGTCTTGATCTGACATTTGAGGTGTATGTTCAGTGAGTTGGACTCTCGCCTTTGAAAACACTCTCACAGGTCCGGTAGGTCAGGTTCCCACTGACAATAGTCTTACCGCATCGGGTGATCCGATGACTGTCACGACTCCGGGCCACTCGGAATACTCGGACACCTACACGCTTCACAACCTGAATACGATTCAGATCAAAACAGGGAAACACAGACAAGAAACACCGCGCTTAAGCGTATCTGGGTTCAATGATCTTCCTTTCTCGATTCGTTGGTATTGCTGGTTTCCGCAGATTCCTACGGGTAATGGTGAGCGCCGTTGGATTGCCCGCTTCGGAGACGTGGGCCTCATTGCCCACCAAACGTCTTACGGGAACTTGTATCTCCAGATGTCTCCGGCCGATATCGCAGCGGACGAGATCTCTCCTACAGCGTCCGGAGTTGCCCAGCCCGTAGGGCAGTGGCTACGCATTGAGGCTCAGTACACGACGACCAATAATCCGGTTTTCAGGGTGTTCTCTGAGCACCAGGAGGACGAGTATCGAGAATTCTCATTCGCTGGTGCTGACCTCAGCGGCGGAGACGTCCAACTTACTGGTTATCGGTACCGGCGTAGGACCCTCATTCAGTGGGGGTCCAGCGGACAGGCTGTGACAGAGCTACAGGAAGAGCTGATTGCGATTGGCTATCTTCCGTCTGGCAGCGCGGACGGGGTCTATGGGGATCAGCTCTACAACGCCATCATGGCCTTTCAGACTGACCACGGTTTGACCGCAGACGGGGCGGCAGGGAATGAAACTCGGGCAGCGATTGACGTTGTGAGAGGCGGGGCCTATCCGCCCCTGTACATGTCGCATCTGGCGTTCGCAGACGGTACGTGGATCGGCCCTGAGCCCGCCCCTATCCCTCCCCTGCCAGAGCCCAACCCTTACCCCATCTCTATCGGTTTGACCGCATAAACACAAAAGCCCCCCGGCGTCGGCCGGGGGGCTTTTCTTATTTCAGGACTCGGTAGCGGGATGCCCTACTGAATCCGGTAGCCTTCCACTTTCCGTCAGTGTCCCGGTAGAGGATGACACGGCGATCATAGATCTCATGCACACCGAACAGGTCGATGTGTGCCTTTCGATCGGGGGATTCCTCGTGAAAGTCCCACGTCTCCGGGAACTCCTGTGCAGTCTCCTGCCAGTCGTCGGACTGGTTGAGAGCTTCCACCATTTCCCGGATGCGGTCCTCTGTCAGGTTGTCCGGGTTCACGTCGTCGGGGTTCTCGTCCAGGGGGTTGAGCTGCATTACTCTCGTTCCATCTATTATCGGGGGGTGAGGTGTTAGATTCCAATCAACAGGCGTCCCGTTCGGTCTGCCCATTCTCGAATTTCCACCATGTGATTGGTCATCCTCACCAGGGATTTTATTCGAAACACGAGCGCTTGGAACTCCCGGGGAGGATTATCCCCCAGCCAGGGAGCAAGGCCGGGACGATCCCAGGGAGAAACAGACCCCGAGACACCTTCGTCCACAACCCATTCGGTGACGTAGAAACCCTCTCGCTCCGCCTCATCCACCAGGGCATCCATTCCGGCCGACGCTCCGGGAGAAGCCCGCAGGTATCCGATTGCGGGACGCAGGCCCCGTGCTTCACCAGATGCCCGCTCGTGCTCTTCAATAACTTTGAGCGCGTCGGATACGTACTTGTCGTATGCACTCTTATCCATCAGCCCTCTTCAGTGTCGGGAAGGTCGGGGAGCCGGTACGTGTATCCCACAACTTCTAGCGGCTCTCCCGTTAGAGCCGCAAGCCGCCACAGCGCTTCATTGTATCGGAGATCCTGATCCTCCAACTCTCTTTCCAACCGATTCTTTTCACTCAAGGCCGATAGGATAATCTCACGGTTTTCGTAAACAAATCGACCAATGGCTTTGAAGTCCTCGTCATGCATTACTTTCCCTCAACTCCCCATCCGGTGAGCTCTGCATGGTACCCACATTGCAAATCGTTCTTCACCGCCTCCTTGATATCCTCCCTCACTTCCCCTTTTGCCTTCCCATATGCAGTCATCCACGATTCCACCCCTTCATCAGGAATGTTCAGCGTGTAGCTAATCCGAACCTTCATGCTTAACCTTCCTGCCGAGCGTCCACCACGTCGCCCCAAAGGACGGAACGGACTCCGCTAGGCCCCGTTGCGGTACCGCTCGGACTGCTCATCCCTGATGGACAAGAATGGCGTTTCGCCTCCCGTCAGCAGTTCCAGGGTTTCGTTCTCCTCCCACGCCTCAAGATCACGCCAAGCAAGCGCGTAAATTTCACCCTTGATGACTACGCGCCCGTCCCTCTTCTTCTGTACGTCAGTAACGCGCCACCAGGGAGTTGACCCATTGGGTTCGGGGGTCCGCTTGGCGATATCCCCCTTTTCGATCTCGTTCGCGTCAATCACTCGCGCGGCAAGTACACGGTGTGACTCATGCATGTTGAGAACGTCATGGATATCCTTGCCATCAAGGAAATTTCCCCTGCGTTCCACTTCGTGCGACTTTCGCATAGAGTTCTCTCTTTCTATCCTGGAGCGCTTAGACCATAGCACCCACCGCGCCGCCCCTCCAGATCTTCTCTGAGAGAGGCGGCGCAGAGGCCGCTAGGCGTTCCTAGAACGAACTTGGTAGATGTTCTCAGGGGGAGTGAACCGTTTGATGCCCTTCTCTATTGCTGAAAGCGCATCACCGCACTGGCAGAAGGCGTGTCCACCGCTTCCGCAGTAGCCGCACGGGGATTCGTGAATCTCTTCCTTGTACTCTTCCGGGGCGCTCTTGCAGTTTTGGCAGTAGGTCACAGCTTCCTCACTTCGCGGTACTCGTATTCTTCCGGTTCCCCGGCCATCTCGGTATCCCAGCGGACGACCACACCGGTTCCCGTGTCTTCCACAACCGTTCCCCTATCGTCCTTACCGTTTTCCCGGTAATAGACCCTAGTTCCTTCATCGTACATGAGTCCTCCTCTTTCATCTCTATTTCTAGTGGCCACCACACCACCCCGAGGGGCGGCATGGAAACCACTAGAAAGCGTCGTATTCACCTAGTAGGTCGGAATCTGCATCAGCGTTGGCATGGAACCGCCTGTGTCGTTCCTCCCATCCCATCGTGCTCTTTCCCAGGGGCGAACTAAGTACACAGGGGTCACACACTGCCTGCCGATTCTTCGATCCCCGCGCGACAGCTTCCGCCGAGGCCGGCACCTTCACGGCCTTCCCCTCTCTAATCTCCACGTCGGGCGGGAGGCCCGTCTCAGGGTCGATTGGCAGTGCGTTCACGCACTCAGGGCAGAATGTAAACGACCTTTGGCAGTTGACACAGTTGGCAAGTGCCCTCATTACGGCCATTAAAATAGTTCTCTCTATCGGTAGGGTCGAAAAGCCGCCTTCGGAGTCATGGCCATTATAGGTCCACGAAGGGGCTGCCTGCCACCCTTTTGGACTTCTTCCGCCTGGGCTTCAAGGGGGCTTTCACAGCCTCCCGAATCTCCGCCCGCTCCGGCTCTGGTGAGACCGCTACCGCTGTGGTGGGGGCGGCGGGCTCCTGTCCCGTGTACCGGTAACGCAAGCTCGGCCTAGAGTCCGTAGGGACGCGAACCTTGACCAAGGCCCCGTTAAGCAGATACGCGGCTTGGTCAAGTTCCTTAATCGAAACACTGAACTTCTGGCAAGCCTTAGAAGTGGGCACCTCTCCTTTCATTTCCTTGACGTAACTAAGGAGCCTTGCGGGAAGCCCTTCTCTGACCTCTGCCCCCGTGGGGTCGATGGGAATAACGGTTTCCTTCTTCGTATCGCCCTCGTATTGCATGATGGCGAAAGAGACACTGTCGATCATGTACTTAACGACACCAACGGCCGCGTGAAGGTCATCAACAGAAATCTCTGTACGGCGATCGGAGATCGCATAGAGAGCGGCCAACCTATTGACGTAGGGAACACCGCGACCGGCAAACGACTCCATGCGCCCGGAAACCGTCACCAGCCGATTGACATCCTCGTACAACCCTCCGTCTCCCCAAAGGTCGTAAGCCTCGGAGTTCTTAGGGATCTCACCCTTAAATTCAGCTCCGAACTTCACCGCTTCCCGGAACAATTCAACCAACCTGTCCATCTCAGTCATGGACAGGTTGCCGCCGTGGGGGAGAGACCTTTGCCGCTGAACGTATGCCCACAGGAACCGGTTAGCGGAGCCACCCGCCAAGTCGGCCGCTGACAGGCTGGCAGCCAGCTCCCCGGGCGTGATATGGCCGATCACGCCAAGGTGAGGACCCCCGACAACTAGGGTCTCCTTCTTGGTAATATTTGAAATGGTATCGCCTTCCCAGGCGACACGAAGGTTTTGGCCTAGCGAATCATCAATACGCGACCGCTTGAGGATGGAAGCGTACTCGGACGCAATCAGAAGAGCTTGAAATCCGTCGCTGATCTTTACGGACGAAGAATCGCCTTCCTCGTCATCAGCACCAGACTCCGCACCATCCACCCAACCAGCTTCAAGCGCACGACTGTGCAGCTCGCTTACAAGGGCAGCGCCCGAAGCAACCCCCGCAGAAATGAGATGCGTCATGGGGTTCATGAGGCTCGGGCATGCCTGCGTGACAATACGCCTCGCTTCTCCTGTAGCGGTCCCTTTTCGTCCACTAGATGTCTCGCCAACGAGGATTGACCACACGGTGAGCGGATGGAAATCGTTTCCCACGCGGACCCGGGGGCCATTGCCGATGGCCACCGAATACATGGACATTAGCGAAAGAAGAACCCCGATGGGGTCCCCTTCGGTGTGCGGTTCAAGTGCCTTCGTAATTTCCCCCATCGTGCCATGATATACGGCCTTGCTAGGTATAGGACGCTTTGCCATTGTTGCCTTTCAGGATGCAAGGGGGCAGGGAGGGTGCGGCGCACCCTCCCCGAGGGTATCAGAGACTAGCTGTGAGCCTCCATGTACGCTTCCTTGATCTCCGCCCGGATACCACCACGGGTACCAACCTTGAAGCCGTTGGCCTTAGCCCACTGCCGGATTTCCTCATTCGTGGCCCGCTTGGGACGCTTGGCCTTAACCTCGTTCCTCGCCTTCGCGGCCTGGGCCACGTCGTCATCCTCGGGCATCCGCGCGTTGTCCGCGTCCTGAACGTGCTTGGGACCGCCCTTAAGGGCATCCCCAATGGCCTTGTTCACGGGAGTACGGGACGACTCATACTCTGCAATCTCTTCGTCGTCCCAGTCGCTCATGTCGGCCCCCTCGGGCCACTCCTCTTCCTCCCCTTCGTCTTCCTGATCGTCGCCATCATCGTCCGACTCTTCGTGGTCTTCGGCCTCAAAGTACGAAGCCATCCCCGTACTCTCTGGCTCCACACCACCAGCCATCAACATCGTGTGGAGATTCAGGGCCATTTTGACACGGCACTCCTCGCACACGTACACCTTCGCGGAAACACCATTAACACTGATCTCGAACGGCTCTCCGTCATCGGCCTGCACCAGCACCGGACGCGTCTTGTCCTCTGACTTGGAGTAGTGCACGCCACAAACAGTGATCTGCATTTTCATTCTCCCATTATACACTCAGCTTGACACGGTTAATCTTGGTCAACCGAACACCATTGAAATCCGACCGTCCCGCGATAGTGGCACGGTCGATACTGACTACTTGTCCGACTTTAAGACCGTGGTTCTTGGAATCAAACCACTTGTAGCCGTTCCCGTTACCGTCCTTGAGGACAACAACCGTCTGAACTTCGGTCTTCTCTTCACCGCTTTTCTTAGTGAAAGACACTGTGTGCGGCTCAGACCGAACCACGGCGAACTTACCGGGGAGGAACTTCGTCACATACTGAGAATTAGACAGCTCCGCCCACACGTTCTTTCTCTTGTGCTTAATCACTCCATCCTTGAATGCCGGAATTACAGTGGACACAACCCCGACCGACTCCAGGGGAACGGGGCCGAACGCTGATAGGCGCTTAGCCAAGCCCTTCTCATACGGAGATACGTGCTCCCGATTCTCGTTTCCTCTCGTCCACACCAGCGCCTCACGTGCGGTGCGGACATCCTCTGCCGTTACGGAAGGAATCGGCAGGCTAGGGTCAGTTAGGGCAGCAACGACCGCAGAGGCCGAGGATGGGACCCCCCGAACCTCTGCATCCTTCTCCGCTGTCCAACTGTTCCCATTCATGCGGTAAATGTACGCGGCAACCGCTAGCACGGTGCCAATAGTCCATGTGGTCATTTGACTCCCTTTCTCCGGTACCACAAGGCAACCCCCGACCGTTGGTCAGTGGTCACCTTGCATATCGGATTTCAGAAGTTCTCTACGTAGATCACCTCCGTTGATTTGGGGGCACTGACTGACACGGCCTGAGCTACGGGCATGCCGTGGTACGAGGAAACGTATACTCTCGTGTATCCCCGACTATTGAGAAGGTTGTTAGTTCCTAGCGCGTACTCTCCATTATGAAGAACCGCGTACTTGAATTCGTTTGCTGTCTTAAGCATCGTTTCGGCAAGCTTGCCGGAAGTCCATCCATCTCCATTCTTATTGTCATATGGAACATGTCTAAACGGGATTCGCTTGGTTCCCTTTCGATGCCACATCGCCAAGGAGCCGTCAGAATTTTGCTTGAGATAGAACTGAGTCACCGTTTTCCCTATCACCTATGCCTAACCAGCATTTTCCGTATTCCGGAATACTACCTCACGGCACACCCGATGAAGTTATCGGGTGTGCCTTCTCTGCCTCCAGGATGCTCCCTAAGGGCTCAAAGCAGGCCCAGGTAGGGAGAACCCCACCCGGACCACTTTCAGCGCCTCAGGCGTTACTCAGACGGCTTGTATCGGGCCTCGCAGGGCTCCGTCAGTCGCCTCATGAGCATTGGCAGTGCCCCCACGTCCCCGATGCTCCGCGTGTACCTGATTTGCTCCACCAGGGCGTCACGCTCCTCTTTGGTGGTCGGGTGTCTAAAGATGCAGTTACATTCCGGCTTATCGCTCACAGAATTATCTTTCTAGTAGGTGACGTTAGGTGCCTTCATGTTGTGGTGAGTGAACAGCATTTCAGCCACCTTGCGACAGTACAGGGTGTACGCCCTATCGTGAGTGGCGATGTCGTATCGACCGTTCACCAGTGTATTACCTCCTTCGGTGGTGTGGAGTGAGTAAGTGGCCCCATTCCACAGAAGCAACACACCTTGCCTACCCGTAGACGTGTGGCCTTCCTGTTCATGCCTGGCAATGACCACACGTCCGCCGAACTCTTCCACTTGACTACACTCCTCCCCTCTACCAGTGGCCAAGTTCGCGACCGAAAGTGAACACTTCGTTTCTCTTCAAGAAGAGTTCACGGTCTTCCTGAGAGATGCCGATAGCGGACGGGTGACCAGAGATCAGGTCGGCCGCCCACGTGCGAGCCTCAGAAGACAGCTCACGATCCCGCATGCCGGGTTGGGATGCGACCTCGTTATAGAGGTTCAAGAACTCCTTGTGAGCGTGGTGCTTAGGGTCCAACGTGCCTCCCTGCAAAAATCGCAGGAGATGAAGCCATCCCCGAGGAGACATGCTGAACTGGTAGTACACTACGCCGCCTTCAAGGCGAGTAAGGTTTTCCACGTTCCCTATTTCTGCGTCAGGGTAGCCGCCGTTCGGCTACCTGAGCGCCCGGGGGTGGAATCGAACCACCCTACAGCCATTCCGGGCCGCTGTGTATCACACAACGCTAAGACAACCCTTGGTCTTCAAAGAATTCCGGTTCTCCTCACTGTCGTAGTAGAACTTAAATCCCCTCTCATTCTTAATTTCCCTGGCCTTGCAGATGACAAATCTAGAAGTCCGGTCAAAGTAGCTTTCCATGACAACTCACTTAGACCCGTCCCACCTACTGACAGTCAGGAACCATTCCCCACCAGCCCTACCAAATTCCAGAAGCTCATTACCGTTGGTCGATTCACGAAACATAGCGTTGGCAGCCATTGTCAATCCCTTCGTTGCATCAGTCGCCTTATAGTGACAGTGCGCACGCCCGATTGTGAATCGGCAGGGCTAAACCCACGTGCGCCAAACCGTCAGACTTCGTCGGCAGGAATATAGGTGTAACTCACGTTCGCTTCGTTCAGTGCGCAATCCGTGTCGCAGTCGTGAACGTTGCTGAAGCGCTTGTGTTCGTCGGTCCGAACCTCCCAATAAATCGACTCGAATACCTCCGATTGATCATCGACAAAGGTCTGTAGACGGTCGTCCGTGTGGTCCTCAGCCGGGTTCGCCAACCAATCAAGCGTCATGATCAGCGCCGAATGATGGGTGATCCCGTATTGCGTGTGAAGGTCTGAGGAACTGAACACAAGTTCGTCACCCTCCCATACGTTCACAATCCAATATTTGTTTTCATAGACCTTACCGACCGTGCCACCATCCATTGTGGCTACGCCAACCCGAACCGGGACGTAGTCCTCGTGCGTGTAGGCGTACTCAGGCTCGGTCTGGTACACGCCCATATAGTCAGTAATCATCTGATCCCCTTTGTCTTGGGCACGTCCTGATGACGTGCCCCAGTGCGCGCACTGGTCATGAACCAACGGGACCTATCCAGTCCACACGCGCTAGCCTTGCTATGGCTCTGGCCGGTATCCATATCCGGCAGACCACGTCCAACCCTTGCCCGATGAGCTAGGAATCCAGCAACCGCCGGGACGGAGCCAAATTGGATTCCATGCCCTCATGTCACGCATACATCCTTCGGCTTCATTCAAGCTATCAGTTCGGAGAGTGTTTCTCTCTCCGCCCATTCCCCAAGTTACGATGTATTCCGCTGAATCACTCGTATTAATTTCTCTAACGACGGTTTACCGGCCACCAAAACCAGCAACTAGGGCACTTTGGTCCAAGATCTAGGACTCCTTAGAGTGGAACAAAATTTCTTCACAATAGCTACACTCCGCATGACATGCCGTGTCGTTCTCGCCAATAATGAGGTGACTAGTTTCTCCGCATTCATCGCACTCCG
>NZ_JBFAME010000026.1:0-33127 GCF_040660275.1 Nocardiopsis sp. NPDC049922 | reverse complement strand
GGCGCCGGCAGTCGCGCAGCAGATCCGCCCACGACTCGGTCGACTCGCGCAGCCCCTCCGCCAGCGCGATCAGCTCCTTGGTGCCGTCCAGGCGCGCTCCCATCAGCACCAGGACACAGGAGTGCGCCTGCCCGAGCTGGACCTTGGGGTGCACCCCGTCCGCCCACACATATACGTAGTCGCTGCTGGCGAGGTCGCGCTCCTGGAAAGCGGCGTGGTCCTCCTGCCACTGCTTCGTCAGCCGGGTCACGGTGGCCGGCGACAGCCCCGCCGCCGAACCGAGGAACTGCTCCAGCGCGGGCACGAAGTCCCCCGAGGACAGCCCATGCAGGTAGAGCAGCGGCAGCACCTCGCTGACCTTGGGCGACTTGCGGCACCACGGCGGCAGGATCTTCGAGGAGAACCGCATCCGCTCACCAGTGGCCGCGTCCACCCGCTTGTCGTTCACGCGCGGGGTCGTGACCTCGACGGAACCTGCTGCAGTGATCACGGTGCGGGGCCGGTGGCGGCCGTTGCGGACCACGAGGCGGCGCCCGGCCGCGTCCGTTTCGGCGGCCAACTCGGCTATGTACTGGTTGACTTCGGCTTCCAGGGCCGCGGCGAGCATCCGCCGGGCGCCCTCGCGGACGATCTCGTCGATCAGGGAGCCGGACTCGGTGGAGTCGTTGGCGTTCACTACGGTGAGCACGGGCGTGCCTTCCTGACCGACGGTGCAACGTCGGCCTACTCGATGACTAGAAGTCGATCACTCGGGAAGGTACGCCCTTCGCGTCCGTCCCGAAGTCGATCCACAAGTCATGAGCATTGCTCTGCTTGGTTTCAGGTGTTGGGCATCCCGTCCCACGGGGCGCCGTCACGCAGCTCCAGCACATGCCGCACCAGCTCGGGGCCCTGGGAGAACCACTCGCCGGTGACGTGGTATCGGTCGAACTTCGCGTGCAGCATCTGCTCGAAGAACTCGTCGCCGGGTTCGGTCGCGAGGATCTCGTCGTGCGGGATCGACTTCAGGCGGGCGTCTAGGCCTGTGGTCCTACCGATCTTGATGCGGCAGCAGAACCGCAGGTAGTAGACGAAGTGTCCTGATGGATACGTCTTCTCTCGGCAACGGTGGATTGTGGCATTGAGGTCTACGATCTCGAACCTTAGATCGGCTGCCCAGTTCTTCACGGCTTCACCAATCCGGGCACGAGTGCTCGCGCACCACGTCCAGGAGTGCTTCGGCTTCCTCAGGGGTGGTGGGACGGCTCCCGTAGTCGTGGTCCTCGTGCACCCAGATCATCTCGGACCGGGTAAGGGCCGCCTCCTCACCGCCGTCGCGCAGCTCCACGCACAGGTCTCCGGCACGGGCGATGAGGCTGTCGTCGTTGGGGAACCGGAAGCCTGGGTCCACGTTTTCGATGGCTTCGAGGTAGGCGTCGCGGTCGGCGCCGGTGAGTTCGGGCGGGTAGCCGAGCTCCTCGCGGGCCTGTTCGATCTCGTCGACCTCTGCGGTGGGTTCCTCCTCCGGCGGGGGTGGGGAGGCTTCTGAGGCAGGGGTGGGATCCTCGGGGGTGGCTCCGAAGTACTCCATGATGCCGCCGATCAGGCCGAGGACGACGAGCACGGCGGCGGCGATCAGCCACTTCTGGCCCTTGGTGAGCCTGCGCTTGGGCTGGGGGGTGGGGTGCACGAGGTCCTCCTTGCTGTGTTCCTGTGACGTTAGCCCGTGCACCCTGGATGCGCAGCGGTTCCGTCAAGGTGGAGTTCCACCCAGCGGCGAGAAGGAAGTGCCGACCACGGTTGGGCTGCAGCCGAGCCAGCGAAGGCGCACCGGTGACACCTTGGCTGTCTTGTGCCGGGTGCGATGGAAGCTCGGGTGTGTGCCGGGATCGCCTCCCGTCACTTCCGTGATCCGGGCAGTCGTAGCCCTCGATCGTGGGGCGCACTTTGAACGTGCTGCGGCGGTCGGTCTGCATTGTGTCGGCGGAGGTAGTACGGCTGTGGGGCGAGCGGACCGCGTGCCTGGTGTTGCGGGACGCCGGGAGGGTCCGTCGGCATGCGAGGGGACAGGGTGGTCGACCGGGCCTGCTCCTGGTCCCACCTCGGTCTCACCCTGGACCCACCGGCGTGACGCCTGGTCTGAAGTGGGACGCCGAACATCGTCTGACCTGGGTTTTTGTGGCGCACCCGGCAGGATTCGAACTTGCGGCCATCGGATTAGAAGCTCAACGATCTCACCAACCTGGCGGGGGAACCGCTGACGTTGGTGTCACCGCCCCTGACCTTCTACCCTTCGGTGCCCGGCCTGATGTGTTGGGGCGGGGACGGGAACGGTTGGGACTATTTCTGGGTGGTCGACGGTCCCCCCGACACCTGGCCGGTGGTGTCACGGACCGAAGCCGGTGAATGGTGGGACGAGCACGCGATGTCGATGAACGAGTACCTGTACCGGATGCACACCCAGGGCCGCCTGTGCCGTTCCTGTCCCCGGGTGTACGAGGACCCCGCGGTGTTCAAGGAGACGGGTCCGTGACCGGGACTGCCCGGGGACAGTAGGGAACCACGGGTGTTTCGCGGGTGATGAGGGCTGGGATTTCCCTGCCGGTCACAGAGCTCAGGTCTCTGTGACCCCATGGGGTGGTGGAGTCAGTGGGCCTTGCCCGTGAAGGTGACGGTACGGGAGCCGATGTCGCCGGTGTCGTCCTCCAGCGTGAGGGTGTAGATCCACCACCGGCCCAACTCGGGTGAGGGGCAGGAGTCCGCGACACTCGTGGTCAGGTGCTCGGGCAGCGAGACCCTCTCGCCGCCCCTCTCGGCCAGGGCGGAGGGACCGGACTCGAAGGGCGGTAGGGCGTGGTGGCACGTTGAGGACAGGCTCAACTCCAGCGGCTGGCCCGTCCCGTTGATGATCTCCACCTCCCATGTGACCCTCTCCTCTCCGTCGGTGTTCTCGTGGGAGATGCTCAGGAGTTGGAGCCTGACGCCGTCGCCGTACTCGAAGGGCCGGCTCGCCGGTACGAGGAGGTGCCTGGAGCCCAGGATCGCGGTAAGGGAGAGGACGACGAGTGTGAGCGCGGTCCACGGTACGAGTCTGCGCACGATGTTCTCCAAGGGACGGTGGCGCACAAGGCACCAGGGGACGTGCACACCCTAAGTTCCTGGGCGGAGCCTGCTGTTGGGTGTTCGGAGTCGCTGGATGTTGTGGACTGCGACTGGTCGTGCGGCTTCGCCGGTTTCCAGGTCACCTTCTGGAAACCGGAGCGCGGCTGGTTCTACGAGGAGGAGACCACGGCCCTTGCAGGGGTGCTCGCACACCCTGTCGTCGGGTCAAGGCGCACATCTGACTCCTGCACATTGCCTGCGTCGTCAACGGTCCGAGGAGTGAGGGGTTCCCGGAGGACGAGCTCACGGTGTGCGTGGCGGTGGGGTGCCGGTTGTCTTGGGGGTGGTGTACGCAAGGATCAGGGCCGACCTGGTCTGTTGGGTACTTGCAGGGAGGGTCGTTGGTGGGCGGAAAGCAGTCGTTGGAGCTCTTCCGGTTTTCTGATATCGGGAAGAGTGTGGTCGTCGTGGTCGAGTGCGGTGATTCCCGGTTGGTGGGAGGAGCGGAACCACAGCGGTATCACTCCGCCTTCCTCGTGGTGGAGAGCGATTTTGTCAGCGGCCGTCTCCGGTTGGCGCTCTCGGACGGGGACCTGGACGACTGGGGGCGTTGTCTGGACGCGCTCGATGCTGAGGAGCGGGTCGAGTGGCCTGCGGGAGACCGTACCGCTTGGCTGGAGGTGGTGCCCGACGATCCGGTGGAGGTGACCGTGCACGATATGCCTTCGACACAGATCGCGGTGCGTGTGCCGATCCATTTCACGGATGAGTGGGTGGAGGAGAATCGGGTGCGGCTGGAACGGGTTCGCGAGGCCGTTGAGCTGTGAGTGTCCACGGTCCTGGTTGGGGAGTCGGTGGTATGAGCGCTTCTTTGGACCCTTGTGCCGATGGGGGACTTTCCTCTCTTGCGTGGGTGGAGTCACTGGGCGGTCCGTTGGTCGTCGTCCCTGTGTCGGCACTGGCCGCGTGGGGCGGTGGTACGAAGACCGGGGTCCTCATGGGAGGGAGTGTCCCGGACGACTACGACCGGGCTTGTGCGGTGGACGATTTGGCTGGGGTGCTCACCATGGGCGACAGCGGCAGGCAGGTACTGGTCCAGGGAGAGGAGCCCGCACCAGTTGCTACCTGCCCGCGCACCGGGCCTTCCTGCGCTGGCTCGCCGCTGACTCCGAATCCGGCCTGAGGAGCGCGGCTGAGGGTGTGCTGGCCGATCCGGCCACGAGGTGGGACGAGTGCGGCACCTGGGTGACGGACGGTCCGGCCGTGCTCATGGACGCCGCTGTGCCGGGGGTGGAGCTGAACGAGGTATACCCCGACGGAGGGGTGCCTGAGCAGGCACCCGTGTCCTTGCCGTCTGGCCGGTGGCGGGTACGAGCGACCCAGACGTGGGCGGATCCGCACACCTGTGTCGGGTTGGTGCAGCTCCTACCCACTGGTGCCTGAGAAGTGTCTTGGGCTGGGCTCGGAGAAGGCCGCGGTGTGCGTCGGGATCGCCTCCTGTCACCTGTTCACCCTCGGATGGTGCCCTTGCTCCTCTGAACGCCCGTGGGTCTCGGTGTCGTTTCTCCAGGATCCGGTGGTGGTGAGACTGGGCTCGGGGGTGGCGGTCATGTTCGGGTCTGGTTCGGTGTTCAAGCGGTGTGGGTGCCGCGCCACTGGTGTTGGTGAGCGGGCGTGTCCGGGGCTGAGGCGGCGGGGTCACGGGAGTTGGTACTTCGCGGTCGATCTGGGACATCTGCCGGGGGAGCGGTGTCGGGTGCGTCGTGGCGGGTTCGCCTCCCGTGAGGCCGCACGCGCCGCCCTACGTCGAGCCCAGGGTCTTGACACAGCCGACAGGGATCCGGCGGCGTGGACGGTGGCCGAGTGGCTCCGATACTGGCTGGACACCCGGACCCGGTTGAGACCTCGCACCCGGAACGGGTACGCCGAGCACATCGACCGCTACCTGACCGCGTATCTGGGCGGTGTGTTGTTGGACGAGCTGACCCCGAAGCTGGTGCAGGAGGCGTTCGATCAGATCTCCCACCACACCACGGCCGGAGGAGTCCCACTGTCCCCGACAACGGTGCAGCGGGTGCGGGCCACGCTGAGGGCGGCGTTGAACACCGCGGTACGCGAACGCCTGCTCCCTTCGAACCCCGCCCAGGGGCTGCGGTTGGAGCCCGGGACGGGAGCACGACCGGCGGTATGGACCGACCAAGCCGTGGCCAAATGGCGCCATAGCGGAGTGCGGCCTGCGGTGGCGGTGTGGACGGTGCAGCAGACCCGCCAGTTCCTGGACTTCGTCTTGGATCATCGGCTGTACGCGTTGTTCCACCTGGTGGCGATGACGGGTCTGCGGCGCGGCGAGGTCGTGGGCTTGCGGTGGGAGGACCTCGATCTGGTCAAGGGCACGGTGCGTGTGGTCCGCCAGCTTCAGTCCAACCGGGGTGGGTTGGTGGAGTTGGCGCCCAAGAGCGCGGCGAGCCGCCGCATGGTGGCCCTGGACCATGCCACCACGGGCGTGTTGCGCCGCCACCAGTGGCGGCAACAGCAGGAGGCACAGGCGCGCGGGCAGGAGTGGGATCCGCGCGAGTTCGTGTTCACCGGGGCGCGTGGAGGCCCGTTGGCTCCTGAGCGCCTCTCGCGCCTGTTCCGGAAGCTGAACGACGAGAGCGGGCTACCGCCGGTGCGGTTGCACGATCTGCGGCACGGGGCGGCGACGTTGGCGTTGGCGGCCGGAGTGGAGTTGAAGGTGGTGCAGGCGATGTTGGGTCATGCGAGCATCGTGCTGACCGTGGACACCTACGCCAGTGTCCTGCCTGAGGTCGCGCGGGAGGCGGCTGAGCGGACCGCGTGGCTGGTGCTGCGTGATTCTGGGAGGGTTCGTCGGTGTGCGCGAGCGCGCAGGGGGCGTCGGGGCTTGGACCCAGCTTGGGCCCACCCTGGACCCATCAGCGCGAATTCTCGCTTGAGGTGAGGCGGAGCACCCCGTTTGACCTGGGGTTTTGTGGCGCACCCGGCAGGATTCGAACCTGCGGCCATCGGATTAGAAGCTACGTACCGTTTCATGCCACCCCATCCGATCCGCAGTGTCGGCGACACGTGAATACTGACCCCGTAGCGTCGTCCGAAATCTGACCCCCTCTGCTGATGATCAGGAAGGTGATCACTGTGGAGGACTGGGCGGAGATCCGCCGTTTGCACCGATCAGAGCAGATGCCGATCAAGACCATCGCGCGCCACATGGGCATCTCGAAGAACACCGTCAAGCGAGCCCTGGCCGCCCAGGACCCGCCCAAGTACCAGCGCAAGCCCAAGGGCTCGATCGTGGACCCGTTCGACCCCCAGATCCGCCAGCTGCTGCGCGAGGTACCGACCATGCCCGCCACCGTCATCGCCGAACGCATCGGCTGGCAGCGGTCGATGACCGTGCTCAAGGACCGCATCCGCCAACTCCGGCCGCTCTACCTGCCCCAGGACCCGGCCTCCAGGACGACCTACCAGCCCGGCCAGCTGGCCCAGTGCGACCTGTGGTTCCCCAACGCCGACGTCCCGCTGGGAGCCGGGCAGGCCGACCGGCCACCGGTGCTGGTCATGGTCTCGGGCTACTCCCGGTGGATCCTGGCCCGAATGCTGCCCTCCCGCCAAGCCGGGGACCTGACCGCGGGCATGTGGGCCCTGCTGGCCGAGCTGGGCCGCACCCCCAGGACGCTGGTGTGGGACAACGAACCCGCAGTGGGCTCCTGGAGGGGCGGCAAACCCCACCTGGCCCAGGAGTTCGCGGCGTTCAAGGGATCGTTGGGGGTGGCCGTCTACCAGTGCCGTCCCAAGGATCCGGAGACCAAGGGGATGGTCGAGCGGGTCAACGGCTACCTGGAGACCTCCTTCGAGCCGGGACGGACCTATACCGGTCCGGACGACTTCAACGCCCAGCTTGGGACCTGGCTGGAGCGCGCCAACAGGCGAGTCCACAGCACGTTGCGCTGCCGTCCCACCGAGCGGTTCGCCACGGACCTGGAGGCGATGGTCGCCCTGCCCGACCAGACACCATCGGCGGTGGGGTGGTGGCGCACCTGTCGGCTGCCCAGGGACCACTACGTCCGGCTGGACACCTGCGACTACTCCGTCCACCCCACCGCGGTGGGACGGCAGGTCGTCGTCCAGGCCGACCTGGAACGCGTCCGCGTCCGCTGCGGCGGCGAACTGGTGGCCGACCACCCAAGGTGCTGGTCCGCACACCAGACAATCACCGATGCCGAGCACGCACGGGCCGCCAGACGGATGCGCCGCGAAGTCCAGGCGATGCACTCACCCCGGCTGGTGCCCGAGCAGGTCGAGCAGCGCGACCTGAACTCCTATGACCGGCTGCTGGGGGTTGAGGGGGTGGCGTGACAATGAGCGCGACCAGCACGTCCGCCAAGCGGTCGACAGGCCGGGTGACCGGCAAGGACACCGTCTCCCAGATCGCCTACCTGGCACGGGTGCTCAAAGCGCCCTCGCTGCTGGCGGCGGTGGAGCGACTGGCCGAGCGGGCCAGGGCCGAGACCTGGACGCACGAGGAGTTCCTGGCCGCGTGCCTGCAGCGGGAGGTCGCGGCCCGGGAGGAGCACGGCGGGGCGGCCCGGATCAAGCAAGCCCGTTTCCCCGCGCTCAAGAGCCTGGAGGACTTCGACTACGACCATCAGCGGTCGTTGAACCGGGAGGTGATCGCGCACCTGGGCACGCTCGACTTCATCGCTGCCCGCGAGAACGTGGTGTTCCTGGGCCCGCCCGGGACCGGCAAGACGCATCTGGCGATCGGGCTGGGGATCAGGGCCTGCCAGGCCGGGCACCGGGTCGCCTTCGCCACCGCGGCCCAATGGGTGAACCGGTTGGTTGATGCGCACACGGCCGGGACGTTGGAGGCCGAGCTGGCTCGGTTGGCCCGCTACCCGTTGTTGGTGATCGACGAGGTCGGCTACATCCCGTTCGAGGCCGAGGCGGCGAACCTGTTCTTCCAGCTGGTCTCCAACCGCTATGAGCGGGCGTCGCTGATCGTGACGTCGAACAAGGCGTTCGGTCGGTGGGGTGAGGTGTTCGGGGACGACACGGTGGCTGCGGCGATGATCGACCGGTTGGTGCACCATGCGGAGGTGGTCGCGCTCAAGGGTGAGAGCTACCGGTTGAAGGACCGGGATCTGGGTCGGGTTCCGCCCTCGGCGGAGACCGCTCGCTAGCAGGACGAACTCGAGGGGAAGGGGGTCAACTTTCAGGCGTCGCGAAGGGGTCACTTTTCAACCGTCGTTGACACGCAGTGCCGTCTGGGGCCGTGTGATGCCACCCGGTGTCATGTCAGTACGGAACTGCGGAGCATAAACGGAGCACAAACCGTGGGCTGGTAGCGTCCGATGGCGCCCCGCGAGGTTCTCGTCAGCCATGGGACGGCGGTGGCGTCCTGTCCTGAATACAGCTGCAGTTGGGATCAGCGCCCTGATGGGGAACGAGACGCGAGCATCAGTTCGGTTCGGCGAGGGACAGAAGTACGCGCTGACCTCGGACGAGGACGACGCTGACTTCTGGGGCTTTGCTCGCGGGGCCGAGGGGTTGTTCACGCCGCTGCCGGATGAGAACGGAGCACGCCGGGTGCGCTTCGTGGGCTGTCTTCCGCAGGGTGGCCTGCTGAAGAGCGTCGACCACGTCGGCAGTCGTCGCGCCTCGGCGGGAAACGCCTCGCTGGACCTTCTCGACGCCGAGGGTGCCACCATGGGGTCCTACTTCGTCAGCGGGGTCACCGTCATCGACGTCAAGCCCTCCATCTGCGGAGTCGGCCTCGTCGACCTCACGACGACACTGTGGTGCGAGAACGCCTTGGCCGGAGCGGACGCAGTGTGGGACCTGATCCGTCAGGGTCAGCTGAGTCGCACCGGTATGTGGCACGAGCTGGCCCCCGGGGCCAGACGAGCGTGGCTGTCAGTGGCGCTTTGGTCCCGGGAGTACCAACGCCGGGGGAAGTCGGCTACTCCTGCAGGCCAGGTGTTTACCTTGGACGGTCGGCACATCGTTGACGAGGACAGTTTCTACTGTGCGATCGGTGAGGCCGTCAACGGGCCGGGCGGATACTTCGGCTGGAACCTTGACGCTCTGGATGACTGTTTGATGGGCGGTTGGGGCGCCACCCCGCGGTTTACCTTGTATTGGGGTTCCTCAGCCGAAGCGAGAGCGCGTTTGGCAGAGCGCGTGCCCACCGGTGATGGCGACGTTGCGCTGTTCGACCTGATCCTGGAGATCTTCGAGGAACAGGGCGTCAACGTCGTCCTTCGGTGACATCTGGTCGCCTACGAGCATCATCCTGGGAAACGTTCTTCTGGCTAATGCGGGCGGCGGTGTTTAAGGATGCCGAGGCTGACCGGTTCTGCGTGCGCGGGATCGCCTCCCGTCACCCGATACATCCGGTGACACCTACCTGTAGGTGGACCAGCGGGTGGTGGTGTCTCCGCGTTGCAGGGTGTCGAGGCGGTGGCGCCACTGGGTGCGCAGGCCGGGGTTGGTGTTCAGGACTGGCAGGACGCTGGTGACGAGCCGGAGTTCGCGGAGTTGGCGCAGGACGGGAAACCCGGACCAGGTGAGGACGTCGAAGCGGTACTCGGCGGCGAGCGGGCTGTGGTGGTCCGTCGCGTAGTCCATGCGGACCTTGCCCACCGCGGCGGGGACCAGGTCCCATTCGCGGGGGCCGTGGCTGAGGCTGTCGAAGTCGCAGATCACCGGATCGTTGGGGCCGGGGATGAGGTTGCCCATGAACGGGTCACCGTGAAGCACCCCGGCGGGGAGCTCGAACTCCAAGTCTTGGACCAGGACCTCCAGGTGGTCGGTGCGCTCGGCGAGGAAGACCCGGTCGGTCTCGGCCAGCCCTTCGGCATCCGCGATGCGGCTGCGGATGCGCGCGAACGGCTCCCACGACGGCAGCGCGAAACCCGGAGCGGGCAGGGCATGGATGCAGCGGAGGATACGGCCCAGGTCGGTCCCTGTCGGTTCGGGCCCGGTGGAGGGCACCAGGTGCCAGAAGGTCGCCGTGGTTCCACCAACTCGCACCGGCTGGGGGATCTCTTCGACCAACCGCACCGTCGGGGCGTCGTGCTGGGCGAGCCACCGGGCCGCTTGGATGACGACGGGGACGCGTTCGGCCACGGTCGCGGACCCGGCGATGCGCACCACCACCCCCGCACCCGGGAGGCGGTAGACGGCGTTGTTGGTGAACTTGATCAGCTCGGCGTCATCAGCCGCCTTGGCGCCCAGCCCGGCCTCCTCACACAGGGCCGCGAGGACGTCGTGGACGCGGTCGTGGGTGAGGGCGAGGCGGGGGCTGGTGGGGGGAGCGGGAGTGGTGCTCATGGTGTGCGAAGAGTAGCAATCTCGTCGGCGAGTTCGGCGGTCTCGCCCCGGGTTCGGTAGGCCAGGGCGGCTTGCTGGAGTGGGGCGAGCCGGTCGATGACGCGCACCGACCGGACCTGCCGGGCCAGGTCGACGGCCTGGCGGCCGACGCGGACGCCTTGGTCGGGGTCGCCGTTGCGGATGTGGGCGGTGGCCAGGGCGGTCAGCTCGAAGGCTTGGCTGCGGCCCATGTCCAGGCTGCGGGCGTCCACGGCCCGGTACAGGTGCTCGGTCGTGGCCGTGTACGCACGAGGTGAGGGTGTCGGGAGCGCGGCGTTGACGACCCCGGACATGGCGTCCAGGTCGGCTTCGTGGAAGAACCGCACCCACGGGGTGGTGTCCACCTCGGCGCGGGCGAAGGCATCATGAGCGCGGGCGAGGGAGTCCATCGAGCGCTTGTGGTCATCGAGGACGGCGTAGGCCCAGGCGGCGTTGGCGCACATGAGCGCGACAGTGCGCTCGCACCCGGAGTCCTGGGCGGCGATCTGCCCCAGCTGTAGGAACCGCAGGGCTTGGAGGGTGTGGCCCGTAGGCGATTGGACTGCTTGGTTGGAGGTGGTGCCCGAGGACCCGCTGGAGGCGCCCGTGCGCGATGGGCCATCGGAGCAGATCGCGGTGTGCATGCCAATTGATGACACCCCTGACTGGGTGGAGGAGAACCGGCGGCGTCTGGAACGCGATCGCTGCGCGATCGGACGGTGAGTTGCTGCGGGTTTCGTGTTTCGGGACCGCTTTCCGTTGTCCGCCTTGTTGATGGTGGCTCGAGGGCTTGATTAGAGTCGTTTCATGGTTTGTGTTGCTTGCCTGACGAATTATGTTTCGGATCGATAACGTCCCGCATTGGTGCAGGTGAAAAAGGGTGCTCCCCGCAGAGGCGGGGGTGAGTCCCCGGTGGTGCCCGTGCTGGCCGCCCTCACCGGGTGCTCCCCGCAGAGGCGGGGGTGAGTCCGCGGCCGCGGCCGGTGGCGGCACCCAGTCCTCGTGCTCCCCGCAGAGGCGGGGGTGAGTCCCAGAGATGTTCCGACGCGGACGGAGTCGTGTTGTGCTCCCCGCAGAGGCGGGGGTGAGTCCGGCAACTGGCAGGAAGAGCCCGCGCAGTTCTGGTGCTCCCCGCAGAGGCGGGGGTGAGTCCTGCTCAGACGCGAACACTGCTATCTCCTTTTGGTGCTCCCCGCAGAGGCGGGGGTGAGTCCGGCTTGATCTCGTCCAGCAGCCGGTTAGCGGCGTGCTCCCCGCAGAGGCGGGGGTGAGTCCGGCTTGATCTCGTCCAGCAGCCGGTTAGCGGCGTGCTCCCCGCAGAGGCGGGGGTGAGTCCCCACTCCAGCAAACCTCCACCGGAGACAGCGGGTGCTCCCCGCAGAGGCGGGGGTGAGTCCGAGATCTTCCACCTGTCCAAAGACCACGTATGGTGCTCCCCGCAGAGGCGGGGGTGAGTCCAGAAAGGGAATGAAAATGCCCGAGGTTCTGCGGTGCTCCCCGCAGAGGCGGGGGTGAGTCCCCCGCGAAAGGGGAACGCGATGACCACCAGTGGTGCTCCCCGCAGAGGCGGGGGTGAGTCCTGGAGATCGGCATGCCCGAGACCACCGCCCCCGTGCTCCCCGCAGAGGCGGGGGTGAGTCCTCATCCGGTACGCGCTGGCGGCCGTAGGACCCGTGCTCCCCGCAGAGGCGGGGGTGAGTCCATTCACCCGATCCGCGCCCGACTTCGTTTTCCGTGCTCCCCGCAGAGGCGGGGGTGAGTCCGCCTTCACAGCGTGGATGCGGGGGTACGCGTCGTGCTCCCCGCAGAGGCGGAGGTGAGTCCCTGCGGTGTGCTTGGTGCCCTGCACGGTGCCGGTGCTCCCCGCAGAGGCGGGGGTGAGTCCGTGATCAGCTGGCGGCACGTCATCGACGCCACGTGCTCCCCGCAGAGGCGGGGGTGAGTCCGCGGCCCCCGCGTGGCTGCGCTCGAAGAAGGCGTGCTCCCCGCAGAGGCGGGGGTGAGTCCCCGGTGGGGATCCCCTGGAGTGCGCCGCCCTTGTGCTCCCCGCAGAGGCGGGGGTGAGTCCATTCACCCGATCCGCGCCCGACTTCGTTTTCCGTGCTCCCCGCAGAGGCGGGGGTGAGTCCGTCCTCCGGCGCGGTGGTCGTGCTCACTGGGTGTGCTCCCCGCAGAGGCGGGGGTGAGTCCGCCTTCACAGCGTGGATGCGGGGGTACGCGTCGTGCTCCCCGCAGAGGCGGAGGTGAGTCCCTGCGGTGTGCTTGGTGCCCTGCACGGTGCCGGTGCTCCCCGCAGAGGCGGGGGTGAGTCCGTGATCAGCTGGCGGCACGTCATCGACGCCACGTGCTCCCCGCAGAGGCGGGGGTGAGTCCGCGGCCCCCGCGTGGCTGCGCTCGAAGAAGGCGTGCTCCCCGCAGAGGCGGGGGTGAGTCCCCGGTGGGGATCCCCTGGAGTGCGCCGCCCTTGTGCTCCCCGCAGAGGCGGGGGTGAGTCCGAGCGGCCGGAAGTGGCGGCCGTCCTGGATCGGTGCTCCCCGCAGAGGCGGGGGTGAGTCCTGATCGAGTACAACATTTCCAGCGAGCCAGAGGTGCTCCCCGCAGAGGCGGGGGTGAGTCCCGGCGCCAGCGGCTGCGCAACTCCCCCGGCATGTGCTCCCCGCAGAGGCGGGGGTGAGTCCCTCCGGTGCGTTTCCGCCACGGGGGCGGGCCGGTGCTCCCCGCAGAGGCGGGGGTGAGTCCGACGTCCTGGACGGCATCCGCGCCGTCTCCTCGTGCTCCCCGCAGAGGCGGGGGTGAGTCTGCTCCAAGAACCACAAGCCCGGCCAGGGGCAAGTGCTCCCCGCAGAGGCGGGGGTGAGTCCGGCTCGGGGCGGGCACCCTCCAGGGCCTGCACGTGCTCCCCGCAGAGGCGGGGGTGAGTCCTCCCGAGCCGGTATCGAGGTCGCCGGTAGGGAGTGCTCCCCGCAGAGGCGGGGGTGAGTCCGCGGTCGCCCGCCTGGAGGCCGAGCTCCAGGCGTGCTCCCCGCAGAGGCGGGGGTGAGTCCGAGGGCCAGGGCGTGAAGACCGACAACAACGGGTGCTCCCCGCAGAGGCGGGGGTGAGTCCAACTACGGGGCGGCGTGCAGGCCGGACTGCGTGTGCTCCCCGCAGAGGCGGAGGTGAGTCCCGCGCACTACGGCTCTTGCGCGCGGAGGGTCTGTGCTCCCCGCAGAGGCGGGGGTGAGTCCAAGGAGCGGCGCACGGTCGGGGCGCTCTCTGGGGCGCCGGATTGTCCCACAAGAAGGATCGAAGCGTGGGGCGTATGGCACAAATGGCTGAAAGCGGCCATCCGTAGTCGTGTGCACACGAGACGTCGTGGGTGGCCGTTAGTTTGCTGCCCATGTCGTATCGACGGCTCCGACAACGGCGGCCAGCCGTTCAACCCAACGCAGCGGCACGGCCGCGCCCCGAACACAACGGCCTGGTCTGGGGCAAGGAGGCCGGGCTTGAAGAGCCCTACGCCCTGATCGCTCACATGCTTGACGCGGCGACACTGATCATCGCTCTGGCCGAGGATGAGTCACCGTTGCTGCCGACGGCGATCCGTGGCCTGGGCAAGGAACCGATCCGCTGTCTGGCACTGCTCGCCGCGGTGCACGACATCGGGAAGGCGACGACGGGTTTCGAGGCGCAGGTATCGCAGGCATGGGACGCCATCTGGCCCGCACCCTTGGCGGCCCCGCGCGACGCCCGGCGCGGACACACCGCCCCCGGTCAGGCGAGCGCCGTCACGGAAGCATGGGTGACCTGGCTCGTGGATGAGGGCCTGACCACCAATGACGCCCGGATGTTCGTGGGGACCGTCATCGGTTCCCACCACGGCCGTATCCCGCCGGAGATGACCCGTCTCCAGGCCGCTCAGGCGTTTGAGGAGTCCGGTGACTCCATCGCGGACTGGGCCGCGGTTCGCGAGGAGATCGTGCGCCTCGTCTGGGAGGCGCTCGGTCGGCCCCGGCTGACCCTGGAGGAAAGCAACCGGACCATGGCGGCCGTGGCGGTCTGCGGTCTGGTTCCCCTGGCCGACTGGATCGTGTCGCAGGCGTCCTACATCGAACCCCGCCGGAGCGCGCGCCTCCCGGCCGAGTGGACCCCTCGCACTGCTGAAAGCTTCCTGGCCTCTGGTGTTCGGGACGCCCGACGAGAACTCGAACGGATCGGTATCCGCCCGTTGAAGCTGGACGCGCCGGACTTCCGCGGGTGGTTCGGTTTCACACCACGCGGAGTGCAGACCTCGATCTGCGGTGAACTGTCCTCCCACGTCCACGGTCCCGGGCTGCTGATCATCATGGACCGTACCGGTAGAGGCAAGACAGAAGCCTCACTGGAGGCGTTCCGCCACTTTCGCAACGCCCTCGGGCAGGACCGCGGCCTCGGAGTATTCCTGCCCACCATGGCCACGACCGACTCCATGTTCCGCCGTGTGGTGCGTGATCTGAACCGTGTCCTGGGCCGGGACACCACCGTCGAGCTGCTGCACTCCATGGCGTCGGTCTCCGAGGAAGCCGACCGGGTGCTCCGTGACCTGTACAAGCAGAAGAACGCCGGACAGGTGGAGGGGGCCGCGGTCGGAGAGCACGCCTCCGACGACGAGTCACGCCGTTTCTACCGCTCCGACTGGAACAGGAAGACCGCTCAGCGGCTGCATTCGGCGATCAGCGTCGGTACGGTCGACCAGGTACTGGGGACGGCGCTTCCCGGCCCTCACCAGCCGTTCCGGCTCTCCGGCCTGCTCGGCAAGGTCGTCATCATCGACGAATGCCACGCCTATGACCCTTATATGCAGGTGCTGCTGCGTCGCGCGCTGCGTTGGCTGGCCGCCTTCGGCGTCCCCGTCATCCTGTTGTCGGCGACGCTGCCGGGCAGACTCGCCAACAAGCTGATCGACTCCTACCACAGGGGAGCCCGGGTCTGGCGCCAAGGCCAGAAGATCAGCGAACACGCTGCCCCCGCTCCGGTCGACCCGGTGCCCTATCCGGGGTGGGTCCACTACGACACCCGACTCAGCAAGGTGACACCCCACTCCGCGCCCATGGGAGCACCCGCGCATCTGCACACGCTCAGGACACCGGTCTCCCTGAAATCCAAGGAGGGCAGGAACGCCCTCTCACGCGCCCGGCGTCTGGCCGATGGGGTGTGGGGCGTGCTCGGATCCGCGATCGAGGACAAGCCGGGCAACGCCCTGGTGGTCGTCAACACCGTGGCCACGGCACAGGTCACCGCGGCCTTCCTCCGCGAGCGAGTCCCGCAGGACTGCCGGGTGGACATCCTGCACGCCAACATGCCGAGCGGCATCCGGGATGAGCGCACCTCCCAGTTGGAAGTGGTGTTCGGAAAACAGGACCCCGACAGCACATCCTCCAAGGAGAGGCCGCGACGGTCGATCGTCGTCGCCACGCAGGTCGCCGAGCAGTCCCTCGACTGGGACTTCGACGTGGTCGTCAGCGAGCTGGCGCCGCTGGCCCTGCTGTTGCAGCGCGCGGGCCGCGCCCACCGGCATCGTCCGAAGGAGCAGATCCCCGACGGATGGAAGGACTGGACGCTGCACGTTGTGGCCGCGATCGACCCCGATAGCGGGGAGCCGACCGAACTCCTGCCCTACCCGCACGCTGAACTCATCCGCACCTGGTCCCTGTTGGAGGAGGACGCGGGCAGCGCAAGGCGGACTATCCGGGTCCCCCATGACGTACAGGCACTGGTGGACCAGGCAGCGCAGGACCCGGCCTGGCTGGTGTCGGACCATGAGCCTCTCGCCGAGGCCGCGATGTCCTGCTGGGCCGAGGAGGCGGTACAGACCTCGCTGGGGGAACAGCGCGTCATCTGCGCCCCCGACAGCCTCTACATGAAGAACCTGTACCAGTTGACCCAGGGCTGCGAAGACATCGAACACATCCTCGCGACCAGGCTGGGCGCCCTCACCCGCCGCGTCCTTCCCGTGTGGCGCCACCAGGGCGGGCTCTTCCTCGACGCCGATCACCGCACCCCCATGCCCCGACCGCCCAAGGACCCCCAGCACAGGAAGAAGCGAACGCCCAGCCACGCGGACGTGCGCACGGTGATGCGCCGTACCGTGCCCGTCCGCGATGCCCCCTGGCAGGAGAGCGCCTCGATCGACAGCCCCGACTGGTTCGACGGCCACCCCCTGCTCGCCGATATCCGGCTCGTCCCCTTCTCCGCAGAGACCACCTACCGGCCGGTGCCAGAGCTGGAAGGACTGCACGGGCACCCCCTGGAACATCGCGACAACCGCTACCAGGTGATGCTCAGCGACGACACGGGGCTTTTCGCGGTCCCGTAACCAGAAGAAGTGAGAGCGACATGGACGACTACGACCTGAGGCACCGACGATGGGCCCCGGTGCACTACATCAGAGGCGACACCGGCCACACCGGGCTGCAGGGACTGATCGCCGAAGCAGAGCTGATCAGGAGCATCAACGCCCCCATGCCCCCCGGGTACGCGGCCCTGTGGCACGTGCTGACCGCGCTCACCTACCGGATCACCCGATTGGACACCCAGGACGAACCGTACGAATGGCTCAGGCGCCGCGATCAGTGGCTCGCACACGGCACGTTCACCTCGGTGCCGCCCGGGCTCCGCGGGACCTGGCCCGAGGACCCGGCCGGTGACCCGGTCGAACAGTACTTCTCCCGCTTCGCCGACCGCTTCGCGCTCTTTGGTGCCAGGCCCTTCCTCCAGGACATACGGCTCAGGGACCAGTGCGTCAAGACCGAGAAGAAGGAGAAGGTCCCCGACACCAGCGGCGTCAACAAGTTCGTGCTGGGCCGCCCCGTGGGGGAAAACGGCGCGACCTGGTGGACCCGCCACCATGACGGCGATCAGCGGCCCGTGCCCCCGGGCGAAGCGATCTGGTGGCTGCTGGTCCAGTGGTACTACGGCGCGGCGGGCAAGATCACCGCCCGCGAGGTGAACGGTAAGAAGACCTCGGACTCCAAGTCCGGGATGCTGCGCGGAACCATCAGCTACTACCCGCGAGGCCACCGGCTCTTCGACTCGCTGCTGATCTCCCTCGTCCCCCCGGCGGGGGCACAGCCCGAAGACACCGCCGCGGCGGGACCCGACCTGTGCCCGTGGGAGCGCAAAGACCTCCCCGACCCCGACGCTCCGCCCCGGCCCGGCGGTATGTGCTCCCTGCTGACCGCCGTGCACAAGCACTCCTTCCTGCTCGTGCCCGACCTGGAGGGCAACGTCGCCGACGTCTACCGCACGTGGGCCTACCGTGCGGCTGCCTGGCCAGAACGCCTACCGGCCAATCCCTTCCTCGCCTACCGCGTCGATGGTGAGGCGCCCAGGCCCCGACGGGCCCAGCCCGGCCGGGCCCTGTGGCGCGACCTCGACGGGCTGCTGCCGCAGGCCCAGGTATCAGCGGGGCAGACGCAGGGGCGCAGGCGCGCGGTGTACCGCAGGCCAGCCTTTCTCGACGAGTTCGCCGAGATCGGGACACGGCGCGGGATCGTCGCCGTGGGGTTCCACCAGGATCCGAAGACGGTCGACCACGAGTGGTGGATGGCCGCCTCGCCCCAAGCACTGATGGACTGCTTCGACGCGGAGAACCCCGAGTACTACCATCCGCAGCTGGCCCGCGCCGCGGTGAGGATCCTGGACCGCCTGGAGCGGGCATGGCTGACCCTGAAGATCTGTCTGGGCAGGGCTTGGACCGAGGGCACACGCGGAGACAGCGACTCCAAGCTCTCCGGGGCCTGGCCCGCCCAAGCCGAGCCGGTGTTCTGGGAGCAGGCCGAAAGGTTCTTCGAACGCAGGTTGAGGGCCGAGGCCGACGCCAGCCCATCGGCTACCTCCCACCCCCAAGGCGGTGTCGCGGAGGAGTCCCGCCCGAGCGTCGGGAACGACGCCGAGGCCGAGACCGAACGCCAGGTGCGCGGGCTCGTGCGGCGCATCTACGACGAGGTGACGGCCGTGGTCGTCGCCAGACAGCCCGGGGAGGTGGACCCCTACCTGCAGATGGCGGTCCTCGAACACCGCCCCCACACCTCCAGGGGCAGGCCCTTCCGTGAGAGGAACGACGTATGACCCAGGCCGACACCAGCCCTCGACCGTCCAAGAAGGCGCAACGGGACGCGATGCTGCGCCGGTTCACCGGCCACGTCCAGGAGTTGGTCGAGGACCCAGCCGTCCGCCGCGCACTGCGCCCGGCCGCCCGTTACTCCTTGGACGACGAACGCACCGAAGCCGCGCGGTGGGAACTTCTCCATTGGATCCACAACCGCACCGACGAGCCCGAACTGACCCGGTCCAGGAACATCCGGAGCGCGATGTTCCTGACCGCCGGGCTGATCGCCCAGTGCCCGACCGCGCGCACCCTCGAAGAACGCTGGCACGAACACGCGCGCTCTGCCGACAGGGACCCCCAACCCCCCTACGGTCTGCGCTTCGACCTTGGACTGGCCCTGGCCGAACTGGAACGGCGCACACGAGAAGACGGAGAAGGGCGACGCCAGGCCGAACCCGGGGCAGGCCGCTTGACCCCCCTCAGGAAGCGGCTGGTGCAGGCGGTCCGCGCCGAGCCGGAGGACCTACCGCTTCTGATGTCCCGCACCATCTCCTACCTGCACTCCCAGCAGGCCTGCGTCCCCGCTTGGTGGACGCTCGCCTCCGACCTGGTCGAGCACGCCTACCGGCCCGGCGCCGTCGGCATGCACTGGCAGGAGTCGTTCCTACGCCTGCCCGAATGGCGGCGCCCTGCCCCCTTTGACACCGACCCGAGCTGAGCCGGCCCTCGGAACCCGTCCCCTAACGAACAGCCGAAGGAACCCTATGACCAACCCTCGTTTCGTTAACATCCACATCCTCCAGGCCATGCCGTTCTCCAACCTGAACCGTGACGACATGGGCGCGCCCAAAGATCTCTCCTACGGAGGGACCCGGCGGGTCCGCGTCTCCAGCCAGTGCTACAAGCGCTCCACCCGCAAGGAACTGCAGGCGGGCGCACCGGACATGGACTTCGGCGAGCGCTCCCGCCAGCACGGCAGGGTGATCGCCGAAGAGCTCACCAACAAGCACGACTGGCCCGAGCTCACCGCCCGCATCGCCGCTCAGGACATGATCAAACCGCTGGGGGAGAAGGAGAAGGGCGGCGCGAGCGAAGGAAGCCAGGACAAGGACACCTCGACCAAGCGCGCAAAGAAGGGTAAGGCCGACAACACCGACCCGATAGCCGCCATGGACACCAGCGTGCTGCTCTACCTCAATAAGAGCGACCTGGACAGGTTCATCGCGCTCGCCCAGGCCAACCGCGAGATCTACCAGAAGGCGGCGGACCAGGCCACCGATACCGAGCAGACCCCCAGGGTTCAGCGTTCCAAGTCGGAGAAGAACAAGTGGGAGCGGACCCTGCTCCACGTCCTCAAGGAGCACACCGGAGCCGGGTTGGCCCTGTTCGGCCGCATGATCGCCGCGCTGCCCGAGGGCCGTATCGACGGCGCCTCCCAGGTGGCACACGCCTTCACCACCCACACCGCCAAACTCGAGGTCGACTACTTCACCGCCGTGGACGACATCGCCACCGGAAAGGCCAGTGCTGGCAGCGGGCACCTGGACACGGCCGAATACGCGGGCGGCGTGTTCTACCGGTACGCCACCCTCGACATCGAAGAGCTAGCGGAGAGCCTGACGGCCGCCGCCGACGTGGCCAGGCTGGCCGGGATGTTCGTGCAAGCCTTCGCGCTCGCGGTGCCCTCGGGCAAACGCACCTCCACCGCCCCCCACACGCTTCCCGCGCTCGCCTACGTCTCGCTGCGCTCGGACCGGCCGGTGAATCTCGCTGCGGCGTTCGAGACTCCGGTGGAGAAGCGCACCGACGCCAACGGGAACAGGACCAGTGCCTCCGGATACCTGCCCGGAAGCCTGGAAGCGCTGGGCGAGCACCTCGTATGCATGGATGGGTTCCTCGGTACTGGCGGGCGTGTGTGGCACGCACACGCCGCGACGACCCCGAAGGAGCTGGTAAACAAGGGGACCGGGACGGTCGAGGGCTTCGGCGAGCGCATGCCGCTGCCCGACTTGCTCAGCGCGCTGGAGGGCAAGCTGGGAGCGCGCAGGTGAAGACCCTCGTCCTTTTCCTGGCGGGTCCTCTGCAGTCCTGGGGCGGCCGTTCCACCTTCAGCGAGCGCGACACACAGCCCTACCCCACCTGGTCAGCGCTCATCGGGATGCTCGCTTCCGCCCGAGGAATCCGCCGTAGCGACCCCCTCCCCGAAGGGTGGACGGACCTGTCCCTGCTGGTGCGCATCGACCGCCCCGGCCGACTCATGGACGACTTCCACACCATCGGCGGCGACTACCCGCCCCGCCAGCGCATGCGCACGGCATCCGGTAAACGTAAGGCACACCCCGTGCTGACCCGGCGGTGGTACCTGATGGACGCGGCCTTCACCGTGTTCGTCAGCGGAGCGGACTGGGTCGTCGACGACCTGGAGGAACACCTGCGCAGTCCCCGTTGGTCCCCTTACCTGGGGCGCAGGAGCTGCCCCCCGGCATTTCCCGTGCTGGCCGGAACCACGGCAGCCGAGGCCAAACACGCGGCCCGGACACTGCCCCTGTACCGCGAACCACCCAGGGAAGACGACGACGAGGTGCGGGTCAAGACCGCCGAGGACGCACCGGACCCCCTCGACGCCGACCACTGGCCCAACGACGTGCCGGTCTCCCGGGACCCCTACGACCGCAGGTTCTCAGCCCGCCCCGTGCTGGAGGACGAACTTTCGTTCGAGGCCGCCGACTGCAAGGGCGGGGGCGTGTCCGCCTACCGGGAGATCTGCGAGGGAGTGAAGAGGATATGAGCCTGCCCGAGCAGCTATGGCTGACCCATCTGCCCCTCACCGGGCACAAGAGGATCCTTGGTGACCCGTCCGCTCAGCACAAGTTCGTGATGGGCCTGTTCCCGGACGGCCTCGGTGAGTCCCCCCGCCAGAGAGCGGGAGCGCTGTACCGGATCGAACAGAACCGCGACGCGGCGCCCTCCATGCTCGTCCAGTCCCTCATCGCACCCAACACTGCCCACCACCACGGTGCCAGGGTTCGATCAATGCTCCTCGTCCTGGATCAGATGATCGAAGGGAACCCAGTGCGCTATCGGCTCGCTGTCAATCCGGTGCGCACCGTCCTGCCCGAGGGCGCCGAGCCCAAATCCGGTGTCCGCGGCAGGCGCAAGGACCTGAGAGGGGCCGAGGCCGACCAGTGGTGGGAGTCCCGCGCCAAAGACGCGGGACTGCGCCTGGAGTCGCTGCGCAGTCGGGAGCATCACTTCAGCCGTGCCAGGAAGCGCACCGAGAAGCCGGTGAGCTACCACGGTGTGTGCTTCGACGGCGTCGCCGAGGTGGTCGACCGAGCCGCACTCGTGCGCGCTGTCGTCGAAGGCATCGGCAGGGGCCGCCCCTACGGGCTGGGCCTGCTGTCCGTGGTCCCGATCGGGGGATAGGCGATGCCCAGGAGATTACCCAAACGGCTCGGCGCGCCGACGGCCGTCGCCCTGCCGCGCGTCGTGGACCGGCTCGGATTCCTGTACCTGGACACGGTCCGTATCGACGCCGACCGCAACGGCGTCTGCGCGCGGGTGGAGTTCGACGACGGGAAGGAGGAACGGGTGTACCTTCCCACCGCCGGGATCGCCTGCGTACTCCTGGGCCCGGGAACGAGCACCACCCATGAGAGTGTCAAGAGGCTCACCAAGGACGGAGCCGCGATCATCCACGTCGGTGACGGGGGCGTGCGATGCTATTCGGCGTTCCTCAACGATTCCACCTCGGTCAGGCTCCTTGACCGCCAGGTGGAGATCGTCTCGGACCCCGAACGGAAGATGACCGCCGCCAAGCTGATGTACCGGATGCGCTTTCCCGAACCGCCGCCTGAGGAAGTGTCACTCTCCGCATTGCGCGGCCTGGAGGGTTCTCGGATGAAGGCGCTCTACCGGGCCTTGGCGCAGCAGCACGGGGTGCGCGCCTTCAAACGCAGCTACGACCCTGATGACTTCGACGCCCAGGATTCGGTCAACAAGGCCTACACCTCAGCGAACCAGGCCCTGTACGCGATGGCGACGGCGGTGATCCTCAGCCTGGGAGCCTCGCCAGCGCTGGGAATCGTCCACCACGGACAGCAGCGCGCCTTCGCTTTGGACATCGCTGATCTGTACAAGGCCGAGGTGTCGGCGCCGCTGGCGTTCTCGCTTCACAAGAGCACCATGGCAGACCGGGACGCCCGCTATCGATTGAGGGAGGACTTCCGGCTGCTGAGGCTGATCCCGCGCATGATCGATGACATCTACAGGGTGCTGGAGATGCCGCGTGGGGAAAGGCCCGAGCGGGGCGACATCGTGGATCTGTGGGACCCTGACGGGAATGTGGCCTCGGGGGTCAACTACGGCGAGGAGGTCGGCTGATGGCGGGTGGATTCTGCATCATCACGACCACCGCGATTGCTGATGGTACTCGGGGTGCGCTGACCCGCTGGATGGTGGAACCCGCGCCGGGGGTCTACGTCGGGACGCTGACGGCGAGGGTGCGTGATGAGTTGTGGACTGGGGTGTGTGAGTCGATCGATGACCAGGACGGATGGGCGGTGTTGGTCCACGGGGCGGCGAGGGAACAGCGTTTCCAGGTTCGTACGCACGGTGAAGGGGCGCGACAGCCGCGCGAGATCGATGGGTTAACGTTGATCGGCTGGCCTTCAGTGGATGCGGTACCGGAGGAGGGCGCGGAACCGATTCCTGACGGCTCGGATGGTCCTGGGATGGATGAGTTCCCGTGGTAGCAGCGCTCCGGTCATTGTCTCGTATCGGTAACGCTCTGCTTTGATGCAGGTCAAAAAGGGTGCTCCCCGCAGAGGCGGGGGTGAGTCCACACAAAACCCCCCGCCTTGCGGCGGGGGGTGGTGCTCCCCGCAGAGGCGGGGGTGAGTCCTGGTCTACCTCTTTACCAGATTGGTCTACCTCGTGCTCCCCGCAGAGGCGGGGGTGAGTCCGGGGCGCCGTCGGCATGCGCGACCAGGGTCGGGTGCTCCCCGCAGAGGCGGGGGTGAGTCCACGACCTCCCGCAGCCGAACCGATCGACCCGAGTGCTCCCCGCAGAGGCGGGGGTGAGTCTTCGTTGAGCCTCTGAGACGGACGGGGGGGCCCGTGCTCCCCGCAGAGGCGGGGGTGAGTCCCCCGGGCGGCCGTCCGCCGAAGTCTGACGGCGGTGCTCCCCGCAGAGGCGGGGGTGAGTCTCCTCGTCCCCGGACGTGACCGCCGAGCCGGTCGTGCTCCCCGCAGAGGCGGGGGTGAGTCTGTCGAATGGACGCTCCAGGCCACGGACCGGCTGTGCTCCCCGCAGAGGCGGGGGTGAGTCGGTCCCGCCGGACGGGATCCCGCTCAGAGCCGCGTGCTCCCCGCAGAGGCGGGGGTGAGTCCGCAAGGTCACCGCCGCTGGCGTGTCAGCCGCGGTGCTCCCCGCAGAGGCGGGGGTGAGTCCCGACCGGTCGCCGCGTCCCTCGCGCGCACGTTGTGCTCCCCGCAGAGGCGGGGGTGAGTCCAGGCGGTCAGCCAGTGGTACGAGCTGTGGTCCGGCGGTGGGTGGTGCTCCCCGCAGAGGCGGGGGTGAGTCCGGCACGGTCAACCTCGCCCGGGGCGAGACGCGGTGCTCCCCGCAGAGGCGGGGGTGAGTCCTGGAGAACCGCAGGTGTACCAGTCCATGATGCGTGCTCCCCGCAGAGGCGGGGGTGAGTCCGCGAAGGGCCTGGAGAGAACCGTGGTTTCCGAGTGCTCCCCGCAGAGGCGGGGGTGAGTCCGTCATGGACTCCGAAAGCACTGGCCCCGGACTGTGCTCCCCGCAGAGGCGGGGGTGAGTCGGGCAACGAGGACCAGGCGCTCATCCTGCTCGAGTGCTCCCCGCAGAGGCGGGGGTGAGTCCCTGTTCCGTCTCCAGGGGACCCGGGGCGACTGGTGCTCCCCGCAGAGGCGGGGGTGAGTCCGGGTAGTCGGGGACCTGTTCCAGCATCCCCTCCGTGCTCCCCGCAGAGGCGGGGGTGAGTCCATCTCCTCCCGGTGCTCGCCGACGCCATTCCGGTGCTCCCCGCAGAGGCGGGGGTGAGTCCTCACTGGTCACGACGTGTTTCGAGGGGTAGACGTGCTCCCCGCAGAGGCGGGGGTGAGTCCGGGGCGCCCCTCAGCGGTCCATGCGACGTGGTGTGCTCCCCGCAGAGGCGGGGGTGAGTCCTGTCGGCAGCCCCCCCCGCGTAGTCGTCAAGGGTGCTCCCCGCAGAGGCGGGGGTGAGTCCGTATTCCGGGGGATGGAGAAGGACTGAGAACGGTGCTCCCCGCAGAGGCGGGGGTGAGTCTGGGGGGACTGCCGGGAGCCTACATTCTGCATGGTGCTCCCCGCAGAGGCGGGGGTGAGTCCGTCGGCTACGTCGCCGAGTTCCACAGCGGAGGGTGCTCCCCGCAGAGGCGGGGGTGAGTCCGTCAACGCCAGCAGGACCGGGACCGCGACCAGGTGCTCCCCGCAGAGGCGGGGGTGAGTCTCGTCACCAACGCCGGCGACACCGACATGTGGCGTGCTCCCCGCAGAGGCGGGGGTGAGTCCGCTGTGCGCTGTGCCCGGTTGGCGAGCACGACGTGCTCCCCGCAGAGGCGGGGGTGAGTCGTACCGGGGGCGCTGAGAAGTCCAGCGAGTCCCGTGCTCCCCGCAGAGGCGGGGGTGAGTCCGGCTACCGAGGCGTGATCGCGGCCGTGGACGCGTGCTCCCCGCAGAGGCGGGGGTGAGTCTGGGCCAAAAACAAGGGAATCCGGCCGGAGGAAGTGCTCCCCGCAGAGGCGGGGGTGAGTCCGACCGGTGGGACACGGGTCGTCGCGCCATGCTGTGCTCCCCGCAGAGGCGGGGGTGAGTCCAAGATGAGTGGCGGACGCCGCGGCCTCGTTCGGGTGCTCCCCGCAGAGGCGGGGGTGAGTCCTCAGCAGGGTGACAGCGGACAGTAGATACTGGCTCTGGCGCATTCTCCGTGAACCTCCCGCAACGAGCGGCCCTGGCCGCGATGATGCCAGGTGTCGCTCTCACCACTGATCGCCCTCCTCTTCCCCCACATCTCGGACCTGCACGTCACCGACGTCACCCGCACCGGCACCACCCTGCAGATCCACGCCGCCACACAGCAGCCCGCGGCTGTCTGTCCCTCCTGTGGAAGCGCCTCAACCCGTGTGCACAGCCGCTATAGACGCCATCTCCTCGACACTCCCATCTCCGGACAGCAGGCCCTGGTCCAACTGCAAGTACGCCGCTTCTTCTGCGACAACCCCGAATGCGACAGACAGACCTTCGCCGAGCAGGTCCCCGGCCTGACCAGCCCGTACAGCCGTAGCACCCCGCTGCTGCGCCGCACCCGCGAGATCATCGCCCTGGCCCTGGCCCTGGCCCTGGGCGGCCGGCCCGGCGCCCGCCTCACCCTCCACCAGGCGTTCAGCACGGGCAAGGACACCCTGCTCCGTCTCATCCGCGCCCTGCCCGACCCTGATCCCGGGCAGGTGCGCGCTCTGGGGGTCGATGACTTCGCCCTGTGCAAGGGCCACAACTACGGCACGATCCTCATCGACATGGACAGCCACCGCCCCATCGACGTGCTGGACGAACGCTCCGCCGACTCCCTTGCCACCTGGCTCCAGGCCCACCCCGGGATCGAGGTGATCTGTCGGGACCGGGCCGGAACCTATGCCGACGGCGCCGCCCGCGGCGCCCCGGCCGCCGTGCAGGTGGCCGACCGCTGGCATCTGCTACACAACCTCGGCCAGGCCCTCGAACGACTCGCCGCCCGTCTACGCCCGCACTGGGTCCCGGGCGAACCGGCGAAACCAGAGGTGGGGACGCTGCGGCCTGAAGGACGACGAGTCGAGCAGACCCGCCAGCGTCACGCCGCCGTCCACGCTCTGCTCGCCAAGGGGATGGGGCTCAGGGCGATCGCCGCCGAACTGCGTTTGGACCGCGAAACGGTGCGTCGCTACGCCCGGGCCGCCAGCTCCGATGAGCTGGTCGGCTGCCGCCCCATGGCGCGGCAGAGCAGTCTGGGCGGCCACATCTCCTACCTGGCTTCCCACGTCGCCGAGGGGTGTACCCGCGCCCAGCGTCTGCACCGCGAGGTGATCCAGCGCGGGGCCAGGGTGAGCGAGCGGATGGTGCGCCGGTTCGTTCAGCGGCTGCGGGCCAACACCGTTCCAGCCGCACCACCGGCGGTCCCGAAGGTCCGCGAGGTGACCGTTCTGCTGCTCACGCACCCCGACGCGCTTAGCGAGGAGGAACGGCTCCTGCTGAAGGAGTTGTGTGACCGGTGCCCGGACCTGGACCAGGCGCGGCACCTGGTGGCCCGCTTCTGCGAGATGGTCATCGAGCGCACCGGCTCCCACCAGCTCCAGGGCTGGGTGCGGGATGCGAAGGACAGCGGTCTTTCCGAGTTGCGCGGGTTCGCCCGAGGGCTGGGTAAGGACTGGGACGCCGTCATGGCTGGGCTCACCCTGCCCTGGAGTTCGGGGGCGGTGGAGGGCAACGTGACGAAGCTCAAGGCGATCAAGAGGCAGATGTTCGGCCGCGCCAAGCTCGACCTCCTGCTCAAACGCGTCCTGCTCGCGGCTTGAGGAGAGCGCTTCACGGAGAATGCGCCAGAGCCAAAACACACTGGCCATCGACAACCGCGAACCGGCCCCGGGGACGGTGATCCACTCCGACCACGGGGTGCAGGGTAGGTTCAACCGGTGTTGCAACGACCGGTTGAACCTACCCAGTTCGGGTCCTGGGCCTTCACCCGCAGGGCCAAGGAGTCCGGCCTGGTGCCCTCGATGGGCTCGATCGGGGACTGCTACGACTGTCATTCTCTTCGCACCGGATCCCGCAAGGATCGGGTAGTCCCGGCTGCGGCGGTCTGACTCCTGCTTACGACCGACCCTGCGGGTGTCCTCGCGTTGATCTGCCGACCGTCCGACCGGGCACGCAGCAAGCGCTGCCGCCGGGCGGGCGTGACCTGATAGGAGCGTCAACGCGGTCATCGCCTCGTTCTGGTCGCGCATGCAGGTCGAGTTGCTGGATCGGCGCAGGTGGCAGACCCGGTTGGAGCTGGCCAACGCGATCTTTGAGTACCTGGAGATCTTCCACAACCGGCAACGCCGCCACTCGGCGATCGGCTGGCTGACACCAGTAGAGTTCGAGAACAGACAACCGAGCACCGTGGCCTGAGAATCCGAAAACACGGCTCCACGGAATCCGGTACAGGCCAGAGCCTCCATCACACCCGGAACGAAACACGGTTCTGCAAGCAGCAGTTGGGGTGGGACGCGCCCCGGTTGCGGGATTCGGAGGGGCGGACCGGTGGGGCTGGGTCGTGATCGCGGCCTATACCCAGCTGCGGTTGGCCCGGTCCGTGGTGGGTGATGTGCGTCTACCCTGGCAGCGTCTGGTCGAGCCGCACTGGATGAGTCCGGGCAGGGGGCTGCGGGGGGTTCGGTACCTGTATGCGCACCTGCCCAGGCTCGTGGGCGTCCCGCGGCCCTCGCGGTCGGGGCCAGAGCGCCCGTTGGGGAGCAGGAACAAGCATCCCGCTCCCCGTTATGGGGTGCCGAAGAAGAACGAGACGGACGCTGCAAGCCGCTCTGGAGACAAGCAAGCAGGTTAAACGCCAAGCTAGAGGTTCAGCAAAACTGCCCGACACTTGGTGTTGTCGTCTGACCTTCGAAGCCCGGGCATGAGCCCACACGTTCACCAAAACGCCACAAAATGCAGGTCGTAGACACGGAGCGCAAAAATCCTGCTACTGTTCTACAGGCCAAACATCGATCAAGTATTGCTCGGTCCCATCTAGTTCGTGCAAAGCGTTTACGGAATCTCGAGATGCGAGATTTTCTCTACGTTTCCGTTCCCTGACATGCCTGATCTCTTCACGCACAGATTCACGGCCCCGGTGGCAGATCCGCAAGGCTATCATGCCATTGAATGGGAGCTCCCACTCCTCGGGAGTGATTCCCACCCACTGATCTGGGATCAAGACGCCTGTCGCGCAGTTCAATAGCCCCTGGCCCGCGTAACCCCATCCCTCCGGAAAAGCATCAGGATTCGAATCCCACGCCCGCAACGTCAATCGCACACGAACGATGTCATCGACGCAATGAATGTAGAGATGGTCGGACCCCTGCACAACTATTTCACCACTAGACTTCCTGGGTAGGGGATGGCTATTGTTGCGATCAATGTCTGATTCATGAATGTCGATGATTTTATAGTCAGCGGTAGTTAGGCATGAATACTCCAGGAGGTGCTCCATGGTGTCCACTTCACCCCTCTCAGGGAAGGATTTCTACATAGAAAGCGTCGCCGTCGAGTATACGATGCTCACGATAGAATCTACCCAAGCGGCGCCCTGCTTCCTGATTGTCGTCCGCATCAATGAGTCTTGCGGAATATCGGTCATCTCCGGTAGCGGCCCCTTCGTAGGTGGATGAAAAGGGGTACTCGTCGCAGTTCAAGAGCGACCCATCGTATTCACCCCAAATATCGTCGCATGTCGCGACTGCGATGTCTCTATTCTCATCTTGACGGGGGCGATCAATGAGACGATGAAGCGGTGTTTCCTGGCCAGGTACGCTCTTGCCGAGCCATGACGGGAATGTCATCTCGGGGCTCTCTTGGGCATCCTGGATATGCTGGGCTGATTCCCAGACCTGAGGATCGCTCATTTCTAAACTGAAGGTTTCAGGGGCGGCATCGGTAAACACAGTTCCCTGGTGTCGTCCTACAGTGGGCCCTGCAAAGTCGAACCGGACGTTGGAGTTCCCGGAAGCGACTTCAGACCAGCCAGTCCTGGCGCTAGGGGATGTAACGCCCATGCTCATGGTGACCGTGGCCGTAACGATTTGGAAGTCACCGTTACTCCATCTCGGCCCTTCGACTGGAGCCGTGTAAACCAACCGCCAATCTGGTGCGTACTCCCAGGATGCCAATAGGGCATCGCGTTCAGTGATGGCAGGAACAGAAAGCTCCGGGGTACTGTTTGCAGGAGTAAAGGACTGTCGAATCCGCCAGAGATTGGGATCCTCCGAGCCACGTGGTGCGACCAGGATGTTTTCAACACTCGCGATATATTCAACCCTTCTCGATCCGTTTTCGGCAAAACCGAGAAGCCACATGTCAAATATTAGATCCCCGAGGACTGGGCCACCGTTCTCCGTTGTGAGTTGGAGGTGGTAGTTGCGTTGGATGCAGACTCTGAACCTGTTCGGGATCCATCCTTGGACACGTTCGGCCTCTGGTTGAGACTCACAGGCGTTTCTCAATTGCGTGATCTGATCATCTGTGACGTCAGATGCACCAACTTGGTCGGAAAACTCTTCCATTTCTTGTTCTGGAAATCCGGAAGCGTCTCCATTGAGATAGTTGGAATAGGGCTCGAACTGAGGCTGCCCTGGACCAGATCTAACCGTATCGCTGGTCTCTTCGTCCAACAATACCCAAGTGTGAGAGTCAGCTGGGTCGAGGTTCGTCTCCGTGGCTGAGGCGGAAGGGACACCGGTTAGGAGCCCGAAGGAGACCACAGTAGAGAGGAATCCTGCGGTGACGAGCTTCGCAAAGGATTTACGCGGGGAGTTCTGGGGGGTCATTTTCTACCTCTGAGTGAACTAGCGCTAAATTTGTGTGCCGGTATGGTCAACAAAAGGAGCCCGTGCAGTAGTGCACGGCCTGACCAGTTGAGGCGTCGAATGCTGCTCGAAGTCCCTGATAGGAGCGTCCCTCCGTGTCGGTGACTATTCCGTTGGTGGAGACGACCCACAAGGGGGAGTTGGAGCTCCAGGCATCGGGGATGCTGACGTTGAACTCTTGTTCGTAGTCCTGGATATTCGTTAGATTGGTCGTCAGTGGTGTATCAGTGAATTCGAATCGAGTATGGAGACGTTCTTCGATTTCTGCTCCGCTGAGGACTTCCTGGTTGGAGCTTACGAACGGCTCCTGCGGGGCCTGGGTGTTGTATTCAGGGAGGGTGTTGCAGATGTCATGCTGAGTGATGCATTCTGCTAGCCCTTGTACGTCTTGAAGGCATGATTCGGAGGAGTTTTCGAGGCATGACGCCAGTTCTCCTTGGTCAACTCCATTCACGATGTTCCCCCGGTCGATTTGCCTAGGAGACGACGTAGGGGGCTGGTCTGTTGACTCCAGTGTGGTGCTGGATGCTCCCCCAGGCTTCTCAAGTTCCCAACTTACGAGAAGTGGGGGTTCACCGCCATTTGAGGACAGTGTCGAATTCATGCACACGTCGTCTTGAGCATCAGGTGAATCGCACGTGGGGTGGGAGTTGACAAGTTCAATGGAATCCATGTCAAATCTCGTCCAATAGAGGTTTCCACCCATGTACTGGAGTCTGTTGTCAATCGGGGCGACGGTTGTGGCTGTTGGGTTTGGGACTCTGAAGATTGAGCGAGCGTTTCGTGTCTCAGTCTCTGGCATGGACTCTGTGCTTGTGATGTAATTAAAGTTGTAGATGATCTCCCATTGACTTTCGTTGTCGGCCCTAACGAGCATGTAGGTATTGTTAGTTCCGTCTGGGGCTGGGGTTGATCCCCGCGTTGGTCGGATTGCTCCGTAGTTAATTCCGCTATTGCTTGTCTCTTCATAATATGGGGAGTATGCCTCGCTCCACCCCGGGTACGGCCAGGGGTCGGATTCGAGTCCGAGGGCAACTCCTCCCGTGTATCCGGCCGGGTAAAACCCGATATTCATCGTTACTCGAGATAGATCTAGGTTTTCCCCTTCGAAGGTGATGTCGACGTTCCGCCAAGTTCCAAAGAGTCCCAGAATTGGCTCTGGGGCGCTCAGGCAGAGATCGGCTCTGAACTCGTGGAGCGAGTCAATGCAGTTTCCGTTAGCACTTGCTGAGGTTGTGGTGGACACGGTAAGGAAACCAAGAGTGAATGCACTGACCAGCAAGGATGCGGCAGTGCGCTTTAACGTGGACATACATCTCCCATTAAGTTGGCGATTTGGATTTGTAGGGTTTCCAGGAGAGCGTAGGAAGGTTGGCGCTCGGTGTCTAGAGGGTCTGAGCGGCCCACTGCAATTGCGCAGGTGAGTGGACCTTGCTAGATGGGTGAGACGCGTCACAATGTGCTATGTCTAGAATGTAATGATTTGTCCGTTCTGTGGCTTGTGGTTCTGTAGTCATTCTCCGATTCACAGGTTGGCTTGTGATAAAGCGGTTCTGAATCCGAACGCTCTACTCGAGCCCCTGTTCGCCTGGGGTCGTCTCCCAGGGGTCAACCCCTGTGCAGCTTGCGTGTTGTGAACGATGAGATAGGGGGGAAACATGCCGCCCATCCCGAAGGGATATGTGAACCAGCGGTGACGTCCCTCATTCAACCGTCACAACAGGTGCGATTTGCCGGACACGGAGTGATTCGCTGCGTGGGCATCCCGAACAAGGCTGGTGTGCTTTCTCGGCTTTATCCCTACGAACTCTTAGTAGCCGCATTGGACATTGATCGGTTGGTGGGCAGCGGCCTTAGCGCAGGGGCAACTATTCGGGGGTGGGCAAACGGATGTTACGCCTGTCGGTCATCAGGACCACTAACGAGTTGGTGCGTGATAGCGGGTGAGGCTTCGTTGAAGGGCCGTGGCATGCTCTGGTCGTGGTGATCAAGGTTAACCTTGCGGTTATGGCCCATCCATGGCTCACCGGCATCTCCGGGCACCACCTGGCCGCGCTCGTCGAAGAGCTGGCACGCCCCTGGGAGGTGGCGGTTGAGGACCAGCGGTATCGGGTCCGCGGCGGGGTGAGGAAACGGGCTGCCCGAGCTGGTGCGCGGCACCGACTGGTCTTCGTTGACCGCTTGGCGGCCACCCTGATCCACCTGCGCCACGATCTGCCGCACGCGGTCCTGGGCCTGCTCTTCGGGGTCGACCGTTCCACCATCACCCGCGCCATCGCCCAACTCCGTACCCTGGTGGCCAAGCGTGGATACGCGGCCCTCGACTGTCCAGGGTGCGTCTGCGCACCCCTGGAAGACGTCTTCGCCTACGCCCACGCCGAAGGGGCCGAGCTGCGGTTGGGCGCCACCGAAGTGCAGGTGCGCAGACCCCGCGCGGGTCGGGGCGGTCGGCGGGCGTTCGTCTCGGGCAAGAAGAAGCAGAACACTATGAAGGCCACCGTCGTGGCCGACTACCGCGGGCGCACGTTGTGGACCGACACGAGGCGCCCGGGGAGAATGCCCGATGCCACCGTAGCCCGCGCTGAGGGCATAGACGCGTGTTTCCGCCACTTCTCGGAGGTGGAGGTATTGCTCGACGACGGGTACCTCGGTCTGCGGCGTGATCACCCAGGCCAGGCCCTGACCCCGGCGCGTAAGCCGAACCGGAGTGCTCTACCCGAGTTCCATGAACGGTGGAGGCAGCACCGCCACGCACATTCCTCGGATCGGATCACCGTTGAACACGCCCAACTCGGCGGCGATGTGTGAGATCGGCCGATGGCTGGAGCTCACCAGCTCGACCGCGTCGCGCCGGAACTCCTCCGGGTACTTAGAGCTCATCTCATTTGGGTTCTCGGTAACCTGGCCGCGTGTCGATGGTGGAACGGCTGGTGCCGGACGAGCTGTGGGAACTGTTCCAGAGGG
>NZ_JBFAME010000025.1:0-34021 GCF_040660275.1 Nocardiopsis sp. NPDC049922 | reverse complement strand
GAGCCCACACCAACCCGGACAAGATCCTCGCCCTGCACGGCATCACCCGAACCCAGCCCGTATGGATCTGAACCGCGAGAACTCCGGGGCCCTGGGGGGTCGGGGGAGCACAACGGGCGGTACGTCTGTTGTTCCCTATTTGGGGCATGAAAACGGTCGGAGTAGTCGCAGCTGAATGCGATGCGAACTCGGTCATCGACAGTTCTTTGGGGGAAGAGTTCTGGCGGTTCTCGCTGCTCGAGTGTCAAGCCTGAGCGTTTTTGTTTATCATGGCTTCCAGTGAGCGCTTTTCATCCTGCTTCGCGGAGTTGAAGCACGAGCACGGCTCGGGTGATCTCCCCGGCCCTTGAACGGGCAGAACACCACCTCCGAGAGCCCCACGTACCCCTTGTCGCCCAAGCCGAGCAGTCCTGCGGCCTTGATGCGTTCGGCGATCCTCCACACCCGTGCGGCTCTGGTGTCGTGCACCGATCCCAGCAGCGACCATGAGGTCCACAGGGGTTCGCCGTCCGGGGCCGCGACGACCTGGATGTTCATGCCGTGTCGCTTGTGCTTACCGGAGTAGAACGGGCGGTCGGCTCCCACGCGGTCGCAGGCGATCAGGGTGCCGTCGATGATCACGTAGGCCCATCCTTTCCGGCGTGCGCGGCGCAGTCCCTGTTCCAGGGTGGGTGCCTGCTGGGCGAGCAGGGCCGTGGTCTCGCGCACGTACCGCCAGGCGGTGGTGGTGCCTACCCTGAACCCTGCCGCGACCTGGGCGAACGGCTCGCCTTTGTACAGGTGGACCAGGACAAGCAGGGCCTGCTGCGCCGGGGCAAGGCGTCGCCACCGGGAGCCGGTCTTGGCGCGGTGGGTGCGGATGGTGCGGGCGGCCAGGTTCAGGGTCCGGCGTGACAGGGGCAGAACGGCACGGTAGAACAGCATGTGGAGCCTCTGGTGGGGCAGGTTTTCTTGGTCGTTAACCCATCTACCAGGGGCTTCTTGCTGTCAGGGGTGGTTCCGCGCGGGTGGTACAGGCCTGTGACCAGCAGCTTCAGGGTGAAAAGAGCTCAGTGAGGTTTTCTCAGTGAAACGTGAAAGGAGAAGCAGGACAAACTTCGCGGACGCAAAGAAAGCGAACATCGCGGAATCATCGCTCACAGACGTGAAGCCCCTGGTAGGACGGTTCTCACCACAAGAAAGTCCGTTGAACCAGAGGCCTCACGTTGGTCCCCTATTCTGCCACGCTTGACGTCCCCCGCCACGTCGTGGAGTTCCTCTCCCGACTGCTCGCCGCTCACCGCCGCATGACCGGCACCCCGAAGGGTTCTCGTGCCCTCGGGCCGTTCCGCCAAGCGCTGTTCGCCCTGCGCTGGTTCCGCGAGCCGGATGCGTCCACCGCCTGGCCCACGACTCCAACATCTCCCAGGCCACCGGCTACCGGTACCTGTACGAGGCCATCGACGTCTTGGCCAGGCGAGCCCCCGACCTGCACCAGGTCCTGAAACGGTGTCGCACACAGGGCATGAACCACCTGATCCTGGACGGCACCCTCATCGGCTGCGACCGTGTCGCCGGGACCAACGACAAGGGCAACGATGAGTGGTACTCCGGCAAAGCCAAGCACTTCGCCGGCAACGTGCAGTTCCTGGCCGCCCCTGACGGCACCCCGCTGTGGGTGTCCGACGTCGAGCCCGGCCCGCGCCACGACCTGACCTGTGCCCGCACCCACGTCCTGCCCGCTCTGTACCCCGCCGCGGCCCGTGGTCTGCCCGTTCTGGCGGATGTGGGCTACGTCGGTGCCGGGATCGGGATTCACACACCGCTGCGCCCGCATTCGGACATCCCCAGCCCGCTGAGCAGGGATAACCGTGCCCACAACCGCCTCCTACGCGGGACTCGCGCCCTCGGGGAGCGTACGGCAGCCGAGTTGAAACAGCGATGGCGGTCCCTGAAACACGTCACGCTCAGCCCGGGCCGGATCGGAGCCATCATCCAAGCGGCCCTGGTCCTCAACAGCACATGGAAGTAGAACTCACTGAGAAAACCTCAGTGAGTCGTCGGACAGGTCGTCGGTTACGACAACAACCAGGAGGGCGATGTCCGCAACGTCGAGCACCGCCCGTGCCACAACCACCTGTGTGAGCTCCGAACCATGGCCTCGTCGGAGTCATGTCCCCATGACCTCGACTGACCGGATGTGGTCAATGTGGGAGAAATCGATCTGTGGGTCGACACCGTGGGGCCTCAGATTACGGACTCCCGCTTGTCCGGGTGGCGGTGCATCCAGCGGCGGGAAGCGCATCGCTGCTTATGGGCCCGAGGTCGCGATTCACATGCCAGTCACAGCTCCACCAGCTCTGAGCTGGAGAAATTCGGCGCAGGCGCCAGAGGCAATCTGGAGAACCCAAGGTCAGGGCGGTTCGCCGGCAAGAAGGCCGCAAGCGCCGCTGCGATCAATGGAAAACAGACCCACTCAAACAGTGATCTATGTCACCATGAATTAAGCGCTTGACAGAAAATCCCATGCGTTGCTAGCTTTCAGGGCGCTCTGCAGTGTCGAACGATATGCCCAGGCTCGTGCTCGAAACAGTCAATTAATTGAGCAGATGTCCGCCAAAGAGCGGTCAGTGCTGTTTAGTGGTGTAGCCGAAAGGGTAGGAATGGAAACCCGGCCAAAGTTTACTTACTTCATTTGGCTCACAGTCGGCTACTCGGTATCCCAGTTCGGTACTTATCTGAACATGGTGGCGCTCGGCCTGTACGTCTTCCATGTAACCGGTCGGGCCCTGGACACCGGGATGTTCATGGCGCTCCGACTGCTCACCAGCGTCGTGTCGGGCCCGGCGATCGGCGGACTCGCCAACCGGGTGAACCGGCGCGCCGCCATGGTGGGGGCCGACCTGGTCCAGGCGACCGCGCTGGTGGTCCTCGTCCTGGCGCCGGCCGCCGCGCAGGGGGTGCTGATCTACGGCTTGGCGGTCTTTCTCGGCCTGGGCGGAACGGTCTCCAACGTCCTGCTGCGCAGCAGCGTTCCCATGCTGGTCGGCGACGACCAGCGCGTCCGCGCCAACGGTTACCTCGTCACCGGCCGCTCGACCGCGATGACCCTGGGGTTCGCCCTGGCCGGTGTCGTCGTGGCGTTCGCCGGCTACGAGGCGGCCTTCCTCATCAGCGCGTCGACCTTCTCCGTGTCCGCCCTGGTGCTGTTCCTCGTTCCGCTGAGTTTCCGCAGGCCCGCGCGGGACGGGACGTCCTCCGGGACGGAACCGGAGACGGACGGTTTCTGGCGGACACAGCGGTTGGCGCTGGCGGCCGTGTCGGCCTTCCCCGTCCTGCTCTTCATGCTGGTCATCCGGGGGCTGGACGCCTTCGGGTCGGCCTCGCACAACATCGGCATCCCCATCTTCGCCTCCCTTGAGTACCCGGACGATCCCGCCTGGTTCGTCAGCGGTTTCTGGACCGCGTGGGCGATCGGCAGCCTGAGTTCCTACCGCCTCTTCGGCAAGCGGATCGACGCCATGGGCGCCTCCGGTGGAGAGAGGGGGTTCGTCATCGGCACGTGCCTGATGTCGTCGTTCTTCATCCTCGCCTTCACCGGTCTTCCGCTCTACCTCCTCGTCCCGGTCGCGGCCTGCGCGGGACTCGCCGACGGCTACACGGAGATCGCGTACAACACCCGGCTTCAGGCGGTGCCTGAGGCCCAGAGGGGAGCGGCGTTCGGCTTCTCGTCGCTCCTCGAAATGGGCGGCCTGGGCGTCGGCATGATCGTCAGCTCGGTCCTCTTGGAGGTCTGGAGCCCGCTTCCGGTGGTCGGTTCCCTGCACGGTCTGGTGATCGTCGTGGCCCTCGCGTTCATCGGGTTCTCCCTCGTCGCGGGCTGGCGGCGCGGAAGGGCGAAGGCGGCCGAAGGTAAGGCCGGATTCGGAGTCGGTCCCCAGGAGTAAAGGTAGTTTCCCCATGACTGTCAGCAGACCCGAACTCGCGGAGAAGGTCCTGTCGTCCGGCGCGGTGGCCGACTGCGCGGTGCTGGAACGCCCCACCGACGGCGCCACGTCACTGGTGGTCTACGCCGTGCCCAAGCCCGGAGCGGACACGGTCAGGACCAGGAGGCGGGTGAGCGCAAGCCTGCTCGGAGCGGGGGCGACGTCGGTCGTCCTCCTCAAGCGGGTTCCGAGGACGGACCAGGGCGACCCCGACCCGGACGCCCTCGTCGGTCTTCCAGTCCTCACTCCTGCGACCCTTCGCGCCTATGCGGCGAAGCTCAAGGAGGAACACCCCTCCACCGCCCTCGACGTGGAGCTCCGCCCGGTTGACACCGAGCCGGACCGGTTCGTCCCCCTCGACCTGGACGCCCCCACCCCGCGGGCGAAGCCGACGTCCGACGCGTCCGATGACCGTTCCACCCCCTCCCCTGGTCCCCGGGAGGCCCAGGCGCCCCGGGAGGAGTCCCTCCCGGTCGCGCTCACCGACTGCGGTGAACTCCACCTGTCCGAGGACGATCCCCGCACCGTGACCGAGGCACTCCTGGCCCTGCCTACGGCCCACCCCGGCGCGGGGGTGCGCGTGATCGGTCGGGACCGGGACGAACTCCTCCCCCCGACTGTCCTCCTCGACCGGGCACGGCGCGTCCTCGGCGGTCTGCGGAGACGGGGGCTCACCCCCGGAACGCACGCGATCCTCCAGATCAGCGACCTGGCGGAGTACTTCCCCGTGCTCTGGGCCTGCCTCCTCGGCGGTATCCGCTGCGTGACCATCACCCCGCCGACCTCCCTGGCCGGGGAAAGCCCGGAACTGGCGAAGCTGGCCGATGTCTGGCGGAGGCTGCGGGCGCCGATCATCACCGGCACCGACCACGCCACGACACTCGCCGAGGCGTTCCACGGGTCCTCCGGCCCTTCCCGGGACGACATCGTCCCGGTGGCCGACCTGGAGGGGCACGAGTCGAGCGACGACATCCACCACGCCGCCCCGGAGGACGTGGCCGTCTTCCAGCTCTCCTCCGGTAGCACCGACCGACCCAAGATCATCCAGATCACCCACCGCGCGGTGATCGAGATGGCGGTCGGCTGCCGTGCGCGCAACCGGATCCGAGCCGGGGACGTCACCTTCAACTGGCTTCCCCTGGACCACGTCGTCCCCCTGGTCATGTTCCACCTGCGCGACGTCGTCCTCGGCTGTCTCGGTGTCCACGCGCCCACCGCCCACGTCGCCGAGGACCCCCTCCGGTGGTTGGACACGCTGGAGCGGTACCGGGTGAACCACTCCTGGTCGCCCAACTTCGGCTACAAGATGCTCGGGGACGCCCTCGCGGACGCGCCCGACCGCATCTGGGACCTGTCCTCGGTGAACAGCCTGCTCAATGCCGGCGAGCAGTGCACGATGCCGGTGGTGCGCAGATTCCTGGAACGGACCTCCGGGTTCGGTCTGCGGCCGGACGCGATGGTGTTCTCGTGGGGGATGGCCGAGACCGCGACCGGGATCGTCTTCAAGTTCGTCACCGAGGAGCGCAGCTCGCTCTCCGTGGACAAGGACACCCTGGGCGGCGTCCTCGGGTTCGTGGACGAGGGCTTCGACGGTGACACGGTGGAGTTCACCAACATGGGTCCGCCGGTGCCGGGCGCGCGGTTCCGCATCGTCGACGACGGCGGGAACGTGGTGACCGAGAGAGTGGTCGGCAGACTCCAGGCGCGATCCGGACGGGTCACCCCCGGATACCTGGACGCGCCCGGGACGAACGCGGCGGCCTTCACCGACGACGGCTGGTTCGAGACCGGCGACCTGGCGTTCATCACCGACGGGGAACTCGTCATCGCGGGACGCGCCAAGGAACAGATCGTCATCAACGGCGCCAACTTCTACTGCCACGACATCGAGGACGTGTGCGGAGAGCTGCCCGGGGTGTCCAACGGTCTCGTCGCGGCCTGCGGGGTGCCTGACGAGGGCACCGGCAGCGAGTCCCTCGCGATCCTGTACGTCCCGGACCCGTCACTCCGAGCGGAGGAGGACGAGGTGCGCCGCCGGATCTCCGAGGCCGTGGCCGCCCGGTTCCGGCTGTCGGCCGCCTACGTCGTCCCCCTGGCCGAAACGGAGCTGCCCCGCACGTCGAGCGGCAAGATCCAGCGGGCCGAACTCGTACGGCGCCTGGTCCGGGGCGACTTCGGGGCCGGCCCGTCGAGCGGTGAGGCCACGGTCCCCGCGTGCGTCCACCGCCCCCGGTGGACGCCCGTCCCGGCCGTCCCGGGAACGGCGGCGGAGGCCCCCGGGCCCAGGCTCATCCTGACCGACACCCTGGGCGTGGCCGAGCACCTGCCCCCGGCCGAGGGGGACGTGACGGTGTGGGCCGGGGACGGCTTCGCCGAACTCCCGGGCGGTTACTCCGTCGCCCCGGCGTCCGCCGCCGACTGGTCCCGCCTGCGAGAGAGGCTGGCCGACACCGGTCTGCGCTGGGGCACGCTGGTCTACTTGTGGAGCTACCTGCCCGCGCCTGACCCGGAGGGCGGCGAGTCCTCCGTCCGGGAGGCCCTGGCCCTCTGCGGGGAATCGCTGCTGTCCGCGAGCCGCGCCCTCCTCCCACTGGCGGACGAGAACGGGGCCGTGCTCGTCACGGTCAGCCGACAGCTGCGCCGCGTCAGCGGGGAGGAGCGGGGGTGCTTCCCCGCGAGCGTGACGTCGACGCTGTCGGCGGTGCTCGCGGCGGAGACGACCGGCCTGCGCGCTCTCCACGTCGACCTGCCCGGGAACGCCCCCGCCGACGACGCCGAGGCGCTGCGGTCCTCGCTCGGGTTCGGTGACGTCGGCCCGGAGGTCGCCTGGCGCGACGGACGCCCCCACACCCTGGCCCTCACCCCCGTCGCCGAGGACACGACGCCTCGGGACGCGCTGCGGCGCGGCGGACGCTACCTGGTCGCGGGTGGCACGGGCGGTATCGGGTCGGTGCTGCTGGACGACCTGGCGCGGCGCTACGACGCGCGTTTCCTGGTCGTTGGCCGCAGCGCCGCGGCCCGTGACGAGGGTCCCGTCCGGTACCGATCCGTGGACGTCTGTGACATGGACGGGCTGCGCAAGGCGGTCGAGAAGGCTGAGACGGACTGGGGCCAGCCTCTGTCCGGTGTCCTCCACTTCGCCGAACAGGCCTACCGGTTCCGACTCCTGGAGGAGGAGACGGACGAGTCCTGGGAACAGGCCCTGCGGGTGAAGGCCTGGGGGACCTGGAACCTGGCGGCGATCGCCAGGGAGCGGCCGGAGTGCGCCCTGGTCGTCTTCTCCTCGCTGCTCGGCTTCACCCCCTCCGTCGGTTTCGGTGCCTACAGTGCCGCCAGCGGCCTGGCCGACGCCTTGTGCGATCACCTGGCGGCGCACACCGACACCCCCGTGCACAGCGTGCTGTGGGGGTCGTGGGACGACACCGGGCTCAACAAGGGCAACCCGTATGGGAGGGCGGTCCGTCAGAAGGGGCTCCTGACCCTCACCCCGCGGGAGGGGCGCCTGTTCACCCGGATGGTGCTGCGCCAGCCCGGCGGCAGTTACCTGGTCGGGCTCAACGGAACCGCCGAGGCCACGCGCCACCTGGTGCGGAGCGGGGACCGCCTCGCCCTCGAACGGCCGGTGGTGGTGTCCGAGGCTCTGGACATCGACCCGCCCGAGATCACCGACGCCTTCGGGACCGGCGCCGAGGTGCTCCTCACCCGACCCGAAGAGGCGCCCCAGCCGGACCACACCCCCGGGACCGCCGTCGACGAGGAGACGCTCCGCCTCGTCGAGCAGGTGTTCCGGAGCGTGGTGTCCGTCCCGCTCGAACGGGATCGGGGGTTCTACGAACTCGGCATCGGATCCTTCCAGGTCCTCCAGGTGCACTCCCGCCTGGAGGCCGCCCTGGGCCGGGAGATCTCCCGCACCACCATCTTCGAGTACCCCACGATCAACGCGCTGGCCGGTCACCTGGCGGCCGGGTCCGCCACCGACAAGTGAGGCAGAGTATGACCAAGGAGACGGACCGGGCGTTCCCCGTCGCCGTCATCGGGATGGCGGGCCGGTTCCCCGGTGCCGAGGACCTGTCCCGGTACTGGGACAACGTGTGCCAGGGCGTCAGCGGGATCTCGACCGTTGAGCCGGACGATCCGGCGCCGAACCACGTGGGGGCCAGCGGGCGGCTGACGGGCGTCGACGAGTTCGACGCCGGGTTCTTCGGTATGACGCCCATGGACGCCCGGCTCACCGATCCCCAGCACCGGCTTTTCCTGGAGACCTGCTACCACGCGCTGGAGGACGCGGGTTACCCCGCCGAGCCTCCGGACCAGCGGATCGGGGTGTTCGCGGGTAGCGGCATGAACCTCTACCCCCAGCGCTCCTACCTGCTCACCCAGCTGCGGGGAGGAGAATCCGACGATCCTGTCTCCGGGCTGCGGACAGCCATCGGCAACCAGCCGGACTTCCTCAGCACCCGGGTCTCCTTCCGGCTCGGACTGACCGGACCGGCCGTCGGGGTGCAGACCGCCTGTTCCACGTCGCTGGTCGCACTCCACCTGGCGACCCAGGCGCTCGCCCAGGGCGACGCCGACATGGCCCTGGTGGGCGCCTCGGCGCTCCACGTGCCGCAGGAGGACGGCTACCGGTACACGGAGGGGTCCATCCTGTCCGAGACCGGGGTGTGCAGACCGTTCAGCGCCGAGGCCGACGGGACCGTGGGCGGCAGCGGGGTGGCCGCCATCGTGGTCAAGCCGCTGGACGCGGCGATCGCCGATCGCGACCCGATCCACGCCGTGGTGCTGGGAACCGCTGTCAACAACGACGGCGCCGCGAAGGTCGGCTACACCGCGCCCAGTGTCACCGGGCAGGCCCGGGTGGTCCGGGACGCCCTGGACAGGGCGGCCGTGCGCCCGGAGAGCATCGGCTACGTCGAGGCCCACGGCACGGGGACCGCCCTGGGCGACCCGATCGAGGTCCGGGGGCTGACCCAGGCCTTCCGGTCGGGCACCGACCACACCGGATATTGCTACCTGGGCTCGGTCAAGGCCAACATCGGCCACCTGGACAGCTGCGCGGGTATGGCGGGTCTGATCAAGGCCGTCCTCATGGTCAGGCACGGGGTGATCCCCGGCCAGATCAATCTGGGCGAGGTCAACCCCGCCCTGCGGTTGGAGGAGACCCCGTTCCGGATCACCGAGAAGACCGTGCCCTGGCCGGTGTCCAAGGGGCCGCGCCGCGCCGGTGTGTGCTCCCTGGGCGTGGGCGGAACCAACGCCCACGTGGTCGTGGAGGAGCCTCCGACCGTCGCCGCGCGGTCCACCGAGCCCGGTCCCGGTGTGCTGCCCCTGTCCGCGCACACCCCCGACGCGCTGGCCGAGCTCGCCGGACGGTACCGTGACCGGCTGCGGGGCGGCGCAGAGCCTGGTGCGTTGTTCGCCGCCGCGGTGAGCAACGCCAGACCCATGCGCCACCGGGTGGCCGTCACCGGCGGTTCCGCCGACGAACTCGCCGACGCCCTGAACGGGATCGCCACCGGGGAGGGGGACGGCGACAGGTGGATCCGCCCCGCCACGGGCGAGGGGGAGGCGGCCGGTGGCGGCCGCCCGGTCTTCCTCTACCCGGGCCAGGGTCCGCACGCTCCTGGTATGGCACGTTCCCTCTACCGGGACCATCCACGTTTCCGGGCCGTGCTGGACGAGTGCGACGCGCTCCACGAGGAGACGTGGGGGGGCGGGCTCAGATCCGTGCTGGTGGACGGTGAGGGCCCCCGGACCTGGCCCACGGATGTCTTGCAACCGGCGCTGTTCACGTACCAGGCGGCGTTGACGGAGCTCTGGCGGGAGCTGGGTGTGGAGGCCTCCCACGTGGTCGGCCACAGCGCAGGGGAGTACGCCGCGCTCTGGGCCGCGGGTGCGTTCTCCCTGGAGGACGGGCTCCACCTGTCGGCCGTACGCGGTCGTCTCATGCGGGAGTTGACCACGGAGGGCGCGATGATCGCCGTCTTCGCGGACTCCGCCGTGGTGGCGGAGGTTGTGGCGGAACACCCCGGTGTGGAGGTGTCGGTGGTCAACGGCGCCGCCCACCACGTGCTGGGCGGCCCCGTCCGGGAGATCGATGGGGTGGAACAGGACCTGGAGCGGCGCGGCGTCCACGCCCGGCGCCTGACCTCGGACCGGGCCTTCCACACCGCGTTGATGGATCCGGTGCTGGACCTGTTCGACGACCACGCCCAGGACGTGAGCCCGGCACCGCTGACCCTTCCCTTCTCCAGCAACCTCGGCGGGCGGGGGTTGGGGGTCGGCGTCGTGCTCGACAGCGACTACCTGCGCCGCCAGATCCGGGAGACGGCCCGTTTCGACCTCGCCCTGGGAGACGCACGGGACGGTGGGCACTGGGTGTTCCTGGAGATCGGCCCGGGGGCGATCCTGACCGGGATCGGCCGCAGGGAGGCCCCGGAGTCCGTCTTCGTGTCCTCGCACGCGCCGGAGGTCTCCCCGGAGCAGGACGTGCGTGAGGCCCTCGCCCGCCTGCACACGGCGGGGGTGGGCGTGCGGTGGGACGCCCTCGTGCCCGCGGGCACCGTACGCGACCGGATGCCCCCCTACCCGTTCCGACGCGACCGGCACTGGGCCGACCCTCCGGCGGACGCCCCGGTACAGGAGGGGGCGCCCGCCGACCCGCTCCAGGAACCCACGGCACAGACCGACGAACCGACGGCCACAGGGATGGACATGACAAGGGACGAACCAAGCGCGGCGGATGTGCTCCTGGAGCACGTCATCGACGTGGTGCTGGAGCGTGCCGCCCACCATTTCGGGATGGCGAAGGACCAGATCGCGGTGGAGGACGCCTTCATCGACCTGGGGGCCGACTCCCTCGGCATGGTCAACATGCTGCGCGACGTCGAGCAGGCGTTCTCGGTCCGCGTATCCATGCGTGAACTGTTCGAGGCCGCGGACAGCACCCGGCGACTCGCCGAGGTGGTCATCGAACGGTTGGACCCTGAGCGGGCGGACCGGCTGGTGGCGGACCAGAGTCCCGAACCGGAACCCGCCGAGGCGGCCGCACCCGCACCCGCGCGCACCGAGCCCGCGCCCGCCGGTTCGGCGGTGCCCGCACCCGTCGAGACGGTCCCGGCCACGCCCATCGTCGACCCCGCTCCGCCGGTCCCGCCCGTGTCCTCGACCGCATCAGCGGCACCGGCCGCGCCCGCAGCACCGGCGACCGGGGTCGAGCGTCTCATTGACCAGCAGTTGAGCGTCATGCGGCAACTCTCCGGGGTGATGGCCAACCAGATCGCTCTTGTCCAGGGCACCGGAGCCGCCCCCGCCGCGCAGGACACCCCGGGCACGGCGCCGGGAAGCTCCGCTCCGAAGGCGGCCCCGGCCTCCGCGGCGGCGCCCGACACCACCGCGAACAGCGCCAACGGAGCCGACGAAGCGAACGGCGCGAACCCGGCGACGAAGGCCCCCGGCGCGGCGACGTCGGGCGAACCGCGAGTCCACGGTCCCCGGGTGTCGGTGGCACTCGGCTCGGGGATGGTGACCAGGGAGTCCTCTCCGGAGCGCCAACGCCACCTCGAAGACCTCGTCCGCCGGTACGAGACGGCCACCCGCACGTCGAAGGACATCGCGCAACGCCACCGTGCGGCGCTGGCGGACAGCAGGTCGGTCGTGGGCTTCCGCAGCGCGACCAAGGAGATGCTCTACCCGCTGGCCGCCAGGAAGGCACGGGGCTCCTGGGTCGAGGACGTCGACGGCAACCGCTACGTCGACATCACCATGGGTTTCGGCATCCTCCTTTTCGGCCACGAGCCCGAGTTCGTCACCGACGCGGTCCGCAAGCACCTGGAGGGCGGCCTGCGCATCGGTCCGAGGAACGAGGAGACCGGTGAGGCCGCCGAACTCCTGACCCGGATCACCGGGACCGACCGTGCGGCGTTCGCGACCTCGGGAACCGAGGCCAACTCCGCCGCCATCCGCCTGGCCAGGGCCTACACCGGCAGGCACAAGGTCGTGATGTTCGAGGGCTCCTACCACGGTCACATCGACTCCGTGCTGGCCCGCAGCGTCCCGGACGGGGACGGGCTCCGCACGATCCCGGTCTCCAACGGCATCCCGGACAGCGCCGTCAGCGAGGTGATCGTGCTGGAGTACGGCGCGCCGGAGAGCCTCCGGACCATCGACCGCCTCGGCCCGGAGATCGCCGCGGTCGTGGTCGAGCCGGTCCAGAGCCGCCGTCCCTCCCTCCAACCCGGCGAGTTCGTCCGCGAGCTTCGCGAGGTGACCCGGCGGCACGGCAGCGTGCTCCTCTTCGACGAGATGCTCACCGGCTTCCGCCCGCACCTGCGCGGAGCGCGCGGCTTCTTCGGGGTCGAGCCGGACCTGGCCACCTACGGTAAGGCCCTCGGCGGCGGCTTCCCGATCGGCGCCATCGCGGGCCGAGCCGACATCATGGACGGCGTCGACGGCGGATACTGGCGCTACGGGGACGACAGCTTTCCCCCGTCGGAGACCACCTTCTTCGGCGGCACCTACACGCAGCACCCGCTCGCGATGTCGGCGGCCCGAGCCGTGCTCAGCCACTTGGAGCTCCACAGCCCCGAACTCCAGGACCGGCTCAACGCGCGCACCCAGGGACTGGCGGAGACGCTGAACGCCTTCTTCGAGGAGGAGGAGCACCCCGTCCGGGTCGCGCACTTCGGTTCCCAGTTCCGGTTCGAGTACCGGGGGAACATGGAGCTGTTCTTCCACCACCTGCTGCTCAACGGCGTGTACGTGTGGGAGTGGCGCAACTTCTTCCTGTCCACCGCGCACACCGACGAGGACATCGACCACATCGTCCGCGCGGTGCGCACGTCGATGCACGAGATGCGCCGGGGCGGGCTGTTCCCATCCGAACGCCGCACCCTGGCCGTGGGGACGGAACCCGCCGGACGGCGGACCCCGCTGAAGGCCCCGGCGGCGGACTCCCGGGAGACCACGGCCCCGGTCCCGACCACACCGGTCGAGGTTCCCCGGAAGCGCACCACCACCCCCGACTTCAGCATCTACTTCTTCGGCGACTACCCCGAGGACGTGTCGCGGGACGACGCCTACCGGATGATCCAGGAGTGCGCCCGGTTCGGCGACGAGCACGGTTTCCACGCGGTCTGGCTGCCGGAGCGGCACTTCCACTCGTTCGGCGGCATCTTCCCCAACCCGTCTGTCCTGGCCGCCTCACTGGCCACACAGACCACCCGCATCCGGCTGAACTCGGGGAGCGTGGTGCTGCCGCTGCACAACCCGATCCGAGTGGCCGAGGAGTGGTCCCTGGTCGACAACCTGTCGGGGGGACGTGTGGGGCTGGGCTGCGCCAGCGGGTGGCACGCCAACGACTTCGTCTTCTTCCCGGAGCGCTATGGCCGCCACAAGGAGATGATGTACGAGCAGATCGATACGGTCCGGCACCTGTGGCGGGGCGGTAAGGTCCCCGGCCGGTCGGGGACCGGCGATCGAGTCGAGGTCGGACTCCACCCCCGCCCGGTCCAGAACGAGCTCCCGATGTCCGTGGCCATCGTCGGCAACCCGGACAGCTACCGGGCGGCGGCCCGGCACGGTCTCGACGTCGTGACCAACCTCATGGGGCAGTCGATCGAGCAGCTTGCTGAGAACGTCGCCCTGTACCGGACCACGCGGGCCGAGCACGGGCACGACCCCTACGGCGGACGGGTCACCGTGCTGGCGCACACCTACCTGGGCCGCGACGTGGAGCAGGCCAGGGCCGCCGCGCGCGACCCGTTCTGCCGCTACCTCCGCTCCTCCCTGTCCCTGTTCGGGCAGACGACGAACAGCCTCGGGTTCTCCATCGACCTGGAGAACACCCCGGAGGAGGACGTCGACTTCATGCTCGACATGGCCTTCGAGCGCTACTGCGAGAGCCGTGCCCTCATCGGAACCCCGGACAGCTGCGCCCCCGTGGTGGACGCGCTGCTGGAGGCCGGAGCGGACGAGATCGCGGCTTTCGTCGACTTCGGCCTTCCTCCCGAGGCGGTGCTGGACGGGCTGACCGAACTGGACCGGGTTCGAGAGCGCTACCAGGGGGGCGAGCGCACGGCATCCGCCGACGCCGAGCTGCTCGCGCTGCCCGGCGGGCCGCCGGTGACGGAGGTGGCCCCGCTGTCATTCGCCCAGCAGCGGATCTGGTTCCTGGAGAGGCTCCTGCCCGGGCGCTCCACGTACATGGAGGTCAACGCGATCGACCTGCGAGGCCGGGTCGACGTGCCCGGCCTGCGGGCCGCGCTCCGGTATGTGGTCGACCGGCATCCGGCGTTGCGGACTGTGTTCCCGGACGTGGACGGCGAACCCCGACAGGTGGTCCTGGGCCACGTGGACGTGGAGTGCGTGCTGTCCGAGCACGTCGGCGCCGACGCCGAGCGGACCGTGCGGGAGGGGGTCGCCGAGGAGGGGCGGCGCCACTTCGACCTGGAGAACGGGCCGCTCCTGCGGGCGCGCGTCCTGCGACTGGCCGAGGACCACCACGTCCTGGTGCTGTCGATGCACCACATCATCGTCGACAGCATCTCCGCCCTGGTGCTGACCAAGGAGATCTCTGAGGTCTACCGGGCCGGGGCCGAGTCCCGCGCCGTGGATCTTCCGGACCCGCGCACGACCTACACCCGGTTCGCCCGGGAGCAGCGCTCGGCCGTCGAGCGGGGTTCGACGGACCGAAGCCTCAGGTACTGGGAGGAGCGGCTCGCCGGTCCGCTCCCCGAACTCCGCCTCCCCCTAGACCGGCCGCGCCCGGAGTCGCCGATTGCACGGGGCCGGTCCCTGTTCCACCTGCTCCCGGGGGATCTGTCGGAACGTGTACGGGCGCTGTCGCGCACTCGGCGGGCGACGCTGTTCATGACGCTCGTGGCGGGCTTGGGGACCGTCCTCCAGCGGTTCAGCGGGCAGGACGACATCCTGGTGGGCACCCCGGTCTCCGGGCGGCCCGAGGGGACCGAGGAGCTGGTCGGCTTCTTTGCCAACACGCTCGCGCTGCGGCTCGACCTCTCCGGGGACCCCGCCTTCACCGAAATGCTTGACAAAGTGAAGGGCACCCTGTTGGACGCCTACGAGCACGACGACGCGCCGTTCGAGGAGGTGGTGCGGCGGGTCAACCCGGACCGTGCCCCCGGCCGGAGCCCGATCTTCCAGGTGATGGTGGAGTTCGAGAACGAGGCGATCTTCGAGCTCGACCTGCCCGACGTCGAGGCCCGGCTGCTCGGGGTGGGGGTCGATAAGGCGCCGTTCGATCTCACCCTGTACCTGGCGAACCTGCCCGAGGGCATCCAGTGCCAGCTGGAGTACAACGCCGACGTCTTCGACGAGTCCACCGCCCGGCGGATCATCGACTACCTGGAGGGCGTCCTCCGCGCCGCGGTCGAGGCCCCCGAGGAACGGCTGTCCCGGCTGACGGGGGTCAGCGAACGGGACCGGAGCCTCCTCCTCGACTGGGAGCGGGACGACGAGGCCCCGTCGGAGTGCCTGCACCAGCTCGTGGAGCGCCGGGTCGAGGCGGACCCGGACGGGATCGCCGTGGTCGACGCGGGCCGTGACGGCGGTGGAGGCGGTGGCATGAGCTACTGGGAACTCAACGCGACCGCCAACCGCCTGGCCCGGCGGTTGCGCGCGGCTGGGGTCGGGCCCGACGACCGCGTCGGTGTCCGCCTCCCGCGGTCCCCGGAACTCGTCGCCGCCCTCCTCGCCGTGGCCAAGGCGGGAGGGGCCTACGTGCCCCTGGACCTCCTCCAGGGCGAGGAACGGCTCGCGTTCATGCTCGCCGACAGCGGCGCCCGCGTCCTCCTCACCGACGCGGATGGCGCGGAGGTGGCCCCCGAGGGGCTGACAGTCGTGCGCGTCGACGGGGCCGGGGACGACGCGGGAGACGCGAGCGGGGACCTCGACTGTGTGACCACCCCCGACAACCTACTGTACTGCCTGTACACCTCCGGCTCGACCGGGCGGCCCAAGGGTGTGGAGATGCCGCACCGGGGCCTGGTCAACCTGGTGGACTGGTACACGAGGAACCACGCTCCGGCGCGCACCCTCCAGTTCGCCTCCTGCGGCTTCGACGTGGCCAGCCAGGAGATCTTCACGACGCTCGCCTCCGGCGAGACCCTGGTCCTGGTCAGCGAGGAACAGCGGTTCGACCCGCCGTCACTGGCGCGGGTGGTCCGGACGCACCGGGTAGAGCGGGTCATCATGCCGTTCACCCCCCTCCGCTACCTGGTGGAGGCCCTGTCTGCGGAAGGACCGGTCCCCTCCCTGCGCGAGGTGGTCAACACCGCCGAGCGCTTGACCGTCACCGAGCCGCTGCGCCGCTTCCTGGCGGACAACCCCGACTGCGCGCTGTACAACGAGTACGGACCGACGGAGACGCACTTCGTCACCTCCCACCGCGTGGTGGACCTCGACGACCGCGTGCCGCCCGTCGGCCGCCCGGTCGCGGGGACGACCATCCGTGTCCTGGACTCGGCCGGGCAGCCGGTGCCGGTCGGGGCGGTCGGCATGATCCACGTGTCCGGGAACGGGGTGGCGCGCGGTTACCGTGGCCGCCCGGAGGAGACCGCGCGTGTGTTCGGCGACGACCCCTTCGCGCCCGGTTCGGGGCGCCGGATGTACCGCACCGGGGACCTGGGCCGGTGGCGGGGCGACGGGACACTCGAATACCTGGGGCGCGATGACGGTCAGGTGAAGATCCGCGGCTGGCGGGTCGAGCCCGGGGAGGTCGAGCACGTGCTCAACTCCCTGGAGGGTGTCCGGCAGGCCGTGGTCGTGGCCCGCGACGACGAGGGGGCGCAGACCTACCTCGCCGCGTACGTCCTCCTCGCCGACGGGGGTGCCGATCGGCCCGCCGCCGAGAAACGCGTGGCCGCGTTGGCACGGGAAAGGCTCCCTCACTACATGGTCCCCCGAGCCTGGGTGTTCCCGTCCTCACTGCCGACCAACGTCAACGGCAAGGTGGACCGCGACGCGCTGCCCGCGCCCGCGCCCACGGCCGGGCCCGTCTCCGGGGCCAGGGCTGGGTCTGGGCCCGTGTCCGACGACGAGGGGACCGGATCGGCCCCGCGCGGACACGCTGAACGGATCAGGAAGATCTGGGAGAGCCACCTGGGCGCCACTGACATCGGGTTGGACCGCTCGTTCTTCGAGGTCGGGGGCCACTCACTCCAGGCCGTCGGCCTGCTGAACCGGGTGCGCGACGAGTTGGGCGTGGCGATCACCCTCACCGAGTTCTTCCGGGCTCCGACCGTCCGCGGCATGGCTGAGTCGGCGAGCCGCCTCTCCGGCGCGCCCCAGGACGACTTCCGCCCGTCCCACCGAACCCAGGGGGTGCTGTGAACCTCGACGAACTCCTGCTGTACCTGCGCGAGGAGGACGTTCGGCTCTCCCGCAGGGACGGGCGGCTGGCCTTCGACGCCCCCGACGGCGCGATCACCGACACGGTGCTGGCCGCGCTGCGCGATCACAAGGACACGCTGCTGGACGGGCTCGTCGCCGGGCCTCCCCCGCCGGAGGCCAGCGGCCCGGCGACGTGGATGCAGCGCCACCTCGCCAACCTCCACGACCGGACCGACAACCCGGCGACCTGGAACGTCTCCTACTGCCTGGACCTGTCGGGCTCGCTCGACACCAGTGCGCTGGACCGGGCGGTGAGTCTCTTGGTGGAACGGCATGACCTGCTCCGTACCTGTTTTCGCGGGTACGCGGGCAGCCTCGTCCAGGAGGTCCGCCCGGCCGCACCGATCCGCCTCGATACGGTCGACCTGCGCCCCTCCGACGAGGAGCGGGCTTCGGAGGAGCGTGTCGGGGAGTGGTGTCAGGAGGCCGCGGAGGAGGCGTTCCAGGTCGAGGGCGGACCGCTCATCCGCATGCCGCTGGCACGGGTGGGAGCCCAGGAGTGGGTGCTCATGCTGGTCCAGCACCACATGATCACCGACGCTGTCGCCGTCGGCATCCTGTTCCGTGAACTCGCCGCGCTGTACACGGACGCGGTGCACGGGCGCGAGCCGACCCTCCCCCCGATCCGTACCCGGCTCATCGACTACGCGCGATGGCAGCGGGGGCAGTTGGAGGGGGAACGCGGGGAACGGTTGATGGAGTACTGGCGCGAGCAGTTCGCCGACGCCGACCTCACCCTCGCGCTGCCCGGTGACCGCCCACGGCCCGACCACCTCTCCGGAGCGGGGACGGTGGTCTCGACCACGATCCCCCCGCACCTCGCCGAGCGGCTGGAGGAGTACGCGAGGTCGCGGCGGGTGACGCTCTACACGGTGCTGCTCACGGCGTTCGGCAGGCTGCTCACGGATCTGAGCGCGCAGAAGGAGGTCGTGGTCGTCGGGAACTCCGCCAACCGCGACCGGACCGAGTTCGAGTCCCTGGTGGGGATGCTCGTGACCTCGCTTCCGTTGCGGCTGCGCTTCGACTCCGCCGACACGGTCGAGGACGCCGTGCGCTCGGTGGGCCGGACCGTCCTCGGCGCCCTCGACCACCAGACGATGCCCTTCCCTCTCGTGCGGGATCGGCTCCGGTTCCAGGATCTGCCCGGTGGTGACCGGTTCCCCTACGTCTGGTTCGGGTTCAACCAGCCGGCTCCCAGGGACCTGGGGATGCCGGGGCTGCGCGCCTCGGTGGAGGAGGTGCTCATCTCTGGAGCCCGCGCCGACTTCGGTGTGGTCGTGGTGCCCGAGCAGGGGCTCCAGCTCTGCTGGGAGCTGTCCACCGACTTCCTCACCGCTGAGACGGCGGAGAGGTGGGCGCGTCGCTACCGGAACCTGCTGGAACGACTGCTCGAGGAGCCGACGCTGGAGGTGGCCGAATGGCGCTGACCGACACCGCCTGGCTGCACTCCGTGGGCGACCCTCCTGACAGCCGGCTCCAGCTCGTCTGCCTGCCGTACGCGGGAAGTCTGGTGCCACCCTTCCTTGACTGGGCGCCCCACCTGCCGCCGCGGGTGGCGATGCTGTCCGCGCAGCTCCCCGGTCGGGGGCCCTCGCATGGTACGCCCGAACCGAAGTCGATCCCCGAGATGGCCGAAGCCCTCGTGGACCCGTTGCTGGAATGCCTGCGGGGGCCGTTCGCGCTCTTCGGCCACAGCATGGGGGCGCTGATCTCCTTCGAGCTGGCCCGGGCGCTCGAGGACCTGGGGGCGCCCCTGCGCCGCCTGTTCGTCTCCAGCTACCGTGCGCCGCAGCTGCCCATGGGGCGCCGGCAGTTACACCTGGCGCCCGACACGGAACTGGTGGGGCACCTGGACGTCCTCTCGGACGGCTCGCTGCGGGACTCTCGGGACGTGGCCGAGTACCTCCTCCCAATCCTGCGGAGGGACCTGCGCTTGTGCGAGACCTACGAGTTCACTGGGGGAACTCCCCTGAGGACGCCCATCACGGCGTTCCACGGTGTCGAGGACCCGCTGTTCTCCAACGCCGAGGTCCAGAGATGGTGTGAGCTGACGGAGGCCGAGTTCGCGTTCTTCGAATTCCCCGGCGGCCACTTCCACGTGAAGGAGTCGAAGCGGGAGGTGCTGGCGCACGTCCTCCGGGAGGCGGACTCGGTTCGGTGAGGTCGACGCGGGCCTGTTGGAGTCCAGGGAGTGAGGACGGGAGCATCGTGCACATCGTTGGCGTCGGTGGGTCGGTCAGAGCGGGTTCAAGTACGGAACAACTGGTCGGAACGGTGCTGGCGGCGGTCGAAGAGAGGAGTGGAGCGCGCACACGGTTGTTCGGTGGCCCCGAGCTCGCGGAGTTCACCCCTTATGATCCGAGGGCGCCGCTCGCGCCCGGGGCGAAGGCGTTCGTCGAGGCCGTCCGGGAGGCCGACGCCGTGGTCATCGGTTCCCCCGCCTACCACGGTTCGGTGTCGGGGCTGGTGAAGAACGCGCTGGACCATCTGGAGGAGCTGCGCGACGATGTCCGCCCCTACCTGGACGGTCGCCCCGTCGGATTAGTCACGACCGCCCACGGCTGGCAGGCCGCCGTCAACACGCTCACCGCTTTGCGCGGTATCACCCACTCCCTGCGTGGGTGGCCCACACCACTGGGGATCGCCGCCAACGTGGCCGTGAGCGGTCCGGAACACTTCGCCTCCCCTCCCCTGCACAACCGGGTGATCGAACTGGGACGGCAGCTCACGGCCTTCCCCGGCGGGCGGTCGATCGAGGTGTCCCGGTGAGGGCGCGGAAGACCTCTGAGGAACCGGTCACGGTAACGAGAAAAGGATGTCCGTCATGGAGTTGAAGTCAGCACGGGAGATCGACCGCATGCGTGTCACGGGGGAGTTCATCGCCCAGGTCCTGACCGAACTCGGTGATCTCGCGGACGTCGGTGTCAACCTCCTCGACCTGGAGCACCACGCACGGGAGATGATCCGCCGGCGTGGAGCGGAGTCCTGCTACTGGGACTACACCCCGTCGTTCGGAAAGGGGCCGTTCCGCAACGTCGTGTGCCTGTCCGTCAACGACGCGGTCCTGCACGGGCTCCCCCATGACTACAAGCTTCGCGACGGGGACATGCTCAGCATGGATATGGCGGTCGGGATCGACGGTTGGGTGGCGGATTCGGCCCGGACCGTCATCTTCGGCACCGCGGCCGAAGAGGACCTGCGGATCATCCGTGCCACCGAGGCGGCGCTGGACGCCGCCATCGAGGCAGCGCGTCCGGGAAACCGCCTGGGTGACATCTCGGCCGCGATCGGCGCGGTGGCGGCTGACTACGGTTATCCCGTCAACACGGAGTTCGGCGGCCACGGTCTCGGTCGGACCATGCACGAGGAGCCCTACGTACCCAACAAGGGGCGCGCGGGCCGCGGGCTCAAACTGAAGGCGGGCATGACCCTGGCCATCGAACCCTGGTTCGCCCGGACGACTGACCGGGTCGTGTTCGACCCGGATGGCTGGACGATCCGCTCAGCCGACGGTTCACGGGGCGCCCATTCCGAGCACACGGTCGCCGTCACCGCGGACGCCTGCCTCGTCCTCACCGAGCGCGTCCTGACCCGCGCTGGAGAACACGCAGCCTGTCAAGGGTGTGAGAGCCCTGGGCGGCTGATGGGTGTGCCACGTGGGAGTGCCGGTCAGGGGCGGTATCCGGGTAGGCCGCATGTGATCTGGCGTCGGGTGGGCGCGCAGGACATCTTCAGCCCCGGCCCGCCCTGAGCAGGCCACGACACACGGTGTCCCCTCCTGGAGCCACGGGAGGGGCACGGGCCTACAGAGGCAGCGTGTAACCGCCCGCGAGCCGCTGCATGTCGGTCATGAACGAGCTCCACACCCCTCTGACCTGCGCGATGCCGAGCAGGACCATCATGGCGCCACCGATGCGGGACACGAAGTCTCCCCGCCGCCGGGTCCAGCTCACCGCGCGAATGACCTTCGACAGGCCGAGGGTCACCAGGAGGAAGGGCAGCCCCAGGCCGAGGATGATCGTGAGGATCCCAAGGACGCGGATCATGGTGTCTTCGTACTCCAGCAGCAGCCCGCCCAGGCCGCCGAACAGCGCGCCATAGGCAGCGAAGAGCCCGGAGAAGCCCGCGACGAACAGCACCGTGCCGATGACCGCGCGGCTGCGCAGCACGCCGCCCCTCCGTCCGTCCTGCCCCTCGGCACCCGACATCCCGGCGATGTAGGACAGGTAGCCGGGCACCAGCGGCAGACAGCACGGAGAGGCGAAGGTGATCGCCCCGGCGACGAGAGCGAGGAGGGCGGCGAAGGACAGCGGACCGCTCGTGACGATCTGTGCGATGTTCATCGTGTCGAGGGTTCCTTCGTGGGGGTGGTTCTGGTGCGGGGCGGGGGTCTCGGCGGCACGCCTAAGCGCCTTAGGTATGCTAGGCCGTGGTCGAGTGAAGGCTCACCCGGCCCCGGAAACACACACTCACCTGCACGGAAGCCCCTTTCTTCCGTTCCGGGTGCCTGGTGCGCCCCCTCTCTTTCACCTCCACCGCACGGGAGTCCACATGCCCGTGGCGCGCCGGATCCGCCTCGCCTTGCAGGCCGCTGCGCTGACCGTTTCGTCCCGGTGCGGCAGCTGTCACGCGAGGGACGCGCTCAACCGGTTCATCCGGCACGAGGCCAACGGCGGTGGCCGGTTCCACGTGGGTGGGCCCGTCCGGTGTCACGGTCGGGCGCACCGGCTCACCCGTGGCCAGCAGCCCCGGCAGGGGCGCAGCAGCCAGAGCTTGACGCCGGGGCGCGATTGACAACACACCACCGCCCCTAACTGAACGACATTGGCGCTAGGCGGTCGTGGTGCCCACCTCGAAACCTGCCGCGAGGTGGACGAACGGCTCTCCTTTGTAGAGGTGGACCAGGACGAGCAGGGCCTGCTGTGCCGGGCCCAGGCGCCGCCATCAGGTGACATTCAGCAGTGAGTGGCCGGATGAGGCCATCTTGTTCAGCGGTGTACGACTGGCCTACGCCGACCTGGGTGAGGACTACTTCCTCCAACGGCCGGGCAGGACCAGGCAGAGCCAACGGGGAATGGGAGAGGGCCCCGTTCCCCGCGCGGTGGTTGGCTGAAGAGACCCGTCAGAGGAGGCCGGTCGACCGCATCGCCTCAGTGAAGGTCTGTTCGGCGGTCTCGCTGGCCTTCTCCGCTCCGTCGGCGAGAGTTTTCTCCAGGTACGTTTCGTCGGATCGGATCTCGTGATACCGGTCCTGGATGGCGGTGACCCGTTCGATCGTCACCTCGGCCACCTCCTTCTTCAGTTCGCCGTATCGCCGCCCCTCGAACCGGCGCAGTGCCTCGTCGCGGTCGATACCCGAAAGCGCGCCGAACAGCGTCAGCAGGTTGTCAACCCCCGGGCTCAGCGCGTCCGGGCGGACCTCGGAGCCTGAATCGGTGACAGCGCGCATGACCGCCTTGCGGATCTTGGCGGGTGGGTCGAGCAGGGCGATGGCGTGTCCGTCACGGGTTTGGGCCGTGCTCTTGCTCATCTTGACGGTGGGGTCGTCCAGCCCCATGATCCGGGCACCGCTGGTGCGGATCATCGGTTCGGGCATCCGGAACACTTCGCCGAACAGGTGGTTGAACCGCTGGGCGATGTCCCGGGCGATCTCGATGTGCTGGCGTTGGTCGTCGCCGACTGGGACATAGGTGGCCTGGTACAGCAGGATGTCGGCCGCCATCAGCGCGGGATAGGTGAACAGGCCCGCGCTGGGTGTGGCGTTCTGGGACTTGGATTTGTACTGCGTCATGCGCTCCAGCCAGCCGATGGGGGTCACACAGTCGAAGATCCAACCGAGGGTGGCGTGTGCCGGTACCCTTGACTGCTGGAACAGAACAGACTTTTCGGGGTCGAGTCCACAGGCCAGGTAGAGGGCGACGATCTGCTTGATGTGTTCACGCAGATCGTTGGCCTTGATGTTCTCGGGGACGGTCAGCGCGTGCAGGTCGGCGATGAAGAAGTAGTTCTCGTGTTTGTCCTGTTCCTGGGCCCATACACTCAACGCCCCGATGTAGTTTCCTATGGTCAGCTTCCCGGTCGCCGTGATGCCGGAGAGGACACGCGGTTTGCCCGGTGGAGTGTTGGAGGGCATGGGGTTCCAATCTACAGAGCCTCGGCGATGTCTGTAGCAGATCCTACTTCGGTGAAGTGTTTCAGAGGATCGTATCCCGTGCTGGTGTAGACGCCGGAACCGTGAACCACGACATCCTCACGGGAAGTGTCAATGAGGCCACGGTCAATGGCGTTGAGGGTTCCTGTGAGTGCCATGACCAGGGACCATTCCCGTAGTTCACCGGGATCGGCAGGGAGAGAGCACCCGGTGTGAGCGAGAAGGTCTCGCAGCTCCGTATAGCGATCTTGGCATTCGGCCCGGGAGACAACGATGCCGTCCCCACCGAAACGGCGGATCAGGTCGTTCATGGTAGGGGAGGTGGGTGGACGGCGGGTGTAGAACGTCGGGTCGAGGATCTCGTCCGGATCGGCGGTCACCTGAGGAAAGCGCGCGTCGGTGGTCTGGTGGTAGAGCCCCTCCTTCAACTCGTAAGCTGGAATATTGGCGCTGTCGAAGTTCCCGTGGGTGAGGTTCAGGACCATGTCGGGGGCGCCCAGGTGCTGGACGAGCAGACTCGCCGGGCGGGTATTCGGGGTGGCCAGCCCCTCTCGCTCCAGGGCGGCCCGGCCCTGGTGGTATCCGAGAAGTCCGAATGCGCTGGACACGGCGTGGGCGTGGATTCGGCCGGCTCCGATGCCAGGTGCCACCTGGTGCTCGAAGAAGGCCCGCGCGGTGTCGGCCACCAGGTAGTTGCCGAGTTCGAGGGAGTACCACAGCCGGGTGCCCAGTCGCCGACGGGGCGCGACGGCGTGGCGATCGACGAACTCCCTGCCGATCGTCTTGACGTTCTCGGCCCGCTGGCCGGTGTAGAGCAGCAGCGGGTTGAGCGCCCTCAGTTCAGGATCCTCGGAGAGTCGGCTGGCGCGCAGCTTGGGCAGGCAGGTGTGCGGCGCGAGGATGACCACGCGCAGTTGTTCAGGCTCGACTAGGCCCGCCTCGATCGCGCCCAGTACCGCGTCCCGCAGCGCCGTGCCCTTGTTCGCTGAGGTCGGGGAGAAGATCGTGATGCCCTCACCGTGGCGGCGGATGTACTCCACGGCGCGCGCGACCATCAATAGAGAGGCGAAGGTCTTGGTGGTTCCCGTCCCGGGGTTGCCAGTGAGGTCCATCAGGTGTAGGCGGTGCTCTCCATAGTCGGCGAGCCGGTGCCACTGGGCGGTCGCCACTGAGAAGAAGCGCTGGACGTCGTCATCCGGCTCGGGCAGGTGGAAGCCGGGAGAGAACTTCGCGTCATCGTTGAGCACGGGATCCACGCGGGGGACGATGGCGGGGATCGTGGCTCTCACCCGGTCGTAGAAATCGAGTAGGAGGTTGGCGGAGGCATCGGGCTCAGTGGTGTTGGGGACGGTGGCGGTCATGCTTGCTCCTAGTTGTCGTACACAGGACTCGGCGGAAGGACTCACGGGGACTTTTCGCGGAGACGGTCCCGGAGCTGATGCATGTGTCTGATGACGTCGTCCAGGTCGTCCACGGAGAATCCGTCGGCCAGCTCCGCCGGAAGGTCGCCGGGTGAGACCCGGGTGAAGACGACACGTCCGTCCGTGACGGTGACGCCGTCGTGGACGGAGACGCGCTCGTTGAATGCCACCGCCTTGGCCAGGGACATCCCCTTCGGCAGGCGTAGCTCGACCCGTGCGGGACCCGCAGGAGTGGGAGGGATCACCGTGACCGGATAGCCGCCGGGCAGACCGAGGGGGCCAGGGAGGTTGCTCTCCACTGGGTGGTCGGCGGCCAGGTCAGCGATGACGAGTGCGGCGGCGTGGCCGGTGACGTGGTTGAGCTCGGCCCGGGAGGTCGCCCGTTGGGGGGCCAACAGGCCGCCCACGTCTGTGAGGGGGACGCCGTCAGCCCAGATCAGGGCCTCCTCGACGCCCGCTGCGGGAGGATGGAGGTGCAGATGGTGGGCCAGTATGTGCAGGCGTCCCGGCTCGGGGATTCCTAGGGCGGCCTGAGCGCTGGTGGTGATCAGGTGGCTGTTGCCGATGCCGCAGATTGGTGCCGTTCCCAGGCGCGCCAGTACCGGGTTGACCGCGTCGGGCAGGCATCCGTTGATCAGCCATGCCGACGAGTGCTCCGCGGCCAGGAACCGGCTGGCTTCGAGCACGAATTGCGCTTGGAGGGGGAGGGTCAGGCCGTAACCTGCTCGTTCCACCAGGGCGGTCCACGCCGAGGGGGCGGTGCGGCGTTCCCAGGGTGACTGGGGAGAGGCCGCCACCACCACGCCATCGGGACGTGTTTGGTCGAGGGTCCGGGCAAGCGCGCCGTTCACGGCGAGGTCGACGGTCAGGGGCTGGAACGTCACCTCGGTGCCGATCGCCCGCGCGGCACCGATGTAGGAGATTTCGGCGGTCCTGCGTCCGTCTCGACCGAGGACAAGTACGTGGAGAGGGTGGGGACTGGCGGCGAGGGCATAGCAGATGGCGCTGGCCAGTCCTCCCGTGCCGACGACAGCGACCGTGGCTTTAGGGGGCAAAGGGGTTTCTCCCTTGTCGCTGATCACACGGACACGCAGGATTCACGTAGTTGGTTCAGGTACTTCAACCCGTTCAGTACGTCGGCGGTCGGTAGCCCGAAGTCGATCAGGCAGGCCAGTTCGTCCACACCGATCCCACTCAGCCGTTCGACGACCCCCCGTCCCTTCTCCAGACCGCCAAGCAGACCGCTCTCCTCGAAGTAGCGGTCGAAGGAGCGTTGGACGAGGAAGTCGATGTCGCTCTGGCGCAGGGCCGACGGGTCGATCTTCTGGGCGTCGACGCTGCGCGACCCCACCAGGAGGTTGATCGAGCTGCGCAGGTACTCGGTCAGCGGGCCGCGGACCATCTCCTTGATCTCGTTCTCTTGGTCGCCCAGGAAGGTGTGGACCATCAGCGCCACGTGCCCCCGGCCACCACCGGTTGCCTTGCGGTACTCCGCCCGGTACTCCTCGATCTTGTGGGAGAGGTCGTCCATCTCCTGGCCCAGTAGATGGGTGAGCAGTCCGGCTCCGGCCCGTCCCGCGCTGCGGAACGTTTCGATGTTCCCCCCACTGGTGATCCAGACGGGGAGCTCGGGCTGGACCGGAGGTGGGAAGATTCGCACGCGAGTGGGGTCGCCGGCACCATCGACGATCTCCAGGTCCTCGCCTCGCCACAGACGGCGAACCTGGTCCGTGTACTCGAAGAGCAACTCGTGTCGCCGTGCGTAGTTCTCCGGGGTGAAAGTGAAGTCGAGGGCGCTCCAACCGGACGCGAAGGAGACCCCGACCCTACCGTTGGAGAGGTTGTCGACCACGGACCACTCCTCGGCGATCCTGGCCGGCTGGTGGGTCGGGGCGACGACGCTGCCCGCCCGGATCCCGATGTTCGTGGTGACGGCGGCGACGGCTGAGCCGGTGACGGCCGGGTTCGGGTAGAGACCTCCGAATTGGTGGAAGTGGCGTTCCGGTGTCCACACTGCGCAGAAACCGTTGATGTCGGCGAAACGTGCGCCCTCAAGAAGTAGTTCGTAGCGGTTGCATTTACTCTCCGTACTGTCGGCGGAGAAATAGAAAAGACTGAAGTCCATGTGGCCTCGTTCCTTGTGTACGCGCCGCTGGGTATCGGTGGGCGGTGGGAAGCCTTGGCGGATTTTTCCTGATGGTGCAACGCCTGTCAAGGTCGTTGGTAGAAATTGGAAGTCTTTGGCTCATGGAGCTGTGGGCTGAGCAGCGTGCACGATGTCCGGTTTGTCCTTTTTGATGCCTGTGTTGCTCGTGTGTTTGCCGGCTGGGCGCTTCAACGTTGAAGTCTTCTCGCCGCCTCTGTCAAAGGGGGGTGTTTTCCCTGTTCATGCGGGCTTTGATGGCGTGATGGTGCTTGCTTTGCGGTTGCCTGCTCCAGCCTTTGACGTTGTTGACCGTGGGTACTATGTGGACTACGAAATGTGTGGTGATTTAGGTCACATGTGTCCTGGCCTGCGTGTGTCTGACTCGTTGGTTAAAACACTTGACTGTCTGAACTGGGGCTCGCAAGAATCCCTCATGTCTGCGTTCGTGTGAGTATGCTGGTGTTTTGGTATTGCTGTGTTCCGCAGTTCCGAAGAAATACCTCGTGTCGGCTGCTGATCATGGTTGCTTCGTGTGCGTGACCCCCATGTCGAAGTGGCGCGTGGATGAGAGGTTGAGCACTGGTGGCTCAATTTCCGTGGATTTTCATTTTCTGAAGGTGGTCGACAGAGTCGGGGGTCGGGTGTGCGCCGCGTGAGATTCGATACGAGGAGCATGGGGTCGGCCCTCGCCCGTCACATGGACGTGGCGCGGGTCGCCGTCGAGACCTCACCGGACTCCGAGGACGCCCACGATATGGTGGCGTTCGTCGTTCCCTCCGAGCGCGTGCTCCAGAGGGTCCGCCGATCGACCAGGGAGCGCCGCCTCGGCGAATGGCGGATGGTCTACGGCTCGGTCTACGAAGATCAGACGGATCCCATGGGGTTCGGGGAGAACTTCGCGGAATGGACGAGCAGCTACGACAGGCGGCCCATCGACCGCGTCCAGATGGAGGAGTGGCGTTCCCGGACGGTCGACACCATCCTGTCGCTCCGACCCCGGAAGGTTTTGGAGATAGGAGCGGGCTCTGGACTGATCCTGTCCAGGGTGGCGCCGCGCTGCGAGAGTTACTGGGCGACTGACCTGAGCGAGGAAGCCGTGCGCATCCTCGCCGGGGCAGTGGGGCGCGATCCCGGCCTCACTGACGTCGTCGAGGTCCGGCACCAACCCGCACACGACTTCGAGGGGCTGCCCACCGGCCTCTTCGACACCGTCGTGCTCAACTCGGTCGTTCAGTACTTCCCTGATTCCGACTATCTCCTCGATGTCCTCGAGGGGGTCCTCACCGCTCTGGCACCCGGTGGAACCATCCTGCTCGGCGATATCCGGAACAGGCGGTCGCTGCGCTGTTTGTACACGGCGGCGGAGCTCCAAGGCGCCGACGGAGGTACACCGGTGGAGCGGATACGGGAGGGTGCCGAGGAACGGTTGCTCAGGGAACGGGAACTGCTGCTGGAACCGGGGTTCTTCGCGAGCTTACCCCGGGTTCTTGACACCGTCTCCGCGGTCGATGTCCGCCTCAAACGCGGAGAGCACCACAACGAACTCACCCGCCACCGGTATGACGTTCTGTTGTACACACGCCCGGTCGAAGGGCTGCCCCTGGACGGCGCGGTCCGTCTGGACTGGGGGTCACGGATCAGGGATGAGAGGACTCTCACGGCGTACCTGACAGAGCATCGTCCCTCCGTGCTGCGTCTCGACGGGGTCCCCGACGCCAGGCTCGCGGGTGAACTCGGGGCCCTGCGCGCACTTGAAGAGGGACGCCCGTTGACGTCCGTCATCGACACCTTGCACGGCGAAGCCCCTACCGGAGCCCTGGACCCGGAGACCTGCCATGAGGTTGGCGCGCACTTCGGCTACGAGGTGCGCGCGACGTGCTCGGTCAGGGAGGAGGGGTGCTTCGATGTGGTGCTGGTCTCCGATGTCCCGAGCGAGACTCCCCTCACGCTGTGTCCTCCAGCCACCACCGCTGCGACTCGGGGAGGAGACACGACCCTTCTGAACGGCGAGAGCGTCACGGCCTTTGAAAAGGCACTACGGGCCCACCTGGCACGGGTTTTCGAAAACATCCCCCTACCCAAAACCAAGTTCGTGATCACCGAGGAGTTGCCCTGTGACCGAAACTGACGCCAACGATGAAGAAGCCGTCTACCGCGTGGTCATGAACCACGAGCGGCAGTACAGCATCTGGCCCGTTCACCGACGACTCGCGCCGGGCTGGACCGATCAGGGATTCCAGGGAACCAAGCCAGAGTGCCTGGAACGCATCAGTGAGCTCTGGACCGATATGCGCCCCTGGTCCCTGCGGCAGCAGTTGGACGCCTGAGACGGGAGCTAGCCTTGGCCGAAGTACAGGACATCGGATTCCGTGAGCGAAGTTTCGCGGGCGCACTGTCCGAGATCTCCTTCGCTTATGAGAACGTCCCCTTCTACGGCGATCACCTCAGGGCTGCGGGTCTTCGCCCCGAAGACGTGCGAACGCCCGAGGACCTGCGCCGTGTTCCGCCGACACGAAAGGTGGACTACCGGCGCAACTTCCCCTCGGGCGTGCTGGTGAAGGGCAAGACCCTCGCCGAGCCGCTGACCCTCAAGAGCCAGAGTTCGGGGACAGGCGGTGAACGGCTCACCACCATCTCCCACACATACGCTCTGGCTGACCGCATGCGGGCGACGCTCTCCGCCAACGAGGTCCTGGGAGAGGCGTTGGCGCGCTGCCGATCGCAGCGCCCGGCCCGCTACGCGGCTCCGAACTGCTCAGACGTCGAGTGCGCCACCCCGTACACAACCATGGCTGACCGTACGCTCGCGGACGGAACGCTCGTACTCCCAGTCGCCCACGACGTGCTCGCGACCCCCGACCGGATGGTGCGGCAGGCCATCGACGAGGTTAAGGAGTTCCGGCCACACTGGTTCTACGCTGACGCCACGCACCTGGCGTTCCTGGTCCGCCAACTGAGTGAGCGCGGGGAGGAGCCTCCACCCGTCACCGCCATCGCCCTGACCTACACCCTGGCCACCGGTGTGGCGCGGCGCCAACTCCTGGAGTTCTTCGGCCCCGGCGTGCCGATGGCCGAGATCGTGTCAATGACCGAGTTGGGTTGGGTGGCGATTGAATGTCCTGCTCGGCGTATGCACGTCAACAATGTGAAGTTCCACACCGAGTTCCTGGTCGGCTCACGGCCCGCTCTCCCGGGGGAACGGGCGGAACTCGTCGTCACCAGCATCGGTGACCGGCTGTCGCCTCATCTGAGGTATCGAACCGGGGACATCTACACGGTTGAGGCCGGCCCCTGTGCCTGCGGGAGTGACCTTCCCCTGGCCAGGCACGAGGGACGGTACACCACCATGATCAAGGTGGTCAGGGACGGCGAGACTGTCTGGGTCAGCCCCCGGGACGTGGACGACGCCGTCGGCGACGACCTGCCGATCGACGTCTACCAGTTGCACCAACGCGGCAACGGTGACCTGGAGTTTCGCTACATCCCGAGCCGGGCGGCAAAGGTGGACGAGGACGATCTGAGGGAGCGGCTGGCGAATCTGTTCGGTGCCGGTTACACGCTCACGCTCGAGGCGGTGGCGTACATTCCGGCGGCTCGCTCCGGCAAGTTCGCCTCCTGCACGTCGGAGGTCCCAGATGACGCACACGAGGTGAGCCATGCTCAGTGACCTTGCCAAACGCTGTCGGAGTGACTTCCCCCTGCTGAGGAACTCGATCGACGGGCACCGCATCGTCTACCTCGACAGCGCTGCCACGAGTCTGAAGCCCCGTCAGGTGATCGACGAGATGAGCAGGTACTACTCCGAGGTCGGGGCGAACATCCACCGAGGCAAGCACTTCCTGTCGGAGCAGGCCTCCGACGACTACGAGGAGACCAGGACACGGGTAGCCCAGTTCACCGGTTTCCTCGGCAACGAGGTCGTCTTCACCGCCAACACCACGGCCTCGATCAACATGGTCGCGTCCGGTCTCGGGCTGACCCGGGAAGACGTTGTTCTCGTCCCGTTCGACGCCCACCACTCCGCCTTGCTCCCATGGCGGCGCGTCGCCGATGTCCGCCTCATCCCCGTGGACGAGTCCGGCGTGGTCGATCTCGACGGGTACGTCGACTTGCTGCGTACCCGTCCCACCGTGGTGATGCTGACCCACTGCTCGAACGTCTCCGGGGTGTACGCACCCGTCGACCGGATGGCCGAGATGGCCAAGGAAGCCGGGGCGATCACCGTCGGCGACGCGGCCCAGTCCGCCGGGCACCGGCGGATTCGCAGCGAACATCTCGACTTCCTGGCCTTCTCCGCACACAAGATGCTTGGCCCGACGGGGGTCGGCGTCCTGTGCGGACGGCACGACCTCCTCCAGAGGCTCGCCCCGCCGTTTCTCGGCGGTGGTGTCGTCGACTGGGTGGACACCGAGCGCTACGACCTTCGTAAGGTTCCGCACACGCTGGAGGCGGGGACTCCGCCGATCGCCGGAGTCTACGGTTTGGACGCGGCCATCGACTATCTGTCCAAGATCGGTTTCGACGAGCTCACCGAGCACGACCGGAACCTGGGCCGGGCCATGGTCGACGAGGTGCTAGTCCGGCCCCACTTGCGCATGCTCGGTCCGGCGGATCACGCCGACCAGGCGGCGATTGTCAGCTTCGCGGTCGATGGCGTCCACAACCTCAAGGAGATCGCGAAGATCCTCAGCGACTCGTACGGCGTGCTGTGCAGGACGGGTCACATGTGCGCCCAGCCGTTCGTCGACCGCTTCACCGACGACGAGGTGTTGCGGGTATCCGGTTACCTCTACAACGACAGGGATGACATCGACGTGCTGTTCTCTGCTTTGGACTCGGTGCTCGACTTCGTGCGGAGCCGACGATGAGCGGCGGTCGGCCGAACTCGGTCGTGGAACTGCTTCGGAAGACCATCCGGGCGGTGCCGGAACGGACCGCGGTCGTCTCCCCTCACGGCCTGATCAGCTACCGGGAACTCGGTCGTCGTGCCGAGGCCGTGGCCGCCCGGCTGCGCGTCCACGGGGTGGGCGTCGGGCAGCCGGTCGGGGTCCTGGCGAGCCCCTCGCTCGAGGGCGTCGTCGGTCTCGTCGGTACCGTGATGGCCGGGGCCGCCTACGTCCCGTTGTGCCCGTCACTGCCAACCGATCGCCTGCGGGCGATCACCGAGGACTCCGGCGCGACGGTGGTGCTTCGGAGCGGCGCCGCGGTCGAGCACGCCGCGCTGGGGGCGACCGTGCTCCCTATCACGGAGGCCAGGGCCGAAGCCGACGGTGAAGGGGTGTCGATCCCGGCCGAGTCACCCGTCTCGGTGATCTACACCTCGGGATCCACCGGCGCCCCCAAAGGCGTGGTCGTCCCGCACCGCGCGTTGGTCAACCGTGTCCTGTGGGGGCAGGAGGTCTACCCGTTGGCCCCCCACGACCGAGTACTGCAGCACACACGCTATATCTACGACTTCTCCGCGTGGGAGGTCTTCGCGCCCCTGTCCTTCGGAGCCACCCTCGTCGCTCCGGAACTCGCGAACTATCCGGACTTCAACGGACTCGTCGAGGCCGTCAGGCGGTTCGAGGTGACCACCGCGCACTTCGTCCCCTCCGTCCTGTCGGGCGTGGTCGACAGGGAGACGTTCTCTCACTGCGACACGCTCTCCCTGGTGTTCTCCGGAGGGGAGGTCTTGTCCTGGGACCTGGCACGACGTCTACGGGAGCGGTCGGACGCCACCTTGTTCAACCAGTACGGGCCGACCGAGACCTGCATCGACTCGACGTTCCACAGGTACGAGGGGGACGACGAATCCGTCGGGAACTCAGTGCCCATCGGGGGCGCGGCCGACGACACCCGGCTCCACGTGCTCGACGAGCGGCTCGACCCGGTTCCGGACGGGGTCGAGGGCGAACTCTGCATCGCCGGTCCCGGACTGGCGCTCGGCTACCTCGGTAGGCCCGACCTCACCGCGGAGCGGTTCCTCCCCGATCCGTTCGGCCCGCCCGGCGAGCGCATGTACCGAACCGGAGACCTCGTCGTACGGGACAGACACGGACGGCTGGAGTTCCGGGGCCGCGCTGACCTCCAGGTGAACCTGCGAGGTGTGCGGGTCGAACTCGAGGAGGTGGAGAGCGTGCTGGCCTCGGACACCGACGTTGACCGCGCCGTCGCCCTGGTCACCGATGACGATAGCCCGGCACTCGTCGCGATGGTCTTCGCCACCGACGGCAGCGTGGTCGAAACGGCGAAGGTGAGAGAGGGGGTCAGGCGGTGCCTGCCCGCCGCCTGTGTTCCCGACCGGGTGTTCCTCGGCGAGAGGCCGCCGCTTCTACCCAACGGCAAGATCGATCGGGCGGCAGTCCGAGAACTCGTGCGCCGGGAACTCCAGACAGAAAAGGCTCCGCGGACCGGATCCGCGCAACCCGAGCACGACGGAGTCGAGTCGTTCGTCGTGGGCCTGTGGCGGGAGTATCTCGGGGTCGATGAGATCGGCGTGGACGAGAGTTTCTTCGAACTCGGCGGTCACTCCCTGCTGGCCGTCGAGATGACCAGCACGGTCGGCGAGCGACTCGGGGCCGAGGTGCCCCTGGCGGAGTTCTTCGAGAACCCAACCGTGGCGACGGTGGTCCGACTGTTGGCCCCGGCAACACGAGAGGAGTCCTGACCATGTCCCAGGATCGTGATGCTCTCTTCCTGCGTCTCCTGCGTGATCGAGGACTCGATCGGCCGAGTGACGCGCCGATGAAGAGGTTGGGCAGGCGGGAGGGCCCGCTTTCCCTTACCCAGGAACGGATGTGGTTCCTGGAGCAACTCCAACCCGGCCAGCCCACCTATCACATGCCGCTCGCCTTCCGGTTGGGGGGTTTTCTGGATGTTGAGGCGTTGCGTGGGGCGCTGGGGGATGTGGTGGCGCGGCATGAGGTGTTGCGTTCGGTGTTTCCGT
>NZ_JBFAME010000024.1:0-36013 GCF_040660275.1 Nocardiopsis sp. NPDC049922 | reverse complement strand
CCGGGAGATGCTGCCGGGCATGGCCGCCCGTCCGGGCACGAGCCAGCACGGCCTGGGGTTGACCCGTCCCGGCACGGCGGCCCTACCCGTCTCCCCCGTCTCAGGCGGCTACTTGAGTTCGGACTCCGCCTCCTCGATCAGCGCGAACTCCTCCTCCGGCGCGTTGGCCACCAGCCGGTGCCGCGAGTAGAACCAGAAGTAGGCGAGAAAGGCGAGCAGGATCGCGGCGGTGATGGCCGCGCCCACCATGTCGACGAAGAACGTCGCCACCACCGCGCACACCGCCAGGACCAGGGCGATCCCGGTGGTGACGGTGCCGCCCGGGGTCCGGTAGGGGCGCGGCAGGTCCGGCTCGCGGCGGCGCAGCACGATGTGCGCGACCATCATGAGCACGTACGACACCGCCGCCCCGAACACGGCGATGTTGATGAGCAGGTCTCCGTTGGCGACCGTGGCCGCGAGGACGAAGCCGATGGTGCCAGGGACGATGAGGGCCGCGTAGGGGGTGCGGCGCCCGCCCGTCACCGACAGGAAGCGGGGCAGGTAGCCCGCCCGGGAGAGCGCGAACAGCTGCCGGGAGTAGGCGTAGATGATCGAGAAGAACGACGCGACCAGCCCGGCCAGGCCGACGTAGTTGACGAAGTCCGCCAGGACGGTGTCGCCGCCGTAGGCCTCCCGCAGCGCCTCCGGCAGCGGGTTGCCGGACTCGGCGAGCACCGCCGACCCCGCGCCGCCGGGGGCCAGCACCAGCATGAGCGCGGCGGTCACCAGGAGCACGGACATCGCGGCGATGATGCCCCGGGGCATGTCGCGCTTGGGCTCGCGGGCCTCCTCGGCGGCGAGCGGGACGCCCTCGACCGCCAGGAAGAACCAGATGCCGAAGACGAACGCGCCGAGGATCCCGGCGTACCCGTAGGGCAGGAAGGCGCTGGCCCCGACCGCGTCCGTGGGCGCGATGTCGAAGAGGTTGGCCGCCTCGAACCGGGGCGCCATGCCCACCGCGAACACCACGAGGGCGACGACGGCGACCCCGGTGATGACGAACATCAGCCGCAGCGCCTCACCGACGCCCCACACGTGCACGCCCACGAACAGCAGGTAGCAGACCAGGTAGACCGGCCAGGCGTTGGTGATGCCGAACAGTCCGAGCGCCTCGACGTACCCGCCGATGAACACGGCGATCGCGGCGGGGGCGATGGCGTACTCGATGAGGATGGCGGTGCCGGTGGCGAACCCGCCGAGGGGGCCCAGGGCGCGCCGGGCGAAGCCGTAGCCCGCTCCGGCGGTGGGCAGGGCGGAGGCGAGTTCGGCCAGGCCGAACACCATGCACAGGTACATCGTGCCCATGAGGAGGGTGGCGATGAGCAGTCCGCCCCAACCGCCCTCGGCCAGGCCGAAGTTCCATCCGGCGAAGTCGCCGGAGATGACGTAGGCGACGCCCAGTCCGGCGAGCAGGACCCAGCCCGCCGCGCCCTTCCTGAGCTGTCGTCTGCGGAGGTAGTCGTCGCTGGCCAGGGAGTAGTCCGCTCCCTGGACGTGGACACGGCCGTCGGCCGGTCCCTGGGAGCTCGTGTGGTCGGCGTCTGCCATGGGCGTTTCCTCTGCTCGGTCAACCAGCCCCACCGGTCGCCCCCGACCAGACCCGGGGGACAAAGGTCTATGGTCGGTCCTTTTTGTGAGTCGAGATCATGCGCTGCCGCGTTCGGGCCTGTCAAGGGGGGTACGGGGATTCGCGGCGAACCATCCCGAATCGCCGTAAGCGCTCCGTTTCCACCAGGTCACAGCGGTGTTTCTGACCGCGCGCCCATTGACACCGCCGCGCGCTCCTGGTTCCATTCAGCTCATTGGTCTGCTCCTGAACCAAACATCCGTTCGGGACGCCCGTCCCAGAGCCGCGATCCCGGACGGCGCCCCGCACGCCGGACCGCGACGCGAGCAAGGAGACCCCCGTGCCACAGATCCCCCCGGTCGCCTCCGACCCACCGCTGACCCTCGACGACCTGCGCCGCGACGCCGCCTCCGGCGCCGTGGACACCGTCCTGGTGGCCTTCACCGACATGCAGGGCCGCCTCCAGGGCAAACGGCTCTCCGCGCGCTTCTTCCTGGAGGAGGTGGTGGGTCACGGCACCGAGGGCTGCGGGTACCTGCTCGCCGTGGACGTGGACATGAACACCGTCGACGGGTACGCGATGTCCTCCTGGGACACCGGCTACGGCGACTTCGTCATGGCCCCGGACCTGTCCACCCTGCGGCGCACGCCCTGGGCGGAGGGCGCCGTCATGGTCCAGGCCGATCTGACCTGGCACGACGGCACACCGGTCCCGGCCTCGCCCCGGCAGATCCTCCGCCGCCAGACCGAGCGGCTCGCCGAGCGCGGGTGGCGGGCGATGGTCGGCACGGAGCTGGAGTTCGTCGTCTACCGCGACAGCTACGAGCAGGCGTGGGACCGGGGCTACCGCGACCTCACCCCGGCCAACCGGTACAACGTCGACTACTCCGTGCTCGGCGGCGCCCGGGTCGAACCGCTGCTGCGCCGGATCCGGTGCGAGCTGGGCGCGGCGGGACTGTACGCGGAGTCGGCCAAGGGCGAGTGCAACCTGGGCCAGCACGAGATCGCCTTCCGCTTCGACGAGGCCGTGCGCACGTGCGACAACCACGCCGTGTACAAGAACGCCGCCAAGGAGATCGCCGCCCAGGAGGGCATGTCGATCACCTTCATGGCCAAGCCCAACCAGCGCGAGGGCAACTCCTGCCACATCCACATCTCCCTGCGCGGGGAGGACGGCGCCCCGGTCCTGGCCGAGGGCGGGGGCCTGTCGGCGACCGGGCGGCACTTCCTGGCCGGGCAGATGGCGGCGCTGCGCGAGTTCACGCTGCTGCTGGCGCCCAACATCAACTCCTACAAGCGGTACGTGCCGGGCAGCTTCGCGCCGACCGCCGTCGCGTGGGGCCGCGACAACCGCACGTGCGCGCTGCGGCTGGTCGGGCACGGGCCCTCGCTGCGCGTGGAGAACCGGGTTCCGGGTGGGGACGTCAACCCCTACCTGGCCAACGCGGCGCTCATCGCGGCCGGGCTGCACGGGATCGACAAGGGGCTGGAGCCGGGCGAGCCCTTCGAGGGCAACGCCTACGCCTCCGGTCTGCCGACCGTGCCCGCCACGATGCGCGACGCGCTGGCCGCGTGGGAGGACAGCGCGCTGGCCCGCGAGGTGTTCGGCGACGAGGTCGTCGAGCACTACGCCAACTACGCCCGGGTGGAGCTGGCCGCCTTCGACGCGGCCGTCACCGACTGGGAGATGTACCGGGGCTTCGAGCGGCTGTGACCGCGGCCCGTACCCACTGACCAGGCGCCCGACACCACGGAGGAGCACGATGCCCGACGAACCGACCGTCCAGCGGGTGGTCGACCCCGCCACCGAGGCGGTGATCGCCGAGGTCCCGCTGGCCGGGGAGAAGGAGGTCGACGCGGCCGTCGAGCGCGCCCGCGCCGCCGCCCCCGCCTGGCGGGCGACGGCCCCGGGCGACCGGGCCCGGCTGCTGCGCGCGGTCGCCGCGAGGATCGACGAGCACCGCGAGGAGCTGGCACGGACGGAGGTCCGCAACGCCGGGCACCCCGTCGAGCAGGCGCGGTGGGAGGCGGGCAACGCACGCGACGTGTTCGAGTACTTCGCCGCCGCCCCCGAACGGGCGACCGGACGGCAGATCCCCGTGCCGGGCGGGTGGAGCGTGACCTTCGCCGAGCCGCTGGGCGTGGTCGGGGTGATCGTGCCGTGGAACTTCCCGATGCCGGTGCTGTCGTGGGGCGCCGCCCCCGCGCTCGCGGCCGGGAACACCGTCGTGGTCAAGCCGTCGGAGCTGACGCCGCTCACGGCGCTGCGGATCGCCGAACTCGCGCTGGAGGCGGGGCTGCCCGAGGGCGTGTTCCAGGTGCTGCCCGGCACCGGTCCGGTCGCGGGTGAGCGCCTGGTGCGGCACCCGGGGGTCGACAAGATCGTGTTCACGGGGTCGACGGCCGTGGGCCGCCGGATCATGGCCGCCGCCGCGGACGACTTCACCAGGGTCACGCTGGAGCTGGGCGGCAAGAGCGCCAACGTCGTCTTCGCCGACGCCGACCTGGAGAGGGCGGCGGCCGGGGCGCCCGGCGGTGCGTTCGACAACGCGGGCCAGGACTGCTGCGCGCGCTCGCGGGTGCTGGTGCAGAGGTCGGTGTTCGACCGGTTCCTGGAACTGCTGGAGCCCGCCGTCACCGGGATCGCCGTGGGCGACCCGTCCGACCCGGCGACGGCGATGGGGCCGCTGATCTCGGCGGCCCAGCGCGACCGGGTCGCCTCCTTCGTGCCCGACGGGGCGCCGGTGGCGTTCCGGGGAACGGCTCCGGACGGACCCGGGTTCTGGTTCCCGCCCACCGTGCTCACCCCCACCGACCGGGACGCCCGCGTGCTGCGCGAGGAGGTGTTCGGCCCGGTGATGTGCGTCGTGCCGTTCGAGGACGAGGCCGAGGCGGTCGCCCTGGCCAACGACACCGAGTACGGGCTGGCCGGGTCGGTGTGGACGCGCGACGTCGGCCGGGCGCTGCGCGTGGCGCGCGCGGTGCGGGCCGGGAACCTGTCGGTGAACTCCCACTCGGCGGTGCGGTACTGGACGCCGTTCGGCGGGATGGGGCACTCCGGGATCGGGCGCGAGCTGGGCCCGGACGCCCTGGAGGCGTTCACCGAGACCAAGACCGTGTTCGTCTCCGACGACACCTGAGGACACGGCGACATCAGGACGCCCGGCGCGCGACCGCGCCGGGGCCAGGCAGGGACATCACCCGAGGGGGGAACGAGGCATGCAGCGGTTCGACGGGCGCGTGGCCGTGATCACGGGCGCGGGCAGCGGGATCGGCAGGGCCACCGCGCTGCGGCTGGCGCAGGAGGGCGCTCGGATCGTCGCGGTCGACGTGGACGAGGACGGCGGGAAGCGGGTCGCCCAGGACACCGACGGGCTGTTCGTCCGCGCGGACGTGACCGACGAGGACCAGGTGCGCGAGGCGTTCGCGACCGCGCGCTCCGCCTACGGGAGCGTGGACGTGGCGTTCAACAACGCGGGGATCTCGCCGCCCGACGACGACTCGATCCTCACCACCGGGATCGACGCCTGGCGCCGGGTGCAGGAGGTCAACCTGACCTCGGTGTACCTGTGCTGCAAGTACGCGCTGCCGCACATGCGCGAGCAGGGGCGCGGGGCGATCGTGAACACGGCGTCGTTCGTGGCGACGATGGGCGCGGCCACCTCGCAGATCTCCTACACCGCGAGCAAGGGCGGGGTGCTGGCGCTCAGCCGGGAGCTGGGCGTGCAGTTCGCGCGCGAGGGCATCCGGGTCAACGCCCTGTCGCCCGGACCGGTGAACACGCCGCTGCTCCAGGAGCTGTTCGCCAAGGACCCCGAGCGCGCGCAGCGCCGCCTGGTGCACGTGCCGCTGGGCCGGTTCGCCGAGGTGACCGAGATCGCCGCCGCCGTGGCCTTCCTGGCCAGCGACGACGCCTCGTTCATCACCGCGTCCAACTTCCTGGTGGACGGCGGGATCTCGGGGGCGTACGTCACCCCGCTGTAGGGCATGTAGGGGCCGACCGCACGAGAAAGGGGGGCCGATGCGCCCCGTCATCGGGATCTCCGCCTACGCCGAACAGGCCCGGTGGGGTGAGGCGTGGGACCTGCCCGCCGTCCTGCTGCCCCGGGCCTACGCCGACCAGGTCGCGGACGCGGGCGGCGTGCCGGTGCTGCTGCCGCCCGTGTCCGGGGTGGAGGGGGCCGTGGAACGGCTCGACGGCCTCCTCCTGGCGGGCGGCGGCGACATCGACCCGGGCCGGTACGGGGCGCCGACCGACGCCCGCACCGCCGGGGTGCGGGGCGCGCGGGACACCGCCGAGATCGACCTGCTGGAGGCGGCGCTGGCCCGGGGGCTGCCGGTGCTGGGGGTGTGCCGGGGCATGCAGATGCTCAACGTGGTGCGCGGCGGCACGCTCAACCAGCACCTGCCCGACCTGGTGGGGCACCACGGGCACCGGGAGAAGGCGGGGGTGTTCGGCACCCACCCGGTGACCGTGGCCGAGTTCTCCCGGACCGCCGACGTCCTGGGGCGCACGGAGCTGGAGGTGCCGACCTACCACCACCAGTCGCTGGCGGAGCTGGGCGAGGACGTCACCGCCACGGCGTGGGCGGACGACGGGACGGTCGAGGCGATCGAGTACACCGACCGGTTCAACGTCATCGGGGTGCAGTGGCATCCGGAGATGGGCGAGGATCCGTCGCTGTTCCGCTGGCTGGCGGAACGGGCGTCCGGCGTCGACCGGGGGTGAGCCCCGTCCGGAACGGGAGGACGTCGCGCGGCCCCGGAAGTGTCCTCGGCGGTGGGTACCGTGCCGCCGCTTCCGGTGTGGGCGCGGGAACTGGCCGCCCGGCTGGCGGGCGAGGAGTTCACGGACCGGGAGGCCGATCAGGTCATCGTCAACGAGTACCTGCCCGGGCAGGGGATCAGCGCCCACGTCGACTGCGTGCCGTGTTTCGGTCCGGTCGTCGCCGCGGTGTCCCTGGGTTCCGCCTGCCTCATGGACTTCATCGACCCCGACGACGGCACGAAGCTGGCGGTGCCGCTGGCGCCGGGCAGTCTGCTGGTCATGACCGGCCCGGCCCGGTACACCTGGCGCCATGCCATCGCCGCGCGCAAGAGCGACCCCGGTCCGGCCGGTCGGGTTCCCCGTGGACGCCGTGTCTCGGTGACGTTCCGTACGGTCCTGCCCGCGCATCCGTAGCACCGCGCCCGGACCTGGAGTCGCGTTCTCCGTTCCGGGGTGAGGGTGTCCGCCAGGACCGGGAGCGCGTGGAGGTCGGCTCACTCCCCTGCGGCGCGGCCGTCCGGGACCCCGAGCACCCCGGCCACGGCCGCATCCCCTTCCCCGCGGCCGGGTGGGACCCCTTCCCCGGTGCCGCCACGCTCTGACGCCGTGGGCCCCGTCGGCCCCGGCGGGGCCCACGCACACGTGGGCGCGACTACCTCGGCTCGGGCACCTCGACGCCGCTCTCCTCCGCCACCGGCTCCGAGTCGACCTCGCTGACCGCGGCTCCCGCCCACTGGGTGACGTCCAGTCCGGCGTTCGTGCCCATGGGGAACCACCACATGTAGGCGGCGACCTTGGAATGGAAGACATTGCCTTCCACGACGTTGTACACCTGGATCTCCTGCCCCCTGCGTACCGCGATGGCCTTGGTGTTCCTTCGTCCGCCGGATCCCGTCTGACGCAGGATCGGCTCCTCGCACCGGTAGGTGTGTCCGCCGACCACGACGCGCAGGCTCGTCTTGTTCCCCTGTGCGTCGTTGTTGCTCGTGTTGTCGTACATGTTGGTCTGGACGGTGAGGATGCCGTCGGTGGGCGCGTTCGCCTTGAAGGGGCTGCCCGACGTGGGCGTACCCCCCTGATCCCAGCCGTACTGGTGTCGGCCCTTGAAGAGGGAGACGGGTCCGGTGACACTGACGTCCCCCGGCCGTGCGACCAGGTCGCCCGCCTGGAACCGGCCGGGAGCGGTGCCGGAGGAATCATTGTCGGGATCGGCCGTGAGGAAGTCTCCGACGCTGAACGTGCCGTCGACGCAGACGTCCTTCTTCGCGACCAGCTCGCCGTTGACCTCCAGGCCGCCCGTGCCGGTCCTGATCGATCCGTAGGTCTGCGTGAGCGTGTTCTCCACCGCGACCCCGCCTCCGTTGCCGCCGATCCGCGCCACCGACAGCCGCCTGTCCGACGCGACCGTGACATCCCCGTTCGCGGTCAGCCCGCCGTTGACCTCGATCCCGTCCGGGCCGGTGACGATGCCGCCGCCGGTCTGGGTGAGGGCATCGCGCACCTCGATGCCGCCGCCGTTGCCCGCGATGGTGGCCACCGTCAGTGTCCTGTCCGGTGCGACGGACACGTCCCCCCTGGCCTCCAGCGTGCTGTTGACGGTGAGTGTGTTGACCACCATGTCCGGGTTGAGCACGGTGACCAGCACCGACCGCATGATCTCCACGTCCCCGACCCTGCCGATCAGGTAGAACGTCGTGGTCTGCCGGACGTCCCCGACGACCTTGCGCTCCAGGTGGGAGACGTCCTCGGGGTCGTTGCCGCCGTGCACCAGGGTGGTCGTGACCCCCTCCGAGCGCTTCCAGGTCAGGACCACCGTCCCCCCGTTGTCGATCTCGTAGGTGTCGGCGGCGAAGTGGTCCAGGTAGAAGTCCTGCGGGAACTTCCCGGTGAAGATGCTGACGGTCTGGGAGCCGCTCTGCTCGAAGTCCGCGCGGACCCGCAGTTCCACCGCTCCCACCTCGCGGTTGACCGGGATGTCGGAGACCTGGAAGGTCAGCCCCTGCCCCGGAGCGAGCTCCGCGTAGGGGTCGGTGGTGGTGAACTCGATCCGTTCGCCGTTCCTGGACCAGGTCCAGCCGTCCAGGCTGATGCTCGCCTCGACCCGCTCCAACGACAGCGCCAGTTGCGCGGCCAGTTCCCCGGTGGGGATCTCCACCGACAGCTCCGTCAGCCTCAACGTGTCGCGGCCGTTGTTGGAGGCCACGAACACCAACCGGGCGCGTTCGGGATCGAGCTCGGAACCGTCGCCCTCCTCAGCCCCCTCGGGCGACACCCGGATCGGGTGGGGTGTCGTGTACAGCGTGTACTCCAGTCCGGCGGAGTCCTCCGGGCCGGTACGCACGGTGTTGATGATGGGCATGCTGTCCGTTTCCTTCCGTGGTCGGGCTCTCGCTATCGGCCGGTGCCGTGGGCCGCGGCGGCGTCGTCCAGGACCAGGAACCCGGACCGCAGGTGCGGTGGCGCCACGGGCGGCCGGGCGGGGTCGGGTGTGTCGACGGCGTGCGTCTCCCACCCCTCGCCGACGGGTTCGGTCCACGACCACCGGCCGGTGACCGTCGCCGGTCGGGGCATCACCACCGACGTCACCCGCTCGCCCTCGACCTGCCGGGTGCGGGTCGCCGCCAGCACGGGTCCGGTGCGGAACGACACCGACATGTGCTCCAGCGCGGGCGAGACGAACCGCTCCGGCACCCGCAGCTTCCCGACCGGCAGCACGTCGCTGACGGCGTGCACGGGGGCGCGGGGGTCGAGCAGCAGCATCACCTCGGCCGAGTCCTCGTGGTCCAGGCGCAGGCGCAGGCGGTCACCGTTGCCGATGGGGCGCAGGTAGTCGTTCGCGGGCCCCTCGGGCGGCACCACCGTCTCCAGGTGCTCGTAGTCCTGGTCGAGCGCGTAGCCGACCAACCCGTCGTCGGTCTGCCGAGCCTCGCCGAGCCTGACGATCCACCGGTAGCCGGTGGTGGCGGGCGCGGGCGGGCCGATGGCCTCCCGCCACCCCGTGTCGGCCCTGGGCGGCCCCTCCAGCTGCATGTCCAGCCGGGCGCGCACCAGGGCGAGGGGGCGGCCGAGGAAGAACCCGGCCCCGCCCGGTTCGGCGCCACCCGGGTCGATCCCGGCCAGGGCCTCGTCCACGGTCGCCAGCAGCGCGGTCAGGGTGTCCGGTCCCTTGCGAACCACGGGCTCCAGCACGTGGTGCAGGTAGGGGTGGGCCTCGCGCAGGTCGTCGAGGGTGTGCAGGTCGGAACCAGGAAGCCGCCGCCAGGCCACCACCTGGTTCCCGGAGTCGGGGTCGAGGACCGTGCGCAGCTCGCCCAGCGCCTCACCCTCGGGCGCGTAGCAGGCGAGCGAGGCGTCCAGACGGTTGTGCAGCAGCCACCCGCACACGGGGTTCCGGGACGGGTCGTAGGCGACCGGGTCGTCGCTGCCGGGGATGAGCAGGTCGAAGTGCAGCCGGGCGGGTTGGAGCAGGCGCGGGCCGAGTTCCACGTACCGGTCGGCGCCGAATTCGCCCACCGGGTGCTCGGGCACCATCGCGTCGGGCACCGCGTCCGGCATGAAGTGGGCGGGGTCGTCGTCGGGCACCAGGCGCACGGCCCGGCCGAACCGGTCGACGACGGTGAGGCTGGAGAAGAGGATCTGCCCGGCACGCAGGTCCACGAACTCCGAGTCCGGCCAGGGGTCGAAGCGGCCGGGGAGGTCGCCCGGGTCGGGGGCGAGCCGCTGGCCGTCGCCGATGAGGGCACCCGTCGCACCGGTCGCGCAGACGTGCCCTCCGGACAGGCGTTGGCCGAGGCGGGCGGAGAAGCCGTCCAGCCGCTGGGAGAGCACGTCGAGTTCGGTGGCGCGTCGGCGCAGCCCCCGGACGAGGCCGGGGTCGAGGTCGTCGCGGTCCTTGGCGTAGGCGCCGATCCGGCCGCTGAGGTCGGCGCCGGCCGAGGGCATCAGGTACTGCTTTCCGGTGATCTCGCGGTACCCGGACTCGCGGTCGCCGCCCTTCCAGTGGTAGCGCAGGGTGTCCGCGTCGAACTCCCACCGGTCCTGGCCGTCCTCCTGGAAGGGGGTGTGGAAGTAGCGGACGCTCCAGTGCAGGGCGAGCGGCTGCCACGCCTGGGTCCAGTCGCCGGTGCCGTACTCGGGCAGGGTGCCCTCGTGGTCGGCCAGGCTCATCCCTCGGGCGCGGGCGCGTTCGAGGACGAGGAACTCGGCGGCCAGCGGATCCAGGGCGGCGGGCAGGCCGGTCAGCTCGATCTGTGCGACCTCGTCACGGACACCGGCCGCGTCCGTGGTCCGCTCCCCGTCGGTAACCTCGGTGATCGTCTGGTCGGGGGTGCGGCAGGGCAGGAAGGCGTCACGTCCCAGCGGGGCGTGCAGCCGCGCGCCCTGGAGCAGGACGACCGGGTCGGCGGAGTGGTCGAACTCGGTGTCGGGGACCCGCACCAGCGTGCGGTGTTCGCCGATCCCCCGGGCGTCGGCGTACGCGCGGGCCGAGGCCGCCAGGTCGTCGGGCTCCATCGCCCAGGGCAGGCCGTCGGCGCGCAGCACGGCGAGCTCTCCCGCCAGCCGGGCGACGGTCCCGGCGGCGCCGTCGGGGTCGTCCGGGTCCAGCTGGGCGGCGATGTGGTCGGTGAACTCGGCGGGCTTGTCCTCGTGGGTGTTCAGCCGGTCCATGTACCACAGCCGGTAGAGGCGGTCCCGGGCGGCGGCCAGCTCGCGTTCGAGCCGGTCGTGCTCGGCCTGGACCCGGTTGAGCTCGCCGACGACGGTGTGCTCGGTGGCGAGGCGGCGGGCGCGGGCGTCGGCGGGCTCGGGCGGCGGGGCGGAGGCGTCGGCGCGGTCGACCACCTGCCAGACGTAGCCGCCGGGGCCGCGCCCGAACCCGGAGCGGTGGGCGGCGCGTCGGAGGATGATGTCCGCCTCGGGGCGGTCCATCTCGTCGAGGGTGTCGAGCAGGAAGGCGCGGAACAGGTCGGCGTCCTCGGCGCTCATCGCCGTCTCTCCGTCGGCGTGCCGCTGGAGCGCGCCCTCGGCCTCGGCGGTGCTGTTGCCGACCGCGACCGCGATGTCGCACCGGTCGGGGATGGGGTCGTCCCCGATCACGCCGAGGCGCTTCCAGTCCACCCCCAGGACCGTGCCGGTGAACAGGGAGCGCCGCCGCTCCCCCGCTCCGGAGGGCGCCCGCCACTCCAGGCTCTCCAGCAGGGCGGCGTAGTCGGTCCCGTCGTCGGCGAGGATGTCGCTGCCCGGGTCGGCGTACCACCCCGCGACGAGGTAGCCGAGCCGCTCATCGTCCTCGACGTCCTCCAGCGGGTCGTGGAGGGAGAAGACGTTCTCGTTGAAGGGCTGGTAGACGGAGAAGGCGAGCAGGCCGGGGCCGACCGCGGTGAGGAACGGCGCGCGGCCGTCGTCGGGTTCGCTCCACGGGGCGCCCTTGACCAGCTCGACCCTGCGGCCGATCTTGGTCGCCCGGGGCTCCTGCGCGTGGGGGTCGACGAAGGAGACGGTGCCGTCCCAGTCGTCGACGAAGTCGCTGTGCACCATCCAGGCGCGCACCCGCCGAGAGGCGTACCGGTAGCGGACCACGAGCCACCGTTGGGGCACGAGCGGGAAGTCGCCGATCTCGCCGTCGGGTCCCTGGCGGCCCCGGGTGAGCGCCTCGGGCAGCTGCCACTGGAGGTAGACGCCGTTGGCCTCGGGCTTGTGCGCCCAGTCGGTGTCGTTGGTGAACGGGTCGGGGTCGGCGCCGCGGCTGCCGTCCAGGACGGAGCGGTAGTTGGTCGCGGCGCGGTAGAACCCGCCGCCGACGCGCAGGCCGTCGTTGACGGCCAGGGCCGCGACCTCGACGGGCACCACCAGGGTGTCGGAGGTCGGGATGGTCTGCTGTCCGGTCATGGCTGTCGCTCGGTCTTCCTACGAGATCAGGGGCGGGTGAAGCGCTGGAGTTCGGGGGCGTTGACCATCTCCAGGGCGAACTGGGCGGGCGTCAGGGCGGCCAGGCCCAGTGCGGCGGCGACGGCGGGCGCCAGCGGTTCGTCTCCCTCGGTGACGGCGACGACGTCGGCGCCGAGCGCGGCGTCGGAGGGGTGGCGCAGGAAGCGGGCGAAGGCGTGCGCCTCCTCGGGGAAGGGGCCCAGTTCGGCGCCGACGTCCCCCTGGTCGGGGTCGAGGTTGCGCAGGGTGAGCTGGCCGCGGCTGCTGACGCCGAAGTGCAGGCCCTGCGGCGGCTCGGCGATGGCGAACGCCTCGATCGGCCGCGGGTAGAGGAACACGCCGATGTCCTCGCCGACGTCGGCCCGGCGCAGCGGCTCGACCACGTCGCCGGCTCCGTCGTGGGCGGTGTAGAGGGTGTCGGGCCAGTGGGGGATGAGTTCGGAGCGGATCAGCACGGCCGACGCGGGGACCGCCGCGCCGTCCGCCGCCAGTTCGTTGAGTGTGGCGTCGAGCTGGTGGCCGACGCCGACGCTGAGCGCCCCGTCCACGGCGGCGCGCACCCAACCGGGGTCGACGTGGGCGAAGCGGACGCTCTCCGGGGGCAGCGCGCCCTCGCCGTCCTCGTCGCTGAAGGAGGCGACCAGGTGGGAGAGCGGCACCGGTTCGAGCAGCCGTAGCCGGTCCAGCCACGCGGTGACCGGTGCGAGCTCGGTGTCGAGCAGGGTGGCCAGCGCCGTGCGCGCCTCGGCCTCGGCGAGCTGGGCGCACAGGTCGGCGGTGCGCGGGCGCGGGGGCGGTGTGCTGCGCACGCGTGGGCGTCGGCGTCCGTCGCGCAGGGCGGGCCCGGCCCCGGTGAGCGCCCCGGCCATGGCCTCGCCCGCGTCGGCGGTGAGCAGCCGGTCGAAGGAGCGGCGGGCCGCGCCGGGGCGCAGCAGTGCGGCGGTCGCGGCGGCGGAACGGCCGAGCGCGTCCGGATGCGCGACCAGTCGGCGGGCGGCCGATCGGGCGGCGGACCGGTAGGCGAGCAGGTGGCGGCGGAACTCGGCGTCGGCCAGCGCCAGGGTGCGGCCGAGGGTGAACGCGGCGGCGTAGGTGGTGTCGAAGATCCCGTACTCGGCGAGGTAGACGAGCGCGGAGGTGGCGGAGTCGAACCGGGGCGGCAGCGTGTCGGGCAGCGGCTGGGCCGGGGCGGCGGTGAGCGGTCCCCGGTAGAACGCGTAGCTGAGTTCGCCGGACTCCAGACGGTGGGGAAGCGGCACGGCGCCGCCCGCCAGGCGTTCCCGGGCATCGCGGTGGGCGTCGGTGGAGCCGGAGCCGTCCGGGACGCGCAGCCGCAGCAGCAGGTCGGGCCGTTCCCCCTCGGGCAGTCCCTCGGTGGCCAGGTCGTGGGCGACGTCGCCGAAGCCCAGTGTGGTGCGGTCCTCGGACTCGAAGGACCACGACCACAGCGACACCACCCGCACGTCCCCGTCGGGCGGGGTGCCGTCCAGGTAGCCCTCCAGCCCCTCCAGCGAGACGAGGTGGACGGCGTGGCGGCCCTCGGGCGCGGGGAACCGGTTGGCGACCACCACGGAGGTCAGCTCCTCCTCGCGGGGCGGGTCGTCCTCGTCGCCGAAACGGCTGTGGGTGGCGTCGGGCGGTCCGCCCTCGCGGGTGTGCGCGAGCAGGGCGGCCTCGGCGGGGCGGGGCAGCACGGCGGCCAGCAGGTCCCCGGGGACGAGCACGGTGTCGCAGGCCAGGTCCCACTCGTCGGCGAAGACGGTGTCCGGGTCGATGGCCGGCGGGATGCCGCCCGCCGAGCCGTCGAGCAGGGCGCGGACGGTGTGCGGCTCCACCAGGCCCAGCGCGTCGGGGTCGTTCGGCAGCTCGCCCTCGCGGAGGACCAGAAGCGCGGTCCAGGGGGTCTCGCGCTCCTGGCCGGGCAGGACGCGCGCCCAGGCCAGGGCGGGCAGTTCGGTGGTGATGTGCGCGAGCAGCTCCTTGTAGTCGCCGACGGTGCCCGGGACCGGGTAGCAGGCGCGGACGTCGTCGTCGCCGAGGACGAACCGCTGGGTGCGCACGTCGAAGGGCTGGGCGGCCGGGGGCAGGTCGGAGCCGGTGTCGATCTCGTCGATGCCCTGGGTGACGGTGATGTCGTACATCCCGCCCGCCAGGGAGGGGATGCGGTGGTCGAAGAACCGCGTGCGGGTCTCGACGGCGTTGTCGGTCATCGGTGTCCTTGTTTTCTTCCTCAGGCGGCCGGGACGAGCATCGGCTCGCGGGTGAAGGCGACGGCGGCCTCGCGGGCGTAGCCGGGCAGGTCGGTGTCGCGGTCGCCGAGGTCGGGGCCGACGTCGACGCCGAGGTCGGCCAGGGCGGCGGCGAGCGCGTCGCGCCGGTCCCGGGTGGCGGTGGCGACCGTGTCCCGGATCCGCGCGACGGCGCCGTCCTCGTGCACGGGGCTGGGGCCGGCCGGTGGCGCGTCCGGGTCCAGCGGCCGCGGCCCGTCCGGGACGAGCGTGGTGAAGGCCAGCGCCTCCTCGGAGATGGAGCCGGTGGTGGTGCCGTGGGTGACCGGCGGCGAGGTCAGCTCGATACCGAGGAGCCGGTCGTGCAGGAGCTGGTCGCCGGGGGCGGGCAGGGTGGAGCCGTCCCCGGGGCCGTACAGGGAGGCGGGCACCGCGCCGCGCCTCTCGGCGGGCTCCCAGACGGCCAGGGGTTCGGGGTCGGAGTCCCGTGTCAGGGTCACCCGGTGCACGCTGGTCAGGCCGTCGCGGTCCATGGGGCGGATACGCGGGTTCGGGCCGGAGTAGACGGGTGTGGAGCCGTCGTCGAGGTACAGGTCGTGGACCGGCACGGCCGCATCGGTGCGGAAGGTGAACCCGGCCGCCGAGACCCGCCAGGCGGGGCCCCGGTCGCGGGTCCGCTCGCCGTCGTCGTGCTCGTCGACCATGAGACCGTCGCCCGCGATGACGCGCACGGTGTTCTCCGGCGGCGGGAGCATGGCGCGAAAGCCCGGCCAGTCCACGGCCGGGGGGCCGCCGTCGCGGTCGGCCCCGAAGCCGATGGTGAAGGAGACGAACCAGAGCTTGATCCTGGCCGTGCCGCCGGTGGGCGGCCCCCACACCCTGATGTCGGCGCCGACCTCGACGGTGACGGTGACGCGGACGAACAGGAGCTTGACGCTGGCCTGCACGCCGATGTACACGCCGATGCCGACGTCGAAGTAGAACGGCGTCCACCGGACGAGGGCGTCGAGCCAGGCGTCCAGCCACGCCTTGACCGGTCCGGCGTGGAAGCGGACGGCCAGCAGCCCGCCCGCCATGGCGGCGGCGGAGGTGACGGCGAAGTAGGTCTGGCCGGTGATGCTGACCGTCCCGCCCACGCCCCATTCCAGGCCCAGGCGGGGCACGCGCGGGTAGTGGGCGGGCAGGTTCCTCTCGTACTCCTTGTGGTAGCCGCCGACGGTGAACACGAAGTCGCCCGCGTCGGGGTTGTCGCCGAACCACACCATGAGCGCGCTGCCGCCGGTGACCCTGCAGTCGCGGTCCAGGACGTAGGAGTCGGGGGTCAACTGGGAGCTCATCGACAGCTCACCGGAATCCGGTTTGAGCACCGCGCTCACGGCCAGGTCGATCCCGGCGATCTTCTTCGTCCGTTCGGACGGGAAGGCCATGCCGCCCCGACCGAGCAGGGCCAGGGTGAGGTCGGAGCCGGTCTGGACGACCATCACCGCCTCGCCCTTGAGCAGTTCGAAGCTGGTGAAGGCCAGCCCGGCGGCGATCCACAGCTCGTCCTCGGACGGGGTGATCCAGGGGTCGGCGCCGCCGGTGAGGTTCTTCAGGACGCTGAGCGCGTTCCCGCCCCCGCCGCCGATCGACCCGGGGTCCTTGAGCGCCCTGACGAGTGGGAAGTTCGGGACCCGCGACACGTCGTCGGGGACGCGGATCCGGCTGTTCCACCCCATCCCGGCGGCGATCCCCCGGATCTGGAACGGCGGCGGTCCGATGGCCTTGCGGGACTGGACGGCCCCGTAGGCGAAGAAGGACGGCTCGGTCCCGCTCTCCGGGTGGACGAAGGCCGCGGCGCCGCTGCCGACCAGGGTCTTGGCCCGCACGGACACGGCCCCGCCGAAGAGCGCCTCGTACGGGTACTCGGCGGGCTGGACGGTCAGCGCGCCGGAGACCTTCAGCGGCGTCCTGGTGTAGGAGACGGAGACGATGCCGTCGGAGATCTTCGGTCGGCCGAAGCCGAGCGGGGTGACGGTCCGGGCGGTTCCCCGCCGGGCCGGGCCGCGCGCGGCCGTGTCGACGATGAGGAATCCGTCCCGTCCAGCGACCGCGTGTCGGCGGGCGCGGTTGGCCCGCAGGCGGGCGCGGGAGCGGCGTTCGGGGGCGTCCTCGGGCAGGGGGCGGCCCAGGCCGTCGCGGCGGTGGGGGTCGGTGGCGCGCCGTGCGCGGGCGCGCAGGGGCAGGGTCTCGGGGAGGCCGCCCGGGCCCTCCGGCAGCGCCAGCCAGCTGCCCTCGCCGACCAGGTCGACCAGGGGCGGACGGGGTGCGCCCTCGATCCCGGTCAGGAGGGCGGCGGCCCGGGCCAGGGCGGCGGGGTCGAGGGGGCGGTCGGCGTGCAGGACCTGCCAGTGACCGTCGCCCTCGGCCACGAGGAGGCGGGCGGCGTCGCCGTCCGCGCGCAGCAGGGCCGCCCGTCCCCGGGTTCCGTCGCCGGTGACGACGAGGCCGCCGTCGGGGCCGGGGTGGGCGGTCAGGGCGGTGAACCCGTCGAGCGCGGACTCGGGGAGCGCGGGGGCGTCGGACAGGCCGAGCGCGGAGGCGACGGCGTGCGGTGCCACGGGTTCGGAGAGGTCGGCGGTGAAGGGCTCCGAGGCGTGCGCCGGGGCGGTCAGTGTGAGCCGCCGCGACCGGCCGTCGGCGTCGGTGACGTCCAGGTCGACCGTGTGCCGCTCGGGGCTGTGGCGGGTCAGCGTCCCGGCGGCCACGATGAGGCGGGGCTCGGTGAACCCGGCGCCGACGAGTGTGTCCAGACGCGGGGGGACCTCCTCGTCCGTGAGGTCGACGGCCACCTCCGCGCCGGTGACGTGGTCGTGCTCGGCGGTGAAGGCCACGTGGACGTGCCTGCCGCCGGCCGTGCCGGTGACGGTGAGGTGGTCGGGGTCGGCGTGGGCGTCGTCGATCCGCAGGTCGGGGTCGGGGAGGACGGCGGTGAGGCGTTGGGGCAGTCCGTCGAGTTCGAAGGCGGCTCGGGGCAGGTCCACGTGGCCGCTGGAGTCGTCGAGCAGGGCGCGCAGTTCTCTGACGGCGATGGACATGGCACCTCACGAGGGCTCGGGTGTGTACACGTGGAGCCGATCGGGGCACGGCGGGGGACGTCCCCCACGTGGGCGCGCCCCGGCGACATCAGGGTGTTCCCCGTCCGTCACTTTGAGCAACCCAGTTCAGATCGAAGAATCAGGTGACCCATGGCGCACGGCAGCTCATGTGATGCGGTTCGTGACGCTTTGCAGGTCCGGTCCTCGGGGTCTGCACGCGATTTCTGTCAGGCACCACGCTGCTTGGGGATCGACCGGAACGGAGCGGCGTGTGATCGGACAGCGGGCCTCGTGGTGGTGCGAGTGGACTACGGGCGGTCGACGCGGCGCACCCGCCGCGTCTGCTTGACCTTCCCATCGGTGTGAACGTCGATGATGCCGTGCTGCGGACGGGGCCGCGTGCACAGCGGCGGTGGCGCCACCTCCGGCAGCGGGTAACCGAGCCGCGAACTCGGTGACGCCGACGGTCTGACCGTGAAACACGATCTCCGTACTCGGGGGCGTGGTGGATCAGCCCTCGGGGTCAGCGGAAGACCACGGTGCCGTGGCCGTTGAGCAGGACACGGTGCTGGCAGTGCCAGCGCACCGCCCGGGACAGCGCGAGCGCCTCGGCGTCGCGCCCCGCCGTCGCCAGCGCGCGCGGGTCGTAGGAGTGGTCCACGCGCAGCACCTCCTGCTCGATGATCGGCCCCTCGTCGAGGTCGGCCGTCACGTAGTGCGCGGTCGCTCCGACGTACTTCACACCGCGGTCGTAGGCCCGGTGGTACGGCCTCGCCCCCTTGAAGCCGGGCAGGAACGAGTGGTGGATGTTGATCACGCGCCCCTCGAGCTTGGCGCACAGGTCGTCGGAGAGCACCTGCATGTACCGCGCGAGCACCACGAGGTCGGCGCGGTACTCCTCGACGAGCTCCAGCAGGCGCGCCTCAGCGGCGGGCTTGGTCCGCGCGGTCACCGGCACGGGCACGAAGTCCAGGCCCACCGCCTCGGCCATCGGCCGCAGGTCCTCGTGGTTGGACACCACCCCGACGATCTCCCCGTCGAGGCTGCCCGCACGCCAGCGGAACAGCAGGTCGTTCAGGCAGTGACCCGCCTTCGACACCATCACCAGGACGCGCGGCCTCCGCTCGTCCCACAGCTGGAACTCCATGGCGAACTCCCGCGCCACGGGGGCGAACTCGCGCCGGAGGTCGTCGACACCGCGCTCCGATGTCGAGCACGAGAACGATGTCCGTAGGAACAGCTGGTCGCGGACGTTGTCGTCGAACTGCTGGTGCTCGACGATGTCGCAGCCCCGGTCGACCAGGAACTCGGTCACCGCGTGCACGATGCCCGTCCGTTCCGGGCACCGGAGGGTGAGGATGAAGTTGCGCGCCACGGATGTCCTCCTCGGTGTGCGGGGGCGGGGGTTCTCGGCGCCCGGGCCACGACGGCGCCGGTCAGCATTCGACGACGTTGAGCGCGAGCCCGCCACGAGCGGTCTCCTTGTACTTGTCCTTCATGTCGGCGCCGGTCTCCCGCATGGTCTTGATGGCCTTGTCCAGACTCACGTGGTGTGCGCCGTCGCCGCGTACCGACATCCGCGCGGCGGTGATGGCCTTGACGGCGGCGATCGCGTTGCGCTCGATGCACGGAATCTGCACCAGGCCGCCCACCGGGTCACAGGTGAGACCGAGGTTGTGCTCGATCCCGATCTCTGCGGCGTTCTCCACCTGGGCGGGCGTGCCGCCGAGCACCTCGGCCAGACCGGCGGCCGCCATGGAGCAGGCGGAGCCGACCTCGCCCTGGCATCCGACCTCCGCGCCGGAGATCGAGGCGTTCCGTTTGAAGAGCATGCCGACCGCGCCCGCGGTGAGCAGGAACCGCACGATCCCGTCCTCGTCCGAGCCGGGCACGAAACGGTCGTAGTAGTGCAGGACCGCCGGGATGATCCCGGCCGCGCCGTTGGTCGGGGCGGTCACGATCCGTCCGCCCGCCGCGTTCTCCTCGTTGACCGCGAGGGCGAACATCGTGACCCATTCCATGGCGCGCAGCGGATCCGCGCTCTCCCCCGTGGATTCCAGGCCCTCCCGCAGCGCCGCGGCGCGCCGCCGGACCCTCAGCCCGCCGGGCAGCACGCCGCGCGTCGCGGAGCCCCGTTCGACGCACTCCCGCATCACCGCCCAGATCTCCAGCAACCCGTCCCTGGTGTCCCGCTCCGGGCGGCGGGCCCGCTCGTTGGCGAGCATCAGCGAACTGAGGGACAGCCCGGTCCGGTCGGCGTGCGCCAGCAGTTCCCCAGCGGTGGAGAACGGGTGGTCCACCCGCGTGGCGTCCTCGGCGAGGACCTTCGCCCCGGCGGCGTCCTCATCCACGACGAAGCCGCCGCCGACCGAGTAGTACGTCCGGGCCGCGACCACGGCGCCCGCCCGGTCGAAGGCCCGGAACACCATGCCGTTGCTGTGGAAGTCGAGCCGCCGGTTCCGGTGCAGCACGACGTCGTCGTCGACGGAGAACCCGATCACGTGGCCGCCCGCCAGTTCCAACTTCCCGGTCACCGCCACGTCCTCCACCATGGGCTGCGCCGCGACCGGGTCGACCGTGTCCGGCGCGTGGCCGGCGAGCCCCAGCACCACGGCCCTGACGCTGCCGTGCCCGTGACCGGTCGCACCGAGCGACCCGAACAGCTCCACGCGCACCGACGCGGTCCGCGACGACGTCCCCTCAGTCCGCAGCGCGTCCACGAACGTCCGCGCCGCGCGCATCGGACCGACGGTGTGCGAGCTCGACGGTCCGATGCCGACCTTGAACAGGTCGAACACGCTGAGGCTCATGACTGCGCCGCCCGGTATTCGACGCAGGCGTCGCTCAACCACGCGGCGAGGTACTCGGCGAAGGAGGACCTGACCAGCACGGTGAAGGCGCCGGACGCGGCGTCGGCGACCTGCAGGATGATCCCGGTCCTGGCGAGCAGGGTCTGCACGCAGGTCCCCGTCGGCGCCGTCGACGGGTGCAGGTCGACGGCGCAGCCGTGGGCGAGGACGTCCCGGACGTGCGGCCCCGACAGCGCCACCGCCGTGCGCTGAGCCGAGGTGTCCACGATCGCGCCCCGGGCGGACCCGAGAGCCGAGCGCAGCGCGTCCTCGATCGGAACCCCCTGATCCGGCCGCGCCACCACGAGGAACTCGTCCGGGCCCAGCCACAGCACCTCGAAGTCGCCGAAGCGGCCGCTTCCCCGGGTGAACGTGCACGGTTCGGCCGGGAACGCGACGCCCAGCGCCTCGCCCATCCCGGCTACGGCGTCCGGGTCCGAGACCCGCACCGTGAGCTGGGTGAGGAACGGCCGCTCCACCGCCGTCAGCGCGGGTGCGAGGGCGGCGAGTCGGTCCGCCCACGCGGCCAGCGGACTGGTCCGGGAGTCGATGTCAGCCGTCACGACGGGCTCCTTCCTGGTCGTAGAGCACGGACTCGGTCACGGTGACCGGCACGAGGTCGTCCCCGACGGGGACGTGGAGCGTCTGGCCGACGCGTTCGCGGCCGGAGCGCACCAGCGCGAGCGCGAACGTCCGGCCCAGTGCGGCGCTGCGGTAGCTGGAGGTGACGTGGCCGAGCATCCGCACCGGGGGCTGGGGCAGTTGGTCGGCGTCCACGACCTGCGCGCCCTCCGGCAGCCGGACGTCCGGGTCGACCGGTAGCAGCCCGACGAGCTCCTTGCGGTCCGACCGGTTGTTCTCCGCCCTGGCGAAGGACCGCCTGCCGATGAAGTCGGCCTTCTTCCTCGACACGGCCCATGACATGCCCAGGTCCTGGGGGGTGACCGTGGCGTCGGTCTCCTGCCCGACGATCGGGTAGCCCTTCTCGGCGCGCAGCACGTGCATGGTCTCGGTGCCGTACGGCGTGATCCCGTACGGCTCGCCCGTGGCCATGAGCGCCTCCCAGACGGCGAGGCCGTGCCAGGCGGTCACGTTGATCTCGTAGGCCAGCTCTCCGGAGAAGCTGATCCGGCACACCCGGGCGGGGATGCCCGCTCCCACGTCGAGCACGGTGTCCCGCCACGTCATGAACTCGAAGGCCTCGTTGCTCACGTCCAGGTCGGGGGCTATCTCGGCGAGCACGTCCCGCGACCGCGGCCCCACCAGCGGGATCGTGGCCCACTGCTCGGTGACCGAGGCGGCGTACACGTCGAGGTACGGCCACTCGGTCTGCAGCCACTCCTCCATCCAGTCCAGGACCATCGCGGCGTTGCCGGTCGTCGTGGTCACCAGGAACCGGTCCTCGGCCAGCCGGATGACGGTGCCGTCGTCGATGACCATGCCGTCGACGCCGCACATCACCCCGTAGCGGATCCTGCCGACCCTCAGACCGCTCATCTTGTTCGTGTAGAGCATGTCGAGGAACCGCCCGGCGTCGCTCCCCTGGACGTCGATCTTGCCCAGCGTCGAGGCGTCCATGAGGGCGACGCCCTCGCGCGCCGAGCGGCATTCCCGCAGGACGGCGGTGTCCATGTCCTCACCCGGCCGCGGGAAGTACCAGGGCCGCTTCCACTGCCCCACGTCCTCGAACAGGGCGCCCCGCGCGACGTGCCAGGGATGGATCGCGGTCACGCGCGCCGGGTCGTGCAGCTCACCGCGGTCCCGTCCGGCCAGCGCGGCGAAGGACACCGGGGTGTACGGCGGCCGGTACGTGGTGGGCCGCTGCTCGGAGAGTTCGACCCCCAGGGCTTCGGCGACCAGCCCCGCGGCGATCATCCCGGACGTCTTGCCCTGGTCGTGCGCGGTGCCGATGGTCGTGTACCGCTTGACGTGCTCAAGCGAGCGCAGCCCCGCGCCGGTGGCGCGCAGCACGTCGGACACCGTGGCGTCGCGCTGGAGGTCGACGAAGCGGGTGTCCGGAGCGTCTTGCGGGGGCTCTCCCGGAACGCGCCAGAGCACCAGGCCGGGCCCTTCGTCGGTCCGCGCGCCCGACACCGGGAGTTCGACCTCGCCCGCCGCCGTGAACCCCGCCGCCAGCGCTGCCGCGCGCCCGGCGTCGCGCCCCTGGACCAGGCACGCGGTGAGATCCAGCGCACCCGTCGCCGAACCCGCGACCCGAACCGTCGGCGGCTCCTCGCCCGGAACGAACGCGCCGAGCGCGGGGGCGTAACGGAGCGCGCCGCGCGCCTGGCTGTACAGGTGCACGACGGGGTTCCAGCCACCGGAGACCAGCAGGGAGTCGCAACCGACGGTGTCGGGGCTCCCGTCGGCACCGGGCAGCGGGGCGATGCGGGCGTCGGTGATCCGGGCCGCGCCCTCGGTTCCGGTGACGACGTGTCCGGCACGCACCTCGATCCCGCGTGCGTAGCACCGCGCGGCGAGGGAACTGGGCGCGGTGGGCCTGGCGTCGACGACCATCGCGACGTCCAGACCGGCCCTGGCGAGGTCGATCGCCGCGCGGTAGGCGCTGTCGTTGGTGGTGAAGACGACGACGCGCGCGCCGGGCAGGACGCCGTAGCGGTGGAGATAGGTGCGCGCCGAGCCGGCGAGCATGATCCCGGGCCTGTCGTTGTCCGCGAAGACGATCGGACGCTCGTGGGCGCCGGTGGCGAGCACGGTCTGCCCGGCCCTGATCCGCCAGACGCGCTGGCGGGCCGCGTCGGCGGGCGCGGCGAACCCGAGGTGGTCGGTGCGGCGCTGCAGGGCGAGGACGAACCCGTCCTGGTAGACGCCGAACGCGGTGGTGCGCTCCAGGACCAGCACGCCGGGGGTCCTGCGCAGTTCGGCCGTGACGTCGGCGACCCACTCCGCCGCCGGTCGCTCGTCGAGGTACTCCCTGGTGCCGAGCAGCGCTCCCCCGGTCCGGCTCTGCTCGTCGACCACGACGACCCGGGCGCCGCCGCGGGCCGCGGTGAGCGCCGCGACCAGACCCGCGGGCCCCGCGCCGACGACGAGGACGTCGCAGTGCACGTGCTTGGCGTCGTAGCGGGCCGGGTCGGGCTCGGACGCGAGTCCGCCCAGTCCGGGCAGGCCGTGCGCCACGAGTCCGTCGTACAGTTCGACGGAGGTCGCGGTCAGCATCGGCTCCGGGAACGGCTGCTCGATCTGTACCAGCGACGTCGGGTCCTCCGAGCCCGCCGCCACGATGCCGCGCGGTCGCCCGTACCTGATGCTGGTGCCGATCTCGTGCACGCCGTTGGCCAGCAGCGCGGACGCCAGGGTGTCTCCGGGGTGCCCGGTCATCGACCGGCCGTTGAAGGTGAACCGCAGGGCGGTGTCCCTGTCGACGAGGCCGCCGGTGGGCAGTCGGAAGGTCGCGCTCACGAGACCACCTCGTCCCTCTCGCCGAGATCGGGCATCGGCTCACCGATGCGGTAGACGGCCAGCAGGTCGTGGGTCCTGGTGTCGCGGACGGCGTTGAACCACCGGCGGCAGCCCGCGCTGTGGCTCCAGCGTTCGGCGAACGGGCCGCTGGGGTTGTCGCGGAAGAACACGTACCGCGCCCACTCCTCGTCGGTCAGGGCGGCCGGGTCCTCCGGGTAGGCCACGTGCGCCTGGCCGCCGTAGTGGAACTCGGTCTCCTCGCGCGGCCCGCACCACGGGCAGGGGATGAGTTGCATGCCTGGCTCCTTGTCCTTCAGTGCGCGACGGCGGCGGCGCCGTGTTCGTCGACGAGGGCTCCGGTGGTGAACCGTTCGAGGGTGAACGGCTCGTTGAAGGCGTGCGGTTTGTCGTGGGCGATGGTGTACGCGAAGCAGTCGCCGACGCCGGGGGTGGCCTTGAACCCGCCGGTGCCCCAGCCGCAGTTGAGGTAGAGGCCCTCGACGGGGGTGAGGCCGACGATCGGGGAGGCGTCCGGGCTCACGTCGACGATGCCCGCCCAGGTCCGCAGCAGGTGCGCCCGGGCGAAGATCGGGAACAGCTCCAGCGCGGCGGACATCTGCCGTTCGATGATGTGGAACGACCCCCGTTGGCCGTAGCCGTTGTAGCTGTCGATTCCGGCGCCCATCACCAGTTCGCCCTTGTGCGCCTGGGACACGTAGACGTGCACCGCGTTGGACATCACCACGGTGGGGTGCACGGGTTCGAGCAGTTCCGAGACCAGCGCCTGCAAGGGGTGCGACGCGAGCGGGAGCCGGATCCCGGCCATCGCCGCGAGGACCGAGCTGTGGCCCGCCGCGCACAGTCCGACGCGGCCCGCGGCGATGGTGCCGCGGGTGGTCTCCACGCCGGTGACCCGGCCGCCGACCGTCTCGATCCCGGTGACCTCGCAGTTCTGGATGAGGTCGACGCCCATCTCGTGCGCGGCGCGCGCGTAGCCCCAGGCCACGTAGTCGTGCTTGGCGATCCCGGCGCGCGGCTGGTAGGTCGCCCCCAGCACGGGGTAGCGCACGTCCTCCGAGATGTTGACGATCGGGCAGACCTCCTTGACGCCCTGCGGGTCGAGCCACTCGGCGTCGATGCCGTTGAGCCGGTTGGCGTTGACCCGCCGCACGCTGTCGCGCACGTCCTGGAGGCTGTGCGCGAGGTTGAGCACCCCGCGCTGGTCGAACAGGATCGGGTAGCCCAGGTCCTCCTCCAGGCCCTCCCAGAGCTTCAGGGAGTGCTCGTAGATGCCCGAGCTCTCGTCCCACAGGTAGTTGGAGCGGATGATCGTGGTGTTGCGGGCCATGTTGCCGCCCGCCAGCCACCCCTTCTCCAGCACCGCCACGTTCGTGATGCCGTGCACCTTGGCGAGGTAGTACGCGGTGGCCAGGCCGTGTCCGCCGCCGCCGACGATCACGACGTCGTAGAAGGCCCTGGGGCCCAGGTCGTCCCAGAGGAAGTCGGGGTGGTCGGGCAGGTGTGCGCCGGGCGGCTGGGCGGGGGGCACGGGGTGGGTCATCGCGATGCCTCCAGCGGAAGGGGGGACGCCATCTGATCAACTACTGATATATCAATCTTCGTAGTACCGTAGGTCACATGGGAACTCAGGTCAAGCACCAATCTTCGGGAGCGTCACTGGCGGATCGGGCCTACACCGAGATCCGCGACCGCCTGGTGATGCTGGAGATCCAGCCGGGCGACCCGATCGTCGAGGACCGGCTCAGCGCCGAACTCGACATGGGACGCACGCCGATCCGCGAGGCGCTGAAACGCCTCGAAAGGGACCGCATGGTCGTCGCCTATCCGCGCCGTGGCACCTTCGCCACCGATGTGCACATCTCCGATCTGGCGCACATCTCGGAGGTGCGGCGCACCCTGGAGCCGCTCGCCGCCTCGACCGCGGCGGAGCGCTCGACGCCCGCCGACCGGGCCGAGCTCACCGCGCTGCGGTCGCGGATCGAGAGTGACCACGGGCAGGACAACGCCGAACTGCTCCGGACCGACGTCGCCGTGCACCGGGCGATCTACCGATGCACGTACAACCCCTTCCTCGAGGACACGCTGATCACCTACGACAACCTGGCCACCCGGATCTGGTGCGTCTTCATCCCCCGCATGTCCGGCGTGGCCGATCACGTCGACCAGCACGTCCCGCTGCTGAGCGCCGTCATCGAGGGCGAGTCGGACACGGCGGCGGAGCTCGCGCTCACGCACGTCACCGGGTTCGAGGAGGCCGTCCGCGCCCTGATCTGACGCTGTCCTCGCCTTGGCCCTCCGCTGCGCTTCGGCCCGTGGTCAGGTGCCCCGAAGGCAGGGATTCTTCGTCCTCGTCTTCGCCTGACGCTCGTTCCTCGCTCGCGGCTCGACTCGTCCTGCGGCACCCTGCCGTCGCCCGAACGGTGATCCCCCGGGGGCACCCGCTCCGAGAGGCGAAACCTAGTCGGCGTCGGCAGGGGCCTCCAACCGCACCACGACCGCCTTCGACACCGGCGTGTTGGACCTCTCCGCCACCGCGCCCAGCGGCACCAGCGGGTTCGCCTCCGGATAGTAGGCGGCGGCGCACCCGACGGCCGTCGGATAGGACACGATCCGGAACCGGCGGGCGCGGCGCTCCTCGACGCCGCCGCGCGGATCGTGCCACTCCGAGACCAGGTCGACCAGGTCCCCGTCGGCGAAGCCGAGCGCGGCGATGTCGGCGTCGTTGACCAGCACCACGCGGCGCGCGTCCTCGATGCCCCGGTAGCGGTCGGACAAACCGTAGATCGTGGTGTTGTACTGGTCGTGGCTGCGCAGCGTCTGCAGGAGCAGTCTGCCCTCGGGGACCTCGATCGGTTCGGGGACGTTGACCGTGAAGTTCGCCCGCCCGGTCTCCGTCGGGAAGGTGCGGGAGTCGCGGGGCGGATGCGGCATCACGAACCCGTCCGGCTCCCGCACCCGCCGGTTGTAGTCCTCACAGCCCGGCACCACCCGCGCGATGTGGTCGCGGACGACGTCGTAGTCGCTCTCGAACGCCTCCCACCGCACCGGATGGTCCGCGCCGAGCAGCCTGCGGGCGAGACGGCTGACGATCGCCACCTCGGACAGCAGGTGCTCACCCGCGGGACGGAGCCTGCCCCGGGATGCGTGCACCACCGACATCGAGTCCTCGACGGTGACGAACTGCTCCCCCGACTCCTGGACGTCCCGTTCGGTGCGCCCCAGAGTGGGCAGGATCAGCGCGGTCTCCCCTGGAACGAGGTGCGAGCGGTTGAGCTTCGTCGAGACGTGCACCGTCAGCGCGCAGCCGCGCAGCGCCCGCTCGGTGGCCTCGGTGTCCGGTGTGGCGGCGGCGAAGTTCCCGCCCATGGCGATCAGCGCCCTGATCCTCCCGTCGTGCATGCCGTGCAGCACCTCGACGGTGTCCATGCCGTGCCCACGCGGCACCGTGACCCCGAATTCGCGTTCCAGCGCGCCCAGGAACGACTCGGGCATCTTCTCGTAGATGCCCATGGTCCGGTCACCCTGCACGTTGGAGTGCCCGCGCACCGGGCACAGCCCGGCCCCGGGCTTGCCGATCATCCCCCGCAGCAGCATCAGGTTGACGACCTCCTGAATGGTCGCCACGCCCTGCTTCTGCTGGGTCAGGCCCATCGCCCAGCAGACCACGGTGCGCTCGGAGTCGATGAGCATGCGCGCGATCCGTTCGATCTGCCGCCGGTCGAGCCCGGTCGCGCGTTCGGTCGCCGTCCAGTCGATGTGCCTGGCCTGGTCGAAGAACTCCGCGAAGCCGTGGGTGTGCGAGGCGACGAACGCGCGGTCCAGCACCGTGCCCGGCACCGCGTCGTCGGCCCGCACCAGCAGTCCGGTCAGGGCACGGAGCAGCGCGAGATCGCCGCCGATGCGGATCTGCGCGAACTCGTCCGCCAGCACGGTGCCCCGACCCACGATCCCGCTCAGCTTCTGCGGGTTCCTGAACCGGTACAGCCCGGCTTCCGGCAGCGGGTTGACCGCCACGATCCGGCCGCCCCGCCGCTTCACCCTCTCCAGCGACCCCAGCATGCGCGGGTGGTTGGTGCCCGGGTTCTGGCCGAGCACCAGCACCAGGTCCGCGTGTTCCAGGTCGGCCAACGAGACCGAGCCTGTACCGATCCCGATCGTGTCCTTCAGCGCCACCCCCGACGACTCGTGGCACATGTTCGAGCAGTCGGGCAGGTTGTTGGTGCCGAAGCACCGCACCATCAGCTGGTACGCGAACGCCGCCTCGTTGCTGGTCCGACCCGAGGTGTAGAACGCCGCCTCGTCCGGGGAGCCGAGGGAGGCCAGGTTCTCGGCGATGACGTCGAACGCCGCGTCCCAGCCGATCGGCCGGTAGTGGCCGTCGCCGCGGCGCAGGATCATCGGCCGCGTCAGCCTGCCCTGTCGTCCGAGCCAGTAGTCGGTGCGCTCGGCGAGCTCGTCGATCGAGTAGCGGGCGAAGAAGTCGGGACCGATCCGGCGGGTCGTGGCCTCCTCCGCGACCGCTTTCGCCCCGTTCTCGCAGAACTCCGCGGGCTTGCGCCGGTCGCCGTCCTCCGCGCGCGGGTCCGGCCACGCGCAGCCGGGGCAGTCGAACCCCGCCCGCTGGTTGATCAGCGGCAGCGTCCGCACGGTCCGGCCGACGCCCATCTGTTCCCGGCTGCGCTGGAGTGAGACGAGAACACCGGTGAGCCCGGCCGCGGCGTGGCCGGGCTCACCGACGCGCAGCGCGTCCTCGTCGATGTCCTTCTCAGAAGCGCGCTTCTCCATGTGTCAGACCTTGTCCTTGACGGCGTCGGCGTCCCCGTCCCGGGAGGTCACCTGACCGTCGGGGGAGGCCTCCGCCTCGATCAGACTCTGCGAGACCTGTTCGGTGAACTCGTCGCCCTCGAGCAGGTGCTGCGAGACCTGTTCGGTGAACTCGTCACCTTCGAGCAGGCTCTGGGAGACCTGTTCGGTGAGCTCCTCGCGCTCCATCCTGCGTTGGGCCCGGATCTGGCGGTGGCGTTCCTCGGCGAGCTGCTTCCACGTCGCGACGCACATGACCAGCATGACGACGCTGAACGGCAGGGCGATGAGGATGGCGCCGACCTGGAGGGCGCCCAGGCCACCCGCGAGCAGCAGTGCGACGGCCACCAGTCCCTCGGCCGTCGCCCAGAACACCCGGCTCCAGACCGGGGTCTCGGGGCTGCCACCGGAGGCCAGCATGTCGACCACGAGCGAACCGGAGTCCGACGAGGTCACGAAGAACAGCACGATCAGGACGACCCCGCCCGCGACCAGGACGGTTCCCCCCGGCAGGTCGCCGAGCAACCCGAAGAGAGCGGCCTCGGTGTCGACGGACCCGTCCGCGGCGACGCCTCCCCCGGAGCCGAACAGCTCGCGGTACAGGGCGCTGCCGCCGAACACGGTGAGCCACAGGAAGGTGACCGCCGTCGGCACCAGCAGGACACCGGCGACGAACTCCCGCACGGTCCGGCCGCGCGAGATGCGCGCGATGAACACGCCGACGAACGGCGCCCAGGACATCCACCAGCCCCAGTAGAAGGTCGTCCACCAGCCCTGCCACTGGGCGCCGTCCGCGCCTTCCAACGCCGTGGTGTCGAAGCTCAGCTGAAGCAGGTTCTGGAAGTAGAGCCCGATCGACTGCACGAACTCCCGGAAGATGAACAGCGTCGGACCCATGACCAGCACGATGACCATCAACAGGGCGGCGAGCCCCATGTTGATCTGGGAGAGCCACTTGACTCCCCGCTTCACGCCGGTGGTCACCGAGAAGATCGCCAGGGCGGTGATCGCGCCGATCAGGATGATGTACGTCCAGTTGCCCGGGTCGCTGACGACACCGAGCACGTCGAGCCCGGAGGCGATCTGGAGGACGCCGAGGCCGAGCGAGGTGGCCACCCCGAACAGCGTCCCGACAACGGCGATGACGTCGATCAGGTCGCCTGCCCAGCCGTTCACCCGCTCCTTGCCCAGCACCGGCTCCAACGCCCAGCGGATCGACACCGGGCGTTTCCTGCGGTGGATCGCGTACGCGATGGCCAGGCCGACGACCACATAGATCGCCCACGGGTGCAGGCCCCAGTGCAGGAACGTCTGCACCAGCGCCTGCTGGGCGACGTCCTGCTCCGTGCCCTCGACGCCCGGCTTCGGGCTGGCGAAGTGGTTCAGCGGCTCCGCGACCCCCCAGAACACCAGTCCGATGCCCATGCCCGCGGCGAACAGCATCGAGAACCACGTGCTCAGCCTGAACTCGGGCTCCTCGTCGTCGGGCCCGAGCTTGATGTCACCGAACCGGCCGAGGCCCATCCGGATCGAGAACACCACGAACGCGCACACGATCAGGACGTAGTACCACCCGAACGTGCCGATCACGGTGTCCTGAAGGGCGGTGACCGTCGCGGACACGGCGTCGGTGAAGAACACCGTGACCGCGACGAACGCGGTCACCAGAATCACTGAGGGCCAGAAGACCCTGGGGGCAGTGATCATCTCTACTTGTCACCATCCTCGTTGGGGGAGAGTGCGTTGTGCACCCATTCATGAAACTCGCCGATATGGTGCTCGGAGGGGACGAGGACGCCGCCCTCGGCGTAGGCCCGGGACGACATCGCGGGCTGGCAGCGCTCGCAGGCGTCGAAGTCCTGCTGGTTGACCCGGTGGAACAGCTCGACGGAGCGTGACACGTCGCGGCCGGACGCCACGACGTCCTTGCTGTACAGCCAGTCGCACTCCACGAGGGTGCGATCGGCGGACAGTGGGAACATCCGGTGCAGGATCACATGGTCGGGCACCAGGTTGACGAAGACCTGGGGACGGACGGTGATCGCGTAGTACCTGCGGTCCTGGTCGGAGTCCACCCCGGTCAGCCGGTCGAATCCCTCGCTGCCGTCCACCGTGAATCCGGAGACCTCCTCACCGAAGGCCGCGCCGTGCCCGACGAAGTACTGGGCGGCGTAGCCGTCGGCGAACTCGGGCAGCACCTCGGTGAGCTCGGGGTGGATGGTCGCGCAGTGGTAGCACTCCATGAAGTTCTCGATGATGAGCTTCCAGTTGGCCCTGACGTCGTAGGTGATGCGACGCCCGAGCTCGAGTTCGTCGATCTCGTAGTTGTCGATGGCCTCCAGCGAGCCCAGCCGCCCCGTGACGTCGGCCTGCACCGTGTCGGCGAAGGGGGGTGGATCCTGGGCGAGGCACAGCCACGCGTAGCCCAGCCACTCGCGCAGGTGGACCGGCTTGAGGCCGTACTCGGTGCGATCGATGTCCGGCATCGAGGTGAGGTTGGGGGCGGCGACCAGGGTCCCGTCGAGCCCGTAGGTCCAGGCGTGGTAGGGGCACTGGAAGTTCCGCTTGACGGTCCCCGACTCCTCCACGCAGAGCCTGGCGCCCCGGTGCCGGCAGATGTTCAGGAAGGCGCGCAGAGCGCCGTCGCGGGACCGGGTGACGATCACGCTCTCCCGCCCGACCTGGACCGTCCTGAAGTCACCGGGCTTGGGCAGGTCCGCGCCGCGTACCGCGCAGAACCACATCCGCTCGAAGATCTTCTCCTGTTCGAGGGCGAAGACCTCCGGGTCGGTGTAGGTGTGCCCGGGCAGGGTCGGGATCAGGCTCTCGGGCAGTTCGGAACCGCCGGTGGCCGGAGGGGCGACGAGGTTCTCGGTCAATGCTGTCTCCGTTCCGTGCTGCACGGTCGCGGACGGGGCGCCGTGGGTCGAAGGAGGTCGGGGACGCTCGGGTGCTGTGGCCGGGGTCCGGGAGCACCGCGTCCGGTTCACGAGCGGATACGGGTCATGTCGGGGTCGAAGAGCGGTTCGGCCGCGACCACCGCGCGGACGCGCGCACCGAAGTACTCGATCTCGACGGCGGCGCCGGGCCGGGAGACGTGCGCGGGCAGCCACGCGTAGGCGATGTTCTTGCCGATGGTGTAGCCGCGCGCGGCGCTGGTGACGTAGCCGACCGGCGCTCCGCCGGCGTAGACCGGCTCGGAGCCCATGACGACCTGGTGGGGATCGTCGATGGTCAGGCAGGTGAGCCTGCGCGTGACGGTGTCCGCGGAGCGGCCCTTCAGGACGTTCTTGCCGTGGAAGTAGCCCTTGTCCATGCGCACCGCGAAGCCGAGTCCGGCCTCGTACGGGTCGTGTTCGGTGGTCATGTCCGCGCCCCAGGACCGGTAGCCCTTCTCCAGCCGCATGCTGGTGAAGGCGCTGCGGCCCGCGGCGATGACGCCGTGGTCCTGTCCTGCCTCCCAGAGGGTGTCCCACAGTCGGCGGCCCAGGTCGGCGGTGGTGTAGAGCTCCCAGCCCAGCTCACCGACGTAGGACAGGCGCATCGCGGTCACGGGGACGTCCCCGATGAAGGCCCGCTTCGCCTTGAAGTAGCCCAGCGCCTTGCGCGAGAAGTCCTCGCGGGTCAGCGGTTGGAGGAGCTCGCGCGCGGCGGGGCCCCACAGCCCGATGCAGCAGGTGCCCGCGGTGATGTCGCGGACCTGCACGCGTCCGTTGGGTGGAAGGTGCCTGCGCAGCCAGTCGAGGTCGATCGGGCCGTTGGCGCCCACCTGGAAGCGGTCCTCGGCGAGCCGGGCCACGGTGAGGTCGCTGCGGATCCCGCCGTCCTCGTTGAGCATGAGGGTGTAGACGACCGATCCCGGCTTGCGGTCGAGCTGGTTGGTCGTCATCGTCTGGAGGAACGTCAGCGCCTCGGGGCCGGTGACCTCGATCCGCTTCAGGGGGGTCATGTCGAACATCGCCACCCGCTTGCGCGCGACCAACGCCTCGGCGCCCGCGATCGGCGACCAGAACCGTGCGGCCCAGTCGTTGCGCTCGGGGATCTCCTCGACCTCGGGCAGGTTCGCGTTGGCCTCGTACCAGTGCGGCCGCTCCCAGCCGCCCCCTTCGAGGAACACCGCGCCGAGTTCGGCCTGCCGCTCGTGGAACGGGCTGGTCCGCAGCGGGCGCGGCCGTTCGGCGGGCTGCAACGGGTGCAGCACGTCGTAGACCTCGTCGAACGCCTGGCAGCTGCGCAGGTGGACGTACTCCGGTCCCCGCTCGACCTCCTCGAACCGGTTGAGGTCGCAACCGTGCAGGTCGACGGTTGGCTGGCCGTCCACGAGCCACTCCGCCATCGCCTTGGCCACGCCCGCGGAGTGCGTGATCCAGACCGCCTCGGCCACCCAGAACCCCCGGAGGTCGGGGTGCTCGCCGAGCAGGGGGTTGCCGTCCGGGGTGAAGGAGAACAGCCCGTTGATCCCCTCGTCGACCTCGGCGTCGGCCAGGCACGGCAGCAGGTCGACGGAGTCCGCCCAGGACGCCTCGAAGTCGTCCGGAGTGAACGGTGTCTCCGACGGCATGGTCGGCGCGTCACCGGGGTCGAGGATGTCGTCCGCGGAGATCGGCATCGGGCGGTGCTCGTAGGCGCCGATACCGAGGCGGTCGACGTGCTCGCGGAAGTAGAGTCCGGCCTCCTGGTGCCGCAGCAGCGGCTTGGACATCTCACGCAGCTCGTCGTTGACTCCCTTGAGGACCGGCAGGGGCGAGGTCTTGGCGTACTGGTGCGCCATCGGGACCAGGGGGATGTCGAGGTCGACCATGCGGCCGATCCGCGGGCCCCACATGCCGACGCAGGAGACGACGATGTCGGCGGCGAAGGTGTCGTGCTCGGTCACGACGGCGCGGACCCGTCCGCCGCGGCGTTCGACACCGGTGACCTTGTGGTGTGCGAGAAAGCGCGCACCGCGGTCCATCGCCCGGCGGGCCTGGGCCTCGGCGGCGCGCACCGGCTTGGCCAGACCGTCGCCGGGGATGTGGAAACCGCCGAGGACCTTGGCGGGGTCGAGCAGCGGGTGCAGCTCGGCGCACTCGCCGGGGTCGCGCAGGTAGCTCTCCACGCCCCACGACGTGGCCCAGCCGTGCCTGCGCTTCAGGTCGGCCCAGCGCTCCGGGGTGGTCGCCACCTCGAGACCGCCGAGCTGCTGGAAGCACCACCTGTCGTCGAGCGTCAGCGCGGTGTACTTCTCGACGGTGTACTTGGCGAACTCCGTCATGGTCTTGCACCCGACGGTCTGGAACACCAGGCCGGGCGCGTGTGAGCTGGATCCGCCGGTGGCGAACAGCGGCCCCTGTTCGAGCACGGTGACGTTGGTCCACCCCCGCGCGGTCAGCTCGTCGGCCAGTGCGCAGCCGACGATGCCCGCTCCGATGAGCACGACGCGTGGTTGGGTCGGCATGGAGGTCCTCCTGATCGTGTGGTCGGAGCGCGTCAGAACCCGCGCTGGATCCAGTCGTCGAGGTGCGGCGCTTCGGTGCCGATGGTCGTGGTGGGGCCGTGTCCGGTGTGGACGACGGTGTCGGCGGGGAGGGTCAGCAGGGTGTCCCGGATCGACGCGATGATGGTCGGGAAGGAGGAGTACGAGCGACCCGTGGCGCCCGGTCCTCCCGAGAACAGCGTGTCGCCGGAGAAGACGGCGCCCAGATCGGGGGCGTACAGCGAGACCGACCCCCACGTGTGGCCGGGCGTGGCGAGTACCCGCAGCGTGGTCGCGGCCACCGTGACGGTTCCCCCGTGGGCCAACCAGGCGTCGGGGTCGCGGTCCGGGTGGACGGCCCGCCAGAGGGGCTCGTCGTCGGGATGGATCAGGATCGGCCCACCGGACTCGTCCGCCACCTTCGCGGCGGCGTTGACGTGATCGTTGTGCGCGTGGGTGCAGACCACCGCGGCGACGGCGCGACCGCCGATCGCCTCCAGCACCGCGGCGGCGTCGTGCGCGGGGTCGATGACGACGGTCTCCTCGTCATCGCCGACCAGCCACACGTTGTTGGACACCTCCCAGGCGCCCCCGTCGAGGTTGAAGGTCCCGAATGTCTCGAGGTGTTCGATCCGCGCGCTCACAGGACCACCACCGATCGCAGGACGCGCCCCTCGTGCATGTCCCTGAAGGCGCGTTCGACGTCGCCGATGCCGATCGTCTCGGTGACGAAGGCGCCCAGGTCGAGCCGACCCTGGAGGTACAGGTCGATGAGCACGGGGAAGTCGCGGCTCGGCAGGCAGTCGCCGTACCAGGACGACTTCACCGCTCCGCCGCGGCCGAACACGTCCAGGAGGGGGAGGTCGACGGTCATGTCCGGGGTGGGGACGCCGACCAGCACCGCCGTCCCGGCCAGGTCGCGGGCGTAGAACGCCTGGCGGAAGGTCTCCGGCCTGCCGACCGCGTCGATCACGACGTCCGCCCCGTGACCGCCGGTCAACTCCCGGATCGACTCGATCACGTCCTGGGCGGCGGCGTCCACCGTATGGGTCGCACCCAGCCGTTCGGCCCAGTCGAGCTTTTGCTGATCCAGGTCGACGGCGATGATCGTGCCCGCGCCCGCCAGTCGGGCCCCCGCGATGGCCGCGTCACCGACGCCGCCGCAGCCGAGGACGGCGACGCTGTCCCCGCGCCCGACCGCCCCGGTGTTGATCGCGGCGCCGACGCCCGCCATGACGCCGCAGCCGAGCAGTCCCGCCACTTCCGGCGGCGCCTTCGGGTCGACCTTGGTGCACTGGCCGCTGTGGACGAGGGTCTTCTCGGCGAAGGCCCCGATGCCCAGCGCGGGGCTCAGCGGGGTGCCGTCCTCCAGTGTCATCGGCTGTGCGGCGTTGTGGGTGTCGAAGCAGTACCAGGGCCGTCCGCGTCGGCACGCCCGGCACACGCCGCAGACGGCACGCCAGTTGAGGACGACGAAGTCCCCGGGCTCCAGGTCGGTGACACCGTCCCCGACCGCCTCCACCGTCCCGGCGGCCTCGTGGCCGAGCAGGAACGGGAACTCGTCGCTGATGCCGCCTTCCCGGTAGTGCAGGTCGGTGTGGCAGACCCCGCAGGCCTGGATCTTCACCAGGGCTTCACCGGGGCCGGGGTCGGGAACGAGGATCGTCTCCACCGAGACCTCGGCTCCGGGCCCCGCGGCGACCACACCCTTGACTGCGTGTACCACTGATCTTCTCCCTGTCGTGTCGGGGTTCGTCACAGGTTGGGGTAGAGCGGGTGCTTGTCGGCCAGCGCCCGCACCCGGCCGCGCAGGGCCTGGGCGTCGAACTCCGGCTTGAGCGCCTCGGCGATG
>NZ_JBFAME010000023.1:0-37557 GCF_040660275.1 Nocardiopsis sp. NPDC049922 | reverse complement strand
CCGGACATGGCCGAGGTCGGCGTCAAGGTGCTGACCGGGGGCACGGACGTGCACCTGGTCCTGGTGGACCTGGTGGACTCGGCGATCAACGGGCAGGAGGCCGAGGACCGGCTGCACGGGATCGGGATCACGGTCAACCGCAACGCGGTGCCCAACGACCCGCGTCCGCCGATGGTGACGTCGGGTCTGCGGATCGGCACCCCGGCGCTGGCCACGCGCGGCTTCGGCGAGGAGGACTTCGCCGAGGTCGCCGACGTCATCGCCGAGGCGCTCAAGCCGGAGTTCGACGCCCAGGCCCTGCGCGGCCGGGTGCGGGCGCTGGCCGACAAGCACCCGCTCTACCCCAACCTGTAGGACCCACCGCGCGGGGTGCCACGCGCGCCCCGCGCGGCCCACTCGCCACCCTGTGCTCAACGAGGAGGACAGACATGGCCATCAGTGTCTTCGACCTGTTCACGATCGGGATCGGACCGTCGAGTTCGCACACGGTCGGCCCGATGCGGGCGGCGCTGACCTTCGTCGAGGGTCTGCGTTCGCACGGTCGGCTGTCCGGCGTGGCGCACGTGCGGGCGGAGCTGTACGGGTCCCTCGCGCTCACCGGCAAGGGGCACGGCAGTGACACCGCCGTCATCCTGGGGCTGATGGGATGCACGCCCGAGGACGTCGACGTGGACGCGGTTCCCGCGCTCGTCGAGCGCGTGCGGTCCGAGCGCACCGTCGCCCTGGGCGGCCCCGAGGGGCCGACCGTCACCTTCGACCCGGCGGTCGACGTGGACTTCCGCCGCAAGGAGAGCCTGCCCGACCACCCGAACGGAATGCGGTTCGTGGCGTTGGACTCCGTCGGCTCGGAGATCGTGTCGAAGGTGTACTACTCGGTGGGCGGCGGGTTCGTCGTCGACGAGCGGGCGGCGGGCGCCGACCGGATCACCCAGGACGACACCCCGCTGCCGCACCCCTTCTCCAGCGCTGAGGAGCTCCTGCGGATCTGCGCGGAGACGGGGAAGTCGATCAGCGCGGTGATGCTCGCCAACGAGCGGGCGTTCGGGCGTACCACCGAGCAGATCCGTTCCGAGTTGCTGACCATCTGGACCGCGATGCGCCAGTGCGTGCGCCGCGGCGTGCTGACCGAGGGAAGTCTGCCCGGCGGCCTCAGGGTGCCCCGGCGGGCGCACCGCCTGTACCGGCAGCTGGGCGGGGTGTGCGACGAGTCGGGGCTGCTCGCGCCGACCACGGTGGACTCCGACCCGATGCGGGGCAGCGACTGGATCACCCTGTACGCCCTGGCGGTCAACGAGGAGAACGCCGCCGGGGGCCGGGTGGTGACCGCGCCGACCAACGGCGCGGCGGGGATCGTGCCCGCGGTGCTCCACTACTACCTGCACTTCAGCCCGGGCGCGGGCGACGACGGCGTCGTCCGGTTCATGCTGACGGCCGCGGCGATCGGCATCCTGTTCAAGCAGAACGCGTCGATCTCGGGGGCCGAGGTCGGGTGTCAGGGCGAGGTGGGGTCGGCGTCGTCGATGGCCGCCGCCGGGTTGGCCGAGGTGCTGGGCGGGACGCCGTCCCAGGTGGAGAACGCGGCGGAGATCGCGATGGAGCACAACCTGGGGCTGACCTGCGACCCGATCGGCGGGCTGGTGCAGGTGCCGTGCATCGAGCGCAACGCGCTGGCGTCGGTCAAGGCGATCAGCGCGGCGCGGATCGCCCTGCGCGGCGACGGGAGCCACTTCGTCTCGCTGGACAAGGTCATCAAGACCATGCGCGACACCGGCCGCGACATGCACGACAAGTACAAGGAGACCAGCCGCGGCGGCCTCGCCGTCAACGTCATCGAGTGCTGACGCACCCGGCGGTTCAGTGCTCCAGGTGGAATGTGCGCAGGGCCGCCGCGATGTCCTCGATGTCGCCGAGCTTTCCCGTGGCGACATCGAGAACGAAGCGCTCGGCGCGGTCCACGTCGACAGGATCGGCCAAGGGCTTTCCGTTCACTTCTAGAAAAACCGCCGTGGAGTTCCATGCGGCTCGCTTGTTGCCGTCGAGGAACACGTGATTCCTGGCCAGGGAGTGCATCAACGCGGCGGCCTTCTCGAAGATGTCCGGGTAGTACTCGTTCCCGAACGAGGACCCCTTCGGGCGGTGGACGGCGCTCTCGAGGAGGCCGTGGTCACGAACCACCGCAGCGCCCTGCTCCTCTTGGGCCAGAGCCATGGTGGTGATCTCGATGACCATCGCCGGGTCCAGGTAGAAGACGTCCTCCACTTACCTGGCGAGCCTCTCGTTGAGCTCGGCGGAAAGGGTGGTGACGCGTCGCGCCGCAGCCAGGAAACGACGGCGGCGAATCTCGGCGAGCATACTCTCCCGCATCTCCTGGACCAGTTCCTGCGGTGGCCGCTTCTCAGCGGCGGCGGTCTGACGGATCTGCTCCGCCTCCGCCTCTGTGAACTCGATACCGAGTACCGACATGCTCGCCCCCTTTCAAGGCACGGCCTGTCGCCAGGATACCCGAGGATGCCGAAACGCCGGGAGGCGTTGTGGATCCGTATCACCGGACAAGGTCATCAAGACCATGCGCGACACCGGCCGGGACATGCACGACAAGTACAAGGAGACCTCGCGCGGCGGCCTCGCCGTGAACGTCATCGAGTGCTGAGGGCCCCGATCTCCAACCGTCGCCGGTGGTGGCTCGTACGTCTCGGTCTCAGCGCGACCGGTACGCGTCCGCTCGGTGCTCCACCGCCAGGACGGTCACGGTGCGGTCCGACTCATCGATCTCGTACAGCACCCGGTACGCTCCCCGCCTCGCTGACCACACGCCCTCATAGGGTGGAAGGAGCAACCTCTTGCCGAGCCGGTGGGGGTTGGCCACGAGCGACGTCGTGACGAACTCGTACACCGCCGTCGCCACCTTCTCGGGAAGCCGCTTGGCGACCGCCCGCGCCGCTGGACCGGAGATGATCAGACGGTAGGCCTCCGCTTCCTCGGCGCTCATGCATCACGCTGCCGTTTGGCCATCAGCGCGGCGAACTCGTCGGAGTCCAGCACGTCCCCGGCCTCGACCGCGGCCCGCGATTCGGCGACCTGACGCATCAGGTCGGAGTTGGAGAGCACCTCCAGCGTCTCCTCGAGGGCTTCCAGGTCATCGGTGGAGATGATGACGGCCGCCGCTTCCCCGTGTCTGGTGATCGTCACTCTCTCGTGGGTACGGACGATCTCGTCGACCAGCTCGGACAAGCGGTTGCGGGCTTCGGTGAGTGGCAGCGTCGTCATATCCCCATGGTAGCCCGAATCTGCCTCGAAGTCTGTACAGAATTCCGGACTCAGGCGCTCCATGACGCTTCCGGCCGCTCAGCCGTCCCCATGAACCACGAACACGCCGATCCGGTACGTCGTGGGTGTCCGCCCCCGTCACGCCAGGCTGCGGCGCGGAGTCCGTGCCGGAGCCGCCACCGACATGCGGATCACCGTCGGAATCCGCTCCAGGTCGAGCGCCTCCCCCAGGTTGGCCACCGCCTCCGAACGCACCCGCTCCCACACCCGCGTCACGTCCGCGTCCTCCTCCAGCAGCAGCGCCAGCCGCAGGTGCGGCGCCGCACACGACTCCGTCAGCCGCGCCCGTGCCCGCCGCACCCCCGGGTACTCGGCGACCTCCTGTTCGAGGGCGCCCCGCGCCACACTCTCGCTCATCTCCACGCGCCCCTGCGGGCCGTGGTCGAGCACCAGCCTGCCGACGGTGTCGTTCATCCCCTGCACCAGCAGCCACCGCAGGGCGAGGAACCCCGCCAGGAAGGCCGCCGCGACGGTCGCGTAGGGCACCCACCGCTGTTCGAGCACGTCCCTGACCTGGGCGCTGGCGATCGCCTCACCCGCCAGATCCTGACCGAGGACGCCCCTGCCCGCGGCCAGCGACGCCAGTCCCACGGCCAGCAGGGCCGTGCCCACCACGACCAGTCCGATCCTGTTGCCCCTGGCCGACCGCCGGTTCATGTCCCGTCCCATGTCAGTCCTCCGCGTACCGCACGTGCGTGACGATCCGCATGCTCCGCAACGGGGCCAACTCCTCCAGTCGCCGTTCCACGGCGGCGGTCACCTCGGCCGGGAGTCCCTCCCAGTCGTGCGTGGCCGTGCGCACATGGACCCGGATCCGCTGCCCGCGCACCGCCACGTGCACCGAGTCGACCCCGCTGACCTCCCGCGCCGCGGAGGACACCGTCCGGCTCAGGGCCGGGCGGGTCAGCCCGACCACCAGCGCCGGGTCGTCGGTGCGCAGCGCCGTCCACCGCCCGTTCCCCGGCGCCAGCGCCACGACGATCAGGGCCAGCCCGATCGCGGCGAGCACCGCCGAGGCGATCTGCACCGACGGCTCGGACCACGTCGTGGTCGCCGCGTAGTCGGTCGCCGCCCCGAACGGGATCATCCGCAGCGGACTGCCCGCCAGCGCCGAGATGACCTCGGCGGCCGACACCACGGCCAGCACGAGGATCACCGCCCCCGTGACCACCGCGGGCCAGGACCTGCGGGGACGGAACGTGTGGACCGCCACGCGTTTCGCCCGCCGGTCGATCCCCTGGTCGGGACGGCCCAGGACCTCTTCCACGGTGGTCATGTCAGCGCACCAACTCCGCGATCTCGATGTCGACGTGGTGGACCCGTCCTCCCGTGGCCCACTCGACCCGCTCCCTGACGTGCGAACGCACCCTGTCGGCCACCCCGGTCACCGACCGGCGGTAGCGCACCGCGATCCGCAACCGCAGCCGCACCGTGTCGCCGCTCATCCACGCCCTGGCCACGCGCGACCGCGCGGGCTCCGCCTCGGGCACCTCGCGGACCGCCTGGACCGCCACCCGCTCGACCACCCGCGGCGGAATGTCCGTCCGACCGCCGGGGTCGCGCGCGACCGCGTACCCGAGGCCCTTCACGGGCGCCCCGCCGCCCCACCGGCGGGGCGCCACCGCTTCCGCGCTCAGCGACCGCTCCACACGCGCCCCTACACCGAGCGCCGCGTGAACACCTGCGCGAGATCGATCTCGCCCTCCACCGCCCGCCCCGCGACGTACCCCGCGATCCCCAGCCCCAGCACGAGCACGAAGGCCACGAACCCGCCGAACGCCCCGGCCAGGCCCAGCACCGTCCCGAACGCCAACCCCACGACCGGCCACATGGCCGCCCCCTCTCGTGTCCAACCGCCTCCCACGCCCGCGACGGCCTCAGCCGCCCGTCGGCGCGCCCCCGCCCAGACCGGCGATCACGTCCTCCACGAACACGTGGACGACGCGCCCCCCGGCGAGCGGGGCCAACCCGTCACGCACCTCCGCGACGATGTCCGGGATCGGCCGCCCGAAGCGCGTCACGAGCCCGACCTCGACCGCCGTCGGCCGGACCGCGACCCCGCTCACGGTGCCGCCCCGAACCGGGGTGCTGATCGTCCCGAACGCCCCCGACGACAGCCCGACCACGTCCGGGTGGCGCGCCGCCGCCTCGGCGAGGGCCGCCGCGCGCTCCTCTGGCTCGTCCGCACCGGTCACCGCTACTGGACCCTGGGCGCGTCCGCGGCCGCCCCGGTCGGTTCGGCGCCCTCCCGTTCGCCGTCGTCGGGCAGGTGGATGTCGTCCACCCGGATGTTGATCTCGGTGACCTCCAGCCCGGTCATCCGTTCCACCGCCGCCGTGACGTTGCGGCGCACCGCCGCCGCCAGGTCCTGGACGGCCACCCCGTACTCGACCACGAGGTCGATGTCGACGGCGGCCTGGCGCTCGCCCACCTCGACCGTCACGCCCCGCGTCACCGAGCCGCTGTCGCCTCCCCGGGTGACCGCGTCGCGCACCGCGCCGACCGCGCGCGCCGCCCCGCCGCCCATGGCGTGGACGCCGCCGATCTCGCGGGCCGCCATTCCGGCGATCTTGGCGACCACGCCGTCCGCGATGTGCGTGTGCCCCGCGCCGGCCGCGGCGCGCTCCGCCGTGGCCGCGTCGCGGGCTCCGGGCACCCTCGCCTCGCTCCTGGTCTCCGACACCGGTCCCCCCTACGCCGTGTGCACGCGTCCCGTGGTCGATCCCACGCGGCCAGTACCAGTCGGACCGAAATCCGGTCATGGTGTCCGACCGCGGACCGACGGGAATCGACCTCAACACACCATATACACACTGTGCGTAGTCGACAAGATACTTTAAGCAAGGTTTTGCAGGTCAGACAGGCAACGGCATCACCATCCCTGCCCCAAATCCGCGTCGTGAATCCCCCTGGGGAAGGGAAAACACAGGGGGCGCCCGCGGGCGCCCCCCATACGTCCGAAACGGATCGGCCCCCGCTCCGGGCGCCGCCGAACCGGTCAGTCGAAGATGACGGTCTTGTCCCCGTTCAGCAGCACACGGCGCTGCGCGTGCCAGTTGACCGCGCGCGCCAGGGCCACGGACTCCAGGTCCCGACCGATCGCGGTGAGCTGTTCCGGGCTGTGGGTGTGGTCCACCCGGGACACCTCCTGCTCGATGATCGGTCCCTCGTCGAGGTCGGCGGTCACGTAGTGGGCGGTCGCGCCGATCAGCTTCACGCCGCGCCGGTGCGCCTGGTGGTAGGGGCGGGCGCCCTTGAAGCTCGGCAGGAAGGAGTGGTGGATGTTGATGATCCGGCCGGACATCTTCGCGCACAGCTGCTCGGTGAGCACCTGCATGTACCGGGCCAGGACGATCAGGTCGACGTCGTAGGACTCGACCAGCTCCAGCAGCCGCGCCTCCTGCTGGCCCTTGGTCGTCGCGGTCACCGGCAGGTGGTGGAAGTCCACGCCGTAGGAGTCGGCGAGGAACTCCAGGTCGGGGTGGTTGGACACCACGGCGGCGATGTCGACGTCCAGCAGCCCGCTGCGCTGGCGGTAGAGCAGGTCGTTGAGGCAGTGCCCGAACCTGGAGACCATGACGAGCATCCGGGGGCGGACGTCACGGGCCTGGAGGGTCCACTCCACGACCGGGTCGCCCGACCCCTCGCTGAATCCGCCGGACAGCGCGGCGAACGCGCCCCGCAGGGTGTCCTCGCCGACCACCGCGCCGTCCGGACCGCGCTCCGCGAGGAACTGCATCCGCAGGAAGAAGCGTCCCGTGTAGTGGTCGCCGTACTGCTGACTCTCGGTGATGTTGCAACCGTGGTCGGACAGCAGGTTGGCCACCGCCGCGACGATGCCCCGGCTGTCGGGGCACGCAAGGGTCAGGACGTACTCGCGCTCACTCATCGAAAGAACCACTCCAGGAATCGGCCCGGCTGAACAGCCAGGATGCTCCAGGATATCGGCACCTGTCCAACCGGGGCGGGATTCGGCCGCGTCGGCGACGCCACACGCGACCGGGACCGGCCAGGGGAATATGAAATCTATTCATGTTCTGGCATCCTCGACGCATGACGAACCAGCGCGAGAAGTACGAGGCCGCCACACGCGAACTGCACGCCCCCTTCGCCGTCGTCGACCTGGCCGCCTTCCGCGCCAACGCGACCGCCCTGACCCGACGCGCCCACGGCCGCCCCGTCCGCGTCGTCAGCAAGTCCCTGCGCTGCCGCCACCTGATGCGCGCCGCCCTGGACCTGCCCGGCTACGCGGGCGTCATGGCCTTCACCCTGCCCGAGGCGCTCTGGCTGGCCACGGACGACGAACAGGGCCCGCTCAGCGACGACATCCTCGTCGCCTACCCCACCGCCGACCGCGACGCCCTCGCCCGGCTCGCACGCACCCCCGGCGCCGCCCACCGCATCACCCTCATGGTGGACTCCACCGCACACCTGGACCTCATCACGACCGCCGTCGCCGAGGCCTCCGCCGACCGCGGACCCGACGCGCCCCCGATCCGCGTGTGCCTGGACATCGACACCAGCTGGCAGCCGCTCGGCCCCCGCCTGCGCGTCGGCTCCTACCGCTCACCCGTGCGCACGCCCGCCCAGGCCGCCGCGCTCGCCCGTGCCGTCGTCCGCCGGCCCGAGCTCCTCCTCGACGGCGTCATGGCCTACGAGGGCCAGATCGCCGGGGTCGGCGACGCCCCTCCCGGCAAACCCCTCCTCGGCCGGGTCCTGCGAGGCGTCCAGCGGCGCTCGGCGGTCGAACTCGCCCGGCGCCGGGCGGCCGTCGTCCGCGCGGTCCGGGAGGTCGCCGACGTCCGCTTCGTCAACGGCGGCGGGACCGGCAGCCTGCACACCACCGGCCGGGAACGCGCCGTGACCGAACTGGCCGCCGGGTCGGGCTTCTACCACCCGCACCTGTTCGACCACTTCCGCGCCTTCGACGGCCGTCCCGCCGCACTGTTCGCGCTGCCCGTCGTCCGCCGCCCCGCCCCCGACGTGGCCACCGTCCTGGGCGGCGGCTACCCCGCCTCGGGACCGGCCGACGCCCTCCGCCCGCCGGTGCCGTACCTGCCCGAGGGGCTGTCCTACACGGCCAACGAGGGCGCGGGCGAGGTGCAGACCCCTCTGGTGGGGGCCGCCGCGCGCGACCTGGAGGTCGGCGACCGCGTGTGGATGCGCCACGCCAAGGCGGGTGAGATGTGCGAACGCTTCGACACCCTGCACCTCGTCGACGGCGACACGGGCGAGTACCTCGGCAGCGCCCCCACCTACCGCGGCGAGGGCCGCACGTTCCTCTGACCGTCGCCCGGGGGCGCGCCCCGAACACACGAGGGGCCCGGGCGGCACACCCCGCCCGGGCCCCTCGTGCACATCCTCGCTACTTCCTCCGGCGCACCGCCCAGGCCACCACGCCCACGGCGACGGCCGCGCCCACACCCACGATCAGGATCAGCGCCTCGGGGGGCAGCGGCCGCCGCGACTGGTAGGTGGTCACGACCTCCTCGTCGCCCCGGAGCAGAATGCTCCCCTCCGCCGGCTCGACCGCGTGGCTCTCCACGCGCACCGCGCCGCCGCCGACCACCAGCGCCCTGGCCTCGTCCGCGATCCTGGCCCCGTGCTCACGGACCCGGGTGATCTGCCGCCGCGCGATGTTGCGCGGGTGGGCCTGCTCGGCCAGCTCGTCCAGGGTCTCCGCCAACCGCCGCTGTTCGCGGTCGATCTCGGCCTCGACGTCGGCCGGGGTCTGGCGCGGCTCGGTGTCGCGTCCCGTCATTGGGTGCCTTCCTCCATCAGCGCAGGGTCGAATGAGAGTCCGTGTCCGAGCCGGTGTCCCGGCCCCGCTCCTCCGCGCCGTCGGACGGACCGGAGAATCTCAGCGCGCCATCGATTCCGTCGACCACGCGGAAGAAGTCCCGCGTGGACAACCACAGTTTATAGATGATGGCGATCTCGAACGCGAGCAGCAAAACGCCCGCCACGGCGGCGATCCAGCCGATGGCGGCGGGCATCCCGGTCACCGCGACGGCCAGCGGCGCGATCACGAACACCGCGATCTGGAACTCGATGCCGCTGAACAGGTGGGTGCGCACCCGCCGATCGTTGAGCGTCCCCCAGAACCGCGTGTACCAGGGGAAGCGGGTCCGGAACTCCTGGTGCAGGTCCACCTTGGGCAGGGTCAGGTCCGGCTGCTTGCCCGCCGTGCGCTGGTTGCGCGTCTCCCGCTCGTTCTGACTGCGCAGGATCTGCTCCAGCACGTCGATCCCGTGCCGCAGGACCGCCTGCTCACCGCCGTCGCTCATCGCGCCGCCGCGCCCCTCGCCGAGCCCGGACTCCTCGTCCTCCGGTTCCAGCATCGACAGGGTGGCCCGCGCACGCTCCAGGGCCGCCGCCAGGTGCGAGCGCATCTCACGGCGCAGCTTGTAGACCTGGAGGGCGTTCAGGTAGCGCAGCATGTCCAGGAACACCACGGCCAGGGCCAGCCAGACGAACACCACCGGCGCGGAGTCGGGGTTCTCCTCCGTGGCGACCACGTACTGCCCGCCCATGAGCGCCACCGCGCAGACCAGCACGCGGAACCGGTCCGAGACGTAGTCCATCCACGAACCGAACAGGGACTCGGTGTCCGTGAGCCTGGCGAGCTTGCCGTCCATGCAGTCGACCACGAAGCACAGGAAGTACAGCAGGGCGCCCAGGGCCAGGGCCTCCCGGTAGCCCAGCGCGAAGCAGACCGCGGCGCCCAACCCCAGGAAGAGCGCGGCCACCGTCAACTGGTTCGGCGTGATCGACGTCCGGTTCGCCACCAGGCGCACGAGCCGCACGGCCATCGGGTCCACGAGGTGGACCGTCCACCAGGAGTCGCGCTGCTTGAGGGTCCGACTCCTGACCTCGTCGAGTGTGAATCCAGGCATCGTCGGCAATGACTCCCAAACGCGAAGCGGGTCTGTTCCGGTTCCCAGGGCTCCGAGGCCGCCTACCGGAAGAGGGCGTGTCGCCCGAGTACGGGTACCGGCCCGGATCAGCGACGGACCGGACCAAAACCACGAGTGCGGTCAACGATAGGCGATCGCGCCGCCGGTCTCCGCCGTCGCGGAGGAACCGAACCGCAATCGCAACCGAAGAACGCCCTCGCCAGCGCCCCCGGCCTCCGAAGCGGCGGCCCGCGCCCCGGGCTCGGGGCGTAGTGTGAGGGCGAAGGACAGCGGGGCCGACCGCCCCGCCAGCCACAGATTGGAACCCCACGTGAGCGACCCGATCCGTCTGGAGCCCGGCGACCAGGCCCCCGACTTCACCCTCCCCGACGCCGACGGCAAGCCCGTCACGCTCAGCGAGGTGCTGGCCTCCACCGGCAAGAGCGCCGTCCTCTACTTCTACCCCGCCGCGATGACGCCCGGGTGCACCACGCAGTCCTGCGACTTCCGCGACAACCTGCGCGACTTCGACTCCGCCGGGTTCACCGTGCTCGGCATCTCCCCGGACACCACGGACAAGCTCGCGAAGTTCCGGGACAAGGAGGGCCTCACCTTCCCCCTGCTCGGCGACCCCGAGAAGGACACCCTGCGGGCCTACGGCGCCTTCGGGGAGAAGAAGAACTACGGCCGCCTCGTGCAGGGCGTGATCCGCTCCACGATCGTGGTCGGCGCCGACGGCAGGGTCGCCAAGGCCTTCTACAACGTGAAGGCCACCGGCCACGTCGACCGGATCAAGCGCGAACTCGGCGTCTGACACCCCGGTTCCCCGCGGCGCCCGGCCCGTGCGGCCCGGGCGTCGACGCCCACCCGTCACCGGTACAGTTGTCCCGACGGGGCCGTAGTCCAACCGGCAGGAGACGGCAGCTTTAGGTGCTGTACAGTGCGGGTTCGAATCCCGCCGGCCCTACTCGGTTCGCGGACGGCCCCGCGGACGGGCGCGTCCCGTCCACGGGGCCGTCTTGCGCGTGTGAGCCGGTTCACCGGCCCAGCAGTGCCCAGAGCACGATGGCCAGCAGCACGGCGATCCCCAGCACCACCGCGGCCACCACCGGCAGTCGGCTGTGCTCGGCGTGCTTGCCGGAACTCGTCAGCCCCAGCGTGTCCGTCGACTCGCGGATCGACGTCATGATCGAGTTCATCGCCTCGGGGCTGTGGCGCAGCCGCTCGTTGATCGACTCGGCCAGCACGTGGGCGCCCGCCCGGAAGTGCTCGCGCGCCTGCTCACGCGCCGACCCGTGCTGGTGGCCGTCCTCCCCGTCCCCCGGCCGAGGCTCGGCGGGCGTCGCCGGACCGTCCGCACCGCGCTCCGGGCTCGTCTCCGGAGCCCACGGCGCCAACGCCGCGATCCGCAGCATCTTCGTGGCGTTCTCCGCGGTGAGCCGCTCACTCGGCTCGACCTTCAACAGCCCGGCCAGCACCGGCGCCAGCGGACCGGCGTTGGCGGCCACGGCGGGCTCGTCCAGCTGCTCCTGGCGCAGGATCTTGATGTAGCCCTTGCGGTCGTAGGGCGGGTGGCCCTCGACCGCCGCGTACAGGGTCGCGCCCAGCGACCACAGATCCGACTCCGGTCCCACCGGTCCCGCCTTGGCCCGCTCCGGCGGGATGTAGGCGGGCGAGCCGATGATGCGCCCGGACGCGCTGAGCGCCGACTCGCCGTTCCACGCGGCCAGGCCGAAGTCGGTCAGCACCACGCGACCGGACTCGCTGATCATCACGTTGTCGGGCTTGACGTCGCGGTGCACGATGCCCTCGGCGTGCGCCACCTTCAGGGCGTCGATCAACTGGAGCCCGATCTCGGCCACGCGCTGGTAGGGCAGCGGGCCGCCCATCTGGATGATCGCCTCCAGCGTGGAGGCCTCCACCAGCTCCATGACGATCCACGGCCGGTCGTCCTCGTCCACGACGTCCAGGACGGTGACCAGGCTGGGGTGGGTCAGGCGCCCGGCGACACGGGCCTCGCGTGTGGTCCGCTGCAGGAGGGACTCGCGCTCGGCCCGACTGAGGTCGGCGGGCAGACGCAGCTCCTTGACGGCCACCTCGCGGTCGATGACGAGGTCGGTGGCACGCCACACGGTGCCCACGCCGCCCCGCGCGATCTCGGAGGTCAGCTGGTAGCGACCCTTGAGCAGCCGACCCTCAGGCTCGGCGTCGGCCATGTTGGCACCCTCCGGGCGCGCCGCGCCGCGCGACGCCTCGGGCCGCTGGGTGTGGGGGTTGTCTAGGGAGGACAAGGTTATCCACGGGTCCATTCACCGGTCATGGCGGCCTCCTGCGGAGCATTGCGGTCGCTGTCACCACGTAGGTGCACGGATCACTCGTTATATCAGTCGCGCCCCGGGCCGACGCGGGTCGACGCCGGAACACTGATACATAGGTTCGTTTTCGTTATGTCCGATGTTCGGCCACACATGCGGTGACCTCCCTCTCCTTGACCGTTCCTTGACCGGGGCCTGGGTCGGGGACGGGTCCGGGCGCGGCGGGGATCGCCGCGCCCGGTGCGACGGTCAGGTCCAGAGGGACTCGGGCGAGCGCACCTCGACCGGGCCCACTCCGATGTCGGTGAGGGGCTGGCGCAGCCGCTCGGCGTCGCCGACCACGACCACGACCGCCTCCTCCGGGTGAAGGTACTCGACGGCGGCGGAGTCGAGGTCGGCCCGGGTGAGCCGCTCGTAGCCGGCGCGGTTGCGGTCGACGTGGTCGTCGGGCAGGTCGTGCACGACGATGTCCACCAACGCGCCCGCGATCGCCCGCGCGGTCGAGTAGGCGACCGGCAGGCCCACGACGTTGGACTCGCGGACCGAGGCCAGCTCGTCCTCGGTCACCCCCGACTCGCGGAGCTTGACGATCTGCTCCAGGGACGAGGTGATCGAGTGCGCCGTGGTGTCCGCCTCGACCTGCGTGGAGGCGAAGAAGACCCCGCTGTCGCGGCGCAGGTCGAACCGCGCCCCGGCGCCGTAGGTGTAGCCGAGCCGCTCGCGCAGCTCCATGTTGAGCCGGGAGGTGAACATCCCGCCGAGGACCTCGCCGACGCCCTCGGCGCGCGGCAGGTCCACCTGGGAGCGCGACGGGGCGCGGTGCGCGATGACCAGCGCGGACTGCACCGAACCGGGCCGGTCCACGATGAGCAGGCGGGGCAGTTCCCCGGGCGGCGGAGCGGGCGCGGTCAGCTCCGGCTCCGGCGTCGAGGCCACGTCCCCGAACACGGTCTTGCCCAGGGCCTCCAGGTCGACCCCGTGCAGGTCGCCGACGACCACGAGCGTCCCGGCCACCGAGGCGACGAAGTCGTTGTGGTAGCGCGCCACCGTCTCCGGGGTGACGTCGGCCAGCCGGACCGGGCCGCCCGACAGCGGCGTGGCGTAGCGGCCGGTGAACAGCTGCCCGCCCAGGCAGCGCATGGCGAGTGTGGACGCGGAGGCCGCCTCCAGCCAGAACCGCTCCAGGAGCTGGTCGCGGCGGCGGACGACGTCGGCGTCGGTCAGGGCGGGGCGGCGCACCGCGTCGGCGAACAGGCGGACCGCGTCGCCCAGGCGGTTCACCGGGACGTCGAGCCCGGTGATGAAACCGTCCCAGGTGACCCTGGAGACCCACTCGGCGCCGTGCCTCTCCAGGGCCGGGGCGAGGGAGCTGTTGCCGTCGGGGCCGTCCTCCAGGACCTCGCTGGTGAGCACGCTGACGCCCATCGCGTCGAGCGGCTCGGCGGCACCGCCGTGGGGGTGCACGAGGCGGAGGGAGGCCAGGTTCTGACCGGGCACGTCGACGGCGACGACCGTGCCGCCCCCGACGGTGATCCGCTGGGGCTTGGGGAACGAGTAGGACGCTGGGGAACCGAGGTCCGGGCGACTCTGGGTCATGCTCTACGGCTCTTTCTGCGACTTGCGGTGACAGGGCCTGTGCTAGGAGGCGGCGGGCTCGGGCTCCGAGGACGCCTCGGCGGTCTCGGGGTCGAAGCGGACCACGAGCAGGTTGTCGTCGACGAGCAGGCGCTCGACCGCCGACCGCACCTCCTCCGCGGTGATGTCGGCCCAGCGCTCGGGCCAGGTGAAGACGAGTTCGGGGTCGCCCAGCAGCTGCGTGGCGCTGCCGATGGCGTCCGCCAGACCCGCCGGGCTGGCGAGCGCCTGGAGGTGGTCGCGCTCCAGGACGGCCCGGGCGCGGTCGAGTTCCTCCTCGGTGATGCCGGTGGCGAGCTTGGCGATCTCCTCGCGCATGGCGGTCTCCAGCTCGTCGCCGCTGACGCCCTCGCGGGCGAGCATGTTCACCAGCATCAGGCTGTCGGTGTAGCGGAACGGCAGGATGTCGGCGGCCGCCCCGCCGTCGTCGGCGGCGATGGGACGGTCGACCACGAGCGCGCGGTACAGGCGGCTGCCCTGCCCCTGGCCCAGCACGGCCGAGGCCAGGTGCATGACGTCGAAGTCCCGCGAACCGTACGGGCCGACGCGGTACCCGGCGAACACCCCGGCGGCGGGCACGGTCTCGGTGACGGCGTCGCGGACCGGGCCGCCCAGCGGCGCGGACAGGGTGGCGTCGGGCGCCTCGGGAAGGGCGTCGCGGGCGGGGATGGGCCCGAAGAACCGCTCGACGCGCGCCAGGACGTCCTCGGGGTCCAGGTCGCTGACGACGGTCAGGACGCAGTTGTCCGGGCCGTAGTGCGCCTTGTGGAAGGACTTGACGTAGTCCAGGTCGGCGGCGTCCAGGTCGGCCATGGAGCCGATGGTCGGGTGGTGGTACGGGTGGCCCTCGGGGTAGCCCAGGCGCAGGATGCGCTCCAGGGCCGTGCCGTAGGGCTGGTTGTCGTAGCGCTGGCGGCGCTCGTTCTTGACGACGTCGCGCTGGTTGTCCAGGACCTCCTGGGTCATCCCGTCGCGCAGCGTCGACAGGCGGTCGGCCTCCAACCACAGGATGAGGTCGAGCGCGTGCTCGGGCACCGTCTCGTAGTAGTTCGTGCGGTCGGTGGAGGTGGAGGCGTTGATGTCGCCGCCGAGCCGCTCGACCACCTCGAAGTGCTCACCCTTGACGACGTTCCCGCTGCCCTGGAACATCAGGTGCTCGAACAGGTGCGCGAACCCGGTGCGGCCGGGCACCTCGTGGCGGGACCCGACCCCGTACCAGAGGTTCACCGCGGCGACCCTCCCGGTGGACGCCGGCGCGGTCACCAGCCGCAATCCGTTGCCGAGCGTGTACTGAACCACACGTCCCGCCGCTCCATTGGTGGTCACCAGTGCTGCACCCCGATTCGCGCCGTAGCCGAACTGTCATCGTCACTTGACGACTACGACCCTATGGCCTCCGGAGGGCTGACGGGCACCCATCGCGTGAACGCCCCCGGACGGACCCGGCGGCGGCCACGGCTCAGTCCCGGTAGCCGGAGGTGTCCATCGACGCGGCGATCTGGGTGTAGACCTCCTCGTACTGGGCGTCCACCGACCAGACGTAGAGCAGCACGTCGCTGATCGGCAGGAACCACATGCGCACCCGGAAGGTCTCGTCGTTGACGCAGGTGACGTCCCACATCGCCTGGTGGGAGGTCAGGCCGTCCGCGTGGTCCTCGAAGAAGCCGGACTCGCTGAGGGTGGAGCCCTCCACCCCGATGTCGCCGGAGGCCGCGGTGTTGAGGCTGCGGCAGTTGTCGGGGGCGGCCGCCCAGCCCTCGTCCTCCCGGTAGGCCTCGCCCTCCAGGGGCCAGCCCTGGGGCTGGTTCGCCGCCGCCCTGGCCACGAGCTGGACCGAACCGTAGGCGCACGCCTCCTGGCCGGGCGGGGTCATGCACAGCGAGTCGCCCTCGTTCTGGACGTCCCACCCGTCCGGGGCGTTGATCGCGATGCCCGCGACCTCCACCGGGGTGAAGCCCTCGGGGCCCGGAGGCGCGACGCCCTCCATGAGGCCGCTGTCGCCGAGCGCCATCTCCGGCCCGCCGTCACCGCCGCCGCCACCGGAACAGGCGGCCAGCACCGTCAGCGCCGCGGCGGCCGCGGCGACTCCCGCAACGGTGCGCGCGGCGGATGTCCGCCGCCGTCGACCGGCCCCGTCGTTCGTGCCCGCCATGCCTCGTCCCTCTCAGCCATGCGTCCCGTGCTCAGAACACCCACGACCCTAACGGTCCCCGACACCGCGCCAACACACCGCCCGCGCACGCCCCGGGGCCCCTCGGCCACGGCGCGCACCCCCTCACGCCGGCACGGGGCCGCTCCGCGCACCGGCCGTTAGGCTGGGGCCATGGTGGACCTCGCGAAGATCACGGAGCCCTTGTCCCTCTCCCGTCTCCGCCCGGGCCCGCACGGGCCGCTGGTGCTGGAGCTGGACCTGACCGAGGGGGTCGCCGACGAGGCCCCCGGAGACCCGATCAGCCAGATCGTGAACCGCCGTCGGCAGCACTTCCTCGACGTCGTCGAGGGCATCCGGCGCGGCGCGCGCGACCCGAAGGCGGCCGCGCTGATCGTCCGCATCGACGGCCGTCCGCTCGGCTTCGCCAGGACCCAGGAACTGCGCGACGCGGTCGCCGACTTCCGCGCCTCGGGCAAGGCCGCGGTCGCCTGGGCCGACTCCTTCGGCGAGCTGGGCTCGGGCAACCTGCCCTACTACCTGGCGTGCGCCTTCTCCCGCGTGGTGATGTCCCCGACCGGCGTCCTCGGGCTGACCGGCCTGATCATGCGCAGCACCTTCGTCAAGGGCGCCATCGACAGGCTCGACGTCACCTACGAGGTCGGCAAGCGCCACGAGTACAAGAACGCCCTCAACGGCGTCACCGAGACCGGGTTCACCGAGGCGCACCGCGAGGCCGCCGACCGCATCGTCACCTCGCTCAGCGACCAGATCACCGAGGCCGTCGCCGAGGCGCGCGACCTGACCGAGGACAAGGTCCGCGAGCTCGTCTCGCGCGGGCCGCTCCTGGCCAAGGAAGCGCTCGACGCCGGGCTGGTCGACGCGCTGGCCTACCGCGACGAGGTGTACGAGGAGCTCACGGAGCGGGTGCGCGCCGAGCACCCCGGTGGCGGGGACCCCGAACTGCAGTACGTGGCCCGCTACCACCGCAAGCACACGCCCATGCCCAAGCCCTCCCTCGGCGACGGCCCCGGCTACATCGCGCTGATCACCGGCCACGGCGCGATCACCCTGGGCAGGTCGCGCCGCTCGCCGCTGGGCGGCGGCTCGATCATGGGCTCGGACACCGTCACCGCCGCCTTCCGCGCCGCCCGGCGCGACCCGCAGGTCAAGGCGGTGGTCTTCCGGGTGGACAGCCGGGGCGGCTCCCCGACCGCCTCCGACGCCATCCGCCGCGAGAGCCGGCTCACCAGCGAGGCGGGCATCCCCGTGATCGCCGCCATGGGCGACGTCGCCGGGTCGGGCGGCTACTACGTGACCCTGGGCGCGGACGCGGTCGTCGCCCAGCCCGGCACGATCACCGGGTCGATCGGCGTGATCACCGGCAAACCGGTGTTCGGCGCCCTCATGGAGCGGTTCGGCGTGACCACGGACGCGGTGAGCACCGGCGAGCACGCGGGCATGTTCGACACCACGCACCCGTTCACCGAGTCCGAGTGGGAGCGGATCAACGCCCTGCTGGACGAGATCTACGACGACTTCGTCGGCAAGGTCGCCCAGGCGCGCGGCATGACCCGCGAGCAGGTGCACGAGGTGGCCCGGGGCCGCGTGTGGACCGGCCGCGACGCCCACGAGCGCGGACTCGTGGACGAACTGGGCGGACTGGCGACCGCGGTGCGCCTGGCCCGGGAGAAGGCCGACGCCGGGCCGCTGCCGCTGCGCGCCTTCCCGCGCACGCACCCCCTGGACCGGTTCCGCCCGCACGAGTCCAGCGAGGACCTGGCCACCGCGCAGCCGCAGAGCACGCTGAGCCCGTGGGGGTCGCTGACCGACGCCGCCCTGGCGATGGGGCTGCCCGTGACGGGTCCGCTGTCGATGGCCGACGGCTGGGAGATCCGTTGACCGGGCCGTTCCTGGACGCGATGGCGCTGCTGCCGACCGGCGTGACCGTGGTGACCGTCGCCGACGGCCGCGACGACGTCGGCGCGACGGTCAGCGCCTTCGGGTCCGTGTCCGCCGACCCGCCGATCGTGTCGGTGAGCGTGCACGCGGACGGATACATGGCCGAGGTGATCGAGGAGGTCGGCGCGTTCGCGGTGAGCGTGCTCGGCGCGGGCCAGCGTGCCCTGGCCGGGCGGTTCGCCGCCGAGGGACGCCCGAGCGCGCGCCTGCTGGTCTCGGGCCAGCCCCACCACCGGGGTGAGCGCACCCGCGCGCTGGTGCTGGAGGAGGCGCTGGCCGCGCTGGAGTGCTCGGTCCGCCTCCGGGTCCCGGTCGGCGACCACGTGGTCTTCTTCGCCGACGTCGTCGGCCTGCCGGAGGTCGCGGGGCGGGGCCCCGCACTGGCCCGCTGGTCGGGCCGCTACCACGCGCTGACCTGACGTCGTCGGCGAACCGTGTGGATTTTATGAACCTCTGAACCTTTTGCGCCTCCGTGCATCCCATTCAGTGGATGGTCAACGGACGGCATGGAGGTTCACACGTGGCGGCAAGGAACCACGCGGCGGGGGCGCGCGGACTCGGCATCGGGTTGGCGGTGCTCGCCCTCGCCGCGACCGCCTGCACGACCGGTGAGGCGGACACCCAGAACAACGCGTCCGCCCAGAACGGCGCGTCCGGGTCCGCCGAACTGAGCATCACCCCGGAGACCGGCGCGGAGGAGATCGCGCCGAACACCCCCGTACGCGTGACCGCCGAGGGCGGTGAGATCACCGACGTCCGCGTCGAGCAGACCGTGGTCGACGCGGCGAGCCTGCCGGACGGGGAGCAGGCGGAGGGCGGCGACCTCTACACGGTGACGGGGTCCCTCAACGAGGACGCCACGGAGTGGGTCAGCGACTGGACCCTGCGCCCCGGCGCGGAGGTGGTCGTCACCGCCACCGCGGAGGACGGGTCGGGCCAGACCACCGAGGAGACGGCCGAGTTCACGACCACGCCCGCCGTCGCCGGACAGCGCCTGGAACTAGCGACCAACCGACCCCTGAGCGGCGCCACGGTCGGCGTGGGCATGCCGATCGTGGTCGACTTCGACCTGCCGGTGACCAACAAGGCCCAGGTGGAGAGCGCCATGGAGGTCGTCTCCGACCAGGGCGTCACCGGCGCGTGGGGCTGGTTGGACAACGACATGACGGCGGTCTTCCGGCCCGAGGAGTACTGGGAGCCGCACCAGAGCGTCACCGTGAACATGCGTCTGGCCGGGGTGGAGGCCGCCGACGGCGTGTACGGCGTCAAGAACTACCGCCTCGCGTTCGAGATCGGCCCCGAGCGGATCCTCACCATGCACGTGCCCGACCACGAACTCGTCGTCACCACCGACGGCGAGCGGGAGCGCGTCATCCCGGTCAGCAACGGGGCCTCCACCGTGCGGTTCGACACCACGACCAGCGGCACCCACGTCCTGATGGAGCGGGCCGAGAGCGTGACGATGGACTCCTCCACCACGGACATGCCCGAGGACATGCCCGGCTACAACACCACGGTCCGGTACGGCATCCGCACCACGAACTCGGGCGAGTACCTGCACGAGGCGTCCTACAACTCCAACATCGGCGTCGCCAACACCTCCAACGGCTGCACCAACCTCCGGATGGAGGACGCGCGCTGGCTGTACGAGAACACCCTGATGGGCGACGTCCTGGACACCACGGGCACCGACCGCGAGGTGGAGTGGTACAACGGCTGGGGCTACTGGCAGCTGTCCTTCGACGAGTGGCGGGACAAGAGCGCGACCGGCGCCTACGCCACCACCGGCGGCACCCCCGGCTCGGTCCACGGCGAGGGCCTGTAGCTCCCCCGTCCCGCCGGAACGCGTGACGGCCGCGCACGGACTCCCTCCGTGCGCGGCCGTTCCCGTGAGACGGCTTCGGCTACCCGGCCAGGCCCTCCTCGGCCAGCCACTCCTGGGCGACGTCGGCCGCGTTCTCGTTGTCGATGATCACCCGCTCGTTGAGCGCGGTCAGCGACTCGGTGGTCAGGGCGGCGGACACCGCGTCGAGCGCCGCGCGCGCCTCCGGTCCGACCTGGTCGGAGTTGACCAGCGGCGTGACGTTCTGCGCGCCGAACAGGTTCTCCGGGTCCTCCAGCACGACGAACCCGTTCGCGGCGATCTGCGGGTCGGTGGTGAACAGGTTCGCGGCCCGCACGTCCCCGTCCAGCAGCGCCTGGGTCAGCAGGGCCACGTCCACGGACCGGAAGGACGCGAACTCCACGCCGTACACCTCGGCCAGCCCGACCACGCCCTGCTGGCGCGTCTCGAACTCCGGCGGCCCGCCGAGCACCATCTCCCCGGACACCTCGGCGAGGTCCGCCAGGCTGGTCAGGCCGTACTCGTCGGCGGTCTCCCGGGTGACGGTCACCGAGTCCTTGTTCTCGGCGGCCGAGGAGTCCAGGATCTCCAGCCCCTCGGGCAGCGCCTCCTCCAGCAGCGCGTCGGTCTCCTCGCTGGAGCCGCTGGGGGCGTCCTCGTCGAGGTAGGCGAGGATGGCGCCGTTGTACTCGGGGAAGACCGCCAGGTTGCCGGACTCGATCTGCGAGTAGTACACCTCCCGGCTGCCGATGCCCAGCTGGTACTCGACCTCGACCCCGGCGGCCTCCATGGCCCGTCCGTAGATCTCCGCCAGCAGCTGGCTCTCCGGGAAGTCGGCCGACCCGACCACGACGGCGCCGCTCCCGTCGCCCTCCCCGCCGGAGCCGCCCTCCTCGTAGGGGTCGCTCGCACCGCACGCGCTCAGCAGCAGCGCCAGCGGGAGCCCGACGAGGGCGATTCTGTTCCGCATGTCCCAACCTTCTCTCTCGGTGTGCGCGCTACGCCGTCTCGGCGCGCAGTCCGGGTGCGACGAGCAGCCTCCGCAACCCGGCGAACAGGAGCGTGGTGGCCACGGCCAGGGCCACCACGAGCACGGAACCGCCCAGCATCATCGTCAGGTCCTGGCGGGCCTGTCCGTCCACGATGTACCGGCCCAGGCCGCCCACGCCGACGTAGGCGGCGATGGTCGCGGTCGCCACCACCTGCACGGCGGCGGTGCGCACGCCGATGAGGATGAGCGGGGTGGCCACCGGGAGTTCGAGGCTCAGCAGCACCTCCCGGCCGCGCATGCCCATCCCCAGGGCGGCGTCCCTCAGCCGCGGCTCGACCCCGCGCACGCCCTCGTGGGTGTTGACCAGGATCGGCGGCACCGCCAGCGCCACCAGGGCGCACACCACCGGGACCAGGCCGATCCCCGCGAACAGCACGACCAGGAACAGCACGCCGATCGTGGGCAGGGCACGGGCGAAGTTGGCCAGGCTGGTGGTGGCGAAACCGCCCACGCCGGTGTGTCCGGTGAGCAGGCCCAACGGCACCGCGACGAGGCTGGACAGCACCAGCGCGAGCACCGAGTAGTACACGTGCTCGCCCAGCCGCGCCGGGATCCCGGCGTCGCCGGACCACTGGGCGGGGTCGGCGAACCACAGGTAGAGGTCGGTCAGGATCTCCATGGCTACCCCTTCTCCGCCGCGGCGGCCGCCCGGACGCGCCGGGTCCGCGTCCGGTCCCGGCGCGCCCACGGGGTGAGCCGGCGCTGCGCCAGGACGAGCAGGGCGTCGGTGACCAACGCGAGCGCGACCGTCAGCAGGATGCCGATGACGATGGGCGCGTCGAACTGGCGCCGGAACCCGTCGGTGAGGATCAGCTGCCCCAGACCGCCGAGCCCGACGAGGGAGGCGACGCTGACCATGCTGATGGTGGCCACCGAGGCCACCCGCAGCCCGGCGATGATCACCGGGACCGCCACCGGGGTCTCGACGAACACCAGGCGGCGCAGCGGGCCGAAGCCCATCGCCACGGCCGCCTGGCGCACGTGGTCGGGCACCTGCCGAAGCCCGTCGACGACGTTGGGCAGCAGGATGACCAGCGTGTACAGCGCCAGCGGGATGACCGCCGTCCAGTCGCTGAACCCGGTGTAGGGGAGCATGAGGAAGAACAGCGCGATCGAGGGCACGGCGTAGAGCACGTTCACGCCGGTCAGCACCGGCGGGTACAGGCGCCGCCACCGCGCGCACGCCAGGCCCAGGGGCAGGGCCAGCGCCAGTCCGATGCCGATGGACAGGTAGGACAGCCGCATGTGCTGGATCAGGCGCGGCTGGATGCCGCGGTCGGGGTCGCCCGGGTGGCTCCAGTTGTCCACCCCCCACCCGGCGACGCGCGTGACCCAGTCCCAGGCCGCGACCGACGCGTGCGCCGTCTCGGCCGCGCTCACTCGGCCACCGACCACAGCGCGGCGCCGAGGTCGTCCTGGGAGACCACGCCGACCACGCGCCCGTCGTCGTCCACGCCCACGGCCCGCCCCGCCGGGGAGAGCACCGCGGCGTCCAGGGCGGCGCGCAGCGAGTCGGCGCCGACGTTGAAGGTGTGCCCGTAGGGGGCTAGGTCGAGCCCGCCGAGCGGGACGCCCGAGGGCACCCGGGCGAGCTGGTCGGTGTCCACCCAGCCCAGGGGCATGCGTTCGGCGCTGACCACGAGCACCCAGGGGGTGCCGTGGCCCGCGGCGATCTCGCGCGCGTCCTCGGCCCGGGTCTGGTCGTCGAACACGGTGTCCTCGCGCGGGGACAGCGCGCGGGCGGAGAAGAAGGACAGCCGGCGCACGCCCCGGTCGTAGCCGATGAAGGACTCCACGAACGCGTCCACGGGCTCGGCGAGCAGACGTTCAGGCGCGTCGTACTGCGCGAGCACGCCGCCGGGCCGGAACACGGCGATGCGGTCGCCGAGCCGGACGGCCTCGTCGATGTCGTGCGTGACGAACACGATGGTCTTGTGCAGCTCCTGCTGGAGGCGCAGCAGCTCGTCCTGGAGGGTGGCCCGCACGACGGGGTCGACGGCGCTGAACGGCTCGTCCATGAGCAGGACGGGCGGGTCGGCGGCCAGGGCGCGGGCGACCCCCACGCGCTGCTGCTGTCCGCCGGAGAGCTGGTGGGGGTAGCGCCGCGCCTGGGACGGTTCGAGGCCGACGAGCTCCATCAGCTCGGCGGCGCGCGCCCGTGCCCTGGCCCTGCGCCAGCCCAGGAGGAGGGGAACGGTGGCGATGTTGTCCAGGACGGTGCGGTGCGGGAACAGGCCCGCCTGCTGGATGACGTAGCCGATCGACCGGCGCAGCACGGCGGGGTCCTGGTCGCGGACGTCCCTTCCGTCGACGCGGACGGTGCCGCCGGTGGGTTCGACCATCCGGTTGATCATCCGCAGCGACGTGGTCTTGCCGCTGCCGGACGGGCCGACGAAGACGGTGGTCGCTCCGGCCTCGACGGTCAGGTCCAGGTCCGCGACGGCGACGGTGCCGTCCGGGTAGTGCTTGCTGGCGCCCTCGAACGTGATCATCGGCCGGGCTGCCTCCATTCGGGGGCGGACGGTGGTGGGAGGCGTGCGCAGAATGGCACGCTACCCAGGCGAAGGTAGACCAAACGGGTGACACGCCGGACCAAGGCGGACACGTGTACGACGTGAGATGTCCGACGCCGCGCACGGGAATGCCCCGGCCCCTCAGACCTGGGCGGCGATCCAGGCGGTGAGTTGGTGGAGGTCGTCCACGACCGCGTCGGCCCGGCCCGCGTCCGGGTCGACGGCGTGCCGGTAGCCGTACAGGCCGCGACGGAGCAGGGCGGCGCGCATCCCGGCGGCGCGGGCGGGCAGGACGTCGTTGTCGACGCGGTCCCCGACGTAGAGGATCTCGCCCGCGGTGATCCCCGGACGGGCGGTGCCGGCGAGCGTGAGGACGCGGTCGAAGAAGGCGGCGTCGGGCTTGCTCACACCCCAGTCGTCGGAGATGCCGATGCCGTCCACGCCCAGGTCCATGGCGGCCAGCGCCGGTCCGGCCTCGGGGGGCTGGTTCCCGGCGATCACCAGGGAGAGCCCCGCCTCGCGCATGGCGGCGAAGGCGGGACGCACGTCGGGGTACAGGTCCTTCTCGCCGAAGTGCTCGCGCTCGCCGTGGGGGTCCTCGGAGCGCCAGCGCGCGCTCTCCGTCGCGAGGTCGAACCCGGGCACGACGAGCCGGAACGCGTCGGTGAGGGTGCCGCCGGAGGCGATGACACCGCCGATGGTGCCGAAGAACGCCATGTGCGGGACTCCGAGGCGGTCGGCCCAGCGCGCGAAGATCCGCGTCTCGTCGACCAGCGTCTCTCCGACGTCGAACACCACAGTACGAATTGCCACGATGAGGGAGTGTACAAGGCGTGCCCGGGTGCGTCCGGGCGGCGTCGGGGGGCCGTCCGCCGTCAGCCGCGTTCGGGCGGCCGCAGCACCGCGAAGGCGTCGGTGATCTCCAACTCCCGGGCCCGGAAGCGGAACAGAGCGGCGGGGCGCCCGCCGGAGCGGCCGGAGGGCACCGAGCGGCCGGTCTCCTCGATCTGGCCGCGGCGCAGCAGGACCCGGCGCAGGTTGGTGGCGGCCACGTCGTAACCGAGGGCCGCGCGGTAGTAGCCGGACAGCTCCGACATCGTGAACTCGGGCGGCGCCAGGGCGAAGCCGACGTTCGTGTAGCCCAGCTTGGCGCGCAGCCGCAGCCGCCCGGAACGGACGATGGCGGCGTGGTCGAAGGCCATCGTCGGCAGGTCGGCGGCCGGGTGCCAGCCGGTGTCGTCGGGCACGACGGGGTCGATGTGGGCGGGCACCAGGCCCAGGTAGGCGGTGGCGAGCGTGCGGCGGTCGGGGTGGCGCTCGGGGTCGCTGCGGGTCTCCAGCTGTTCGAGGTGGGCCAGGTCCCGCACGTCCACCTTCTGCGCGAGCTGGCGCCGGATGGAGGCGCCCAGGCTCTCGCCCGGCCCCAGCCTGCCGCCGGGCAGGGACCACTCCCCCGCGCACGGCGGCAGTGCCCGCCGCCACAGAAGGACGCACAGCTCCCCTGCGCGAATCTGGAGGACGACGGCCAGCGCCTCGTGTGCCGCGAGGGGCTGGGCCCCACCCGCACCATGCGTCATGGCCTGTCCGTTTACCTGAGGGATGTCCACCCCGTCCCTTCCGTTCCACGCCATGTTAAGCTGAACCAGGTTTGTGCCTGACAGGCTAAAACCTGTCCACCAGCACCGGCCACCACCGGCACGGAGCCCGTACGACGTGCCCACAGCCTCAAGGAAGTAGTACGACATGGCACCGGTCACCGCCACGGCGGACACCATGACCAGGCAGGAATGGGCCGCCGAGGTCCGCCGCCTGGCGGACGAGCGCGACGCCGTCATCCTCGCGCACAACTACCAGCGCCCGGAAATCCAGGACGTGGCCCACCACACCGGCGACTCCCTGGCCCTCTCCCGCCTGGCCGCGAGCGTCGACGCCAGCACCATCGTCTTCTGTGGCGTGCACTTCATGGCCGAGACCGCGAAGATCCTCGCCCCCGAGAAGACGATCCTGCTCCCCGACCCCAACGCCGGGTGCTCCCTCGCCGACACCATCACCGCCGAGGACGTGCGCGCCTGGAAGGCCGAGCACCCCGGCGCGGTCGTCGTCGCCTACGTCAACACGACCGCGGCGGTCAAGGCCGAGACCGACATCTGCTGCACCTCGTCCAACGCCGCGGACGTCATCCGGTCCATCCCCGAGGACCAGGAGATCCTCTTCCTCCCCGACCAGTTCCTGGGCGCCCACGTCAAGCGCGTCACCGGCCGGGACAACATCCACGTGTGGATGGGCGAGTGCCACGTGCACGCCGGGATCGACGGCCACACCCTGCGCGAGCGGGTCGCCGCCGAACCCGACGCCGAGGTCTACGTCCACCCCGAGTGCGGCTGCGCCACCTCCGCCCTCTACCTCGTGGGCAGCGGCGCCGTCCCCGAGGACCGCGTCAAGGTGCTCTCCACCGGCGGCATGCTCACCGCCGCCGAGAACACCACCGCCGCGAAGGTGCTCATCGCCACCGAGACCGGCATGCTGCACCAGCTGCGCAACGCCAACGCGACCACCCGGTTCGAGCCGGTCAACGCGCGCGCCGAGTGCCACTACATGAAGATGATCGACGCCGACAAGCTGCTCGACTCGCTGCGCCACGGCACGACCGAGATCACCGTCGACGCCGACACCTCCGCGCGCGCCCGCCGCTCGGTCGAGCGGATGATCGCCATCGGCTCCCCGTCGCGCGGCGGCGAGTAGCCCTCCGGGCCCGACGGCGCCGACCCGACCACGCGTCGGGTCGGCGCCGCCCGTGATAACAGAACCCTCACCTTCGCGGCCAACGTCACCGAAACGCCCGCGCCAGACGCCGGCCCCCGCTACCGTCACGGGTGGAGCGGGGGGAGAATCGTGACCAGAAGCACAGAAAGCGACGAACCGACCCCGGAGGCGGTCGAGCGGCTCTACGACGCCTTCGCACCGGCCCTGTACCGGTACGCCTGGTCCCTGCTGGGCGGCGGGGCCGATCCTCGCCACGCCACCGACCCGACACGGGAACCCGCCGACCGGGGCGCCGCCGACCGCGTCGCCGAGGCCGTCCACGACGGACTGGTGGCCGGGGTGGTCCTGTCCGCCGAACTCGCCGACGACGGCGATCGGGGCTCCTGGCTCTACGCCCTGGTCCGCTCGGCCTGCCAACGCCGCGGTTTCGCCCTCACCTGCCCCTACGCCCGGCTGGCGACCGTCCCCGCCGAGGAGCCCGTGGCCCGGATGTTCTCCCGGCTACCGTCCAGCCACCGCGAACTGGTCGAACTCAACCTGCGCCACGCGCTGCCGGTCTCCGCGATCGCCCGGATCCTGGGCCTGGACACCCAACTGTGCGCGGAACTGTCCCGCTCCGCGATCCGCCGCGCCGCCGACGGCCTGGCCGACCTCGACGAGGACGGCGCCGACGCCCACGGGTCCCCCGCCGCCGCGTGGCGCACCCGCGTCCAGGAGGTCTCCTTCGCCCTGGCCCTGCTCCGCCCGCCGGGGCCGCCGCCCGGCCTGCGCGACCTGGTCGTGCGCACCTGCGTGGACCCCGACCGCGCCCAGGCGCGCGAGCGGATCGCCGCCGCGGCGCGCCCGCTCACCAGCGACGGCTATCCGGTGCACCGCGCGCGCCTCGGCGGCTCCACCGAGGAACCCGAGCCGGAGCCCTCCGCGCCCGCGGTCGAACCACTGCCCCGCGCGCTGCCACGGGACCGGGTGACCACCCGCGACCACCCCGTGCGCACCGAGCCGACCACCCCGCTTCCCGGACCGCGTGCCGCCCCCGCGGACGACAGCGCCGACGGTCCCTCCCCCCGGCGCTGGCCGCTGCCCGCCGTCTCCGGGGTGGTCACCGTGGTGCTGGCGGTCGCCCTGTGGTGGTGGGCCAGCGCCCTCGGCGCGCCCTCCACGATCATCGGCACCGACACGCGCGAGGCCGAACGCAGCCCCATGACCCAGGACGCGGAGACGGCCGCCACCGCCCCGGACGGCAGACCGGCGGCCGAGGCGGCCGGACAGGACGCCGACCAGCCGCAGACCCCCCGCACCGAACACCGCCAGGGACAGGACGCCCAGCCCTCCGAGCACGCGCCGCAGGAGTCGGCCGGGGGACACGGTGAGCAGAGTGAGCACGCAGCGGACGCTCCGCCGCCGACGCCCTCCGTCTCGCCCACGGACGCGCCGAGCTCCCCCACGCCGGACGACGGGACGGGCGCGGACGGCTCCCAGGGCGAGGAGGAGGACGCGGCCGCCGACCCCGAGGACGAGGGGGCCGGGGGCGGTTTCCTCGATGGTCTGCTGGGCTTCCTCTTCGGCGACGGCTGAGCCGCGCCGGGCGCGCGGAGGTTTCGGGCGCCCCGGACGCACCGCCGGGCGCTCGGGCTCAGAAGGAGGCGAGCAGGTGCTCGGCGGCGGTGTGCAGGCGCCGCTCGACCTCGTCGACGTCCCGACGGCCCTTGAGGATCTCCACCAGCTCGAAGATCCACACGCTCGTCAGCGAACCGACCAGGACGTACCCGGCGTCGTCGCGGTCGACGTCCGCCCCGGTGTCACCGTCCTCGGCCCCGCCGGGCGCGACACCCTCCAGGTGGTCCGTGGCCACCCGCCACACCAGGTCGGAGATGCGCGTGTCGAGTTCGACCTTGACCTCGGCCATGATGAGCGAGCGGACGAGCGCGTCGGCCAGCTCGGGCTCGCGCATCAGCCCCCGGGTGGCGCGCAGCAGGACGTCGACCGCGCGGCCGGCGGGGGTCTCCGCGGTGGGCGGACGGCGGACGATGCCGCCCTCCAACAGGTCGAGCTCCTCGGTGACCACCGCGACGACGAGGTCCATCTTGGAGGGGAAGTACCGGTAGAGCGTGCCGAGGGCGACCCCGGCGCGCTCGGCCACCGAGCGCATCTGCATGGCGTCCACGCCGCCCCGCACGGCCAGGGCCGCCGCGGTCTGCACGATGCGCTTGCGGCGCTGGGTCTGACTTCGCGACAAGGTTCCGGTCGGCGCCTGCACCGCCACAGGGTTCTCCCATTCGTCATCGGTCCGCGCGCCGCCCACTCGCCGCGGTCCCGAGAGCCGTTCGTCCGAGCCGGCGCCCACCGGGGCTCCGGCCGAGAACACGTTATCCAAAGATTTCCCGCCCGCGCAGCGCTTCGAACCCATGATCCTCGCCTCATTGCCCGACGTGGCGGTAGCAATACGAGGACATGGGCATGGTTTTCGGATCGCCAGACCGCATTTGTAGAATATGTTCTATTTTGCCGCCGGGCCACGCCGCCGAGCCCGCCTCCCGAGCCTGGGGCACCCCCGCCGCCGACCCGGCCGACACCGCCCGCCCTAGAATCGAACCCGATTCGGTTTCTAGCGAAGAGGTCGACCATGAACGACGTCCCCCCGGTCGAGGACCTCGGCAACGGCGTGTGGAGCCTGCCGGTCCCCATCCCCCACAGCCCCCTCGGCGCCACCCTCGTCTACCTCGTGGAAGGCGACGCGGGCCCCGTCCTCGTCGACACCGGCTGGAACCACGACGACTCCTGGGACGGGCTCGTCCAGGGGATCAAACAGACCGGACACACCGTCGAGGACGTCCGCGGCGCCGTCCTGACCCACTTCCACCCCGACCACTCCGGACTCGCCGCCCGACTGCGCGTGGCCTCCGACGCCTGGGTCGCGATGCACCCCGCCGACATCGCCGTCACCGAACAGCTCGCCTCCGCCAGCCCGCCCCACCGCGCCGACCTCGTCGCCGCGCAGTTCCGCGCCGCCGGATTCCCCGACGAGGACGTCGAGGCCTTCCTCGCCGCCCCCCACGTCATCGCCCCCTCCGCCGTCCCCGACACCGCCCTGGACGACGGCGCCACCGTCGATCTGCCCGGCCGGGACCTGCGCGTCCTGTGGACCCCCGGCCACACGCCCGGACACCTGTGCCTACGCCTGGCCGACGGCGACGTCCTCTTCACCGGCGACCACGTCCTGCCCGGCATCACCCCGCACGTGGGCCAGTTCCCCCTCCACGCCCCCACCGGGGACCCGCTCGGCGCCTTCCTCGCCTCCCAGAAAGCGGTCGGGGCCCTCCCCGACGCCGACCGCCTGCTGTGCCTTCCCTCACACGAGACCCGCTTCACCGGACTGGCCGACCGCACCGCGCGCATCGTCGCCCACCACGAGGAGCGCCTCGACGCGATGGCCGCCCTCCTCGACGCGGGCCCCGCCACCCTGTGGGAACTCACCTCGCGCCTGCGCTGGAAGCGGCCCTGGGCGGACATGCGCCTCCTGGCCCGCCACATGGCCGCCTCCGAGACCGCCGCGCACCTGCGCACCCTGGAGGAACGCGGCCGCGCCGCCCGGACCGGCCCCGACGACCAGCCCCGATGGGTCGCCGTCACCGACCACGCAAGCCGCGCATAGGATCCCTTACCAACCAGCCCGACGCCGATCCGCACAAAACTCCCGAGTAACATATGGGACGCCTGTTCACCGGCGAACACGCGCGCCCCCACCGGGACGCCCACCGTCCGCGGCTGTCCGACGGCGCGGCGGCGACCGGGCCCGCGACCCAACGAAGAGGTGGACTCTTGACCCAGTCGGGCACCAGCACGGGACCGAGCCCGCACCCGTCCGGCGACCGCCCCCTCCGCGTCGCGCTGCTGTCCTACCGCAGCAAGGAGCACTGCGGCGGCCAGGGCGTCTACGTGCGCCACCTGTCACGCGAGCTGGCCGCCCTCGGACACGAGGTGACCGTGTTCTCCGGCCAGCCCTACCCCGTTCTGGACGAGGGCGTCACCCTGGAGCCGGTCCCCTCCCTCGACCTCTACAACGACGCCAACCCGTTCGTCGCACCGCCCGTGCGCGAGTGGCGCGACTGGATCGACGTCCTCGAGGTCGCCACCATGTGGACCGCGGGCTTCCCCGAACCGCTCACCTTCTCCCTGCGCGCCAACCGCGAACTGCGCCGACGACTGGCCGACTTCGACGTCGTCCACGACAACCAGACCCTCGGCTGGGGACTGCTCGGCATCAAGGCCGCCGGACTCCCCCTGGTCACCACCATCCACCATCCCATCAGCGTCGACCGCCGGATCGAACTCGCCGAGGCGCGCGGACTCCAGAAGCTCTCCAAGCGCCGCTGGTACGGGTTCGTCGCCATGCAGGCCAGGGTGGCGCGCAGGCTCGACCCGATCCTCGTCCCCTCCCGCTCCTCCGCCGACGACATCGCGCGCGAGTTCGGCGTCGACCCGGCGGCCATGGAGGTCACACCGCTCGGTGTGGACACCCGCTACTTCCACCCGCGCCCCGACACCGAGCGCGTGCCCGGCCGGATCGTGTGCACCGCCAGCGCCGACAGCCCCCTCAAGGGCGTGGCCACCCTCCTGCGCGCCGCCGCCAAGCTCGCCACCGAACGCGACGTGCGACTGACCATCGTCAGCAAGCCCAAGCCCGGAGGCCCCACCGACCGCCTCGTCGACGAGCTGAGCCTGCGCGACCGCGTCGAGTTCGTCAGCGGCATCGACGACACCGCCCTCGCCGAACTCATCGCCAGCGCACAGGTGGCCGTCGTCCCCTCCTTCTACGAGGGCTTCTCCCTGCCCGCCGTCGAGGCCATGGCCTGCGCCACCCCCCTGGTCGCCAGCCGGGCCGGAGCCCTGCCCGAGGTCGTCGGCACCGACGGCGACGCCGGACGGCTCGTCGCCGCGGGCGACCCCGAGGTCCTGGCGAGCGAACTCGCCGCCCTCCTGGACGACGCCGGGGAACGCGCCCGCATGGGCGCCGCCGCCTGGCGCCGCGTCCAGGAACGGTTCACGTGGCGGGCCGTCGCCGAGCTCACGGCCCAGCGCTACGCCTCCACCATCGACGCCGTCAGGGGTTCTGGCCAGGGACCCGCGCGCACCACGCCTGACCGCGCATCACACCTGTAGGGAGCCTCCACTGATCACCGTCGACTTCAACCTGTTCCCCGTCGGCCCGGGCCAGCGCGTGCTCGACCTGGGCTGCGGCGGCGGCCGCCACGCCTTCGAGATCTACCGGCGCGGCGCCGACGTCGTCGCCTTCGACCAGAACGTCAGTGACCTGGCCGAGGTCGAGACGATGTTCGCCGCCATGCGGGCCGAGGGCGAGGCGCCCGAGGAGGCCACCGCGGAGACGGTCAAGGGCGACGCCCTCGACATGCCCTTCGACGACGCCAGCTTCGACCGGGTCGTGGCCGCCGAGATCTTCGAGCACATCCCCCACGACACGGCCGCGATGAAGGAGCTCTTCCGGGTCCTGCGACCGGGCGGGATCGCCGCGGTCACCGTGCCGAGCTTCCTGCCCGAGCGGCTGTGCTGGGCTCTCTCGGAGGAGTACCACACCAACGAGGGCGGCCACATCCGCATCTACACCCGCGCCGAACTGGAGGCCAAGCTCAAGGCCACCGGATTCGAGATCGGCCCGCACCACCACGCGCACGCCCTGCACTCGCCCTACTGGTGGATCAAGTGCGCGGTGGGCACGTCCAACGACGACCACCCGGCGGCCAGGGCCTACCACGACCTCCTGGTGTGGGACATGCTCCAGGCCCCGAAGGTGACCCGCGTCGCCGAGCGTCTGCTCAACCCGGTCATCGGCAAGAGCGTCGTCGTGTACGTGCGCAAGCCGTGATGGCCGCCGCACCCGCCCTGCCCGAGGTCCTCACCGCCGACCAGCTCCTGCGCTCGGCCGCCTATCTGGCGCGCGCGCAGGAGCCGAGCGGAGCGATCCCCTGGTTCCCCGGCGGCCACACCGACGTGTGGGACCACGTCGAGTGCGCCATGGCCCTGACCGTGACCGGGCGGACCGTGCCCGAGCACGCCGAGGCGGCCCGCCGCGCCTACCTGTGGCTGGCGGACAGCCGCCACCCGGACGGCGGATGGGCCGCCAAGTTCCGCCAGGGCACGCCCGTCACCGCCCTGCGCGAGGCCAACCACGCCGCCTACCCGGCGGTCGGCCTCCTGCACCACCTCCTGGTCACCGGGGACGCGGAGTTCGCCGAGCGCACCTGGCCGGTGGTGGAGAGCGGGCTGGAGTTCGTCCTGAACCTGCGCGGCGACCACGGGGAGATCATGTGGGCGCGTTCGGAGGACGGCTCCCCGGGCGACCACGCACTGCTCACGGTGTGTTCGAGCGTCCACCACGCCCTGCGCTGCGGCGCCGCCCTGGGCGGCCGGCTGGGGCGCGAGCGCCCGGGGTGGGAGGCGGCCGCCGACCGGCTGGAGACGCTCATCAACGACCACGAGGACCTGTTCGCGGACCGGAGCCGGTTCTCGATGGACTGGTTCTACCCGATCCTCAGCGGCGCCGTGCGCGGAGTGGCCGCCAAGGAACGCCTCCAGCAGCGGTGGGACCGGTTCGTCGTCCCCGGTCTCGGGGTGCGGTGCGTGAGCGACCAGCCGTGGGTGACCGCCGCGGAGTCCTCCGAACTGGTCCTGGCCCTGGCGGCCATGGGCGAGCGCGAGGCCGGGACGCGCGTCCTCGCGGACGTGCAGCACCTGCGGGACGCTGAGGACGGCGCCTACTGGACCGGCTACCAGTTCGCCGAGGACGTGCGCTGGCCCGTGGAGCGCAGCACGTGGACGTCGGCGGCGGTGATCCTCGCGGTGGACGCCCTGACCGGCGCCACCGACGGGTCCCGCGTCTTCCTGCACACCTGGGACGACGCCTAGGGACGCGCCCCGCGATCCCCGACACGCGCGAGGCCCCGCACCGCCGTCGTGGCGGTACGGGGCCGCACCTATTCCTCCTCGCCGCGGCCCGGCGGGAAGATCGGACCGCCCGGGTCCTCCGGTTCACCGGGGTCACCGGTGCCGGGGTCACCCGGCTCCTCCGGTTCACCCGGGAACCCCGGATCCGGCTCGATCGGAATCTCCGGGATCTCCGGAACCTCCGGAATCTCCGGCACCTCCGGGGTGGTCGGCGTGTCCTCGACCGGCGCTTCGGGGGCCTCAGGCGTCACCTGGGGCGCCCAGTACTCGTTGTCCCCGCCGAAGGCCGGGTCCGGGAAGGACGCGGGCTCGTAGTTCTCCATCACCGCCGTCATGTAGCTGTTCCAGATCTGCGACGGCAGACCCGTGCTGGAGATGTTCTGTCCGGGGATGGTGAAACCGCGGTTGGCGTCGTTGTACACCCCGACGGCCGTCGACAGCTGAGGTGTGTACCCCACGAACCAGGACGCGGCGGTGCCACCGTTGACCTCGTCCCTGACGGTCCCCGTCTTACCCGCGACGGGGTGGTCCGGGTCCCACAGGTTCGCGTTCCGGCCGGTCCCGTTGTTGGCCACACTCTCCAGGACGTAGGTGAGGTCCGCGGCGGTGGACTCGGAGAGGGCCCGGTTGCTCTCCACCTCCGGCCGTTCGTTCTCACCCTCGCGGTTGACGATCTCCCGGACCACGTGCGCCTCGACGTGCGTCCCGCCGTTGGCGAAGGTCGCGTACCCGCTGGCCTGGTCAACCGGCCGGACGCTGCTCGGCCCCAGCGCCATGACCGGGACGAGCTGGTTGTCGAGGATGCTGCCCTCCGGCAGGCCCGCGGCGTAGGCGGTGTCGCGGATCTCCTCGAAACCCACCTCCTGGGCGAGGTTGATGTACCCGAGGTTGTTGGAGACCTCGGTCGCCTGGCGGAGCGTCATGATGCCGCCGGGAGAGTTGCCCGCGTTCTGGATCGAGGCGCCGTTGATGTTCTGGGGCCCGCGCCCGTCCACGGTGGAGTCGAAACTGTAGCCCTGCTCCAGCGCGGTGGCCAGCACGTACGGCTTGAACGCCGACCCTGCCTGCGCCGTGCCCAGGAACGAGCTGTCGTACTGGTTGGCGTTGTAGTCGTGCCCGCCGAAGAAGGCCAGGACCTCGCCGGTCGCCGGGTCCACGGTGCTCAGACCGATGTTGATGCCCTCGGGGAGTTCCTCCTGCGACACCTTCTCGTCGACGGCCGTGTAGGCGGCCTCCATCATGTCCTGGTCGAACGTGGTGACGATCCGGTAGCCCTGCCGGTTGACCATGTCCTCGGTGTAGCCGAGCCGTTCGAGCTCGCTCATCGTCTCCTGGAACATGTAGCCCCGGTAGCCGCTGAGATCGGTGGTCCGACGCTCCGGCTCGGGGGCCGGGAACTCCATCTCGTCGGCCTCGGTCTGGGTGATCGCCCCGGTGGTGACCATGCCGTCGACGACGTACTGCCAGCGCTGCTCCATCTCGGGCGTGGTCTCCACGTCGGCCTGGCCGAAGGGGGTCGGCTGCTGGATGGCGGCGGCCAGGAAGGCGGCCTCCTCCGGCGTGATCTCGTCGACGTCCTTGTGGTAGTAGGCCTCCGCCGCGGCCTGGATCCCGTACGCCTGGCGGCCGAAGTAGATGGTGTTGAGATACTGCTGCATCACCCACTCCTTCGTCTCGCTCTGGTCGATCTTGATGGCGATGATGATCTCTTGGATCTTCCGCGCGATCGTCCTGTCGTTGGAGACGCCCTCGAAGTAGTTGCGCACCATCTGCTGGGTGACGGTGGAACCGCCCTGGACCTGCTGGCCGGTGACGGTCGACCAGACCGCACGCGTGGTACCGCGCAGGGAGACGCCCGGCTCGGTCCAAAAGCCCCGGTCCTCAGCCGAGATGACGGCCTCGACGACGTGGTCGCCGCCCGCGGTCATCTCGTCGTAGGAGATGATCTCCCGGGCGACGCCGCGCTCGGCGAACACGGTCTCACCGTCGGAGAAGTAGAAGGTCGAACCCTCGTCGACGGCGTCGGCCTGGGCCGCGTCGGGGACTTCCACCGTGGTGTAGAAGTAGGCGAACACGCCGCATCCGGCGATGATGCCGACCCCGATCAGCACGAGGCAGACACGGAGGATCCGCCACCACAGCGGAGCCTTCCCGCCCTTCTTCTTCCCCTTCCCGGCCGCCTTGGCCTTGTTCTTCGTGGCGACGGCACCGGCGGCCGCCTCGGCGGCCGGTGCCTGCTCGTCCGTCTGCCCCGGGTCCTGGTTCGGGGCCCCGGACTCGGCCTGGCCCGGCGCCTCATCTCCCGCCCCGCTCGGGGGCGGAAAGGCCATGGTCGACATCCGCTGGGGGGACGGCCACATCGACTCGTCCGCCTCCACCGGCTGGAGGGGGCGCGTCGACGGCTCGGCCTCGGACGCGGATTCGGACTCGGACGCGGCCTCGTCGGAGGACGGGGGCTCTTCGGAGGACGGGGGCTCTTCGGAGGACGGGGGCTCCTCCGGGGACGACGCGTCGCTGTCGGGGTGCGCGGCCTCCGCGGGGGACGACGGGGACTCCGCGCGCGCCTCGCCGGTGGCGACGACGCCGACGGCGGTGCTCTCGGTCTCGTCGGACGTCGGCGCGTCGGCCGCGTCGCTGCCGTTCGTCTCGGAGGACGGCGCGTCCTCCCCGTCGGAGGGGTCCGAGGGGTCGGGGTCGACGTCGTCTCCGGAGGGTCCGAAGCCCTGGTCCTGGAGGGTCTGGGCGACGCGCTCACGTAGGAAGGACCCGCTGGTCTTGAAGACCCCGGGGTCGTGCTCGGGTTCGGCCTCGGGTTCCGCTACGTCCGCGGAGGGTTGGTCCTCCCCGGTAGCGGGTACGCCGCTCTCCGAGGTCGTCTCGCTGGACAGCTCTTCGGCAGAGGTGTTCGTCTCCGGCGTGTCGGTCTCAGGACGCTGTCCATCCGCCCCGCCCTCGCCGTGTGTGCTCTCGCTCAGTTCCCCGCCCCCATGGCAAATCACGTCCGGCACGGTGCCGTCCTGTATTTGACGCGCCTGTGCCCCGGATCGGTTCGGTAAGAATCGGACTGATGCGGTGGCTCGGGGAATAAAGCCACGTTCGCTCAACCCTCTCCCACACGATACCGGGGCGTAACAGCGCGACCGTCGGTCAGCCGCCCAGGGCCGAAGTTCTTACCGAAGGCTTAAGGTTCGACGGCGTGTCACGACGTGCGTTCGAGGACCCGCATGGAACCGATCACACGCACCTCCGTGAACCTGCCTGACTCGAGGGCACGGCAGTAGATGTTGTAGGGGGGTCGGCCGCCGTCCGCGGGGTCGGGGAAGACGTCGTGGATCACGAGCGCCCCGCCCGGAGCGACGTGCGGGCTCCAGGACGCGTAGTCGGTCTGGGCCGCCTCCTCGCTGTGGCCGCCGTCGATGAAGAGCATCCCGAGCGGGGCGCCCCACACGGCGGCGACGTCGGCCGAGCGGCCGACGAGTGCGATGACCTCGTCGTCGAGCCCGGCCTGGGTGATCGTGCGCCGGAAGTGCGGAAGGGTGTCGAATCTCCCCGTGACCTCGTCCACGAGAGTGGTGTCGTGGTACTCCCAGCCCACCTGGTGCTCCTCGGATCCCCGGTGGTGGTCCACGGTGTGGATCCGCCCACCCGTCTGGCGAGCCGCGGCGCCGAGGAAGACGGTGGACTTTCCGCAGTAGGTACCGATCTCCACGATCGGGCCGAGGTGGGCATAGGCGAGCGCGGTCTCGTAGAGCGCGGTGCCTTCGTCGGTGGGCATGAACCCCTTGGCCGCCTCAGCGGCCGCCAGGAGCTCGGCGGGAATGGTCGTCATGGCTCGATTCTCCCAGGCCCGGAGCGGACATCCCCTCCCGGGCCTCCGGTTGTCCACAACCCACCCACACGGGGTAGCACACCACCCCACACCCACGATTACATAGAAAACGGGGGGACCCCACCCACCCCCCACACCACCATGCCCGCACACAAAAAAGGGGGCACCCCACCCGGGCACCCCCCAACACAACAAAAAAGAAGGGGCCGCCCCAACAGGCGACCCCCTCCAAGAAAAACCGTGGCAGCGACCTACTCTCCCACCCCACCACAGGGCAGTACCATCAGCGCAAAGGGACTTAACGACCGGGTTCG
>NZ_JBFAME010000022.1:0-38084 GCF_040660275.1 Nocardiopsis sp. NPDC049922 | reverse complement strand
ACCTGGTACGTCGGTCTCCAGAGCCGGATCGAGGGGCTCGATCCGCACGCGGTCGGGCGGCTGCTCACCGACGGGGAACTCGTCCGCGCCACCCTCATGCGCTCGACGCTCCACCTGGTGACCGGGCGGGATTTCGCCCGGCTGCGGGCCACCGTGCAACCGGCCATCACCCAGGATCTGACCCACAGCAGCCACGGTCGGACCACGCGCGACCTCGACCTCGACGCGGTCCTGGCCGCCGGACGCGCGCTCCTGGAGGAGCGGCCGCTCACCCCCACCGACCTCGGCGCCCGGCTCGTCGAGCGGTGGCCGGACGTGCCCGGCAACGACCTCGCCTACGTGGTCCGCTGCCTCATGCCCGTGGTGCAGATCCCGCCACGTGGGGTGTGGGGGGCGTCCGGGCCGCCCGCGCTCGCCCCGGCCGACACGTGGACCGGGCTGGCGCTGGACACTCGGCCCGACCCCGAAGCGCTCGTCCTGCGCTACCTGGCCGCGTTCGGTCCGGCGACGGTGAAGGACGTGCAGGCCTGGTCCGGGCTGACGCGGCTGCGCGAGGTCGTCGACCGCCTCCGCGAGCAGCTGGTCGTGCTGCGCGGCGAGGACGGCGCCGAGCTGTTCGACCTGCCCGACGCCCCGCGTCCCGACCCCGACACTCCCGCCCCGGTGCGCTACCTGTACGACTTCGACAACCTGCTGCGGGGGCACGCCGACCGGAGTCGGGTCATCTCCGCCGACGGTCTCCGGCGGATCGCCTCGCGCAACGGGATGCCTCCCGCCACGGTCCTCGTCGACGGTGAGGTCCGCGCCGCGTGGAAGGTGGTCCGGGCACGCGGTTCGGCGACGGTCGAGGTCACGCCGTTCACGCGGCTGAACCCGACGGTCACCGACGATGTGGTCGCCGAGGGGTTGCGGCTGCTGCGATTCCTGGCGCCGGACCGCGACGAGCACGCGATTCGCGTCATCGACTCCGTGTGACCCATACTGCGGCGAAATGTCCACACCTGTCCGGACCACGGGAGACACGGGCGGATATGGAAGGATTCTCGGGTGACTGAAGAGTTCCGCGCCGCGTTCCAACGCGTCCTCGACACCGCCGCAAGCCAGGCACCCGAGTTCCCCACCGCCGTGCACGACGTGTTCCGGCTGTCCTCCCAGGTGTCCAAGGACGAACTCGCCACCGCCATGGAGGCGCTCGCACCGGTTCTCGCCGAGTGCGAGTCCGTCGCGGGCGTGGCCGCCGACCTGGCCGTCCTGGCCGGGGCACTGGTCGAGTCGGGTGCCCCGGCGGGTCAGGTCGGGCTTGAGGTGCTGCGCCAGCTGGGGAGTTACGGCCAGGCGGCCGTGGCGTTCATGCACGCGTGGGACAAGACCGGTGGCGGGGTGCCGCCCGCGCCGCACGCCGTGTCGGAGACCGAGGAGAAGCGGGTCGAGGAGGTCCTCGGGGACAACGCGCCGCTGGCCACGGTCGGTTGGTGGACGTCCCAGCGGTACGGGCTCGCCGCCAAGGCCATGCTGGGCGACTCCGGTGTGCGCGCGGCCGTGCGCGGGGACGCCAGCGCGCTGGAGGGCCTCAGCCAGATCGTGCGGGCGCTGTCCACGCAGCTCAGCGAGTTCGGCGAGGTCCGTGAGCTGCTGCGGATGGCCGAGGTGAGCCGGGTGCTGGTCCTCGACCGGGCGTCGTGGCGCGGGTTCCGGGTGCGGTTCGACGGAATGGGCGACAACTTCCAGCTGCACACGCTGCTGGCGGACACGCTGATCGGCAAGGAGGGGCGTGGGATTCCGGGGACGCGCCCCGACCCCCGGTGGAGCGCCGCGGCCCGGAACTCGCCCGTCGACCCGCTGGCGGACGTCGTGCGCGGCGAGTGGGATCTCGTCGGCGGCGACGGAACGTGGGTCGGGAACGAGGCCCTTCCCGGGGACATCCCCCTGGTCGACGGTGAGCGGGTGCTGGTCCTGGAGCCGCAGTCACTCGCGCACTCGTGGCGGGCGGGACGCCGCCACCCGCACATCCCCGGGGCGTTGGAGGTCCTGGAGGAGCTGCACCCGGACGAGGCCACCACGTGGTGGTCGCGGATGCACACGGCGGGTTCGGTGCGCCACCCGCTGGCGCCGCCGATCGAGCACGACGACACCGGTTCGCAGCGCGCGCCCCGCCACTTCGGGGTCGCGGCGCACTTCGCGGAGGTGGATTCGGGCCCGCTGTCGGCGTCGTTCGACGCGCTGTCCACCGGACCGGACGACGAGGCTCAGGCGAGCGGTGGGTTCGAGGACGCTGACGGGTTCCGTGAGCCCAGGAGGCTTGACGCGCCCGGAGAGGCTGACGCCATCTGGGCGAGCGATGGCGCCACAGAGCAGAGCGGGCCCCAGGAGCCCTGGGCGACGGATGGGGCCGCAGAACAGAGCGGACCCCAGGAGTCCTGGGTGACCGGCGGGTCCAGTGGGTTCAGCGAGACCGGTGGGTCAGACATGCCCTGGGCGACCAACGGAGCCGCAGAGTCTGACGGGTTCCGAGTGCCCCACGTGACGCCCGAAACACGCGATGCCAATGAATCCAACGGTATCGGCGAGGCCGATGGGTCTCACCTGCTCTGGGCAACCAGCGGAGCCCCAGAGCCCGACGGGTTCCGAGCGTCTCGTGCGACCAGAGATGCCCAAGAACCAGGAGCGACGCACGAAGCCCAGGAACCCTGGGCGACCAGCGGGTCCAATGGGCTCAACGAGGCCAGCGGGTCAGACATGCCCTGGGCAACCAGCGGAGCCCCAGAGCCTGACGGGTTCCGAGCGCCTCGTGCGACCAGAGATGCCCAAGAACCAGGAGCGGCACACGAAGCCCAGGAACCCTGGGCGACCGGCGGGTCCAGTGGGTTCGGCGAGACCGGTGGGTCAGACATGCCCTGGGCGACCAACGAAGCCCCAGAGTCTGACGAGTTCCAAGCGCCCCACGTGACGCCCGAAACACGCGATGCCAATGAATCCAACGGTATCGGCGAGACCGGTGGGTCTCACCTGCTCTGGGCAACCAGCGGAGCCGCAGAGTCTGACGGGTTCCGAGCGCCTGGCGCGACCAGAGATCCCCAGGAGCCAGGAGCGACGCACGAAGCCCAGGAACCCTGGGCGACCAGCGGATCCAGTGGGTTCAGCGAGACCGATGGGTCAGACATGCCCTGGGCGACCAACGAAGCCCCAGAGCCCAACGAGTTCCAAGCGCCCCACGCGGCCCCCGAAACACGCGAGGCACGTGGGTCAGGCGTACCCTCGGCGACCGACGGGTCCGACGGCTTCCGAGCGCCTCACGGGGCCCCGGAGGCCGGTGGAGCCGGAGACCCCGGTGCGTTCCGAGCGCCCAGCGGGCTTCCCGGAGCCAGCGCGACTGATGAGTCCACACGGACCGGTCAGCCTGACGGGACCCGTGGTACTGGGGCGCCGGAAGAGGCCGGTGAGCTCAGTGGGATCGCGTCCCCCGCACCCGACCTACCCGACCCCCACCCGTGGGCAGCCGAACCGCTGTCCTCCGGGGACGGCCGACCGCCCGGCGCGCACCTGCTCCCGCCGATGCCCCCGGACGTCTCCCAGAGCCACCAGTGGGCCCCGTCGTGGCGGTGGCCCCTGCCTCCGGGCCCCGGAACCGACCGCGACCCCAGATAACCCCTGGTGAACGCCGCGTACCGGCGTGCGCCCGGATATGACAACCGTCATGTCGCGCGCGCCGCGTCTCTCATCCCGACACGGTGACGCGTGCGACTACGACCGACGGGTCCATCACGACATGCTGGGAACCATGGCGATGCAGAGGAACACCGACCCGACCGTGCACGACGGCGACCCGATCGACGGCACGTCCGTGACCGAACGGCCCGACGACACCACCGCGACCGACGACGCCCCCGTCGATCCGAAGGCCGCGGCCAAGGCCAGACGCGAGGAGGAGGCCCGGGAGGCCCTCCGCGCGATGAAGCCCTGGAAGGGCGAGGCGACCCGGCAGGACAAGGCGCTGCTCGCCTGCGCCATCGGCATCCCGGCCTTCTTCCTCGCCCTGACCCCGGTCAAGCCGCTCCTCATCGCCGACCACCCGATCGGGCTGGCCTTCCTCACCGGCAGCAACGCCGCCGTCGGCGCCGCCGCGGCCTATTCCTCGCTCGGGCAGATCCCCCTCTGGCTCGTCCTGGTCGCGGGCGTCTTCGGCAAGGTCAAGGTCGACTGGCTGTTCTGGTGGCTCGGCAGACGCTGGGGACGCGGCTTCATCAACCTCATCGCGCAGGGCGAGCGGGCCCAGAAGTTCGCCGACAAGGCCCACGACCTCAACCCGTGGATCATCCGGATCGCGCTCACGCTCTCCTACCTGCCGGGCATCCCGGCCGCCCTGATCCACGTCACCGCGGGCTGGACCGGCATGCGCCTGCGGACCTTCTTCCTCTTCGACGCCCTCGGCGCCCTCCTGCTCACCGGTGTCGTGGCGGCGGTCGGCTACTCGACCGGGCAGGCCGGGGTCGACATCGTCCTCCTCGTCGACCGCTACGCCCTGTGGCTCACCCTCGCGATCATCTTCGCGATGGCCTTCTGGCCGGTGGTCAAGCAGCAGCGCGCGGAGAAGGCCAAGCGCAAGGCCGCGGCCGCCGCGAAGACCGGCTGACCCCACCTCTGTCCCGCGGATCCGCACCGCCTCGTCGAGGCAGGGGGGGCGCACGTCGGTCCACCTGGTCACCCATGATCCGGGGCCGCACGGCTAGGCTGGCGTTCGGCAATCCGACACCCCGGGCCTGCCGACTGCCTGGGTGCGTCACGAGCACACTCAAGGAGAGATCCCGTCATGGGACAGCGACACTTCGATCTGGTGGTCCTCGGCGCTGGTCCGGGCGGCTACGTCGCGGCGATCCGCGCGGCCCAGCTCGGGCTGAACACGGCCGTCATCGAGGAGAAGTACTGGGGCGGTGTCTGCCTGAACGTGGGCTGCATCCCCTCCAAAGCGCTCCTGCGCAACGCCGAGCTGGCCCACCTGTTCCGCACCGAGGCCGACCAGTTCGGCATCAAGGTGGACGGCACGGTGGAGTTCGACTTCGGCAAGGCCCACAGCCGCAGCCGCGAGGTGGCCGAGGGCCGCGTCAAGGGCGTCCACTTCCTCATGAAGAAGAACGGCATCACCGAGCTCAACGGGCGCGGCACGTTCCTCGACGCCACGACCGTCGAGGTGCGCGGTGAGGACGGCTCCGCCGAGACCGTCACGTTCGACCACGCGGTGATCGCCGCCGGGTCCTCCACCAGGCTCATCCCCGGCACCGAGCTCTCCGAGCGGGTCGTCACCTACGAGGAGCAGATCCTCGACGGCACCCTCCCCGAGAGCATCATCATCGCGGGCGCGGGCGCCATCGGCGTCGAGTTCGCCTACGTCCTCGCCAACTACGGCGTCGACGTCACCATCGTGGAGTTCCTCGACCGCATGGTCCCGCTGGAGGACGAGGAGGTCTCCAAGGAGCTGGCCCGCGCGTACAAGAAGCTCGGCGTGAAGGTCATGACCTCCACCCGTGTGGAGGCGGTCGACGACACCGGCAAGAACGTCCGCGTCACCGTCAGCACGACCGACGGCCAGCAGCAGACCCTGGAGGCCGACCGACTGCTCCAGGCGATCGGCTTCGCGCCGAACGTCGAGGGCTACGGCCTGGAGAACACCGGCGTCCAGCTGACCGAACGCGGCGCGATCGACATCGACTCCCGCGGCCGCACCAGCGTCCCGCACATCTTCGCGATCGGCGACGTCACGGCCAAGCTCATGCTCGCGCACACCGCCGAGGCCATGGGCATCGTCGCGGTGGAGACCATCGCCGAAGCCGAGACGCAGGAGATCGACTACCGCTTCATCCCGCGCGCCACCTACTGCCAGCCGCAGATCGCCAGCTTCGGCTACAGCGAGCAGGAGGCGCGGGAGGCCGGGTACGACGTCCAGGTCGCCAAGTTCCCGTTCATGGCCAACGGCAAGGCGCACGGCCTGGGCGAGACCCGCGGCTTCGTCAAGATCATCTCCGACGGCGAGTACGGCGAGTTCCTCGGTGCCCACATGATCGGCCCGGACGTCACCGAGCTGCTGCCCGAGCTGACCCTGGCCCAGCAGTGGGACCTGACGGTGCACGAGGTGTCCCGCAACATCCACGCGCACCCGACGCTCAGCGAGGCGGTCAAGGAGGCCGTGCACGGCCTGGCCGGGCACATGATCAACCTCTGACCGGACCGCGACGCGCGGGGCGGTGGGAACGCGGGCTCGGCCACGTCGGCGGGGCGCCCGGGGAACTTGCTAAGTTTCCCTGTGACCCCCGCCGGAGCCTCCTCCCACCGCCCGGCGCTCCCCGATCCGAAAGCCACCCATGCGCCTGATCCCCTCCACCCCCCTGTCGTGCCTGGGCACGGCCGTCGTCACCGTCGTGGTCGGCGGAGCCGTCCTCGTCGGCTTCGGCGTGATCGACCTCGACCTGGACCTGAGCCTGTCCGGCGGCGACGTGGAGAACCCGCTGGACTGGATGGCCGACGCCGTCCCGAGCGCCGAACCGAGCGACGGGGCCGAGGAGGGCCGGGACGCGTCCGGCTACGCTCTGCCCGAGTCGTGCGCGGCCGCGGGCGTGGCCGAGGTCGTCGGCGACCTGGCCCCGGGCCCGGTCCTGACCGAGGAGATCGGCGCGGTCGAGGGGATCGACGGCGCCGAGCAGGTGGTGTGTTCGTACAGCGACGGCGGCGCCGAGCCCGGCGGCCCCGCCCTCACCGTGGTGTTCACCCTGGGCGCCGACCCGAGCGCCAACCCCGACGTGGTCCAGGCGCCCGGCGCCGAGGAGCGGATGAACTGGGAGGTGGACGTCGACGTCGACGTGGACACCTACCGCACCGACGAGTCCGACAGTCTGGGCGGCGACCTGGAGTACGTGGGGACGGTCGACGGCTCCAGCCGCCACCTCTACCTGGCGCTCCCCGGTGAACTGCACGTGACCGCGATCTCCACGTTCGGCGAGGTCCCGCGCGAGGACCTGGAGCGGGTCGTCATGGCGGCCGCCGAGCGGATCAGGAACTGAACACCCCCGCCGCCAGCATCCGCAGGCAGCGGTCGACGAGGGCGGCCGGGCCGTCGTCCCCCTCCGGGGGCGCGTCCGTGGCCGCCCACCGTTCGATGGAGAGTCGCACCGCGTCGGTGGCCGCGGCCGCGGCCAACCGGTGGGCGACCGGATCGTCGCCGAACCCCGGCCACCCCTCCAGCACCTCCGCCAGGCGCTCCTCCGACTGACGGTTGACCCGGTACCAGACGTCGCGCAGCGCCTCGTCGCTCTCGGCCGCGCGCAGGAGGGAGCGCGTCCACTCCAACCCCTCGGGCCCGCCGTCGTCCCCCTCCGCCATCGTCTCCGCGACGGACACCGCCAGCGCCTCGACCAGGTCGTGCGCCGGAGCGCTCCGAGCGTGCTCCCCGGCCGTCCCCCCGCCCGTCAACGCGTCCAGCAGCTCGGCCAACCGCGCACGCCAGCGGTCGGCCCCCGCGAGCAGCAGCGGAGCCACGGCGTCCTGCTTGGTGCGGAAGTAGCGGTAGAAGGTGCGCAGCGCCACCCCCGACGCCCGCGCGATGTCCTCGGCGGTGGTCTGGTCGACTCCGTCGCGCGCGAACAGCGCGGCCGCCGCGCGGGCGATCTCCAGGCGCGTGGCGCGTCGGCGCCGCTCGTGGAGCGGGACGGTGGGCGTCGTGGACTGCGGTGCGGAGCTCATCGGGAGAAGCATAGCCCCGAGGCCATGTCCATGTACGCCCAAGTGACACGATGTGCCATTCAGGCATACAGTGCAGGGAGGAGCACGGCCGCCGACCGCCGACGGCCACGAGAGTCGGGAGCAGAACATGGACCGCTACACAGGGCGCCGCGTACTCGTCACGGGCGCCGGATCCGGGATCGGCCAGGCCACGGCGCTGCGTGTGCTGTCCGAGGGCGGACACGTCGTCGCCGCCGACGTGAGCGAGGCCGGGCTGAAGGACACCCTGGGCAGGGCGGGCGAGGCCGCCGACCGCCTCGGCACGGTGATCGTCGACATCGCCGACGAGGTGTCCGTCCGCGCCGCCGTCCGGTCGGCGACCGCGCGTCTCGGCGGACTGGACGCTCTCGTCAACGCCGCCGGGATCCTGCGCTCCTCGCGCACCGAGACGACCAGCGCGGCCGACTTCACCCGGATCCTCCAGGTGAACCTCGTCGGCACCTTCCTCGTCATCCGCGAGGCCGTCCCGCACCTGCGCGAGGGTCGAAGCCCGGCCGTGGTCAACTTCAGCTCGACGTCGGCCGCCTTCGCCCACCCGTACATGGCCGCCTACGCCGCCAGCAAGGGCGGCGTCCAGTCCATGACCCACGCCCTCGCCAGCGAGTACGCCAAGGACGGCATCCGGTTCACCGCGGTCCAGCCGGGTTCGATCTCCAGCGGTATGACCGACGGCAGCGGCGCGAGCCGGCAGAGCGTGGGACCGGGCCTGCCCGAGGACGCCGACATGGGCCTGTTCGCCAAGCTGAGCCCCGCCCTCGGCGGCGGGTTCGCGGCCCCGGAGACCGTCGCCTCGGTCGTCGCCATGCTCGCCTGCGAGGACGGCGCGTTCGTCACCGGCACCGAGATCCGCGTCGACGGCGGCACGCACTTCTGACCCGCCCCGCACACACGAGGGGGCGCGACCGCACGCCGCGGCCGCGCCCCCTTCCCGCGTCACCCGCGGGGACCGGTCAGAACTCGACCGGGACCTCCTCGAACTCACCGAACGGCCCGGCGCGCAGCGTCAGCCGCTCCACGTCCGCCGCGGGGGCCGGGAACACCGCCACCAGGTCGTAGGTGTTGCCCGGCTGGAGCATGTGCACCTCCTCGGCGAAGCTGCTGTGGCGGCCCTCGCCGAAGTCCATCTGCGCCACGTACCGCACCAGACCGCTCTCCGGCTCCAGCAGCTGGAACCCGCCGAGCGTGCCCCTGTTGAACTGTTCCGGGCCGCCGGCCATGATCGCCTCCGTGCCGCCCAGGTCCGGGATCCGCGGCTCGTCCTCGGTGTTGGTCAGCGAGAACGTCCCGATCACGTACGCGCCGTCGCGGCGCAGCGGGTAGACGTCCATGCGGACACCGTCCAGCTCACCGCTGGCCACCACCGAACCCGGGTCGTCGGTGTACGGGGCGGGCCAGGTGACGTTGCGCTGGGCGGCGCCGATGGCGTCGTCGTCGTAGTCCTCCTCCTCCGAGACCTCCGACGCGGTGTCGTAGACGTAGGAGAACTCGACGCGGCGGTTGCGGGCGCGGGCCTGCTCGTCGTCCGGGCCGCCCTCGCGCGCGATCGGCTCGTTCATGCCGCGCCCCTCGACCTCCAGGGTGTACCCGGAGCCGATCTCCTCCGCGAGCAGGTCGCGGACGGTCTCGGCGCGGTCGACGGACAGGGCGTCGTTGTAGGAGGCGCTGCCGATGCCGTCGGTGTGGCCGACGACCGTGATGGTGGGGTCGTCGGGGTCGACGTTGGCGGTCAGGGTGGTGGCCGCGCGCCGGACCACCTCCTCGGCCTCCTCGGTCAGGTCCGAGCTGTCGAACGCGAACATCACGTCCGAGTGCAGCGAGATGATCTCGCGGTCGCCGTCACGGGTGGTGGAGGCGACCTCGGAGTCGACGAAGCTCTGTACCCACCCCTCGTCGGCCACGGCGTCCTCGTCGGGGCGGCGGTTGGCGAAGGTGAGGTTCTCACCGCGCGGCGGGGGGTCGTCCAGGGTGAGGTGGTCGGCGCCGTTCGGGGCCTCGGGGTCCGGTCGCTCCTCGTCCACGTCCTGGACCGGGATCCCGGTCATCGCGCCCAGCCCGCTGCCGAGGAAGGTCACCTGCTCGACCTCGTCGGGCAGGCGCGGGTAGTAGCGGACGTACTCGTTGGTGACACCGTCGTGCACCGGGTACAGGCCGTCCTCGCCCGGGCTCTCCGACCCGTACTTGAGACCGTCCTCGTCGAGGAACTGGCGGTAGACCCGGCCGGTGAGGGGGTCGATCAGGGTGTGCGCCATGCTCAGGTTCCGGTTGGGGCCCGAGAACTCGTCCGAGTAGGTCACCTCGTAGTACATGACCGTGTAGTCGTCGGTGCGCTCCAGGCCCGTGACCGAGAAGGTCATCTCGTTGTCCTGACCCGTGTCCTGGAAGATCCGGCCCTCGCGGACGTAGGGGAACTCCTCCCGGACCTCGGGCGGGCCCGACGCCCCGCCGAAGGTCGCGGACCACCAGTCCGCCGTGGCCGTACAGCCGCTGAGCAGCAGGGCTCCCGATACGGTCAGCGCGACCGCGGTCACGGTCGTCTTCCGCGCCATGTGGGGGAACTCCGATCGTTGAGGGGACGTACCGGCAACATCCTCCACCAGTCGGGCACCCGTACCGACCACCCGCCCCCGCCACGAGACGGCTCCGCGGCCTCCGGCGAGGAATTCTCCCCGCCGACCAATCCGCCCCCGCCCCGGGTCCCGAATGCCCCACGTGACCACCGAGACGCGGGGAGCCACCGCACCGCACAGCCGCCGACGCCAGACCGTCGTCGGCGTCGCCGTCGGCCTGCTCACCGCCGGGGCCGCCCTCGGCGCGGCCGGACTGGCCGCCGGTGTCCTGGGGACCGCGTCCCCGGTGGTCGTCGTCGGCGACGCGCTCGTCGACAACAGCCCCTCGGCACTGATGGAACTGGCGATCTCGATCCTCGGCACGGCCGACAAGCCCGTGCTGCTCGCGGGGATCGTGGTCGTGCTCGCCGTGTCCGGCGCCGTGCTGGGGATCGGGGCGCTCCGGCGTCCGGTCCTCGGGCACCTCGGACTGGCGATCCTGGCGACGGCGGGTGCGGCCGCCGTCCTCCTGCGCCGCGCCGACGACCCGGGAGCCGTGGTCCCGGTCCTCGTCGGCGCGGTGTCGGGAGCCCTGGTGCTGGTGCTCCTGCTCAGGAGCGCCCACCGATACCTCCGCTCCGGGGAGGAGGGGAAGACGACGGCGCGGGCGGCGGCGCGGAGGGAGGCGCCCGAAACCGCACGGGCCCCGGGAAGGCGCGGATTCGTCCTGACCGCCACCGGGGTCCTGGGGGCGTCCGCCGCCGCCGGCGTCGTCGGTCACTGGCTCCCCCGGGCACTGGGGGGAGCCTCCGCGGGTTCGGCCCTGACCCTGCCCGAACCCGCCACGGCCCCGCCTCCGCTGCCCGCCGGGGTCGACCTGGGCGTCCCCGGACTCACCCCCTTCACCACGCCCAACGCCGACTTCTACCGGATCGACACCGCGCTCACCGTGCCCCGGCCGGACCCGTCGCGGTGGACCCTGAGAATCCACGGGATGGTCGACCGCCCGTTCGAGGTCGACCTGGACGAACTCCTCGCCCTTCCGCTGGAGGAGGCCGACATCACGCTCGCCTGCGTGTCCAACCAGGTCGGCGGCGACCTGGTCGGCAACACCCGCTGGTTGGGCGCGCCGCTCGCCGCGCTCCTCAGGCGAGCGGGCGTCCACTCCGGCGCGGACCAGATCCTCAGCACGTCCTCCGACGGCTGGACCTGCGGGACCCCGACCGAGGTCGTCATGGACGGACGCGACGCCCTCCTCGCCGTCGGCATGGGCGGCGAGCCGCTGCCCGCCGAGCACGGATACCCGGCCCGCATGGTCGTCCCCGGCCTGTACGGCTTCGTCAGCGCCACCAAGTGGATCACCGAGATCAAGCTGACCCGCTTCGCCGACGAACGGGCCTACTGGGCCCGACGCGGATGGGGGGTCCGTGCGCCCGTCAAGACCATGTCCCGGGTGGACGTGCCCGCCCCACTCGGTCGGGTGGCGTCGGGCGACGTCGTCCTGGCCGGGGTGGCCTGGGCCCAGCACCGGGGCGTCGCCGCCGTCGAGGTCCGTGTCGACGGCGGCACGTGGCGGGAGGCCGAACTCGCCCGTGTCCCGGGCGTCGACACCTGGGTCCAGTGGGTCGCCGAGACATCGGTCGCACCCGGGCCGCACGACGTGGAGGTCCGCGCGACCGACGCCACCGGCGCCACCCAGCCCTCGGCCAGGGCCGAACCGATTCCCGACGGCGCCACCGGATGGCACCGCATCCGCTTCACGGCGGAGTGACAGACCATCATCCCCCCGCCGCTCCCGCGGCCACCGAAGTTGTACACGATGAAGGAGAGTTCCATGATTCGCAAGAGCACCCTCGCCACCGCCGCGTCCGCCGCCGTCCTCGCCCTCGGGCTCACCGCCTGCGGCGGCACGGGCGGAGAGGAGACCACCGACTCCGCGTCGCCCGAGGAGACTCAGGAGACCCAGGAGACCGGGGAGGAGACGACCGGTGACATGACCGCGACGGAGGCGTTCGGGCCCGGGTGCGCCGCGGTGCCCGAGGACGGCGCGGGCAGCTTCGAGGGCATGGCCCAGGACCCGGTCGCGACCGCCGCCTCCAACAATCCCGTTCTGTCCACACTGGTCACGGCGGTGGGAGAGGCTGATCTCGTCGACACCCTCAACTCGGCGGAGGACATCACGGTGTTCGCGCCCACGAACGAGGCCTTCGCCGCGATCCCCGAGGAGGACCTCAACGCCCTCCTCGCCGACCAGGAGCAGCTGACCGAGGTCCTGACCTACCACGTCGTGGAGGGCAGGCAGAGCCCGGCCGACCTGGAGAACGGGGCGTTCACCTCGCTCCAGGGCGGAGAGGTCACCGCCGAGGGCTCCGGAGAGGACTTCACCGTCAACGGCGACGCGCGGGTCGTGTGCGGCGACGTCCAGACCGCCAACGCCACGGTGTACATCGTCGACACGGTGCTGATGCCCTGAGGGGTCTGACGTCCGGGCGGTCCGTGCGCTGAGGCCGGACCGTCCGGACCCCGTTTCCGAGGGCCCGCCAGAGAAAGTGAGCACATGGACGAGGAAGCCGGAGAGCCCCTCACGACGGAGGTCGAGGTCCAGGGTCCGCCGAACGCCAGACTCGCCGGACTGCTCCGGCGTGTGGCGCGCGGGGACGAGGGGGCCTTCGACGAGGTCTACGAACTGGTGAGCCCCTCCGTCTACGGACTCGCGCGCCGGATCCTGCGCGATCCGGCGCAGTCGGAGGAGGTCGCCCAGGAGGTCCTGGTGGAGATCTGGCGGACGGCCTGCCGCTTCGACGAGAACCGCGGCAGCGCCCGGGCCTGGGTGATGACACTGGCCCACCGCAGGGCCGTCGACCGCGTCCGTTCCGAACAGGCGGCCTCCGACCGGGAGGCCCGCGCCGCGGCGGGCGAGACCCACCGCCCCTTCGACGAGGTGGCGGAGGAGGTCGGCGACCGGCTGGAGCGCGAACGCGTCCGGCGGTGCCTCGACACGCTCACCGACCTCCAGCGGCAGTCCGTCCGCCTGGCCTACTACGGCGGGTACACCTACCGGGAGGTCGCCCGCCTCCTGACCACGCCGCTGGGCACCGTCAAGACGCGCATGCGCGACGGACTGATCCGGCTTCGAGACTGCCTGGGGGTGGAGTGGTGAGGAGATCACTGAGCCAGGACCCGCACCGCCTGTCGGGCGCCTACGCCCTCGACGCCCTCCCGGACGACGAGCGCACGCGCTTCGAGGACCACCTCTCGGGGTGCGCCGCCTGCGTGCAGGAGGTCCGGGGCTTCTCCGAGACCGCCGCCCTCCTCGGCGCGACGGCGGCCGCGTCCCCGCCCGAGGGGCTGCGCGAGCGTGTCATGGCGGAGATCGCCCGAACACGGCAGCTCGCGCCTCCCCCGGAGCGCCTGCCCGCACCGGACCTCCGCCGCCGGTGGGGCTGGGGCACGCGGCTCGTGCTCGCCGCCTGCCTGGCCGTGGTGCTCGCGCTCGGAGCGGTGGTGGTCGACCAGGTCGGCCAGGTCCGGGAGCTGCGAGAACGGGAACAGCTCATCACGTCGGTGCTCACCGCGCCCGACGCCGAGTACACGTCCGGCGAGCCCGACGACGGGGTGAGGATGACGCTCGTCCACTCCGAGGAGCGCGGGCGGATCGTGTTCGGCGCGCAGGGGCTGGAGGACCTGGAGGGACGGGACTACCAGCTCTGGATCACCCACGAGAACGGGGCGGTCACTCCGGCCGGTCTCCTGGCGGTCGACGCCGAGGGCGTGGCGGATGCCGTGGTCGCCGACGCCGCGGCGGAGGGCGCCGAGGGCGTGGCCGTCACGATCGAACCCGAGGGCGGTTCCGAACAGCCGACCACGGAACCCATCGCGGCGATGACCTTCGAGGGCTGACCGCCGCCGACCCGTGGCCTGGCGGGGCGCTCCCCCGTCAGGCCACGGACACCTCCTCGGGATGGGGCAGGGCGCGCATCACCGGGGTCAGACTGCACAGCGCGGCCACCCCGGACACGCACGCCATCGTCAGGAAGACCCAGCCGGGTCCGGCCCGGTCGAAGACGATCCCGATCCCGAGGATGCCCACCGGCTGGGAAAGCATCGCCAGGAACATGACCGCCCCCAGGACGCGCCCCTGGAGGTCGTCGCCCACCGAGGCGGCCACGTAGCCGTAGAACACGGCGTTGGCGCAGGGGACGACGGCGAACACGCACCCGACGATCACCCCGAGCAGGACCACGTTGGGCGCCACGAGCAGTGCGAGCGCGCCCACCGGCGCCGACCACGCCGCCACCAGGAAGGTCGTGGACGGGCGCACCCACCGGACCACCGGCCCCGCGACCAGCGCCCCCAGCAGTCCGCCCGTCCCCGCCAGGGAGACGGTCACGCCGATCTGGAGGTGGGAGGCGCCCTGGCTCTCGGCGGTCGCGATGACGGCCAGGAACGCGCCCGTCTTGGTGAACACCAGATTGAACCCCAGGATCCACGCCATCATCGGCCGCAGGATGGGGTGGCGGGCCAGCACCGCGAAGCCGCTCACCGCGCCGCGCAGGGTCCACTCCCCGCCGTCGCCCCGGTCGGCCTGCATCGGGCGGCGGACGGACATCAGCAGGACGGACGAGGCCAGGTAGGTCAGCGTCTCGGCGACGAACGGGAACGCCCTGCCCAGGTTGAACAGCGAGCCCGCGACCGGGGCGCCCAACGCGGTGGTCCCGAAGAGGCGGATCTGGTTCTGGGCGGCGGCGTCCGCGAGCTGGGCGGCCGGGACCAGCTGCTTGATCGCGGCCATGGCCACGGGGTTGGCGATCCCCGTCAGTGCCGCCGAGCACACGGCGACGCCCAGGACCAGCGGGATCGACGCGTGCCCGGTGAACAGCAGCGCCGTGAACAGGGCGAGGAGGGCCAGCCGCCCCAGGTCGCAGACGAGGAGCACCGCGCGCCGGTTGGCCCGGTCGGCGAGGGCTCCGCCGACGACGGCCGCGACCATCGCCGTGGCCACCTGCGCGGCCCCGATCGCACCGGCCTGCGCGGCCGATCCGACCAGGACCAGGACCAGGAGCGGGTAGGCGACCTCTCCGCTCTCCTTGCCCAGACCGGCGAAGAACCGGCTGGTCCAGAGCGCCTGGAAGTCGCGGTTGCGCAGGAGCGCCCGGGAGCCCCCCGTGCCGTCCACCGGCGGGTCCCGTCCGGGGCGGCCGGGCGGGCGCCACCGTTCGGTGGTCATCCGGAACGGTGGAACGGCGCGGGTGCCAGACAGGGGGGCCGATCGGGGGGCGAGGATCTCATGCCGCCATTATGCGCGCACGAACGGCGTCCCACCGGGGTCCGGGTGCACCGATTCGGCGGCCGATTCGATGGTGCGCGGAGTCCGCTCGGCGTAGGCCGTCACCAGCGCGACGAGGAGCGACGCACCGGCCACGAACAGGTACGACGCGGCCCATCCGCCGGTGAGCTCGGCGACCAGACCGAAGAGGAGCGGACCGCCCAGCGCGATCCCGCTGCCCGCGCCCTGGACGAACCCGGAGAGCGCGCCCGCCCCGCCGGGGGTGGTGCTGCGGGTGGTGATCATGGTCATCGTCACCACGAACAGACTGGTGCCCAGACCGAGGAAGACCGCCCACAGCGGCGTCAGGTGCTCGGGGCCGACCGCCACGCCGAGGTAGCCGGTCGCGTACCCGCCCACGCCCAGCGCGACGATCGGGAAGGTGTTGGTGACACGGACGGTGACGGTGGGCGCGACCAGGGCGAACATCAGGCTCACCCCGACCATCAGCGACACCATGCTCCCGGCGAAGGCGTCGCTGTGACCGGCGTCGGCGAGCAGGGTCGGCAGCCACGTGAACAGGATGAAGACGTTCCAGGTGACCATCCCGAACAGCAGGGCCAGGCGCCAGGCCATGCCCACCCGCCAGACGGGGCGGGCCAGGGCGCCCCGGGCCGGGAGGAGGTCGCCCTGAGGGGCCGCGGTCCCCGTCGGCCGCAGCCACTGGGCGGCCCACAGCCCGGCGGCCACCAGGGCGATCACGGCCCACGCGCCGACCGCGAACCGCCAGCCGACGGCCTGGGCGAGGGGGACGGCGACCAGCGGCGGGAAGAGGGCGCCCGCGTGGATGGCGACCATCTGCACGGTGCTGAGCGTCGCCAGACGGTCGGGGAAGTACTGCTTGATCAGGGGTGGCAGCACGACGTTGCCCAGCGCGGCGCCCGCGAGGGCCACGGCGGTCAGGACCAGGAGTGTGCCCGTGTCGGGGGCGAGGGCGCGCAGGGCCTGGCCGACACCGGTCAGCAGCATGCTCAGCACGGCGGTGAGCTCTGGTCCCAGGCGGCGCATGATCGCGGGGGTGACCAGGCCGAAGACGGCGAAGGCGACGAGCGGCAGGGTGCCGAACACGCCGACGACGGTGGCGGCGAAGCCGAACTCGTCCCCGACCGTGGTCAGCAGGGGGGACAGGGCGGTGACCACCAGGCGCAGGTTCAGCGCGGCGCAGGTGATGGCCAGCAGGGCGAGGACGCGGCCTCGGCGGGCTCCGGTGGGAGCCTCGGCGGGCGGCCGGACCGACGGTCGGTCGGTGGCGGCCGCGACGGAGGAAACGCTCATGACGGCGACGGACGTCCCTTGGTGTGCGGTGATGCGGCGCTGCATCCGAGCGGGGTCGTCCGGCGGGCGACGTCGCCTGCCCGGGAAGGATCCGCTCCCCTGGGCGCGCCAAATACGACCTTTTCAGATAAATGTTATGCACACAGCGGACGTATACACAACTTTCCGTATTTAATACGGGTATAATGCGCGCATGGCTGATCTTGACGAACTAGATACGGCGATCCTGGCCGAACTCCAGGCGGACGCACGGCGCACCAACCGGGACGTGGCCGCCGCGGTGGGCGCGTCGCCGACCACGACGCTGGACCGGACCCGCGCGCTGCGGGAGAAGGGTGTGATCCGCGGCGCACTCCTCGACGTCGACCTCGAACTCATCGGCCGACCGGTGCAGGCGCTCATCACCGTGCGCGTCGTCAAGCCCTCGCGGCACAACATCGAGGCCTTCCGCGACTGGGTGCGCTCGCTGCCCGACACCCTGTCGGTCTTCGTGACCTCGGGAAGCGAGGACTTCCTCGTCCACGTCGCGCTGCCCGACAACGACAGCCTCTACGCGTTCGTGGTCGACAGACTGACCGAACGGCCCGAGGTCGCCGACGTGCGGGCGTCGATCGTCTACGAGCACCTGCGCAACGACCGCATCGCGCCGACGACGGGAGGGAGGCGGCGCCAGAGGTGACCGTGCCCGCGCGTCGCGGTCGGGGTCGTTCCGGACCGCGGTCACCTCGCACGACCGCGGCCCCGGCGCGTCACTCGGGTGAGGGCGTCAGCAGCGCGAACCCGGTCTGGAACGGGTCGACGCACACGGCCACCCGGCCCACCCCCGGTATGTCATCGGGTCCCATGAGCACCTGACCGCCCGCCGAGCCGACCGCCGAGGCGACCGCGTCGCAGTCGGCCACGGCGAACACCGGCTGCCAGGCGGCCTTGCCGCCGGTCGCCTCCAACTCGGCGGCGCCCACCCCCATGAGCCCGCCGAACTCCCGGTTCTCGGCCTCGCCCGACGGGGCGATGATCCGGTACGGCTCGGGACTCCCCGCGAGATCGAAGTCCTGGAAGCGCCAGCCGAACAGCTTGGTGTAGAAGGACTGCGCGGCGGCGCTGTCCGGCGTCCACAGCTCGACCCAGCACAGGGTGTCGTCCTGGTCGGTGACCCCCATGCCCGGGAAGTCGTACGCCTGCCAGAGCCCGAAGTCCCCGCCCTGGGGGTCGGCGCAGAACACCATCCGGCCGAACGACATCACGTCCATCGGCCCCGCGTGCACGGTCCCGCCGAGACTCACCACGGTGCTGGCCGTCGCGTCGACGTCGGGGGTGGCGAAGTAGACACTCCACGCCGGACGCTGCCCCTCGTCCATGAGCGGCCCGAGACCGGCCAACGGGATCTCGTCCAGCTGGAACATCCGGTACCCGCCCGTGTCCGGCGCGGGCTCGCCGACACTCCACCCGAGCACCTTCCGGTAGAAGGCGACGGAGGCGTCCACGTCCGGCGACCCCAGCTCGATCCAACAGGGGGAGCCGGAGACGAAGTTGGTGGTGATCATGGGTTCCCCTTCTCCGTGTGTCCACGAAACGCACCACCTCCGAGTCTCTCCCGCGCCAGCCCTGCGAGCGGGGTGTGACGCGGCAAAGACTCGCACAACTCACACGACGGCCGAGCGGCCCCGGCTCCGTCCACGAGCCGCTCCCGGTCGCCGGGCCGGGCGGTGGCCTCGCCTACGCGGTGGTGCGACGGCGGTAGCGGCCGGGCGGTTGGCCGTGGGCGCGGGTGAAGGCACGGTTGAAGGCGTACTCGGAGGTGTAGCCCACCTCGTGGGCGATGGTGGCGACCGGTGCGGTGGTCTCACGCAGCTGGTGCGCGGCCACGTGCAGCCGCCACCGGGTGAGGTAGGTCAGCGGGGGTTGGCCGACCTCGCGGGTGAACCGTCGGGCGAGAGTGGCTCTGGAGACGTTGACGGTCGCCGCCAGCGCGTCGAGGGTCCAGGCGTGGCCGGGCCGTGCGTGCAGGGCGGACAGGGCGCGGGCGGTGACCGGATCGCGCAGGCCCCGCAGCCACGAGGTGTCCACCGCGTCGCCACCGGAGTCCAGCCAGGCGCGGATGACGTGGATGAGCAACAGGTCGAGCAGGCGGACCGCGGCGGTGCTGGACCCGGCGGCGTCGTCGTGAGTCTCGTGGGCCAGCAGGTCCAGGATCATGCGCAGCCACGGTCCGCTCTCGGGCTGTGCGGTGGCCACGTGCAGCACCGGCGGCAGCAGGCTCAGCACCGGGTGGGCGGCGTCGGGCGCGTAGCCGTATCCGGCGCACAGGATGCGGGTGCGCGCGCCGGGGCCATCGAGGACCAGCTCGCCGTCGGGCTGGATGAGGCGGCGTTTGAGGTCCTCGTCGAAGCGACGGGTCGGCAGGCCCGGGTCGGTGGCCAGTGCGTGGCGTGCTCCGGCGGGCAGCAGCACGAGGTCGCCGGGGGTCAGTTGGCGCGGCGGCGCGCCGACGGCGGTGAACCAGCACGTGCCGGCCACCACGGCGTGGAACGAGGCGCCCCGGCGGGCCGGAAGTTCGATCGCCCACGGGGCCCGCGCGTCGAAGGTCGCCATGAGACTGGCGTCGACGCGGGCCAGCGCCAGTACGTCACCGAGCACATCCATCCACCCAGCGTAGCGGTGTCAGCGACACCGTGGGTATCGGAATGCGACGGACGGACAAGAACGTGAGCGTCTCAGCCATTCATCACCTCATCGTTGAGCGGCAGAGTCGTCGGTATCCGGATCACCGGAATCCACGCCCCGGCCACCGGGGGCCATCGTGGTCTGGGCCGCGCGGCGATCGACCGGCTGCCGCCACCGCACGACGCACACAAGGAGCACGATGAACATCGCTGTGCTGGGACTCGGCGCGATGGGCTCGCGCATGGCCCACCGTCTCCTCGCCACGGGCGAGCACCATCTCACCGTGTGGAACCGGAGCCCCGAGGCCACGAAGCCGCTCGTCGAGGCCGGCGCCACGCCCGCGGCGACGCCCGCGCTCGCCGCGGCCGACCGCGATCTGGTGGTGAGCATGCTGCGCGACGACGACGCCGGCCGCGACGTCTGGCTCTCCCCCGACGACGGCGCGTTGGCGGCCATGGCGCCCGGAGGGATCGCCGTCGACTGCTCCACCGTCACGCCCGGCTTCTCGAACGAGCTCGCCACCCGCGGCGCGCGACACGGGGTGACGTGGCTCGACGCGCCGGTCGTGGGTTCACGTCCGCAGGCCGAGGCCGGCGCGTTGATCTTCCTGGTCGGCGGGGACCCGGCGAGCCTGTGCCGCGTCACACCGGTGCTGCGGCAGCTCGGAGCCGCGGTACACCACATGGGATCCACCGGATCCGGCGCGCGGATGAAACTCGTCGTCAACGCGTTGTTCGCCGTCCAGGTCGCCGCGGTCGCCGAGCTGGTCGGCGCCCTGGACGGCACCGATCTCGACCCGGCCCGCGCCGTCGACGTGCTGACCGCGACCCCGGTCACCGGCCCGGCCTCCGCCGGCGCCGCCACCGCCATGCTCGGCCGCACCTTCCCGGCGGCGTTCCCGATCGAGCTGGTCGCCAAGGACCTGGCGTACGCCACGACCGACGCCGCCCTGCGGGACGCCGACCTTCCGCTCACCAGCACCACCGCCGACGTCTACCAACGGGCGGTCGACCGAGGCCACGGCGCGGACAACATCACCGGTGTGGTCCAGCTCTTCCGCGGCGCCGACACCGTGTGACCGACGCCCGTGGGCGGCCGCGACCCCCGGCCGCCCCGGGCTCGCTCCCGGGAGGGCGCCTCCCCCTGCGCGCGAGCGCCCACCACGAACCCGCGACGGCGCAGACCAGGAGCGCGCCGGCGACCGTCAGCGTCCACGCGTCCGGGGCCACGACGGACTGGCCCCGCAGCGCCTGCCAGGCGGTCAGCCCGAACATCCCCGCGTAGGCGGCCCCCGCCACCCCCACCAGCCGGACCCGGGCGGCCTCGGACCGGTACCGCGCCACCGCCCCCACGGTCAGCGCCACCAGGATCATCGCCTGGAGCCCGTGAACCCCGACGAAGTGCGGCACCCGCAGATCGCCCGCCACCGTGCTCCACCCGACCAACGGCAGCCCCGGTCCGCCGTCGGGAGCACCCACGGTGTGCGCGCCGATCACGTCCGACCCGCCCTCCGCCAGCGCGGCCGCCTGCTCCGGCGTGGCCGGGGACATCAGCAGCGCCACCGGCATGCCCGCCAGCGTGACCGCCATCCCCCACCGCACGGCCCGCGTCGTGGCGCGGTCACCGACCGGTCGGCGGAGCAGCACGGCGGCCAAGGCGAGGTTGAGCGCCCACACCGCCATGATGACCACGCCCATGGCGTTGAAGACCACGGCGTCGACCGCGGTCGCGACGTTGAAGTGGCTCCGCACACCCCGCACGGTCTGGACCACGATCGCCGCCAGTTCGGCGGTGACCAGCACCGCGATCACCGTGCCGAGCCGGTGCCCGAACCGCCGGGTCCGGGAGAGCAGCCAGGCGAGCGTGACGGTGTACACGGCGATCGACAGGGCGAACCTCGCGGGCTTGCTCCAGACGGGTTCGCCCACCAGGACGCGGTCGTCGGCCGCGATCCCCGCCAGGGCCACCGCGAACACCAGTCCCGACAGCGCCGCGGCCGTCATGAGCGGGCGGTGCCAGTCGAGCGCGGTTCGGAGGAGGAGAGGGACGCGCACCGGACACCCCAGGCCACTCGGCACCGTCGGTCACGCAGGGCGTCCTACCCGTATCCGGCGGCTCGGAGTCGCGGTTCGAACGACGGGCCGGGTCACGAACAGGCGAACGCCTCCCGGAACGGCTGCCGGAGCGCGTCGTCCCGGTCCATCACCGCGAACACGACGTGCTCGAACACCCCGGCGAACTCCCCGTTCAGGGGCTCGGCGAAGGCCGCCGCCACCTCGGCGGGACGGTTCCCGAACACCCCGCAGCCCCACGCGCCCAGGACCAGGGTGACCGCCCCGCGGTCCGCGGCCACCGCCAGGACGCCCCGCGCACGGCGGGTCAGGACGTCGCCGATCAGGTGCTCCTCGCCCGTCCCGTTGCGTTCGACCATGCGCCGGTTCGGCGCGGCGCAGGTCAGGAAGTCCGCCACCACGGGCTCGGGCAGCCACGCGCCGCGGTCGTCCCGGAACACCGGCACGCCCGGCGAGTGGATCACCCGGTCGGAGTACAGCAGACTCGTCGCCTTCCGGTGGTGGTCGTAGAACTCCGGACACCTGGTCAGGGAGGCGCACAGCGCGCTCGACCTCGCCAGGCTCTCCTCCTGGGCCCGCGCGCCGTTCGCCACGCCCCCGCCAGGGTTACGGGCCGACGCGAAGTTCAGCGCCGCGAGCCCGTCCGAACCGGACAGCCGCACGAGTGCCTCCAGCGTGCTCTCACCCGTGACCTCGACGCGCGTCGCCCGCGCCCCCTCCGGAGCGGTCAGGGCCCGCACCTCCTCGGGCAGGTAGAGCCGCGTGCCCGCGCGCATCGCCGCGAGCGCCTCCGACAGCTCCACCGGGCGACCGCCGACCGCGTACCGCTCGTCCTCGACGGCGGTGCGGGTCTCCCGCCATATCTGGCGCAGCCTCTGTGACACGCTCTCTCCTCGCCCTCGACGCGGCACGAACCTATCCGGACGCGCACCACCCGCCCAACGGGTTTTCACCGGGCCGAAAACCGCTGGCCCCGCCTCCGGGAGGAGGGCATCCTCGGAGCATGGACCCCAAGCGCCGCATCCGCGCCTCGAAGTTCCTCTCCCTGGTGCTGCGCCACGACCCCGCCCGCGCGGGAATCACCCTCGACGCGAACGGCTGGGCCGACGTCCGCGCGCTCCTGGACGGCTGCCGCCACGCCGGGCGCCGCATCACCCACGCCGAGCTGATGGAGATCGTCCGCACCAACGACAAGCGAAGGTTCGCCCTCAACGCGGACAGCACCCGCATCCGCGCGAGCCAGGGCCACACCGTCCAGGTCGACCTCGCCCTGGAGCCCACCGCGCCGCCGGAACTGCTCTACCACGGCACCGTCGGTCGCTTCCTGCCCGCGATCACCGCCGAGGGGCTGCGACCCATGAGCCGCCACGACGTCCACCTGTCGGCCGACGAGGCCACCGCCCGCACGGTCGGCTCCCGCCGCGGCGCCCCGGTCGTGCTGGTGGTCGCCGCCGGACGCATGCACGCCGACGGGCACGCCTTCCGCGTCACCGACAACGGGGTCTGGCTGGTCGGGTCCGTGCCGCCCGAGTACCTCGGCGCACCGGTCAGCCCGGCCTGACGGCGCTGAAGACCGCCGTCCCCGGGATCATCCGGCCGCGGATCGGCCCCCAACCGCCCCACACCCGCTCGTGCCCCTCGGGCCACTCCGGCTCCACCACGTCCCTCAGGACCAGCCCGGCCCCGACGATCCCGCGAATCCAGTCGCCCATCGTCAGATGGTGCTCGACGTAGACCGCGCGCCCCCGGTCGTCCTCCTCCACGTAGGCGCGGCGGTCGAAGTAGGACTGGTGGAGGGTGAACCCGCGCTCGGTCGGATCGTCCGGGAAGCACCAGCGCACGGGGTGGGTCACCGAGAACACCAGGCGCCCGCCCGGGCGCAGCACCCGACCGGCCTCGGCCAGCGCGTCCACGGCGGCGGGCACGAACGGGAACGCCCCGAAGGCCGAGAACACCACGTCGAACGAGGCGTCCGCGAACGGCAACCGCTGGGCGTCCGCCTGCGCCGTGGGAACCGCGATCCCGACCTCCTCGTCGATCCGCCGCGCGTGCTGGAGCTGGCGGAGGGCGACGTCGACGGCGACGACCTCCCGCACCCCCTGGGAGCGCAGCCACCGGGAGCACTGGCCCGCGCCGCACCCGACCTCCAGGAACCGTCCGTCGCGCGTCCGCGCCAGGTCGAGCAGGTCGGCGTCGGCCTCGGTCAGCCCCTCGGGGCACCACACGAAGTCGGCGTCTCCCAGGAAGGCCCCGTGGTCGGCCTGGTAGGCGTCGGCGGCGGCGTCCCACCACAGGCGGCCCGCCCGCGCGCTCTCCACCGGGTCGGCGGCGCGGCGCTCGACGTGGCCGGGGTCCGGGTAGTCAGCCTCGTCCCGCATGCTCCTCCTCCGGTGTCCCCGTCGGGGTCGCATCCGACTCCGCCGCCCGCGCGTCCCTCAGCTCGCGCCGGACCAGGAACACCCATCCGCCGATCGCGATGAGCGTGAACACCCACCACTGCACCGCGTAGGACAGGCTCATCCCCGAGTCCAGTTCGTGCACGGCCACACGCTCGGGGGCGGGGTCGGGCACGGGGTCCTGCCGGGTGAGCTCCACGTATCCGCCGTAGACCGGGTACGGCAGGTCCTCGGCGAGGGACTCGACGTCCACGATCATGATCTGGCCCTCGGGCAGGCCGTCGCGCTCGCGCAGCCCGGTGTTCTCCTCGCTCTCGGAGAACTGGAGGCGTCCGGCGATCTCGACCTCGCCCTCGGGCGCGGACGGCGCCTCGGGGGTGTCCCGCGCGGTCTCCCCGGGGGCGATCCAGCCCCGGTTGACCAGGACGGCGGGTCCCTCCTCGGTCACCAGGGGCGTGAGCACGTGGAATCCGACGCCGCGTTCGCCGTCCCGGTTGCGCAGCAGGAGTTCGTGTTCGGTGTCCCAGGCGCCGGTGGCCTCGACCGTGCGCCACCGGTCCTCGCGGTCCACGGTCCCGCCGACCTCGGTGAGCTCGGCGACGGGCACCGGGTCGGCGGCCAGGTTGCCCTGTTGGAGGTCGACCGCGGCGCTGCGCTGCTCCCAGCGGTCCAGCTGCCAGAAGCCCAACCACACGAAACTGGGCACGATCAGCAGGACCAGCGCGTGGAAGGCCAGCATGCGTGAGGAGAACAGGACTCTGAGCACGTCTTCGAGGTTATGAGACGTCCCCGGTCACCCCGCACCGCCCCCGACCCGGCACGGTGCCCGGACGCGCGAAGGGCGGGGCCCCGGAACACCGGGAGCCCCGCCCAACGGTCGGTTCGCGCCTGCGGCTCGGGTGCTAGACCTCGTCCTCGGCGGCGGCGCGGCGCTTGCGCGCGAAGTACAGACCGGCGGCGCCGGCCCCGATCGCGGCCACACCGGCCGCGACCAGACCGCCCAGGGCGGTGCCGGTCACCGCGAGCTCCTCGTCGGCCTGGGGCTGGGGGTCGTCACCGGTGGAGGAGGAGTCGTCGCCGTCGTCGGAGCCGCCGTCGGTGTCGTCATCGTCGTCGCGGCCGTCGTCGCCACCGTCACCGTTGTCGCCGCCGTCGTCGTCACCACCGTCACCGCCGTCGTTCCCGTCGTCGCCACCGTCGCCGTCGTCACCGCCGTCGTCACCACCGTCACCGCCATCGCCGCCGTCCTCGGAGATCTGCTCCATGCACGCGCCCTCGGCGACGCCGAGCACGGACACGGCGTTGCCGCAGATCTCGACGGCGGCGTCGACCGGGACGATGATCTGGTTGCCGCTGGCCACACCGCCCGAGCCGTCGGTGGTCGGCGCTCCCTCGTTCGCGGGGGAGGCCTGGATGATGTTGATGATGGTGGTGCACTCGGCACTGGAGGCGCCCAGCACGGCGACCGAGTTGCCGCAGATGTCGATCGCGGCGTCGACCGGGACGATGATCTGGTTGCCGCTGGCCACGCCACCGGAACCGTCCGTGGACGCGCCGCTCTCGGACGCGCTCTCCTCCTCCAGGGCCTCGACCACCTCGACGCAGTCGGCCTCGGAGAGACCGCCGACCGCGACCGCGTTGCCGCAGGCGTCCACGGCCGCGTCGACCGGGACGATGATCTGGTTGCCGCTGGCCACGCCACCGGAACCGTCGGTCGAGGCGCCCTGCCCGCTGGTCTCGTAGAGCACCTGGGACACCTGGTCGCACTCGGCGCTGGAGATGCCCAGCACGGCGAGGGAGTTGCCGCACAGGTCGGCCTGGATGTCGACGGGGACGATGATCTGGTTGCCGCTGGCCACGCCACCGGAACCGTCCGTGGACGTGTCGGCGAGGGCCGCGGTCAGGGGGGCGACCACGAGTCCGGCGGTGAGGACGGTCGCGAAGGGGTAACGGAGTGTGTTGCGCATCGTGCTGCTTTGACCTTTCACGGAGACAGCCAGGCGATCGCGCCAGTCATGGCGCGTGAGCGCCGCGGAGGGAACCGGGGTGCGCGGTCTCGCTTCCCAGAGGAGCGATTCCACGTCCACGGCGCTGGCGGGCCCGTCACCGGTCGACGGTGAATTCTGCGGGGTGGCCCGCTGACGTGCGGAGGCCGCGGCTCTTAGGGATCGACCCTGGCGAGAACCGGCGACGGACCGAAACGTTAGCAAGCCCCGGGCGGCGCGCAGGCGTTTTTCAGAAATAGTGTTCCGTGCTGTCGATACTTTAAGTACGCAATACACAACAGCTTGAAGTCATCACTGGTCAAAGCCTTGTAGTTAATAACTCTACGTACATATACAGGAACAGAGGGTCGTGATTGGCGGCAAAGAAAATTTGGGTCCCCTCAGATCTCGTCCACTAATCCACTTCGTTGATTCGTTTCCGAGACCACGTTCGGCGCCGTATACCGAACGCCCGAACCTTCCGCCCTTCTAACAAATATCCGATTCACACGAAAAGCCGGAAATGATACCAACCCGATCGGTCGCCGCTCGGCGACACGGAGTAGTAGGCGACCAGTCCGGCAAACCGGACATGCGGGGCGCGCGTCCCACTGCACGGACACCCCCTCACGACCCCTTCCCAGGAGACCTCCATGCCCACCCGCCCCCGGCTCCCCCGGACCCCGCTCCGCGGCGGGGCCGCGCTGCTCGCCACCGCCCTCCTCGTGTCCGCCTGCTCCCCAGAAGACACGGACTCCCCCACGGAGACGGACGGCGGCACCGAGGAGGCCGCGGCCCTCCAGGGCGCGACCGCCTCGCCGAGCACGCCGCCCGAGGACACCGAGCCCTTCACCATCGCCTTCGGCGGCGACGTCATGTTCGAGGGCCTCCTCGAATCCCGGCTCACCGACCCGTCGACCGCCATGGGTCCGATCGCCGACCAGCTCTCCGCCGCCGACCTGGCCATGGTCAACCTGGAGACGGCCGTCACCGAGGGCGGCACCCCCGCACCGAACAAGCAGTACGTCTTCCGCGCCCCCTCCACCGCCCTGGAGGCCCTGGACGCGGCCGGCGTGGACGTGGCGTCCATGGCCAACAACCACGGAATGGACTACGGGGAGGACGGTCTGGCCGACACCCTCGCGGCCGGCGACGCCTCACCCGTCGCCCTGGTCGGGGCCGGGAACGACGCCGACGAGGCCTATACCCCGCACATCGCGGAGGCGGGCGGTCAGACGGTCGCCCTGTTCGGCGCCACCGACGTCCTCGACGACCACCTCATGGAGGCCTGGACCGCCGGTGAGGGCAAGCCCGGACTCGCCTCCGTCAAGGGCGAGGCCCGCGAGCGGATGCTGACCGCCGTCACCGAGGCCGCCGCCGAGGTCGACAACGTCGTCGTCTTCCTGCACTGGGGCCTGGAGGGATCGCACTGCCCGATCGGGCACGCCCCCACGCTGGCCGACGACCTCATCGCGGCGGGCGCCACCGCCGTCGTCGGCGGCCACGCCCACGTGCTGTCCCCCGGCGGCTTCGTCGGCGACTCCTACGTGCACTACGGGCTGGGCAACTTCGTCTTCTACAACTTCGACGGACCCACCGCGGAGAGCGGCGTGCTCACGCTCACCTTCGACGACGGCCGCGTCACCGAGTCCGACTGGGCTCCCGCGCGCATCGAGGGCGGCGTCCCCGTGCCCTACGAGGGCGCCGCCGCCGACCAGGCGCGCACGACGTGGGAGGAGATGCGCGGCACCTGCGCCCTGCCCCTGACCGGCTCTCCCGCCTAGAGGACCGGCGCGGCGACGCCGTGGCGTTCGGCGACGGCGGCGATCTCGCCCAGCAGCGCGTGGCGGCGTGCCGCGCCCAGGTAGGAGGCACGCACGCCGTTCGCGGCCAGCCGCACCAGGTCGGCCGGGAACAGCCCCAGGTCGTACGCGGTGCGGTACTCGCGGGTCAGGTCGGTGCCGAACATCGTCGGGTCGTCGGTGTTGAGCGTGACCAGCAGACCGGCGTCCAGCATGCTCGGCAGCGGATGGTCCCCGATCTCCCCGACCGCGCGCGTGCACACGTTGGAGGTCGGGCTGACGTCCACCGGCACCTGCTCGTCGACCAGCCGCGCGACCAGGTTCGGGTCACGCATCGAGTCGATGCCGTGCCCGATCCGCTCCGCGTGCAGCACGTCCAGCGCCTCGCGCACCCGTTCGGGGCCGCCGTGCTCACCGGCGTGCGGCAGGCTCGCCAGTCCGGCCGCGCGCGCCCGGCCGAACACCCCGGCGTACTGCTCCAGCGGGGTCTCCACACCGCCGACGCCGAACCCGACCACGCTGTGCGGCGCGTCCCTCAGCACCGCCTCGACCGTCTGCTCCGCGCTCTCCACCCCGAAGTCGGCCGGGAAGTCCGGAATCCACCGCAGCTGGATACCGAGGTCGCGCTCGGCCGCCACCCGCGCGTGCTCGATCCCGTCGAAGACCACCCGTGCCGGGACCCCGCGCATCAGATGCCCGTACAGGCTGACGTGCAGCTCCGCGTAGCGCACGTTGTGCGCGACCAGCCGCCGGGCGACGACGGAGGCCAGGAGCGCGAAGTCCTCCTCGTCGCGCAGGGCGCCCACCGACTCCAGGTACACCTCGACGAAGTGCGGGAAGTCGGTGAAGGCGTACCACTCCTGGAGCGCCTCCAGGGAGTCGGGGAGCTGGGTCAGGCCGTACTTGCGGGCCAGCGCGAACAGGGTGTCCGCGGGCATCGAGCCCTCCAGGTGGACGTGCAGTTCCACCTTGGGCAGGTCCTTGATGAGCGCGTCGACGGTCGCCGGGGCCGGGTTGGTGTCCATGGGCGCGAGACTACGCGTGCGGACACGCCCCACCCAGCCCCCACGGCCGAAGCTCACGCGACCACGTCAGAACCCTGGCGGCACCGGAAAGTGTCACCCCCACGGGGTAGCGTCGGCCCGCGCGAACGGTGACGACGACAATCACCAGCGGAACCGGCGAAGTGGACATCCGTCACGTTGACCGGAACCACGTTCGTGACCTCGAAGAACACCCGTACCACGGAGACGTCGGACACTTCCGCAACGATCTCCGGAACGAAAGTGGAATTTCCACGGAACCAGGTGAATCCGGAAAGGCATCATAGGTGGTGTGACGACAAATCCCCGAAGCTCAACGTCCCAGCGGCCGCGACGGTCCCCTGGCGGCGCGAACGGGTCCCACGTGTCGCGCGAGAGCCGTGGGCCGGTCAGCCTCGCCTCCGAGGGCCTCGCCTTCGCCCAGGCCCCGCTCCGCAGACTCCCCGCACAGCAACGCAGCATGCTCAGAGTGCAGCGCATGCTCGACTGCTGCGCGGAACTCCTCGACGAGATCGGCTACGACAACCTCTCCACGACCCGCATCGCCGAGCGCGCCGGCGTCGCCATCGGGTCGGTCTACCAGTTCTTCCCGGACAAGAAGGCCATCACCCAGGCCCTCGGCCTGCGCTTCCTCGACCAGTTCGGCGCGCGCGTCACCGAACGCCTGGCCGACGCCTCCTTCTCGCACTGGACCGTGGCCGTCGACACCGTCATCGACGAGTACATCGACATGCACCGGACGATCCCCGGCTTCCGGAGCCTGCACTTCGGCGACATCGTCGACCGCAGACTCCTCAACGGCGGCACCGACAACAACCGCGTCATCTCGGTCCGCCTGCGCGAGATCATCGTGTCCGTCACCGGCATCCCCGACACCGACGACCTCGACCGCGCCATCCACGTGGCCGTCGAGGCCGCCGACTCGGTGCTCAAGCTCGCCTTCCGCGACGACCCGGACGGCGACCCGGCCCTCATCCGCGAGGCCAAGCGCCTGGTCAGCAGCTACCTGACCGACTTCTCCGAGCGCAACGGAGGCGATCATCCGTGGTAGCCGACACCAGCACCCTCACCCGACCCGTCACCGGCACGGCCGCCGGTGTCCCCTACCTGGCCCTGCCTCCCGCGGCGAGCGACGCGCCGGCGCCCCTCGTCCTCGCGCTGCACGCCTTCGAGCCGCCGCGCGGCGAGGCCGCCCTGGCCGGGGTCATCCCCATGGCCCCGCTCCCCGCCTGGCGCGTCTACCTGGGCCTGCCCCTGTTCGGCGCCCGCCTGCCCGAGGGCGGCGTCCCCGAGGTCAACCAGCGCGGCGAGCGCGACTACCTCGTCGAGCTCTTCGGGCCGGTGGTCGAGGAGTCCGCCGCCGAGCTGCACCGCGTCGCCGACGCGCTGCGCGCCACCCTCCCGGTCACCGACGACCCCGTCGGCCTGGTGGGCTTCGGGGCCGGGGCGGCCGCCACCCTGCTCACCCTCGCCGAGAGCCGCCTGCCGGTCGGCGCGGCCGCCGTCATCAACCCCGTCGCCGACCCGGCCCTGGTCATCTCGGCCCGGGAACGCCGCTCCGGCGCACCCTACGCGTGGGACGAACGCTCACGGCAGACCCGCGAGTGGCTGGACTTCACCGCCCGCGCCGAGGAGGTCGCGCACGCCCGGACACCGCTGCTCGTCGTCAGCGGCGGACAGGACGAGGTGGTCACGCCCGACGACGGACAGGCCCTGCACGACGCGCTCCAACCCCACGTGCCCGAACATGCCCTGCGTCACATCGTCATCCCCGACCTGGCCCACACGATCGGCCCCGAGCCCGGTCTGGCGCCCGGGCCGCTGACCCCGGCGGGCGTCCTCACCGACCGCGCGCTCACCGAGTGGCTGCACCGGCACCTGACCTCCTCCACGCAGGTCCAGACATCGCCGCAGGACTGAGACGACCCTCCACCGGCCCCCGAGCCCCCTCCGCCCGGCCGCGGCACCGCCCGTTCACCGGGTGCACCATCCGACCTCCCCCCGCGGCTGTTCGGAGGACGCCGCCGAGACAGCTGGTGCGCGTTCCATGGGATCATCCAGTGGCGACCGCTCACGCGGTCCACCTGACCGTTTCGACTCATCCATCAGGAGGGCGAACCACGTGACGGAACCGGCACCGGTCTTTGCCAGCGGGGTCGACAACGAGCGGTTGAACGCGCAACTGCGCTTCCTTCTGGAGGTCGACAAGCTCAAGCGCGTCCTGCGGCAGAACCTGCTGGTCGACGGCTCCCGCCGGGAGAACTCGGCGGAGCACTCCTGGCACCTGGCCCTGGCCGCGCGCACCTTCGCCGAGTACGCCCCCGAGGGCACCGACATCGACCGGGTCACCGAGATGCTCGTGCTGCACGACATCGTCGAGATCGACGCCGGCGACACCTTCCTCTTCGACCGCGTCAGCACCGAGACCCAGGCCGAACGCGAGCGCGCGGCGGCCGACCGCATCTTCCCCCTGCTGCCCGAGGACCAGGCCGAACGGGCGCGGGCGCTGTGGGACGAGTTCGAGGCGCGCGCCACCCGCGAGGCCCGTTTCGCCCGGGCCGTCGACCGCCTGGCGCCCATGCTGTCCAACTGGCACAACGAGGGCGGCACCTGGCTGCGCTTCGGTGTCACGCGCGCCCAGGTCATGGAGGCGATCAAGCTGATCGCGGAGGGCTCCGAGGCGCTCGGCGCCTACGCCACCGCGCTGGTGGAGGACGCCGACCGGCGCGGATACCTCAAGGGTTGAGGCCGGGTCAGATCCGGCCCATGACCAGCTGGATCGCGGCGGTCAGGCCCACGACGACCACGCACACCCGCAGCGCGGCGGGGCTGAGCCTGCGCCCGTAGCGCGCGCCCAGGTGACCGCCGATGATCGTGCCGACCGCGATGAGCGCCACCGCCGTCCACGCGGGCGAGGCCAGGACGATGTAGAACACCGCGGCCGTGCTGTTGGCGATGGTCGTGAGCACGTTCTTCAGGGCGTTGATCCGCTGGAGGTCGTCATCCAGCGCCGTGCCCAGGAGGCTCAGCAGGATGATCCCCTGCGCCGCCGCGAAGTAGCCGCCGTAGGCGCCGGTCGCGTAGCAGCCCACCGGGAGCAGCGGACCGCCGTTCTCGGACGCGGGCCTGCGCGACCGCGCCCACGCGGCGATCCGGGGCTGGAACAGGATGAGCACACACGCCGCGCCGATCATGAACGGGACGACCGTCTCGAACACCCCGGGCGGCAGGTAGACGAGCAGCAGCGCGCCGGTGATGGAGCCGACGAAGGCCATGGCGCCCAGGCGCAGCACGCGCGTGCGCTGCCCCCGCAGCTCACGCCGGTAGCCGATGGTCCCGCTGATCGACCCGGGGGCCAGGCCGATGGTGTTGGAGACGGTCGCGGTGATCGGGGGGAAGCCGAGCGCCAGGAGGACGGGGAAGGTGAACAGCGTGCCCGACCCCGCGATGACGTTGATCCCCCCGGCCGCCACTCCGGCCAGCAGGATGGCGGCGGCCTCCCACAGTTCCATCCCCGACGCTCCAGGTCCGTACCGATCCCCGGTCCGTCGGGGAAGATTCCCCACAGACTACGAGAACCGGTCATCGGACCATGGGGCCGGGGCCGGTCAGCCCCGCCGTGTCAGCGCCGGACCGTGTCCGAGCGGGGCGTCCCGGACATCAGGGAACGCGAACGACCTCGTCGCGCAACCGATCGAAGGCGTCGCCGACCCCCTGGAGCGCGCGGCCCATCTCGGAGGGGACGACCCACACCTTGTTGGCGTCGCCCCGCGCGATCTCCGGGAGCTTCTGGATGTAGTGGTAGGCGAGCACGTCCTTGTCGATCCTGCTGGCGTGCAGGGACTTGAACACGATGTGGATGGCGTCGGCCTCACCTCGCGCCCGGAGCGTCTGGGCGTCGGCGTCGGCCTTGGCGGTGAGCATCTGCGCCTCGGCGGCGCCCTGGGCCCGCAGCACCGCCGAGGAGCGCTCGCCCTCGGCGCGCAGCACCGCGGCCTGCTTCTCACCCTCGGCGCTCAGCAGCTGGGCGCGCTTCTCCCGGTCGGCGCGCATCTGCATCTCCATCGCCTCCTGCACGGAGGACGGCGGCTCGATGCCCTTGAGCTCGATCCGGCTGATCTCGATGCCCCAGTCCGCGGTGGCCTCGTCCAGGACCGTCTTCAGCTCGCGGTTGATCTCGTCCCGGGAGGTGAGCGTCGCCTCCAGGTTCATGCCGCCGACGACGTTGCGCAGTGTGGCCAGGGTCAGCTGCTCGACCGCCTGGATGAAGTTGGCGACCTCGTAGGTGGCGCGGTAGGCGTCGACGACCCGGATGTAGACCGCCGAGTCGACCTCGACCGCGAGGTTGTCCTCGGTGATGGCCGACTGCGGCGGGAAGCTGACCACCTGCACCCGCCGGTCGATCCGTTCGCGCACCTGGTCGACGCCCGGGATCACGACGTTGAAACCCGAGTTCAGCGTCCGGTGGAACTTGCCGAACCGTTCGACGACGTCCTCCATCGAATGCGGGACGATACGCACGCTCCGCCAGAAGATGATGAGCAGAACGGCGACGAAGAGCGCGACGATGATGATCGTGGTCGTCATGGGGCAACCCCCGTCTCGAAGCGGGGGGCGGCGATCAGCAACGGCATGAGGGCGGCTCCGGAGTTTCCCGAGGGGATCAGGGGAGCGGGCGCGGACCGCGCATCGGCGGCCCCGCCCACCCGATGATCATAAAGCGCGCCGAAATAGAGCGATCCGCTCACCGATCGATGACGCTACCCCATATGCACCAGGGGCATCCACATCCGGACAGATATAGGAATTGTGGTCGATAGATTGCCCTGTTTAACTCAATCCCAAATCATCAGACCGCGCGGGCGCTCCACCGGTCCCCGTCACGCTCCACCTTCAACGGCAGGCCGAAGGTGTCCGTGAGCGTGTCCGCCGTCATCACCTCGTCCAGCGGACCCGCGGCGACCACGCGCCCCTCCCGCAGGAACAGACCGTGCGTGAAGCCCGTCGGGATCTCCTCCACGTGGTGCGAGACCATGACGAGCGTGGGCGCCGCCTCGTTGCGGGCGAGCACACCCAGCCGCCGCACCAGGTCCTCGCGTCCGCCCAGGTCCAACCCGGCCGCGGGCTCGTCCAGGAGCAGCATCTCCGGGTCGGCCATGAGCGCGCGGGCGACGAGCACCCGTTTGCGCTCGCCCTCCGACAGGGTGTGGAACTCCCGGTCGGCGAGGTCGCCCACGCCCCAGTGCCCCAGCAGCGCGCGGGCCCGCCCGTAGTCCGGGATCCCGTACTCCTCGCGGAACCGCCCCATGTAGCCGTAGGCGGCGCTGATCACCAGGTCGACGACCGGGGTACCCGGCTCGACCCGGGCCGCCACAGCGGCGCTCGTGTAGCCGATCAGCGGCCGCAGCTCGAACACGTCGACCCGGCCGAGCCGTTCACCGAGGACCTCCACCGAGCCCTCCGTCGGGAAGAGCTGGCTGGAGACGACGTTGAGCAGTGTGGTCTTCCCCGCGCCGTTGGGCCCGAGGATCACCCACCGGTCACCCTCCTGGACCGTCCAGTCGACCCCGTCCAGCAGAGCCGCGCCCCCGCGTCGCACCGTGACCCCGTTCAGGCCCACCACACGCCCGTCCATCGTTCTCCCTCACATCACGTCCCACGCCGGTGCACGGGCCGACCTACCCTGTAGCAATGCATCTCACGTCCGCACCGCTCGTCGCCTGGGGCAACGCCTGGCTGTCCGGACACGTCGGACTGGACGACGCCGTCGACGCCGTGGAGCGACGCGGCGGCCCCAACCTGATCGGGACAGTACCCGGGGACGACCTGCCGTTCGACAGCGGCGTGCCCCTGCGCACCGCCCTGGTCCGCCTCGGCGGCCTCGGGCTGTCGGTCTTCCGGCTCGCGCTGCCCACCTGGGGCGATCCGCTGGGGCTCGTCGGGCCGAAGGACCTCAACCAGGCCGCCGTGGAGGCCCGGGAGGGTGTCCTGGTACAGCTCGCCGACGAACAGCTGGGCCTGGTGCCCACCCCCGACCGGCGAGGATCATCCTATGTGGGCGTCTCATGGACCCCCTTCCGGGCCGCCAACGCCATACCGCAGGTCCCCGACCTCGCCGAGGCCGAGCAGCGGTTGAAGCTCACCCTGATCGAGGTCACCAGGGCCCTGGAGGGGGTGGACGACGCCGCGGGGTTCGGCCCGGAGGTCCTGGGCGCGCTGGAGAACAGGGAGGCGCCGCCGCTCGCGCACGGCTACCCGCCGCGCGCCCACCGGCTGGCCGCCCAGGCCGAACGGCTCGCGAGGGTCGTCGAGCTGGCCGAACCGCTCTCCGGCCGCGGCCTCAGCGCGCGACAGGCGGAGAGCCGGCGCGAGGCCCTCCGGCAGCTGGACATGGCCGTGCGCCGCGCCCGGGTGGCCGCGCACGCGGCGATCGCACCGCGTCGCTAGGACACCGCCCACGAGCGGGGGACGCGCTGACCGGATCTCGGGGTTCTCCCAGGGGCGATACCTGATCCCCCACGGCCCGGCACCCCCAATACTGGAAGGCAGGTGGAGAGAAGGGAACGAGGAGACCATGCAGCCCGACCACATCCGAGCCTCCGACTCCGACCGGGACAGGGTCGCCGAGCGGCTCCGGGACGCCCTCGCGGAGGGGCGGCTCAGCCCCACGGAGCTCGAGGACCGGCTGGACGACCTCTACCGCGCCAAGACGGTCGGGGAGCTCGCTCCCATCGTGGCGGATCTCCCGACGTCCGAACCCACCCAGCGCCCCCTCCTCGGCTCCGAGGCCCGCGACCTGGCCGAGCAGAGCAAGGGTTCGGAGAACCTCGTGGCGGTCTTCGGGGGGTGCGAACGCCGGGGTCGCTGGCTGGTCGAGCCGCGGACCAACGTGTCCGTGCTGTGCGGAGGCGCCGAGCTGGATCTGCGCGAGGCCGTCCTCAGCCAGAACGAGGTGACCATCCAGCTGGCCGTCATCCTGGGCGGCGTGGACATCATCGTGCCGCACGGGGTCAGGGTGATCAACAACACGTCCGCGATCCTGGGCGGCGCCGACGTGCACGGCACGGACCAGGTCACGGAGCCGAACGCGCCGGTCGTGCGGCTCACCGGCACCTGCATGCTGGGCGGAATCACGGTCAAGGCCAAGAAGCCACGCCGCTGACAGTTGTCCATATAGTGAACGACCTGCGAAAAGAGGCCGACCTGCCGATCACGGGTCGGCCCGGGCCGAGTACCGTGGATGACGCCATGAATGATGAAACCACGTTGTCGGTCACGGTGACCGGGCGGGACCGTCCGGGCATCAGCGCGCGTCTGCTCAGCACCCTCTCCGTCTTCCCGGTCGCCATCGTCGACCTGGAGCAGGTCGTCCTCGGCGGTCGCCTGGTCCTGGGCGTGATCCTGGAGGTGGACGAGCGCGTCGCTCCGGGCGTGACTCGGCACCGCGTCTTCGAGGAGGTTCGCAACGCGCTCGACAAGACCGCGATCGACCTCGACATGGAGACCGAGTACGGGGACGGCGGGGGACGGGTCAACACCTACGACCCGAACCGGTTGCACGTCACCGTCCTGGCCGATCCGCTCCGCCCCGGCGCCCTCGCCGCGATCACGTCGTGCGTGGCCCGTGCGGGCGCCAACATCGACCGCATCGAACGGCTCTCCAGCTACCCGGTGACCTCCGTCGAGATGGACATCTCCGGGGGAAGCGCCGACCAGCTCCGCGCCGAACTGGCGATGGAGGCGAGCACCCAGGCCGTGGACGTCGCCGTCCAGCCCAGCGGGCTGCACCGCCGGGGTAAGCACCTCATCATCATGGACGTGGACTCGACCCTGATCCAGGGCGAGGTGATCGAGCTCCTGGCCGCCCACGCGGGCTGCGAGGAGGAGATCGCCAAGGTGACCGAGCAGGCGATGCGCGGGGAGCTGGACTTCGAGGAGTCCCTCCGCGCCCGGGTCGCGCTGCTGCGCGGACTCGACGCCTCCGCGATCGACCGCGTCCGGGAGGAGATCGTGCTGACGCCGGGCGCCCGGACCCTGGTCCGCACGCTCAAGCGGCTCGGATACGAGTGCGGCATCGTCAGCGGCGGGTTCACCCAGATCACCGACTCCCTGGTGGAGCTCCTGGACCTGGACTACTCCGCCGCCAACACCCTGGAGGTGGTGGACGGCAAGCTCACCGGTGAGCTGGTGGGCCCGATCATCGACCGCAAGGGGAAGGCCACGACGCTGCAGCGGTTCGCCGAGGAGGCCGGGGTGCCGCTGACCCAGACGGTCGCGATCGGCGATGGGGCCAACGACCTGGACATGCTCCAGACCGCGGGACTGGGTGTGGCGTTCAACGCCAAGCCGGTCGTTCGCGAGCAGGCGGACACCTCGGTGACCGTGCCCTATCTGGACGCGATCGCCTTCATCCTGGGGATCACCCGCGAGGAGATCGAGGCGGCCGACCTGCACGCCTGATCCGACACACGGGTGCCCCGACACAGAACACGTCGAGGCGCCCGCGGACTCTCCTGTTTCATTCCCGTCTCAGACGCTACCTGGATTCAACGGGTCGCACCGTGCTGACTCACGACGACAGAATGGGAATATTGATGTTGTTGTCGTTGAGCACGTGTTTGATTGGCACATTCGCGATCCCTGCCAGAGAGAGGTCCTTCAAACCCAGGTTCAACAGACCCCCCAGACCCCCCAGACTCCCCGACCTAGTGCTCGCGGTCTCCTGATCTGGCACCGACTCGGCCTTCACATACGTCCGGTTCCTTGCTTCAACGTCCGCCTGCGCGACGGCGGGTCCGGCCGTTCCCGCAGCCAGCCCTCCCACCAGCACCGCCACGGCGGCGGCACGGGCACCCGCCCTCACCATCCGGTTCCCGTTCATCACACACCCCTCCTCGTGCTCCCGACCGCCGAATCGCGGTCAATGTGTGATATGCCCGAAAACACCGTTTCATAGACGGATAGACGCAATCTTGAACATATTGTGAATTGGGAGAATGCTGGAAAGAACAGGCACTCGAAGCACCCCGGAAAAAGACCGAATCGAGAACAGAGCCACCGAAGACCGAAAAACGACTGCCTCATCGGTTTCACGAGTTCACAAGCATGCCCGTAAAAAAGAGAGGGCCGCCCCCATGGGACGACCCCCTCCAAGAAAAACCGTGGCAGCGACCTACTCTCCCACCCCACCACAGGGCAGTACCATCAG
>NZ_JBFAME010000021.1:0-43419 GCF_040660275.1 Nocardiopsis sp. NPDC049922 | reverse complement strand
AGAGCCCACACGAACCCGGACAAGGTCCTCGAACTCCACGGCATCACCCGAGCTCAGCCCGTATGGATTTGAAGCGCGAGAACTCCGGGGCCCTGGTACCTGACCCGAGAGTTCACCTTCGACCCCGCCACGTCCCCCAACACTCCGAGGGGCTGAGCCGCGAGGGCCCCAGGGCCGGGTCTTCGCGAGGCTCGGCACTTACCGGCCCGGCGATGGCGGGGTGACGACGTCTTCGGGTCTGGTATCCTCCCCCGTTGGAAGCAGGTCGGAGGAGTAGGTGGAATGTCGGGGTCCGACGTGAAGGCGGTGCTGGGCGAACTCCTCGCTGCCTGGTGCCGAAACGGCTACAACCTCGTCGAGTTTGACCCCGAACGACCCTCTCCCTGCTGTATGGACGCGCCTGGCGCCGAAGGCATGATCCGCTGGTCGCCGGTCGAGATGAACCGGCCCAAGGCGCTGACCACAGCAGAAGTGACCCTCACGCGGCACGGCCTGAGTCTGCACCCCGACGCGGTCGCCCTCTACGGCAGTTTCTGGTCCGGTCCTGTGGAGAGCGAGCACTCCGGCCAGGGAGTCCTGCTCAACACGGTGTGGAACGAGACGGAACTCGAGGCGACTGCAGAGTCCATTGTGGGGGGAGTGCGCCTGCAGGCAATGTCGCCGGGGGCGATCACCGTCCCGATCGCCGGCACCGGCTCGGATCTGTTCTTCACCCTGGACAACACCACGGGCGAGATCCTGCTCCAGGAGGCCGGCTGCCCGCCCGCCCGGATCATCGCTCCCTCACTCGCGTCCTTCCTGGGCGAGCTGTAGGTGCTCGGTCCGCCGGTCAGGGGAATCGGAGGCGGCCGGACTGTCAACGACGTTCGAAAAGTGGTTCTGGCACGGATTCGGTGAAGAGAATCCCTTCCGCTGTCAGGCGGCCAGTAGGACGCGTTTGCGGAGAAGGTCCGGCTTCGCTCTCCCATACATCTGGCGTTTGAGCATCTTGAGCCGGTTGACGTGGCCTTCGACCACCCCGGAGCTGTACGGCAGGGTCAGACCGGCCCGCACCGCGTCCAGATCACGACGCAGCCCCGAGACGAACGAGTCCAACTCCGCGATCTTCGCCTCGCAGGCCGACCGCATCCACCCCTCCAGATCGTGCCCGCGTCGATCGGTCATGAGCTGCGCGAACCCGCTCACCTGGCACCTGAGACGCTCCAGCTCCGGGCAATGGGACAGGACGTCGGTGAGAGCGACCCGCTGGTCCTCGTCCAGAGCGTCGGGGTGGCGGGTGATCCAGGCGGTGACCTCCCGGACAGTCAACCGCTCCGGCCGCGGCTCACGGGCAGGGGCGGCCGCGCGCCAGGGACGAATGTGATCGCGGACGCTGGTGCACCCGCCCCGGTAGCCCTGGGCGCGGATCTCGCGCCAGAGCGCGACGGCGTTGGTGCACCCCTCCCTGAAACGTTGGCGCAGGTAGGGGTCGAAGGGCTGGAGGAGAGTGGGGCGTTTGCCGGTGCCGTTCCTGGCCAGGAGCTCCTCGGCGGTGGCAGCACGGGCGAGGCGTCGCACGGTGTTGCGGGCCAATCCGAGTTGCCCGGCGATCTCCATGATCGTTCGTCCTTGGGCGAGCAGGTCGTGGACGGCGGCGTGGCGCTGGCGGGTGCGCTGGGCGATCCACCCCTGCCGAGGCGGGGAGGGCCGCCGGTCGATGGGCTCGCCAGTGGGTCCGTCAGGGTGCGGGTCGGTGGCCGCCGGTTGTCTACGGTGCCCGAGACGTTCCCGGTGACGTGCGACGACACGCTCGACCGCCTCGGCGAGGTTCTTCCACAGGTGCCATCGATCAGCCACGTGGACGGCGTTCGGGGCACCTTGTGCGGCGCCGTCGGCGTAGCATCCGGCCCGGTCGCGGCAGATGACCTCCACGCCGGGGCGGGCGGTCAGCCAGTTCTGGAGGGCCTCGGCGGTGCGTGTCTCGAGCAGATCCACCGGCCGGTGGGTGTCGACGTCCACCAGCAGTGTCCCGTAGACGTGGCCTTTGAGCAGAGCAAAGTCGTCGACTCCGAGCACGCGGGGCACGTCCGGTTCGGGGTCGGGGGTGGCGAGGATCAGGCGGAGCAGGGTCATCCGGCTGACGGCAGCGGCCAAGCGGGCGGTGAGGCGGGCGCCTGCCCGTCCACCCAGGGCCAGGGCCAGATGGGTCAGCAGTTCGGTCAGATGCGGGGTGCGGCGGGCGTAGCGGTGGGTCAGGCCGGGGACCTGTTCGGCGAAGATCTTCTGTTCACAGGCGGTGTGGTCGCAGAAGAACTTGCGGACGTACAGGTGGATGAGGGTCTCCTGGCCGGAGGCGGGGGTGTCGGTCAGGCGGCGTTCGTAGCGGCTGTGGACGCGTCCGGAGGGGGTGGCGCAGGTCGGGCGGCGGGCGGCGCGGGTGGTCGTGGCCGCGGTGATGTGCACGGTGCGGCTGTGGCGGTACGCCCTGCTGATGTCGAGCCCGACCAGGTGGGGGAAGAACAGGTTGAAGAGGGGGGAGAGGGACACCTCGCATCATCGCGGGCGAGGACCAGGTCCCGCAGGCGCTTCACCGAATCCGTGCCAGAACCAGTATTCACGTGTCGCCGACACGGACCCGTGTCGGTGCCGTGCGGCTCAGGACTGGCGTGTACTGGGTTTGGTGGAGCCGTGTTTCCGGATTCTCAGGCCACGATGCTCGGTTGTCTCTTCTCGAACTCTACGGGCGTCAGCCAGCCGATCACCGGTCAGGGGACGGGAACGAGTCGGGAACCGGTTTCCCGACTGTGAGATGTCGGATCGCATGTCGCGTAGCGAGAGGTGGACATCATGCAGGTGAGGGTTCCGTTGGTCCGGCCGCTGGTGACCGGTGTCCTGGTCGTCCTGTTCACTCCCATCACGGCGGTCGTGCCGCAGTCGGTCGCCGCGGCGGAGTGGCACGTGAGCGTAGGTGTTCTCCTGGGCGACAACCAGGGGCCGGGCTGATCGGAGGACGGGCGGTCAGGTGTTGGGACGGCAGGTTCTGGGGATGCCCATGCCGGTGAAAAGCTCCTCGGCCCGCTCGTGGTACCGCGCGGCCTCCTCACGCCGCCCCAGGGACTCGCACGCTTCGGCGAGGCCGAACGCCGCGCGGGCGATTTCGATCCGGTACCCGATCGCCGTGGCCCGCCGGTAGGCGTGCTCATGCAACTCGAAGGCCGCAGAGAACCGCTTCCGGCGTCGATGCACGAGGCCGAGCAGGTTCTCCACGGCCGACTGCCGCAACGGCGTACCCTTGGACCGGGCGAGTCGCAGCGCCCGCTCGGTGTCGCGGTGCGCGGCCTCATGATCGCCGAGACGCTGCCGGCTCTCCGCCCGCAGAGCCAGCACCAGAGCGACGTTCTCCGGGGTGTGGGTCTCGTCGGCCAGGTCCAGTGCCTCTTCTAGGCAGGACAGCGCCTGCCAGACGTCATTCAGGCCCAGGTGGGCGATGGCCATGTCGGACAGCGCTGAGACCTGGTTGTCCTGGATGCCCAGTCGCTGATTGAGACGCATGGCCTGCCCGGCCGTGTTCAGCGCCTCCCGGTAGTTCCCGGTCCACGAGTGCAGTGAGCTCAGATTGCCCAGGGACTCCGCCTCCTGCCGTTCGTAGCCGATCGTGCGGTGCAGCGCCACGCCCTGCCGCAGGTACCGGAAAGCCTCTGGAAGATCGCCCAGGGCGCTGTGCAGCAGGCCGAGCAGATCGAGACAGAAACCCTCTCCAGAGCTCTCGCCGGTCGCCCGGGCGATCTCGAGTCCCTCCGTCGCCGTGGTGATGCCCTCACGGAACCTCCCGAGTTTCCAGTGCGCGACGGCCAGGTTTCCCAGGCTGATGCGCAGGAGCTGGGGGTCCTCCAGTCGCCGGGCGGCCGCCACTCCGGTGCCGCACAGCTCCCGGAACTCCCGGAAGTACCCGCGTAAGTTGAGGTGGAAGACGACGTCCCGGGTCAGATGGGCCGTGTGGGCGTGGAAGCCGTATCTTTCGCTGAGCGCGACGGCTCCGAGGAGCGCACCGCGTTCCCGGTCCAGCCAGGCCAGGGCACGATCCGAATTCTGTAGCTGCGGTATCTCGATGGAGGGACCGGGGGGCAGCTCGCGGTTGATGCGGCTGCGTCCGGGAAAGAGGACGTCGCAGGCTTTGCGGGCGGCCAGGACGTAGTAGCGCAGGGTGCGGTCGACCGCGGCCCTCTCCAGTTCTGTGTTCTCCGGCGAGGAGTCCCGGGGCCGTAGACCGTGGACGAAATCCCGGACGAGGTCATGGAACGTGTAAAGCCGTATCTCGTGCTGCTGGAGCAGGTGCACGTCCAGCAGGTACTCAAGGGTTTTTTCAGCTTCCTGCACACTGGTGCCGAGCAATGCGGCGGCCGAGTGGGCGTCGAACGTGGTCGCCGGGTGGAGCCCCAGCATCCGCAGAGCGAACCGTTTGCTCGGAGCCATTGCCAGGTAGGAGAGGTTGAGTGAGGCCTCGATACTGCGGTTTCCGAGACTCAACTCGTCGAGACGGTGGGTTTCGTCCACCAACCGTTCCACCAGGTACCCGATATTCCAGCGCGGGCGATTGCGCAATCGTGACGTGGCCAAACGTATGGCGAGAGGAAGGTGTCCGCACAGCTCGGCCAGGGTGGCCGTCGCCTCCGGCTCGGCCGCGATCCGGTCCTTGCCGAGGGTGCCGGCGAGCAGTTCGGTGCTCTCCTTGTCGGACATCGTGCCGAGTGAGATCCACTCCGCGCCGTCGAGGCCGACGAGGCGCATACGTCCGGTGATCAGGACGAGACAGCTCGGAGAGGACGGAAGCAGGGGCAGCACCTGCTCACTGCTGGCGGCGTCATCGAGGAGGAGCAGTATTCGGCGGCCGGCCAGAGTGGCCCGCCACAACGCACTCAGCCCCTGGACATCGCCGGGCATCAGCCGCTCACGGGGAAAGCCGAGAGTGTGGAGAAGGGATTCCAGGACGGCGGCCGGGCGTTCCGGTTCCTCCCCGGGGGTGAAGCCGCGCAGGTCGACGTGGAGCTGACCGTCGGGGTACCGTCCTGCGAGCCGGTGGGCCGCCCGGACCGCCAACGAGGTCTTGCCGCAGCCACCCATGCCGTCGATGGCCACGATCCGGGCGCCCGGCTGCGGGGCCGTGGCGTAGGCCATGAGCCGCCGCAGTTCCCGCTCACGTCCCGTGAAGTCGACCAGGTCGTAGGGGAGCGTGCACGGGGCGTCGGTGACCAGCCCACGGGCGGTGGGCCGGTCGCCGGGCGGAACCGCGGCGGGAGCGGCGAGTTCCGGGCTCTCCCTCAGCATCTGCTCGTAGAGGGTCGTCAGCTGTGAGCTGGGGCCGATTCCCAGCTCTTCCGCCAGCAGATGACGGACACGGCCGTATTCCTCGAGCGCCTCGGCCTGGCGACCGGACCGGTAGAGGGCCAGCATGAGCAGGCGGCGGAGTGTCTCCCGCAGCGGGTTCCCGGCGATCAGATCCCGCAGATCACCCGTGAGTTCACCGGCCTCACCGTTCTGGAGACGCAGCTCGATGAGTTGTTCCATGGCGCTCAGACGGCGTTCTTCCAGGTGGGCCGAGGCGGCCGCGATCACCGGTCCACCGCCGTCCAGCATGACTGGGCCACGCCACAGGTCGAGCACGAAGGTGAGGGTTCTGGTGGCCGACGAAGTATCGCCTGACTCCAGGGCCAGGTGAGCGTCCTGAACGCCACTGAGAAAGAGGGCCAGGTCCAGTCGGTCAGGGGGGATGACGCTCCGGTAGCCGCTTCCCTGGGTGGTGATGACGGAGCTACCGTCCGGTATGCGCCGCCGGAGTTCGGCCACCGCTTTGCGGACCTGGTGCGAAGCAGTGGCCGGGGGGGCGTCCTCCCATACGGCGTCGACCAATCGGGTGACGGGCACGACACGGTTGGGCTCCAGGAGGAGCATGGCGAGCACCCGCTCCGGGATCGGTCCCCCAAGGGGTATTCGTCTGTTCTTATACCAGCACTCCAGAGGGCCGAGAAGGCGGAAACTGAGATGGGCGCTGAGGGAATTCGTCATGCCGCTCCCGGGACACGGTGCCTGTTCCTTGCTCATACCCCACTCGTGCCATAGTAACGACGCCTTTAGCGTCTGAGCATGAGGTAAGGAATCGATCGGGAACCGGTTCGGACACACTACTCCCCAGACCTCATCCAACTCGGAGTATGTGTGATGTCCCGTTCGGAAACTCGTTCCACTCACCCACTGCACGGCACGTTTCGCGTGTGGTCGGGGGAACCGGATGCAGGAGGGGCGCCATCCAGAGAGGAGAGAGTGACGGTTCACTTCGATGGCGAGATCTATAACGCCCGGCAACTGGAGAACCGACTCGCGAAGGCGGGTACCACGGTTCCGGAGCGAGATCCACACGCGTTACTCAGCGCTCTCTACCGTGCGCGTGGAGAAAGATTCCGAGATGAACTCGACGGCACCTACGCCCTTGTGGTGACAGACCGAAGGAAAAGCCCTCGCCTCTTCGCGGCGACGGATGGCTCCGGTGTCAAGACCCTGTACTTCGCGTGGGACTCGGGAGCGGGTCGGCTCAGCTTCGCCTCCAGCCTGCCGGCGTTGGTCACGATGCCGGGGGTCCGCGCCGCGGAACACGAGTTCGGTCTGCATGAGTACCTCTGCGGGGGTGTCCCGCTGGGTGAGCGGACGATGTTCCGCGGCATCAGGGCCCTGGCGCCCGGAGCCGCGCTGTCCGCCGGTCCGGACGGTGGTCCGCGGGGCCTCGCACCCGGCGAAGAAGGTCCCTGGGACACGGGCCTGCCGGAAGCCGTCCCGAGCGTGTCCTTCTCGGCCGGGAACCCGGCGGAGGAACTGAAGGCGCTCCTGGCCGACGAGGCCGCCGCACTGCTGGCCGACGAGGACCGCGTGTTCCTGCTGAGTCCGCCGAGCCCGGCCGCTGACCTGCTCGCCTCCCTCGTCACCCGGCCGGGTCGGACTTCGCGCGGGTTCGGCTCGACTGCCATCGCGGCCGCCGAGCTGCCCGGGGCGCTCGCGTTGGCGCAGCGCCTGCTGGGCCAACCGCACGCGGACCCGGGGATCCTGAAAACCCTCGCACTGTGCCGGGCCGCGAGGGACGCCGGAGGTGGCGCCGTGCTCACGGCCGACGGAGCGGACGAACTCTTCATCGGGCACGATCACATGGCGTCGGCGCTGGCGGCGCCCACCGGGCTCCGGTGGGTGGACGCCTACCTGAACCGGATCGCGGTCGTCCCAGCCTCGTTCTGCCGACTGCTGTACACCCCGGAGTACGCGGCGGCCGTCCGCAAGCGTGAGCCGGAATCGGCCGGTGATATGAGCGCCGTTCTCTCGGGAGGCCGCCGAGGGCGCCTCCAGCGGATCATCACCGCTGAGCGGTACCATCGTCTCCCCGCCCGTCGGCTGCACGGCCTGGCCCGCCTCACCGCCGACTCCGGACTCCGGCTCGCCCTGCCCTTCTGCCGTCCCCGGCTCTCCCGTTTCGCCGCCGCGCTCAGCGCGACCACCGACACCCGCACGCCCGAGCCGATACGCACGTTGCACGCAGCCGCGGACGGGTGCGGCACCGGCGCGCCGCACCGACGGGCCGCCCCCGAACAGGACGCCGCCTCACTGCTCGTCCCAGGCCGGCCGTTGTGGGAGGTGGCGCGGGACGCACTCTCGGAGACCGCGCTGATCGCCGACGGTCGGCTCCAGCTCCGTACCGTCCAAGCGCTGTTCCGGGAGCAGGCCCGGGCCCCGTCGGAGCGTGTCGCCGGGGTCCTGTGGGCCTTGCTGTCCCACCAGTTCTGGCGGCACGAATTCTTCGGCGAAACCCGTTGGATGGCGGCGCCGCCCGACACGGTGGGCACCCGCTTCACCTAGCGGGCGGCCCGTCCGGATCACCCGATCACCCACGACAGGATGCCCGCGCTCACTCATGCCAGGAGGATCTCCGTGGTACAGATGTCATTTCGCGTGCTCGGCCCGATTGACGTACGGGTGGACGGCAGACAGGTGCTGATCCGTTCACCCAGGCAGCGTGTGGTACTGGCGATGCTGGTCATGGCGCCGAACCGGGTCGTCCCCGTCGAGCAGCTGATCGACGCGGTGTGGGACGGGAGACCCCCGTCCACCGCCCGTGCCCAGATCCAGATCTGCGTGTCCGCGCTCCGGCGCGCACTGGGCGTACCCGGACTCATTGGTACAAGACCCGACGGCTATGAGATGTGCGCCCAGCGGGACCGGTTCGATCACGCCCGATTCGAGGAACGGCTCGCCCAGAGCAAGGCCGCGGCAAGGAACGGTCGGCTGGCGGAAGCTGTGACGCGGCTCGACCAGGCGCTCGGGCTCTGGCGGGGCACCGCACTCGCCGGAGTGTCGAGCCGGGCGGCACAGACACTGGCGCACCGGCTCGAGGAACGACGCATCACCGCCGTCGAGGACCGCGTCGAGCTCAGACTCGGCCTGGGGGCGCACCATGAGGTGATCTCCGAGCTGATGACCCTGACGGAGGAACACCCGCTCCGGGAGCGTTTCTGGTATTTCCTGATGCTCGCCCTGTACCGTTCGGGACGCCAGGGTGAGGCACTGGCCGCCTACCGAACCGTCCGCGGTGTCCTGGCCGAGGAACTGGGGGTGGACCCGGGAGTCGAACTCGTCCGGTTGGAGCGCGCCATTTTGACCCACGAGGTCGGCCTGGAGCTCACGAACACGGACACGGACTCCCCCGAGCGTGCCGCCCGGCCGCCCCGACAGCTACCCCCCGACACCCCGGACTTCGTGGGACATGAAGCACTGCTGGACTCGCTGACGGAGGTGCTGACGGGCGGCTCCGCGAAGGAGACCGGAACGGAAGGTGTCCCGGTGGCGGTGATCACCGGCGTCTCCGGTAGCGGCACGTCAACCGTCGCCCTGCGGGCCGCCCACCGGATGCGGGAACACTTCCAGGACGGGCAGCTCTACGCCAGGCTGGACGACCCGGCCTCGGACACGGGGGAGAAGGTGCTGGCCGGGTTCCTGCGCGCCCTCGGGGTGCGTTCCCAGGACATACCGGGGACCGCGGCGGAGCGGAGCGGTCTGCTGCGCAGCCATCTCGCCTGCCGGAAGGTCCTCATCGTCCTCGACGGGGTGACCTGTGAGGAGCAGGTCAGGCCTCTGCTGCCGGGCACGGCGGGGCCGGCCGTCATCATCAACGGTCGGCGCCGCCTCGCGGCACCGTCCGGCGCGACCCGGTACGAACTGGGGCCGTTGCCGGAGGCCGACGCCCTTCGGCTGCTGGAGAAGATCGTCGGGGCAAGGCGGATCGCCGCGGAGCCCGGGAACACGGCCGAACTGGTGCGCCTCTGCGATGGTCTCCCGATGGCGCTGCGCGTCGCGGGGATGCGGCTGCTGGCGCACCCCACCTGGACGGTGGCGGACCTGGTGGGCCGCCTGAGATCCGGGGGGCTCGACCAGCTCGCGTACGGCGAGATCGATGTCCGGGCCTCCCTCGCCGCGGCCTGCCGATCCCTGTCTCGGATCGCGCGGCGGCTCTTCCGGCTGCTCGGTGTCGTGCGGCTGCCGCACGTCACCGGGCTCACCGCGACCGCGCTGTTAGAGTGCCCCCGCTCCGAAGCGGAGGGGGCACTGGAGGAACTGGAGGACGCGCGCCTGCTGACCGCCGCCGACTCCTTCGGTGAGCCGACCCGCTACACCTGCCGTGAGCTGGCCCTGATGTTCAGCAGGGAACTCGGGGCGGAGCGGGGCGCACCGACGGAGGACCAGGAAGCCGTGCGTCGGGTGCTGAGCTGCCTGTTGACCCTGGCGGAGGAGGGGTATCGGCGCGCTCACGGAAGCTCCCACACCCGCATGGGCGGGATGGCTCCTCGCTCAGGGTGGCTCGTCCGGGACCTGGCGACGCCGTCGTGTGATCCCCTGCTCTGGCTCCGCGCCGAGCGCGGAAACCTTTTCGCGGCCGTGCCGCTGGCGGCCGAGTTCGGCATGGACGAGCTCTGCTGGGAGCTGGCCGTCTGCCTGGCCGCCGGTTACGACTCCACCGGCCACTATGACGCGTGGTTCCAGACCCACGCCGTGGCCCTGGAAGCGGTCCGGAAGGCGGGGAACCGGAGCGGTGAGGCGGCGGTGCTCCTCTCCTTCGGCGCCTTGGGCATCGCTCGGTGCGAGAAAGGTGGCGAGGAGGACCTGTCATGGGCTCGGCGGCTTTTCGAGGAGGACGGGAACTTGGTCGGCCAGGCCTCGGCCTGGCTCCTGCTGGCCCATCTGAGCATGCTCCAGGGAAGCCCCCGCCAGGCGGCCGAGCGCTATGAGCGTGCTCTGGCCGACTTCGAGGAGGCCGGAGAACCGGACGGCCGGGCGGACGCCCTGAGCGGTCTCTCCCGGGCCGTCCTGGAGATGGGGGTGCTGGACAAGGCAGAGCTCCTGGCCAAGGAGTCCCTGCAAGTCGCTCAGCGGATGGGGAACCGGCGGCTCCAGGCCCGGGCGTTGCGGCGCTTGGGCGAGGCACTGGCCCGGGCCCGGCACGTGCTGGCCGCCAAGGCGATGTTCCAGGAAGCGGTCGCCCTCTCCCGATTGCTGGACGACCCGCCGGGAGAGGCCGAAGCGCTCAGCGGCCTGACCGCGGTGGCGCGGGAACTGCGTGGGTCAAGGGGCGTCGAGGAGGAGTGCGTCCACGTGCCGGGGGCATTGATCCACCCACGTCATCGGGTCAAGGGCTCCGCCTCCTGGTCCTGCCACACCGGCCGCAGCGCACTGACAGCGTTCAGCGCCGTCGCCACCGCCTCGGGCGTCTCTCCGGAGGCGATGACGAAGCCCAACCGGTCATAGGCGCAGCGCGGTGGGCGTACCCGGTCGCCGACGGCGGCGGTCACCTCCGCACGCACGATGCCGGGAACGCGGCGGAGCTCGTCGAGGCCCGCCAACCCGCGCAGCACTCCGTGCCGGGGGGAGGTGAGGAAGCGGATCCCGGAGCAGCCTGTACGGTCGGCGGACAGTCGGGGCACCTCCCCGACCGCACCGCGCAACTGCTGCTCCAGTAGGTCGACACCGGAGGCCAAACGGATGAGCTCCGGGATCATCCCCCCGGCGAGGCGGCAGTTCAGCTCGATGACAACCGGACCGCGGGGGCCGATCCTGAGCTCGATGTGGGAAGGCCCGAACCGTAGATCCACCGCGTCGAGCAGCGCGGTGGACACCTCCACCAGAGCCCGCGATGCCGTCGCCCCCAGCCCGGCCGGATACCGGTGGCCGGTCTCCACGCAATAGGGCGGCCGGGTCAGGGTCTTGCGGATGATCCCGACACACCGCGGGCCCTGGGGTTCGCCGAACATCTCCACGCTGAACTCGTCGCCGACGACGTACTCCTCGACGAGCACCTGACCCGCCGCGGGCTGCCCGCGGGTGTTCCGCCGTACGCCGAGGATCGCTGTGGCCTGGGCGGTCGCGTGCTCGACACTGTCGCACACCTGGACCCGACTGGAACCCGACTCGTCCACCGGCTTCACCACACAGGGAAGCCCCACCGAGGCCAGAGCCTTCGCGGTGTCCGCGGCGGAGGTGATGATCTCGTAGCGTGGCTGCGGGACCCCAGCCGCAGTGAGGAGGCGCCGCACGGCCGCCTTGTTCCGGCACCGGCCGAGTACCTCCGGATCGTTTCCCGGAAGACCGAGGGAGGCCGCCAAGGCTCCGGCGGCGGGCACGTAGAACTCGCTGGTCGTGGTGGCCCCCATGATCGTTCGGCGGGGAAACCGGGCCACCGCCTCTCGCAACCGGGAGGGACTGTCGGTGTCGCACTCGAGCACGACAGCTCCCGACTCGCCCAGTCGTGGGTAGCGTTCCGGCGCGCCGGTCAGGAACACCGGTTCGTATCCCAGCTCTCGGGCCTTGGCCAGCGCCAGCATGCCGGTGCCCGTGGTGTTCGACTCAACGAAGAGCAACCGTTTCGGCATCGCTGTGCCGCTCCTCCTCTTCCGAACCGAGGTCCGCGTAGGACCAGGACCGTACTTCGGTGCCATAGGGGACCTGTAACGGAGTGTCCCGGCGGGGGGAGTCCTCCAGGCCGTGCCGTGTCCAGTAGTCCTCGTCGTAGACGTTCGAGTGATACCTGTCGCCTCGGTCGGGGAAGATGCCCACGATGCGGCTGCCGGGTTCGGCATGGGACAGATGCGTGAGCACCCGGTAGACCGAGCCGGAGGTGTTCCCGCCGAAGATGGCCTGTTCACGCGCCAGGTCGTGGGCGGCCTCGAACGCCTCCCGGTCGTTCAGCCAGTGCACCGCGTCGATCTGTCCAGGGTCCAGATTGGCCGGGATCAGGCTGTTTCCCAGACCGCTCTGCAACCGGGTCGGCCGGTCGGGCTGGCCGAACAGCGCACTGCCGACGGCGTCCACCCCCACCACTTTGAGGTGCGGCACGCGCTCGCGCAGCGCTCGGGCGGTGCCGCACAGCGAGCCTCCGCTGCCGACCGAGCCCACCAGGATGTCGAGGTCTTCGAGGTCGGTGAGTAGTTCGGTCGCCAGGGCACGGTACGCCAGTGGATTGTCGGGGTTCCTGTACTGCTGAGGACAGAACGCGCCGGGAAGTCGGGTCAGCAGCCGCTCCAGCAGTTCGAGCCGTGCGCTCTGCCAGCCCTGGCCCGTCATCTGGGACACCACGTGCACCGTGACGCCCAAGGCACGCAGCTTGGCCATGGTGACGGGGTCGATGCGTGGATCCGTCACGATGTGGACGGGGTGGCCGAGGGCCGATCCCACGAGCGCGACGCCCAGAGCCATGGTGCCCGAGGAGCTTTCCACGATGGGAGCGCCGGGCGCGAGCCGGCCGTCCTTCCGCGCCTGCTCGATCGCCCGCCTGGCCACCCGGTCCTTCATCCCGTACAGGTTCTGCAACTCCAGCTTGGCGTGGACCTCGCCCGGTAGACGGAGGCGGACCAGGGGGGTGTGCCCGATGGCATCGATGATGTTCCCGAACCGCATGGCTCAACGGCCTCCTGTCGTCGTGTACGCGTGCGCCGCGGCCGGGTCCCACCGCCGGCCGTCGAAGGTGAGCGCGTGGTCGATCGTCACCTCACCGCTCAGCTCCTGGCACGCCTCACGGACGCGAAGGAGCCGGGTGCCGTACTCGGGGTCGGCGTCGTCCAGGAGGATGCCGATTCTGGTTCCGCTGTGCGCCGTGACCACTCCGAGGGCTCCGGTCTCCTGGCTGATCGCCAGAGCGTCGTCGAGCAGCCGGTTGGGGGACAGCCGCTGGTTGAGCACGGCGCTGCGGGTGGCGACGGCCCCCAGACGCCGGGGGGCGCCCGCTCTCATCGCCAGCTCGGTCTCGCACAGCAGGCGCTGGTACTCCCGCAGGTCGTCGAACGAGTACCGCTTGAGCGTCCTGTTGAACTCGAGGGTGTCGACCGTCCCGCCCTCGTCCATGCCGACGATCGTCATCGGCGGGGGCGAGCCCAGCCAGGACCGCAGCCGGACGTCGCGGTGGTGGAAGACGACGACGGCGTCGTACATGACCCCGTCGGTCGGCTCGATGTCCCGCAACAGGTCCTCCACACCGCGGCCGGAGATCCTGAGGCCGTAGGCGTCGCCGACCGCCCGGACCGTGGCGACGAGGTCAGCCGAGGAACTGGCCATGCCCTTCCCCGTCGGGAGAGCCGTGTCGAGGGTCAGCACGCCGCCGGTCCGCACACCGGCCATCTCCAGGACCCGTGCCGCCATGGACCGCGACCTGGTCTTCTCCTCGGGAACCACGCGCAGCGTCGAGCCGGGTTCGGCCCGAAAACAGGCCACGGACCACCGCGCGATCGGGAGAGTGACGAGAAAGTCGCGGCCGTCCGGCGGCAGCGCCCCCTGGAGCAGTTCGCCGAACGTCCCGAAGGCGCGGCCGGTACCGGAACCGCGGGCCGACACCGCCGATGGGAGACCGCGGACCGGGCCCGAGGGGGGCGGCGGCTTCACACGGCCCCCGTTCCGCTGCTCTCCCGGTGTGCCCGCAGCCCGAGCTCCCGGTCGACGGACGCGGCGGCCCGCTCGGTGCGTTCCTCACGCGCCCGCCAGTCGGCGGCCAGCACCGCCGCGTCGGACGACTGCCGCTCCAACAGGGCCCGCACGGCCGCCGGATGGGTGGAACCGGACCGTTGCTTGCCGTAGAGCCCCCGCTCCGGACCGAGACCCCGTTCGAGCAGGCTCCCGGGGTCCGAGAGCCGTACGCCCTGCCCCTCCGCGACGTCGGCGAGCAGCGCGGAACAGGGGCGATCCGGTGCGAGCCCCCGCTCCAGGGCATGGACGATGTACCGGCCGGCGATCACCTGGGCGGTACGCCAGGGAACGTCCGCGCGCAGTGTCAGTTCGTTGGCGAGGGAGAACCCGCCGAGGTACTCGCTCTCGCAGGCCGCCCGCATCCGGTCGGGCGAGAACCTCAGGTGTTCCAGCACCGACGTGAGCAGGCGCAGGGTGGACTGGAGCGTGTCGAAAAGGCCGTGCAACTGGGTGCCGCCCTCCTTGGCGACCTCGACCGAGTTGCTGAAGGCGGTGGCGCGTTGAGTCGTCGCGATGCCGAGATAGGCCGCCGTGAGGTGGGCGGTCCGACCGCGAATGCGCTCCAGGACCGGGTAGTTCTTCTTCTGCGGCATGGCCGAGGAGATCCCGGCCAGCTCGTCCGGCAGCTCGGCGAACTGGTAGGCGCCACTGGTCCAGGCCATCAGGTCGGTCACGAACCGGCTGAGCGCCACTCCCAGGTGCGAGGCCTCGGCCGCGGCCTCAAGGGCCCAGGAGCGGGAGGCGACCGCGGTGAGGGGGTGGGGGTGGGCGGCGGTGAACCCCAGCAGGGAGGCGATCCGTTCCCGGTCCCAGTCCAGCTCCTGGCCGGCCATCGCCCCCGCTCCCAGCGGGTTGCCCTCCGTCCCTTCGTAGACGGACGACAGTCGGCGCAGGCTGTGCAGTAGCTGCCCGGTCAACCCCGCCATGTAGAAGCCCGGGGTCATCACCTGGGCCGGCTGGAGATGGGTGTACCCGGGCATCGGGGTGTCCGCGTGGCGCGAGGCCAGCTGGTGCCCGGCCTCGAAACAGGCGAGCAGGGTGTGGGCGGTGGCCCGCAGTCGTTCCCGGCAGAAGAGCAGGTGGGCGCAGGCCTGAAGGTCGTTCCTGCTGCGGTCGACGTGCCAGCGCGGGACGGGTTCGGGCAGCCGCTCCAGGACGAAGCGTTCCAGGGCGAAGGCCAGATCGGACATGTTGAACCGGGGGTCCGCCGCCAGCGCGCTCGGATCCACGGTGTCGAGCAGGGCTTCGATGGCCTGGGCTTGCGACATGCTCAGCAGCCCCATCCGCACGTACTCCGTCAGCAGCACCTTCTCGGCGCGTACGTACCACGGGAGGAGCCAGGCGGCGTCGAAGTCGAACTGGGGGCGCAGTACCTCCTCGTTCAGGAGATCGCTGGGGGCGGCCGCGATGCGGCCGGTCAGTGGGCTGGCGTTCATCCGGGCCTCCGTATCGGTGCGACCATCTGGCGGGCTCCCGTGGTGTCGAGCGGGCGTGCCATCAGTCTCAGGGTCCGCTTATCGGTTCGCTTTCCACGCCGTTCACGGTCCGGTCGGCACCGAAAAGCGGGTCGATAGAGCCCGGATCCACGGTGGGGACCACGGCCGGCCCGGAGCAGTCGGCGACCGCCCACAGAAGGAGGAGCGCACATGAGCATCCATCCCGACGGCCTCCGGAGCGACGTGCGGACGGCGCACCGCCCGGGCCCGACCGGACGGGTACCGTCATGATCCCGCTGAGGGGCGCGACCGGTGTACGAAGGCTGGGCGGCGGCACGGGGGTCGACGCCGATCGGCTCCTCTCCCGCATCCGGGACTACGGCGCCATGGGTCGTGACGAGACCGGGGGTGTGACGCGACCCGGGTTCTCCGAGGCCGACCGGATCGCACGGTCCCGGCTCGCTCGGGAGGCCCGGGAGGCCGGGCTCGACGCCTCCGTCGACGCGGCGGGGAACCTGCTGATCAGAAGGCGCACATCGGATGGGGAGCCGGCCCGCGGGCCCGTGCTCCTGCTGGGCTCCCACCTGGACACGGTGGTCAACGGCGGCACGCTGGACGGCGCCTACGGGGTGCTGGCCGCCCTCGAGGTACTCCAGGTCCTCACCGAAACGGGGACGGACACGCCGTTCGAGGTGGTCGTGGTCGCCTTCGCCAACGAGGAAGGGGCTCTGTACCCGCAGCCCTTCTGGGGGTCCATGGCCCTGACCGGGCGGTTGGCGGAGCTGCCCGCCGAGCCGGTGGACCACCAGGGCCGCTCGCTCCGGGAGCCGTTGGCGCTGGCGGGGGGAGACCTGTCCGCCCTCGGCTCGGCGGTGTGGTCGCCGGACTCACTCGTCGGCTACCTCGAACTCCACATCGAACAGGGACCGGTCCTGGAAAGCGGTGGGCAGACCATCGGCGTCGTCGACGCCATCACCGGCCGCACGGTCCTGGATGTGGAGATGCGGGGCGAGGCGGGGCACGCGGGCACCACCCCGATGCCCCTTCGACGGGACGCGATGTCGGCCGCCGCGCGTGCCGTCGTGGCCACCGAGGAACTCGCCCGGGAACGGGAACTGTGCCGGGTCGCCACCGTCGGCCGACTGGAGGCGCACCCCAACTCGCCGAACACCATCGCGGAGACCGTCCGCTTCACCGCGGACCTCCGGGACAGCGATCCCACGCGCCTCAGAGAGGCCGAGACGGCCCTCAGACGAGAGCTCGACGGCATCACCGCCGAGACCGGGGTCCGGGCCGAGGTCCGGCCTGCGGTCCGCGTCGAACCCGTGTCCACGGATCCGGGGCTGCGCGAGGCGATCAGCGCCGGCGCCGACGAACTCGGGCTGCCCTGGACCGTCCTGCCGAGCGGAGCCGGACACGACGCACAGGTCGTGGCCGACATCGCGCCGGTCGGCATGGTCTTCGTGCCGAGCACGGGCGGGCTCAGCCATGTGCCGACGGAGCACACCGACCCCCAGGACCTGCTGGCGGGGGCGGACGTGCTGTTGCGGACCGCCCTTTGGCTGGCGGAGCCCGACCGGACCGGGGAGGAGCGATGACGACCCGAGTACGGCACACCGTCGGGGTGTTCTGTGGATCGCGCGCCGGGATCCGCTCCGGCTACACCTCCGTTGCCAGGACGTTCGGCGCTCGGCTCGCCGAGCGCGGAGCCGGGCTCGTCTACGGCGCCGGCGGAGTCGGGGTCATGGGCGCGGTGGCCGGCGCCGCCGCGGCCGGAGGCGCTCCGGTCACCGGAGTGATCCCCCACGACCTCCGTGAGCGGGAGCGCATGCACGAGATCGAGGGACGGATCTTCATCTCCCGTTCCATGCACGAACGGAAAGCGCTCATGTACCGGCTCTCCACCGGATTCGCGGCCCTTCCCGGCGGGCTCGGCACGCTGGACGAACTCATGGAGACCGCGACCTGGAATCAGCTGGGTATCCACGACAAGCCCATCGTCCTGATGAATTGTCACGGTTTCTTCGATCCGGTGCTCCGGCTCCTGGAGCACGTGGTGGCGGAGGGGTTCCTCAGCCCGGAAGAAAGCGAGCGCATTCTCGTCGCGCAGGGACCCGAAGAAGCACTCGACCTGCTGCTCAAGGATGCCGCATACCAGAACTCCCCGCCATGGCGGACAGAGGTCAGCGGGGCGGAGACGGGGCTCACCGTCGATGCCAGGACCCCATCAATGTGAAGGAGACCGGAGTGATGGAGAAGACCGCTCCCGCGCCTGGCACCGATCCGGACGCCCGGGCGCATGACGTTCCCCGGCGAACCGTCGAGCTCCGCAGCGACACGTTCACCCTTCCCAGCCCGAGCATGCGGCAGGCCATGTTCGACGCCGTGCTGGGAGACGACGTCTACGGCGAGGACCCGACCGTGGCGATGCTGGAACGCCGTGCGGCGGAGGTGCTCGGCAAAGCGGCGGCCTGCCTCATGCCCAGCGGAACGATGGCCAACCTGGCGTCGCTGATGGCGCACTGTCCCCGGGGCTCCAAAGCCGTCGTGGGCGAGGAATCCGACATCTACGTGTACGAGGCGGGCGGAGCGTCGGTCTGCGGCGGAATCGTCTACCACCCGGTGCCCAACCAGCCCGACGGCACCCTGCGGCTGTCCGACATCGAGGCGGCCTTTCCCGACGATCCCTCCGACCCGCAGTTCGCCCTACCGGCCGTCATCTGCCTGGAGAATCCGCAGAACCACACGGGCGGCCGGGTCCTTCCGGTCGACTACCTGGCGGCCGTCCGGACCATGGCGGCGGAGGCCGGAGTCGCCGTCCACCTCGACGGCGCCAGGATCTTCAACGCCGCGCTGGCCTGCGGAGAGGATGCCGCGACGCTGGCCTCCTACGCGGACTCGGTGCAGTTCTGCCTGTCCAAGGGGCTCTCGGCCCCGGTGGGGTCCATGGTCGTCGGCGACGGGGACTTCATCCGCTCCGTCCACAGAATTCGCAAGATGCTGGGCGGAGGAATGCGCCAGGCGGGCGTGCCAGCCGCGGCCGGCCTGGTCGCGTTGGACGAGATGACCGACCGCCTGGAAACCGATCACGCCCATGCCCGGCGGCTGGCCGAGGGGCTCGCGGAGGTCCCCGGCGTCGCACTCGATCCGCGGCCGGTGCGGATCAACATGGTCTTCTTCCGCCTGACCGACCCGAAGGCGTCCGTCGCGGCGGTCATCAGCGGTGCCGCGGCGCAGGGCGTCCGGCTGGCCGAACTCGGCAGAGGGCGGATCCGTTGCGTCACGCACCGGGGGGTCACGGCGGAGGACATCGACCACGCCGTGCGGACCATCGCGGCGGTCACCGCGACGTCCGCCACGTCACTGGGAAACGAAAGCGAGGGCTAGGACATGGCTGACATCAACGCCCGGCACGGAGAGGTGGACGTCCGGTCGGACATCTCCACCGCGGAGTTCTACCGAGAGTACGTGAACAGGCGGCCGGTTCTCATGAAGGGCGCCCTGGCGGAGATGCCGGCCGTCGCCAAGTGGTCCATCCCCTACTTCGCCTCGATCGCCCCCGACCTGAAGGTCCGCCTGAAGACGGGCAACCCGGCCGATGCGCGAACGGTGACCCAGACGCTCCGGGAGTACAGCGAGTACGCGGCGGACATCCCCGACGGGGGGCCCGTCGACGGGAGGCCGCCCTCCTACCTCCACGACCTGCCGCTGCTCTCCATGATCCCCGGACTGCTCGAGGATCTGAGCCCGTTCCCGTCCTACCTGCTGACCCCGTTCTTCCGCAAGCAGTGGTGGACCTTCCCCCAGTTCTTCGTCGGCCCCGCGGGAGCGGTGACGCCGCTGCACTTCGACACGCTCCAAACGCACAACCTGTTCTTCCAGTTCCACGGCAGCAAGCGGTTCCTGATCGTGGACCCCGAGGACCGCCCCTACTGCTACACGTACAAGTGGCGCTGGTCCCACGTGGACGCCGAGCACCCGGACTACGACCGGCACCCCCTGTACCGGAAGGCCCACGTCAGCGAATGCGTCGTCGAGGCGGGGGACCTGCTCTACATGCCGCCCGGTGCCCTGCACCACGTCCGGTCCCTGTCGTCGTCGGTCTCCTTCAACGTGGACTGGCACGACCGCCGCAGCGCGATCCGCGGCCTGACCGCCGTCGCCCAGGGGATGCCGAGGCAGAACCTGCGCTACAACGCGCTCTTCGCTCTCGGAGTCTGTTTCGGGATTCCCCTCACCGTCATGATGCCCGCGCTCAAGAGCTACTTCTACTACATTTCCTGAGGAGGCGTCGTGCTGCGGACGCTGATGAAATCGAAAGTCCACCGGGCCACCGTCACAGAGGCGGATCTGCACTATGTGGGTTCCCTGACCCTCGACCGGGAACTGATGACGGCCGCCGATCTGTACTCCAATGAAAAGGTGCAGGTCGTCGATATAGACAATGGCGAGCGTTTCGAGACCTACGTCATCGAGGGCGCGCCCGGCTCCGGCGTCGTGTGCCTGAACGGAGCCGCCGCACGGCTGGTGCAGCCCGGCGACCGGGTCATCATCATCTCCTACGCGGAGTATCAGGAGAGCGAGGCCCCGCACCACCGGCCCCAGGTCGTGGTGTGCGACGAGAACAACCGCGGCGTCCTGTTCGACCAGGGCGAGCCCCCCTCCACGACGGCGGACGAACTGGTGTCCGGGCCGTCGGATGGCCGGTGATCCCCCTATTCCAGGAAGCCCCCGCCGGCATCGCCGGGCGGAGGGAGGAGAACACGACATGGCAGTCGAACAGACAGCGTGCCCGACCTTCTCGGAACGCTCCGAAAGCAGCGATACGGTCCGGGAGTTCGGTGGTCCGGATACGGTGACCGGGCTCATCGCCGCACGGGTCGAGGCCTCGCCGGAGGCGACCGCGGTGGTCGACGCGAACGGCCCGGTGAACTACCGGGAGCTCGACCGCCGGGCGTCCACGGTGGCGGCCCGGCTGGCGGGGGCGGGCATCCGCCCGGGGGCGGTGGTGGGGGTAGCCCTGGAGCGGTCGGTCACCATGGTGGCCGCTTGGCTGGGGGTGCTCAAGGCGGGAGCCTCCTACCTGCCTCTGGACCCCTCCCATCCCGTGTCCAGGCTGCGCTTCATGCTGGAGGACACCGGAGCCGGCCTTCTCCTGGGCACGGACGAGACCTGCGCCGCCATCGGTGGTTCCGGAACACCGACACTGGCGATGGACGGCGAGCGGTGGCCCCTGGAACAGGGGCCGGAGGAGGCCGCAGCGGTAGCGGCGTCCGCCCCGGTGCGGCCCCACGACCCGGCGTACACGATCTACACCTCCGGTTCCACCGGCACCCCCAAGGGGGCGGTGATCGAGCACCGGAACATCGCCAACACCCTGCGATGGCACGTGGACGAGATGGGTGTCTCCCCGGGGGACAGGGTGGGCCAGACCGCGGCCGGCAGCTTCGATGTCGCCTCCTGGGAGATCTGGGCCAACCTGATCGCCGGCGCCGAGCTCCATATCGCCCCCGAGGCGGTGCGGCGCGTCCCCGAGGAGCTGTGTCGGTGGGTCGTGGAGCGCAGGCTGGGGTTCGTCTGCCTGATCACCCCCGTCGCCGCCCTGGCGATCCAGCACGGGTGGCTCCAGGGGTCGAGCCTGAAGGTCCTCATGACGGGCGGCGAGAAACTGAACGCCGCGCCACCGGCCGACGCCACCTACCGCTGCGTCAATCTGTACGGGCCGACGGAGACCTCCGTCATCGCGACCTGCGCCTGGGTCCGTAACGGGGAACGGGGAGCCCCGCCCATCGGTCGGCCCATCGCCAACACCGTCGCCCACGTCCTGGACACCGAGCGCCGTCCGGTTCCCGTTGGCACCCCGGGTGAGCTGTACATCGGGGGAGCCGGAGTGGGGCGTGGCTACCTGGGGCGGCCGGAACTGACGGCCGAGCGGTTCATCGCCGATCCCGTCTACCCCGGGGGTAGGGTCTACCGGACCGGTGACACGGTACGCCGTCGCCCCGACGGCCAACTGGAATTCCTCGGCAGAGTCGACGGTCAGCTGAAGGTCAACGGCTACCGGATCGAGTCCGGAGAGGTCGAGGCGCGGCTGCGCGCCCACCCGGCCGTCCGGGACGCCGCGGTCACGGTCTGGCGTCCCCGCGCCGGTCACCCGCGGCTGGCGGGCTACGTCGCGGGAGAGGCAGGGCTGGACGGCGCCGACGTGCGGGGCTGGCTGGCCGGGCGGCTCCCCGCGCACATGGTTCCCGCCGTGATCGTCCCCTTGAAGGAACTGCCGCTCACGGAGCACCAGAAGGTCGACCGCGACGCCCTACCCGACCCCGGGTCGCTGCTGGAGGCGGCGGACGGGGAAGGGGCGGGCGGAGACGGTCCGGAGCCCTGGCCTGACGCCTCGCTCGCGGCCCTGGCCGAGGACTGGCGGGCGGCGTGCGGCGTCCGGGCGCGCGCCTCCGAGGACACTTTGGTGTCCTTGGGCGCCGGCTCCCTGGACCTGGTGGCGCTGCGCGTCAGACTCTTGGAGCACCGACGGCTCACCGTGCCCTCCGAGCTGCTCACTCTCGACCAGACGCTGGCCGAGCAGGCCCGGCTGGTCGCCGGGCTGGCGCCGAAGGACCGGACCGGAAACGCCCCCGGGGGTGCCACCGAGGGATTCGGCAGCCTGGGCCAGGAGGCGATCGTCTTCCTGGAGGAGGCCGCAGGGACGGGCATGGGCTACCAGTATCAGGCCGTGCTGGAAGGGCCGGGCGCCCCGGACACCGCCGTGCTGGAACGTGCACTGCTCGCCGTCCTCAGGAGTCAGTCCGCACTCGCCTGCCGCTGGCGGATGACTCCCCGAGGCCTGGAGGGACGGCACGTCGATCTCGACGGTCTGCCGCTGAAGGTGCACACGGTGGACACGGCCGGTGTGGACGACCTGATCGCTGAACTGGTCGACCGGCCCATCGGCTACGACGACTTCCCGCTGATCGGTTGGGACCTGGTGCGGCACCCGGACGGCACGGTGCTGCTCCAGCGCGAACACCACCTCATTCACGACGGCTGGTCCGTCGGTGTGCTGCTGCGCCTGTTGCAAGACGCCTACCGCACTCTTGAGCAGGGGCTGGAGTGGACGCCCGACGACGGCGCCATGACCTACTTCGATTGGGCCGCCGCACAGCGCGAGCGCGGGCGCGGTCCGGCCGGCGAGGAGGCCAGGGCGTTCTGGCGAGAACATCTCGCTGGTGCTCCCGTGGGCCGCGCGGAGGTGCCGTGGCGGACCTCCCCCGAACTCTCGGGCCTGAGCGCTGAGGTGAGCGTCCTGCGGCTGAAGGGCCGCCGCTCCGCACGGCTGAGGGAGCAAAGCGCCCGGATCGGCGTCACCCCGTTCTCCTTCCTTCTCGCCTGCTTCCGGCGGTTGGCCTGCGAAGTCCAGGGTGTCGACCAATGCGTCATCGGTTCCGGGTTCGCCAACAGGGACGCCGCGACCAGGGACATCGTCGGCTGTTTCGTCAACGTCCTCCCGCTGCGCGGCGGAGGCGCCGTCCCCACGGCCGCCGACGCGGCACGCGCGGAGATGGAGCTTATCGCCGAGGCCGGCCGTCACCAGTGGCTGCCCACCGCCGAGATCGTCAGGACGGTCGCGCCGGGCCAGGGCCTGAGCCACACCCCCCTGTACCAGATCATGTTCAGCCAGCATGACGCACCGCTGCCCGAGGTCCGCCTGGGCGAGTGGCGCCCCTGGGTCCGCGAGCTGTCGAACGGGCGGGGCAAGACCGATCTGAGCGTCATCGTGATGAACCGCGACCTGCAACATGCGAGGGCCTCTGCGCGGCGGGACACGGGCGATTACGCACTGAGGTGGGAGCACGACCCCGCCCTCTACCCCCGCGAGGTCATCGCGTCGTTGCAGCAGCGGTTCACCCGGCTGCTCGACCGTGCCCTCGCGGACCCCCACCGGGCCCTGTCCGATGCCGGATGAGGTCCCCGAAGGCCGAGAAGGGCCGCCGAACCGAGAGACCGGCCGGACCGGCGGCCCGGAGGAACACGTGAAACCCACAAGGAAACGGAGTGCCCTCATGAGCGGCGGTCACGTGACGGACATCGTTCGCGAACGTTGGTGTGAAGTTCTCGAAACCGGACATGCGGAGGACGAGCAGGACTTCTTCCTGGCGGGCGGGCATTCCCTGCTGGCCGTCCGCCTCACCAGCGCCCTGCGGGCGGACCTCGACATCCCTGTTCCGGTCTCGGCACTCTTCGAGTCCCGGACGCTGGGCGCTTACACCGCGCAGGTGCAGGACCTGCTCGCGACGGAATCCCGAGGGGCGGGTCGGCCGTGACGACGAGAGAAGAGACGGCCGCTTCGGCCACGCTGCCCGCCGCGATCCGGGCGGCCTGGCGGTCGGCCCTCGGCACGGAGTTCGACGGTGACGCCGACTTCTTCGCGCTCGGCGGCGACTCCTTGGCCGCCCTGTCCATCGCCGCGAAGCTCGAGGAGAGCCTGGGCTTTCGCGTTGGTCTGCGGGTGCTCTTCGAACACCCGCGACTCGACGACTACATCGACGAGGTGGCACGCATCGCAAAGGAGGCCTGGTGATGGGTCGGGTGGACGAGTTCGTGCCCACGGTCTCCCCGGAGGAGATGCTCAAGGACCCGTGGGCGTCCCGGGCGATCCTTCGGGAAGCCCTCGACTGGCTCTCCCCGAACGCCGAGGGGCTGGACGAGGACGGCCAGCGCCTCCTCGCCCGGCAGGTGGGCGTCAAGTCCGGGCTGTACGCGGCCGAGTACCCGATCGAATACGGCGGCTGGTCGATCCCGGAACTGGTCGCGGTGGAGCTGCGGGAGGAGGCGGCGGCGACGGGGCTGTGGTACTCCCGATACCTGCTCTCGAACTTCCACGGTCCCAGCCGCCTCCTCATGCAGGCCACACCGGAGCAGCGGGAGCGGTGGCTCCGCCCCCTGGTCGAGGGACGCTGGACCCGCTGTCTGGCGATGACCGAGGAGAGCGGCGGATCGGACCTCGGCGCCATGCGGACGACGGCGACCTGGACCGGCGACGGTTGGGAGCTCAACGGACGCAAGTTCCTGATCGGCAACGCCGCGGACGCGGAGGTGGCTATCGTCCTCGCGCACGCGGTCGGCGGCCGAGCGTCCGGGCCCTCCTTCTTCATCTTCCGCACCACCGCCCCCGGCTGGAGGGTACTCAGGCGGCTGCCCGGGATGGACCCCAAGTACAAGGCCTACGAGGTCGAGATCGACGGCGTGCGGCTGCCGGAGTCCGCGGTCATCGGCGGCTCCGGGCAGGTCGGCGCGGGCATCGGGAAGGTGAGCGAGGGCATGGCCTACGGGCGCCTGGCCATGGCCGCCCGGGCGGTCGGGCTCGCCCGGTACGCGTTGGGCGTGGCACGGCGGCACGCCTCCGAGCGCGTGATCGGCGGCGGCCGACTGAGCGACAACCAGTACATACGGGAGTTCCTCGTCCGGTCGGACGTCGCCGTCGAGGCCTCACGATGCCTGGTGCGCCGGGCGGCCGCGGCTCTGGATGAGGGGGCCGTCGCGGTACGCGAGGCGGCCATGGCGAAGCTCTTCGCCACCGAATCCGCCTGCCAGGTGGCCGACGACGCCATGCAGACGCTCGGTGGCCGGGGTTGGCTGGCTGAGTACCGGCTGGAACAGGTCTACCGGGAGCTTCGCGCCTTCCGGATCGCCGACGGGGCCTCTGAACTGCTCAAGGAGACCATCTTCCACCTCCCGCCCGTCACCCCCCTGCGAACGGAGTGAGCGATGCGCAGCGACCAACCGACCCAGCCCCCTCCGGCGACGGACACCCCATCGCTCTGGCTCCATCCGGTACGGGAGAGCGGCGACCCGGCGGTGGGCCGTCTCGTCTTCTTCCCGCCGGCCGGTTCGAGCGCTTCGATGGGCTGGACACTCCGGGAGGCGGTACCCGAGGAGTGGTCGGTGAGCAGTGTGCAGTACCCAGGCCGGGGGCCACGGCTGCGGGAGCCGTTGGCGGACTCCGTCCGGGAGATGGCGGAGGCATGTCTGCCGGACGTCGACGACGGCACCGACCGACCACTGCTGCTGTTGGGCCACAGCTTCGGGGCCTATCTCGCCTACGACGTGGCGCAGCTGCTGGAACGACGGCACCGACCGGCCACCGGGCTCCTGGTCTCCGGGATGCCCGCGCCCGGCACCGCTCTCCGCACCATGTCCCCCGAGGAACTGAGCGACGCCGCGCTGATCGACTCGCTGGGGCGGCAGGGCGTCACGGACCCCGAGCTGCTCGCCAACGAGGAGCTGATGCAGATGGTCCTTCCGGTACTCCGGGCGGATCTGGCCCTGGCTCGCGGCTTCACGGACGATCACGGCCGCCGGTTGGCCACGGCCGTCCTCGCGCTCGGCGGTCGGGAGGATCCTCTCGTCACTTCACGGCAACTGGCCGCCTGGCGAGAGGTCACCGAGCACTGGCTGGGGGTCGAGCTGGTTCCCGGGGACCACTTCTCGTATCTACGGGAGCCGGATCTGTTGCCCGGAATCCTGGAGCGTCACGGGGTCCTGACATGCTGAGCGCGCCCGACACCGGTGGAGTACCGGACCACGCGGTCACCTGTCGGCGGGTGATGCACTGGGCGGAACGGCACCCCGACAGACCCTGCGTCATCGAGGGCGGCGATTCGGCCACCTTCGCCCACCTGCTGGAAGAGGTCAACCGCAACCGGCGGGTCCTGGCACGGCGCGGAGTCGGCCCCGGTGACCTCGTGGCCATCGCCCGTCGGCGGCGTGTCGACGCGATCGCCGGGATGCTGGCGGCATGGTCAACGGGGGCCGCCTACCTCCAGCTGTCCCTCACCCTGCCGGCGGCCCGGGTCGATCAGCTCCTCGACCTGGCACGCCCGGCGGCGGTGCTCAGCGACCCTCCCCGCTCGGGGGAGCCGCCACAGCTCCGCGTCCGGGACACTCCCGCCCGGCGGCTCGCCCCCTCGGCGGCCTACGTGATGTTCACGTCGGGTTCCACCGGCAGACCCAAAGGCGTGGTGCTCGGGCACGACGGGCTCGCGGCACTGGTGCGATGGCACGGGAGCACGACCGCACTCGCCCCGGGGGAGTGCGCGAGCCAGGTCGCCGACCTGGCCTTCGACGCGAGCGTCTGGGAGATCTGGGGCGCGCTGGCGCACGGGGCCTGCCTGGCCGTCCCCTCCCTGGACGAGCTGCTCCAGCCGGCGGAGCTTCAGGGGTTCCTGCTCCGCCATCGGGTGCGTGCGGCGTTCGTGCCCACCGGCCTGGTTCCCGGTCTGCTCGACCTGGAGTGGCCACGCAAGGTACCGCTGCGGGTTCTGTTCACCGGTGGCGACCGGCTGACCGGCTGGCCGACGGAACGGCACCCCTTTCGACTGGTCAACGCCTACGGCCCCACCGAGTGCACGGTCGTGTCCACCTGCCTCGCCCTGGAACCGCGCGACGGGGAGGCCGAGCCGCCGCCCATCGGACGCCCCCTGCCCCACGTGCGGACTCGGATCGCCCGGGCGGACGGGACGGCGGCGCGCCCCGGTGAGCGCGGAGAGCTGTGGCTCAGCGGCCCCGCACTGGCCCTCGGTTACCTGGACGATCCCCCCGACGGCGGCCCCTTCGTCACCGAGCACGGCGCCGACAGGGCCGAAGAGGCGGCGACCGACGGGACCAGGCGCTGGTACCGGACCGGCGACCTGGTCGTCGAGGACGCGGACGGTCTCCTGCACTACCTGTCCCGGGTGGACGACCAGTTGCAGATCCAGGGACGCCGCACCGAGCCGGCCGAGATCGTGCGGTCCGTGCTCACGCTGCCGGAGGCGGGCGAAGCCGTGGTCTTCACCCGTGAGACACCGTCCGGCGACAGGCGGCTGGCCGTGGCCGTGACACCGGCGACCGTCAGCCCGGCAGAGCTCCAGCGCCACCTCTGCCGACGGCTGCCCACCTACATGATCCCGTCCGACATCTACCCGTTGGACGCCCTTCCGCTGACGGCCAACGGCAAGTTCGATCTCGCCGCGCTCCGCCGGCGAGCGGACCGGCCAAGGGAGAACCCATGACACTCGAGGAGCAGGATTCCGCCACCGCGCCGGTCCACGTCCCCGCGCCCCGGGTACAGCACCGGCTCTGGGTGGCGGGCCAGCTGACCCCGCACCCGGCCGCGTACCTGGGGTGTACCTTCCTCAGGCTGCGCGGCCCCCTGGACACCGAGGCATTGACCCGGGCCCTCACCGAGATCGTCGACCGGCACCAGGTGCTGCGGACCTCCGTGGGCGTGCGGGACGGGGAGCTCGTGGGAACGCTCCACCCCTCGGAGGCCTTTGGGCTCGGCGTTGAACACGTCAGGCCGGCCGACCTGGACGAGGTCATGCGGGCCGAGGCGTCCGCCCCACTGGACATCGAACGCGGGCTGCCACTGCGTGCCCGTCTGCTGCGCCTGGGGCCCGACGATCACGTCCTCAGCCTCACCGTCCACCACCTGGCCTTCGACCGCGGATCGGTGCGGGTGCTCTGCGACGAGCTGGAGACCCTGTACGCACACCACGCACACCGCCCCGCCCATCGGGGAGAGGCCGGTCGCCCTCCACTGGAGCCGCTGACCCGCCAGTTCCGTGACATCGCCCTGGAGGAGGACGCCCGCCATGACGCCGGGGAGTACGAGCTGTTGCTGGAGCGCCGCCGGGAGGCCCTGGCGGAGCTGAGCCCCTTCGAGCTTCCCCCGGACCGGCCCCGACCCCCCGGCCGCAGCGGTGAGGGAGCCCTCCACTACGCCTTCGAGCTGCCCGCCGAAACCGTCCGTCGACTGGCCGACATCGGCCGCGGGCGAGCCGCCAGCCTCTACATGGTGTTGCTCGCCGCCTGCCAGTCGGTGCTCTACCGCCATACCGGGCGCACGGACGTCACCACCGGAACGTCCTCGTCCACCCGCCGTGACCCCGGTGCCGACCCGGTGATCGGCCCCTTCCTCAACATGCTGGTCATCCCCGGCGACGTCTCGGGCGACCCGTCCTTCGGCGAGCTCGTCAGCCGGGTACGCGACCGGGCCTTGGACGCCTACGAGGCGAGGTTGCTGCCCTTCAACTCGGTCCTCACCGCGCTCGGAACCGACCGCGACCCCGCCCGCACCCCTCTGTTCCAGGTCCTCGTGGACTTCACCGTCCCGGTCGAGCCGCCGTCACTGGCGGGGCTGCGCGTGGAGGAGCTGCCCACCCCCGGCGCCGGGGCCAAGTACGACCTGACCATCGAGTTCCACCGCACGGGGGAGGGCGTGGGGTGCGCCGTCGAATGGGACACCGCGCTCTACGACCGGAGCACCATCACTCGGCTGACCGGCCATCTGCGGCGTGTCCTGACCGCGGTCGCGGACGATCCCGACCTCCGGACGGACCGGATACCGATGCTCGGCCCGGAGGAGAGCCGCCGGATCCAGGAGTGCGCCGTCTCCGAGCCGTCCTCGCCGTCCACCCGCTGCCTGCACGAACTCTTCACCGAGCAGGCGGACCGCACGCCCGACGCCGTCGCGGTGGAGGAGGGAGGGCTCACCCTCACCTACGCGGAACTTGACAGGGAGTCGATGGCCATCGCCCGAGCTCTGGTGAGCCGGGGCGTCGGACCGGACGTGCCCGTGGGGGTGTTACTGGACCGGTCCGTCGACATGGTGACCACCGTTCTGGGCATCCTCAAGGCGGGCGGAGCCTACCTGCCCATCGACCCCGAGACACCACCGCACCGTATCGGCGCCCTGCTCAGCGCTGCGTCGGCACCGGTCTGCGTCGTGCCGGAGGAAGGCGAGAGCGCCGACACCGACCTGGCCGAGGCACGCGCGGCCGCGGTCGAGGCCGACTGCGCCACCGTCGACCCCGGCACGCTGCGTCGTTCCGGAGCCGCCTCCCAGACTCCGCTCCCGTCGGTGCGTCCCGCGCATCTGTGCACGGTGTACTTCACCTCCGGCTCCACGGGCACACCCAAGGGGGTGGCCAGCACGCACCAGGGCTGGGTCGGCCAGATGGGCAACATGCAGCGCAGATATCGGCTGTCGGCCGGGGACGCCGTCCTGCTGAAGACCCCGCTCAGCTTCGACGACGTAGGACGGGAGATCTTCTGGACCCTGATGGTCGGCGGTCGGATCGTCGTCGTGCCACCCGGTCTGCACCGCGACCCCCGTGCCCTCCTCCAGGCCGCCATCGCCCACCGGGTGCGCTGGTTGCAGTTCGTCCCGAGCATGCTGGCCCTGTTCCTGGAGGAGATCGGCCCGGAACACCTCGACGGGCTCAGCGCCCTCCGGCACGTGGTCTCCGACGGAGACCGGCTGAGCCCGGAGACCGTACGACTGTTCTTCGAGCGGCTGGGGCCGCTCGGCTGCCAGCTGAACAACCACTGGGGTACCACCGAGGTCTCCATCGACTCGACCCACCATGAGTGCGATTCCGGGGACGGTGAGGGCGAGGAGGCCGTGGCCCTGGGCCGACCGATGGAGAACCACGCCGTCTACGTCCTGGACCACACGTTCCAGCCGGTACCGGTGGGGGCGTTCGGGGAGCTCTGCATCGGAGGCACGGGGCTCGCCCGCGGTTACCTGGCGGACCCGGGGCGGACGGCACGGGCCTTCATCCCCCATCCGTGGCGGCCGGGCGAGCGGCTGTACCGAACCGGGGACACCGGCAGGCTGCTCCCCGGGGGCTCGTTCCAGTACGGCGGTCGCGGCGACCACCAGGTGAAGATCCGCGGGATCCGGATCGAACTGGGCGAGGTGGAGGCGGCCGTGCGGGCCTTCCCGGGCGTCTCCGACGCCGTGGCGACGGTCTGGGAACCCGCACCGGGGGACCGCCGTATCGTCGCCTACGCCGCCCACACCTCGTCGGCCGACGGCTCCGCCGACGCCGAGGAGGCCGAGATCAGGGGTGCTCTTCGCGACTTCCTGGTGGCCCGGCTGACACCCGCGGCGGTGCCGGGCGCGCTTGTGCTCCTGCCCCGACTGCCCCGTAACCCCAGCGGCAAGGTCAACCGCCGGGCCCTGCCCCCGCCGGACCCCGACGCGCTGCACATCGAGCCCTACACCGCTCCGGAGACCGACGCCGAGGAGGCGGTCGTCGGCATATGGGCCTCGGTTCTGGGCCGCACCCGCCTGGGGGTCAAGGACGACTTCTTCGCCGCGGGCGGCCACTCGCTGCTCGTCACGCGGGCCGTCAACCGGATGCGCGAAGCCTTCGGAGTCGACGTGCCGGTGCGCCTGATCTTCGAACACCCCACCGTTCGGGAGACCGCCCTCCGGTTGGAGGAGATGGTCCTCGCCGACATCGAGTCCATGAGCGACGCCGAGGCCGAACGCCTGGCGGTCGTCGAGACCCCGCACACACGGGGAGCAAGGGAGAGAGCCGATGTCCGAGCCTTGTGAGCCCACGTTCAGGGTCGTCGTCAACGACGAGGAGCAGTACTCCCTGTGGCCTGCGGGCAGGGAGATCCCGGCCGGCTGGCACGACGAGGGAACTGAGGGCACCGAGGATGAGTGCGTCGCGCACATCGAGACGGTGTGGGTGGACATGCGTCCCCGCAGCCTCCGCGAGCGAGTTCCCGAGGAGACGCGATGACCATCTCCAACGCCGACCGAGCGGCTGGCCTGTCGGACCGGAAACAGGAGCTTCTGCGCCAACGCCTGCGTGGCGCGGCCCACGCCGGACGACCCCCCGGCATCCCACGGCGCGCCGCCGAGCCCGCTCCGCTCTCACCCGTCCAGCACGGCATGTGGGTCACGCAGCAGTTCCTGGAGGACACCGCCCTCTACAACGTCCCCCGGGTCCTGCGCATCTCCGGCCCGCTCGACGTCACCGCTCTGCGCGACGCCTTGGACACGCTCGTCCGGCGCCACGAGATCCTGCGCACCACCTACCCCGATCCGGCCCGTCCCCTCCAGACGGTCTCACCGCCGGGGCCGGTGGCGCTCCGTCGCGAGGACGTCTCCCACCGCCCGCCCGACCGTCGGTGGGCGGAGGCGATCCGCCATGCCTCCGCGGAGATCGCGAGCCCCTTCGACCTGGCGGAGGGTCCGGTGTTCCGGGCTTTGCTGATCACCGTGGAGAGCGGACCGGAAGACCCCCTCCACGTCCTCGTCCTGAACACCCACCACATCGCGACCGATGACTGGTCCTCCAGTCTGCTGCTCCGCGAGCTCGACGAGGCCTACGGCGCCCTGGCGGAGGGGCGGGAACCACGGCTGCGGCCGCTGCCCGTCCAGTACGGCGACTACTCCTCCTGGCAGCACGAGCGGATGACGGGAAAGCGCTCGGAGCGCCAACTCGCCTGGTGGCGCGAGACGCTCGCCGCCACCCCGCGCGTCCTGGAGCTCCCCACGGACCTGCCCCGCCCGACCACCCCCTCCCACCGGGGAGCCGCGGTCCGGCGTGTGCTCGGTCCGGGCCTGGCCGACCGGGTGCGCGCCGTGGCGGCCGCGCACGGGGTCACGCTCTACACGGCGCTGCTCAGCGCCTTCTCCCTGGTCCTTGGCCACTACTCCGGCCAGACCCGATTCGCCGTCGGCTCGCTGCTGTCGGGACGGAACGCGGCGGAGACCGAATCGCTCGCCGGCCTCTTCGTGAACGCGGTCGCGCTTCCGGCCGACCTGACCGGCGCTCCCCCCTTCAGCGAGGTGCTGAGCAGGACCCACAGTACGATCATGGGCGCCTTCGACCACCAGGACGTCACCTTCGAGCAGGTGGTCGCGGACCTCGGCGTGGACCGCACGGAGTCCCGCAATCCTGTGTACCAGGTTCTGTACCAGTGTCTGGAGTCCAGCGAGCGCCTGCACCGGCTCCCGGGGCTGAACGCCGAACCGGTGGCCCTGGGAGAGGAGACGGCGAAAGTCGACCTCACCCTCACCGCCGTCAACGGCGCCGACCACATCGAGCTGAACCTGAACTACGCCACCGACCTGTTCCAGGCCGCCACGGCCGAGAGGCTGCTGGGCCACCTGGAGAACGTGCTGGAGCGGGCCGTCCGCGACCCCGACCGGAAGATCACCCGGAAAGCGGTGCTGGGCCCCGCCGAATGGCGGACGGTGACCCGCGACCGGGCCCGCGACACCGACCGATATCCGGACGCGGACCGGTACCCGCTGGACGAGACGGTGGTGGGCCTGTTCCGCGCCCAGGCGGCGGCGACCCCTTCCGCGCACGCGATCAGCACCGGCACTGAGACGTTGACCTACGCCGGGTTGGACGAGCTCACCGACCGGATCGCCCGGAGCCTTCGTCTGCGGGGCGTGGGTCCCGGAGACGCCGTCGGCGTCAGCCTCCTGCGCGGCGTCGGCATGGTGGCCACCGTCATCGGGATCCTCAAGGCGGGCGCCGCCTATGTGGCGCTCGACCCCGCCTACCCCGCCGCCCGCCTCCGACTGATGATGAGCGACGCGGGTGTGCGGTTCGTCGTCGCGGAAGGGCCCACCGCCGCGGCGGCCATGCCGGACGCCCCGGACGCACCCGGCGAGGCGCCCTCGCCACTGCGGTACGCCGAACTGGCCGCCCCGCCGGACGATCGGGAGCGCCCCCTCACGGACCGCCGACCGGTGCCGCCCGCGTCCGCGGACGTGGCGTACATCATGTACACCTCAGGGTCGACCGGACGACCCAAGGGTGTGGTCATCACCCACCACGGTCTGACCAATCTGCTCCTCGGCGCCCGGGATCTGCTGCACTCCGGGCCGGCGGACCGCTGGCTGCTGCTCACCTCGCTCAGCTTCGACCCGTCGGTCATCGAGCTGTTCCTGCCACTGATCACCGGCGGGCGGGTCGTGGTCGCACCGGACGAGGCGCGCTTGGACGGAGCCGTCCAGCGTCGGCTCATCAAGGAACACGGGGTGACCCACGTCCAGACGACGCCGTCCGGTTGGCGGCTGCTGCTCTCCGACGATCGGGATATCGCGTTGTCCGCGGCCATCACCGTCGGCGAGGTGCTGACGCCACAGCTGGCCCGGCGGATCCAGGCCCGAGCACGACGCCTCGTCAACGCCTACGGTCCCACCGAGGTGACCGTCTACGCGAGCTACGCCGACGTACCTGCGGACCCGGACACGGTCACCGTCGGCAGACCGGCCGCCAACGTACGGGTCTATCTGCTGGACGACGAGTTGGAACCGGTGCCCCACGGGGCCACGGGCGAGATCTGCGTCGGTGGTGAGGGCATCGCGCACGGCTACCGCGATCTCCCCGGCCTTTCCGCGCGACGCTTCGTGCCGGATCCGTTCGGGCCGCCAGGTTCGCGCCTGTACCGCACCGGGGACCGCGGCCGCTACCGGCGGGACGGCGAGATCGAACTGCACGGACGTGTCGACGACCAGGTCAAGATCCGGGGCCACCGGGTCGAGCCGGGAGAGGTCGAGACGGTCCTCCAGGCGCATCCGGCGGTGCGGGAGGCGGCCGTGGTGGCGTCCCCGGGCCCCAGCGGCGTACTGCGGCTGATCGGCTACGTGGTCCCCTCCCCTCCGGAGGGGGAGGACACGCCGACGGCCGGTCGGACGGAGGACGAGGTACGCCGGTACCTGGAGGCCGTGCTGCCCGCGTACATGGTGCCCGGCGTGTTCGTCCCCTGTGACGGTCTGCCGCTCACCCCGAGCGGGAAAGTCGACCGGAAGGCGTTGCCGGAGGCGGGGGAGGCCTCCTCCGGGGCCACCTTCGTTCCCCCGCGTACCGAGGCCGAACGGGTTCTCGCCGACGTCTGGGCCACGGTGCTGGGACGGGAGACCGTGAGCGCCGGGGACAACTTCTTCGCCATCGGCGGCGACTCCGTCCTCGCGATCCATGTGGCGGTGAACGCGCGGAAGGCCGGGCTGGAACTCAGCCCCCGGCAGATCCTCACCCGGCAGACACTGGCCGAACTCGCAGCCGCGGCACGGCCTGCCGACGACCGGGAGCGGTCGGCCGCGGTGCCGTCCACACCAGTGATTCCGCAGGGGCTGGACCTCGATCCGGAACGGACCGAGGACGTCTACCCCCTGACACCGATGCAGGCCGGGATGCTGTACCACACCCTCAGGGAACCCACCGAGTACGTGCGGTACCTCGTGTGCGACCTGCCCGGCGACCTCGACACCGAGGCCTTCCGACGCAGCTGGGACGGGGTGCTCGCACGGCACACCGCGCTTCGGACCCGGTTCACCTGGGAACACACCCCCGAACCCCTCCAGATCGTGGAGCGGCCCTCCCGCGCCGTGTTCCACCGTCTCGACTGGCGGGGCCTGGACGCGGAGGAGCGGGACCGCCGCTTCACCGCGCTGATGGACGCCGAACGACGGCGCCCCTTCGACCTCGCCGCCGGCCCTCCCCTCAGATTCACGCTGATCCGGGAGGACATTCGGTACCGGCTGCTCCTGAGCCTGCACCACATCGTCTTCGACGCGTGGAGCCTCAACCTCGTCATGGACGAGGTGTTCACCCGCTACGCGTCCCTGAGCGAGGGGAAGGAGCCGCCGGAACTCCCGGTTCCCGTGCCCTTCCGCGCCTACGCCGACCGGGTGCGCGGCCGGTCGCCGGATGGGGAGTACTGGCGGGAGCTGCTACGGGGGTTCGGCGCACCCACCGATCTGCGTATGAGCCCTCCACGAGGCGCGTCCCGAGGGTTGGGCGTGCGCCGGTGGGAGCTACCGGAGGACCTGGTCGAGGGGGTCCGCGCGCTCGCGCGGCGCTGTCGTGTCACGGTGGGGGCCGTCCTGCACGCCGCCTGGGGACTTCTGCTGAGCCGCTACGCCGGTGCCACGGACGTGGTGTTCGGCTCGACGGCCGCCGGACGCTCCGACGGCATGCCCGGCGCCGAGCGGGCGGTGGGACTGCTGATGAACACCCTGCCGGTCCGGCTCCGCACCCCCGGCGGGCTGCCCGTCGCCACCTGGCTGCGGCAGGTGCACACGCAACTCGCCGAACTCCGCGAGCATGAGCACGCCTCGTTGGTGGAAGTCCAGCGGCAGAGCGACGTCCCGGCCAGCGAGCGGCTCTTCGACACCATCCTGGTCTTCACCAACAACGAGCACCGGCCCGCCGGCCCGCGCCCCGCGGCGCTCTCCATGGCCGGTGAGGGGGAGGCGAGTGGAACCGGCTACCCCCTGGTGCTCAGCGTCGTCCAACGGGACGGCCTCGCCCTGGAACTGGAGCACCGGCTCGACTACTGCGCACCCGACGCGGCGCGGCGGATGGGGGACCACGTCGAGGCGGTCCTGCGGAACCTGTGCCGGGAGGACGCGGTCCTCGCGGACGTCGAACCGCTTCCGGAGAGCGAACGCCAGCTGGTGACCGAGGAGTTCAACACCACGGACGCCGACTACCCGAAGACGTCGACGGTGCACGGCCTGTTCGAGGAGCAGGTGCGGCGCGACCCGGAGGCCACGGCCATCGTGGACCACGGCGGGCGGCGGGTCTCCTACCGGGAACTCAACGCCCGGGCCAACCGGTTGGCCCATCACCTGCGAGGACTGGGGGTGGGGGCCGAGTCCCTGGTGGGAGTGTGCCTGGAGCACTCGGTGGAACTCTTCGTCGCGCTCTTCGGCATCCTGAAGGCGGGTGGAGCCTATGTCCCGCTCGACACCGAGCACCCGCCCGAGCGGCTGGCCCTCATCCTGCAGGACACGGGAGCCGCGGTCACGGTCACGGCCGGGCGGGGGGCGGACGCTCTTCCACCGTCGTACCCGGGCCGGGTGGTCGGTCTGGACGACGAGTCCGTGTTCGCGTCGTGTCCCGTCACGGACCCGGAGCCGCTCACGGACGCGCACTCCCTGCTGTACGTGATCTACACATCGGGCTCCACGGGGGTGCCCAAGGGCGTGCTGGTTCCACACCAGGGCGTGGTGAACTACCTGTGGTGGGCGGTGTCCGGCTACGGCCTGGAAGGCGCCTCGGGTGCGCCGATGCTGGGCTCGATCGCCTATGACCTGTCCGTGCCGAACTTCTTCCTCCCGCTGATCGGCGGCAAGGACGTCACGCTGCTGGACCGGGACCGGCCTTTGGAAGCCCTGTCCGATCTGCTCCGGGAACCCGGCGACTACAGCCTCCTGAAGATCACACCGGGGCACCTCGACGTTCTGCGCGGCGTCCTGGGCGAGAAGTCCGTCGATTCGGTGCGCACCTTCGTGGTGGGCGCCGACGAGGTCCGCGCGGACACCGTCGCCGGGTGGCGGGAGGTGGCACCGCGATCCCGGATCATCGACGAGTACGGCCCGACGGAAACCGTCGTCGGATGTTCGACCTACGTGGTCCCTGACGATTTCGACCCCTCCGTCCCGGTGTCGATCGGCGTACCGATCGCCAACATTCGTATGTACGCACTGGACGAGCGGCTGCGGCCGGTGCCGATCGGAGTCCCCGGCGAGCTGTACATCGGCGGTGACGGGGTGGTCCGCGGATACCTGAACCGGCCCGGGCTGACCGCCCGGCGCTTCCTCCCCGACCCGTTCAGCCCGGTACCCGGAAGCCGGTTCTACCGGACGGGCGACCTGGTGCGGTTCCGGCCGGACGGGAACCTGGAGTTCCTGGGGCGCAACGACCACCAGGTGAAGATCCGCGGTTACCGAGTGGAGCTGGGAGAGGTGGAGACCCGGCTGTTGAGCCACCCGGACGTCGTGGAAGCTGTGGCGAGCGCCTGGCGGGACCCCAACGGCCACAAACGGCTGGTCGCCCACCTGGTGACCGCCGACGGCCGACCGTCCCCCACCCCGGCGGAGCTGAACGAGCACATGCGCCGGACCCTGCCCGACCCCATGGTCCCGACGACGTACACGGTGCTGGACGCCATGCCGTTGAACCCCGCCGGCAAGGTGGACCGTTCCGCCCTTCCCCGCCCCGGCTCCTCGAAGGCCGACGGAGCCGAAGCCCCCGAACAGCAGCCGCGGAACGAGAGCGAGCGCCTGCTGGCCCGGGTCTGGGCCGAGGTGTTGGGGCTGGACGAGGTGGGCGTCCACCAGGACTTCCTCGATCTCGGGGGAGACTCGATCCTCTCGATCCGGATGATGGCGGCAGCCCGGCGAGTCGGCCTGTCGCTGACACCCCGGGATGTCTTCGCCGCACGGACCGTGGCCGAGCTTGCGTCCGCCGTCGGTGAAGGAGCGCCTCAGGCACCGCTCCACGCGGAACAGGACACGGTCACGGGAGAGGTCCCGCTGACGCCGATGGGGCGGTGGTTCACCGCTCTCGACTGGCCGCACGCCCACTACAACCAGTCGGTGCGGCTGCGCTGGGACCGGCCGGTCGACGCCGACGCCCTGAGGTGGGCGCTGGAGGCGATGGTGGAACACCATGACGCGCTGCGGCTGCGCCTGGACCGGCTGCCCGGAGGGGCGTGGCGACAGCACATCGCGCCTGTTGAAGCGGCGGGGCCGCTGTGCGTGCTGGATCTCAGCGGCGTCGCCGACCGGGAGGAGGCCGTCCGGCGGGCCGCCGACGAACTGCACCGCGGCCTCGACCTGAGGCACGGTCCGCTTCTGCGCGCCCTGCTGATCACCCACGGTCCGGACGCACCCGATGAGCTGCTGATCAGTGTGCACCACCTGGCCGTCGACACGGTGTCCTGGTCGGTCCTGCTGGACGACCTCGCCGACGCCTACCGGCAGTGCCTCGACGGCGAGCCTCCGACCCTGCTGCCCAAGACCACCTCCTTCCAGCACTGGGCCCGACGCCTGAGCGAGTACGCGGTCGGTTCGGACTTCCACGCTGAGGCGACGTACTGGCGGGAGAGGCGGGGGCCGTCGGGCCCCTTTCCCGTGGACCACCCCGGCGGGGACGACACACAGGGATCCACGGCCGTGGTCGGCCGCGCGCTGGAGCCGGGGGCCACGGAGGCACTGCTGAGGACGGCGCACGACGCCTACGGCACCCGGATCGACGACCTGCTGATCACCGCCCTGGCCCAGGCCCTCGGCCCGTACACCGGGGGCACGGTCCACGTCGATCTGGAGAGCCACGGCCGTGAACCGCTCTTCGACGACGTGGACCTCTCGCGCACCGTCGGCTGGTTCACCGCCGTGCGCCCACTGCGGATCCGGCTTCCCCAGCTCAGCGATCCGGGACGGAGCGTCCGCGCGGTCCGGGAGCTTCTGCGCGCCGTCCCGCACCGGGGGATCGGGTACGGCCTCGCCCGCTACCTGGGCCCGGAACCGTTCTCAGACGGCCGGGCCCCGGTCAGCTTCAACTACCAGGGGCAGGATGGGCCCCGGGAGGCCGGGGGGCTGTTCACCCGGCTCGGACCGGCACCGGGAGCGGCGCGCTCGCCGCATGGCAGGCGCCCCTACCTCATCGACGTCAACTGCGCGGTGGTGGACGGCGCCCTTCGGACGGAGTGGGCCTATTCGACGGGGCTGCATCGGAAGGCGACGGTGGAGGGTCTGGCGGACCGATTCATCGGTCGGCTGCGGGCACTGCTGGAACACTGCGCGGCCGTGGCTTCGGAGCGGGACCGATCTCAGAGCGACCGCCGTACCGACCGCCTGATCCCGGGTGCCCCCTTCGTGGCACTCCATCGGCACCGCCACCGGGTACCGGGCGCCGCCGTGGCGCTCATCGACGGTGGCCGGGTATGCGCCGAATGGGGGGACGGGATCGCCGACCGGTCGTCCGACCTGCCGGTCCGGGCGGACACCGTCTTCCAGGCCGGCTCAGCGAGCAAGCACGTCACCACCGTGGCGGCTCTGCGGCTGGCCCAGGACGGCGTTCTCGACCTCGACGAGGACGTCAACGCGTATCTGCGCACTTGGCGGGTGCCGGTGCTGGACCCGGGCCGGCCCGTGACGGCACGGCATCTGCTGTCGCACACTGCGGGCCTGTGCGAGGACGAGTTCGGCGGGCGCGGGGCGGTCCTTCGCGGCGGCGGAGTGCCCACCGCCCTCGATGTGCTCATGGGCCGCCCGCCAGCCGCCACACCGCCGGTCCGCGCTGAGTCGGTCCCTGGAGAGCGGTTCCGCTACTCCGGTCACCACTTCGTGGCCATGGAGCGGGTCCTGCGGGACCTGACGGGGGTTCCGTTCCCCGAGCTCATGCGAGAGCTGGTCTTCGATCCGCTGGAGATGCGCGACGCCGGTTACGGCGACGCCTTCCTCCACGGTCGGGACGGCGGTACGGCCGTGGGCCACGGGAACGACGGCCTTCCGGTGGAAGGGGGGTGGCGAGTCTATCCAGCGGGCTCCGGCGGACTCTGGGCGAGTGCGGGCGACATGGCCCGGCTGTCGGCTGAGGTTGTGCGCGCCCACACCGGTGGCGGCCTGGTCCTCGACCGACGGTCCTCCCGGGAGATGCTGACGAGGGTTCCCGGAGCCGCCTACGGTTTGGGCACGGTCATCCGTCCGTCCGCAGACGGCGTCTGGATCGGACACCCGGGGGACGCCGTCGGCTTCCGGTGCTACGCCGCCGCCAGTCTGGAGACGGGCACGGGCCTGGTCGTCATGGCCAACGGCGAGGGAGGAGCCGAGTTCACCCTCGATCTGCTGGCCCACGTCGGTCTGGAGATGAACGTCCTGGTGAGCCGGGGCTGACCCGGTGCCGTTCCGCGGTCGGCTTCCCCGCTCGCCGGGGAAGCCGACCGGTGCGTTTAACGCGCGAGGCGGTGGAGGGCGACCAGGCCGCCGTAGGCGGGCCGGTCGAGGCGCTCATGGTCGGTCGCCACGTATTCGTCCAGGACGGCCAGGATGCGGCGGTCTAGCTCGGTCGCCTCCTCGGGCGACAGGTGCAGCATGAACCGCGCGAAGGTCTGGAGCGATTCGGGTCCGGCCTCGTGCAGTTCCTCCTGGAACGCCTCGATGGGGGCGAAGGAGGACTCGGGGGCGTCACCGGGGGTGGGTGAGCTCAGCCACCACGACAGCCCGGTCGAACGGTACGGCTTCTCCAAGGCGCCGCTGACCCCGGTGCGGACGGGGGCTGACTCCAGGAAACCCGCCTCAGTGAGCTGTCGTACGTGGTACAGCACCGTGCCTGGATCCCGGTCGAGCCGGTCGGCCAGCTGCTTGTTCGTCAGTTCTTCCCGGGCGCACAGTCGCAGGATCCGGACCCGAAGCGGATGGGCCAAGGCCTTGGCCTCGCGGACCGTCGCCACGCGGCGTTCCCACCTGGCCGGACGCCCCCCGCCCGACTGCGGTTCCCACTGGTCGGCGGCGGGTTTCGCGTTCACCTGATCACCCATGGGCCCAGTCTATGGGCGGGATCTCCAGCGATGGCGAGGTGAGCCCCCGACCGGAGGCGTCGATGGACTTAAGAGAATCGATTGATTTTTCTACATCGAAGTGTGATTATCGATCCATGGCCACCCACACACCCCCTCGGAAACCCCCTTCCTCCCGGTCGAGGCTCGGCGCGTCCTACTGGCGTCTGTGGACGTCCGCCGGCCTGGCGAACATCGCCGACGGCCTCATCCGGACCGCCCTTCCGTTCGTCGCCGTCCAGATGACCCGCTCACCCGTCCTGATCGCGGGCGTCGCCATCGCATTGACCCTGCCCTGGCTACTCTTCGCGCTCCCCGCCGGGGCGCTGGCCGACCGGTTGGACCGCCGCCGGGCGATGCTGGCCGCTAACGGCCTGCGGGTCACCCTGCTCGGCGTTCTGGTGCTGCTGTCCGTGCTCGGCGCCGACTCCATCTGGGTGCTGTACGGGGTCGCCTTCTGCATCGGTGCCGCGGAAACGCTCAACGACACCGCCGCCCAGTCGATCCTTCCGCAGGTGGTCGGCCGCGATCAGCTACCCCGGGCCAACGGCCGCCTGTACGCGGCCCAGTTGACGGCTAATGAGTTCATCGGGCCGCCGCTGGCCGGTTTCCTGGTGGCGGTGGGCGTCCTGTTCGCCTTCACCACGCCCGCGGCTCTGTGGCTCCTCGCTGCCGTGGCCCTGCTGCTGATACCCGGCCGGTTCCGGGTCGCCCGCGAGCGGCGCACCTCCCTGCGGTCCGACATCGCCGAAGGGCTGAGCTTCCTCTGGCACCACCGGATGCTGCGTGCGTTCGCGCTGATGGCGGGCGTCTTCAACTTCGCCACCAGCGCCGTGCTGGCGGTCTTCGTCCTCTACGCGGTCGGCCCCGAGTCACCGATGGGGCTCTCCGAACCCGCCTTCGGTCTTGTGCTGACCACCATCGCGGCCGGAAGCCTCATCGGATCGTTGCTGGCCGAACGCATCGAGCGGCTGCTGGGACGTACCCGCTCCCTCGCCCTGGCCTTCATCGGCGGTGCCGCGCTGCTGGGCATCCCCGCGATGACCGCCCACCCCCTGCCCATCGTCGCCGGTTTCCTCACCGGAGGGATCGGCATCATGGTTTGGAACGTCGTCACCGTCTCCTTGCGGCAGCAGGTCACGCCCGACCGGCTGCTCGGCCGTGTCAACAGCTGCTACCGCCTCGTCGCCTGGGGCGTCCGCCCCCTCGGCGCCGCCGCCGGCGGACTGCTGGCCCACCTGTTCGGCCTTCGGCCCGTTTTCGCCGTCATGGCCTTGCTCACCCTCACCCTGCTCGCAGGCCTGAGGTCGCTCACCCCCGAACCCGGCATCAGGGGTTGAACCATCGGTACCCGGGGTTCGATTCATCCGCGTGATGCCCAGCGTGCACCCGACTTCGCCATCCGTTTCCACGTGGACAGAGGAGACCGACTCGAAGCGGAAGTTGTCGTATTTCCGGATGCGCACGTCCACCCGTTCGAAGCCGAGGAGGGCCACCAGTTCATGGACGCCTTCCTCGGTGATCAGGAACACGCGGATCCTGTACTTCGCATAACGCCAGGCACCGCCACTGACGCCTGCTTTCTTGCAGGGGCGGTTCGGGGGCTGGGGGAAGGCGTGGGTCACGACACGGTGCCACGCCAGCCGATGGTGGCGAGGACCATCGTCTTGTCGGCGTTCAGCCACGCCTCCATCTCCTCCTCGGAGAGGCGTGTGGTGTCCATGGACCCAGGGCTGTTGCAAAGTCGGGTGAGTACGTGCCGGACGTTCCCCCGAGTAGTGGACATAGCGGACACTGGATGAGAGTCCAGGAGAGGGGTATGTCCTGGTGGGGGTTACAGGAGCCCGGAGGAGTTCCGGGGCGCTTTCGGCGTCAAGCGGCTGTGCGCGGTGCCGGGCCTGTCCCGGTCCGGCTTCTACTCCTGGCGTAGGAGCCGATCCGCACGCAAGGTGCGCGCCACCGTGCCCGCACCCGATGATCGGCCGGTACCCGACCTGTTGGAGCGGGACTTCACCGCCATGGAGCCGAACACCCGCTACGTCGGTGACATCACCTACCTGCCGGTGGACCGGGGCCGGTTCCTGTATCTGGCCACGGTGACCGACCTGTACTCGCGCCGGGTGGTGGGTTGGTCGATCGCCGACCACATGCGTTCGTCGTTGGTCACGGACGCGTTGGAGGCGGCCCGGGTCGAGCGCGGATCGTTGGCCGGGGCGGTGTTGCACTCCGATCACGGCGCCCGGTACAGCTCGGCCGCCTTCGCCGCGGTGTGCGACAGGTTTGGCGTGGTGCGGTCGATGGGCGTGGTCGGTTCCAGCGCGGACAACGCGGCGGCGGAGTCGTTCAACGCCGCACTCAAGCGGGAGACGCTCGCGGGGCGGGGACTGAAGCGGTGGGCGAGTGCGAGGGCGGCACGGTTGGCGGTGTTCTCCTGGATCTGCTGGTACAACACCCGGCGGCGGCATTCAGCCAACGGGCAGTTAGCCTGGGGCTCGCTGCCTGGCCAGAAGATGTCCACACTTCAGGGGAAATCCCCTGGTCCGTAACCGCGGTCCCTGGAGGAACCTGGACGAGGTGGAGATCGCGGTGGCCGAGTACGTGGACTGGTTCAACCACCGCCGCCTGCACGGCGAGATCGGTCTGGTCCCACCGGCGGAGTTCGAGGACGACTTCTATCGGAACGAGGTCGGGTCAACACAGGCTGAAGCGTTGGTTCCCAGCCTCCAATAAGAGCTCATCTCATTTGGCGAGTCTGCGGAAACAAATCAGCGTGCAGGCGATGCCCGTGAAGGCGAGGAAGTGGTCGGCCTTGCGCTCGTAG
>NZ_JBFAME010000020.1:0-55302 GCF_040660275.1 Nocardiopsis sp. NPDC049922 | reverse complement strand
GACCCGCTTCGAGGCGGGCAGGTCCAGGACCGGCCGGAGAGCTTCCGCGGCGCCTTCGATCTCTCCTAGGGATGCTCGGGCGTAGCCGAGGTCGGTACGAGCTCCGGCCTCGTCCTGGTAGGCCCAGTCGTCGGATCCCGCAGCGGCTGCGGCCTCGTAGAGCTGAACGGCTTCCTGCGCGACCCGCTGGGCCTGTTCCTCGCGTCCGGGGATCCAGATCTGCGTCTCAGCTCCGTAGTAGAGCTGGCGGCAGTGCGCGAAGTGCATGAGCCCGCCGAGTTCGTCCAGGTCGTCCGTGCCCAGCCGCTCGCGCAGGGCGGTGGCTTCCTGTAGGTCTTTGAGCGCTCGTTCCCCGTTGCCCAGTGACGCCCATGTGCGGGCGCTTTGGGACATGAGCCAGATGGCGGCCGTGCCGGTGCGCTCGGTCGCCAGGCCACGCGCCAGCTCGGCGTACCGGGCGGCCTCTGCGGGCCATCCCGCCCAGTACGCCATCAGGCTCTGCTGGGTGCGTACCCGGATCCGCAGCCCGTCGTGGTCGGCGTTGTCCGCGCAGATGAACGCGGTTCGGGCCTGCTTCATCGCGGCGTGCGGGTCGCTGAGGTCATGGATCGCCTTGGCGAGCATCATGCTCAGCAGGCCGCTGAGCAGGTACAGGTCCCTGGTTTGGTTGGGGCGCTGTCGTCCCTCCAACAACATGAATGCCACATCCTGGGCCTCGATAGGGGAAAGGAACAGGAGGGCCGGTGGGGTGAGCATTCACCCGCCCCACCGGCCCGGCTGGCTCCCGGTCTTTTGCCGGTGGTGTCAGGAGATGAGCCGTTGGCGCTCCCCGCCGTCCGGATCCAGGTGGGGTGCCGGAGCGGTGGGTGGGCCGTCGATGGCCTCGATGATGGCATCGTCGATGTCGGTGACCAGGTGCCCGTAGCGGTCCATGGTGGTGGTGATCGACTTGTGCCCGAGCCTGAGCTGGATCTTGAACACGTGCACGTCCTTGTCGATCAGCCACGCCACGTGGGTGTGGCGCAGGTCGTGGATGCGCGGTTTCTTGGCCAGGCCCCTCTCCCGGGCCTTCTTCACCGCGGGGACCCAGCGCCGTGAGTAGAAGGAGGAGTGCCGCCACCACGCTCCCGTGGCGGTGGTGAACACGAAGTCCTCGGCGTCCTTGCCCTTCAACCGGGCCTGGATGAGGTCGATGGTGCCGGGCGAGAGCGGCACCCGCCTGCGGGAGTTACGGGTCTTGGGCGGGCCGAGCTTGAAGGTGTTGTCGCTCTGGCGCTTCCACGCCCGCCGTACGTCCAGGTACCCGCGTACAGTGGCGGTCCCGTCGGCTCCGACCGCTCGGGTGATGGTGATGTCGCGGACCTGGAGGGCGACCAGTTCGCTGTAGCGCAAGCCCGTGCGCACGAACACCTCCAGCATGTCCCGCACGTCCTCATGGGCGGCCTCGCGCAGGATCTGGAACTCTTCGCGGGTGAGGAAGCACATCTCCTGGTCTCCTTCTCCGTCGTCTACGCGGGGTAGGCGGGTGCGGGCGGCGGGGTTGGAGTGGCGTAGTGGTGGGTCCTCGCGGACGGCGGCGTCGCAGATGGTGAACAGCAGCGCGTGCAGGTTCTGGATCGACTTCGGTGCGAGCGGAGGCCGTAGCCACCCGTTCTTCTGGCCGCGTTTGGCGCCCTTCTTGCTGCCCTTGCCCTTGCCGTTGTTGGGGTTGACGGGTGTCCTGGGGTCGGGGATTCCGGTCTGGAGGTGGTTGACCCAGGCCCTCACGTCCTTGGGCTTGAGCTGGGACGTGTCGCGCAGGTTCACCTTCCCGAAGCGGGGGAGGAAGTGGCGGTTGAGGTCGCGGTGGTAGTCGGCGCGGGTGCGTTCGTCGATGCCGGACATGGAGTCGATCAGCTCGCGGGCGAAGTCGGCGAACAGCACCGGTTCGTCTTCGGGCTCGTCGTCGGTGGTGACCCATCCGTGGCCGGGGACCCACTCCTGCGCCCATCCTTTGCGGGGGATCCAGTTCTCCGGCCACAGGTGGCCCGCTGCTTCGACGTGGAGTTTGAAGGTGTAGGCGTCGGCGTGGACGTCGAAGGGTTCGGACTGGGGTGCACCGTCACGGGTGCCGCCGAGGCGCCATTTCACCCAGTACCGGGTGCGCCCGTTGGCCAGTTTTCGCTGGTTGATGGTTGCCATGCGTGGACCATCGCTTGGGTGGGGCCGGAAGCGAAGGGAATCGGCGGAAGATCTTGGAGAACCTTCGACCCGGGTGTCAGAACGGGCGATCCATCCGCATCTGCGCAGGTTGTCGGCCTTACGCGGCCGGTCCGTGCGCCCGCTCACCTCAGTCCGGGGCGTGGGTGGGCGTGGACCGAATGGCGTCCTCGGTGATCCACCGCGCCGCCGAGGCCGCTTGCCAGGGGCACGGGCGGAGTAGGGGCGAAGCGGTAGGGGGTTCCGCACGTCGGCCGACCCTCCGCGGTCCCGGCTGGGGGAGGTGCTGGAGGTCGGGCTGGCCGGCAGCCGAACGATCTCGGTACTCCAGAGAATCTTCCCCAGCGGAACCTCGAAACTTGTAGCGGCGAGAGTAGACATGGCTTTCCCGTCCTGCTACATTTCCTGTCGTAGCCGAAGAGATTCACGGCTGGACCACCGGATGCGCCGGTGGAGAGTGGGACGGCCCGACCGGTGTGCTTGGCTGTACGGCACCGGGGGTCGGTAGTACCGGTGTCCCGCCCGTCTGGGGGACGCCGCGCAGGAAGTAGCAGGACGGCTCGACGGTGTGCACGTGCTTGAAGACACCGGGAGCCGGTAGGACAGCAGTTCCGCAGGACCGGCCTCCCGCCCGTACGGGGGAGGCCGCGGCAGGAAGAAGAAGGACGCGGCAGGGCTCGACCGGCGCGCGCTCCAACAGCGCCGGTCGAGCCGCCAGGACCGCAGTCGAAGCAGTGCACGAAGTGAGATCGAGAGGAGTAGATGCCATCAGGATCGCCCGGGTGAGGCAGGAATCCCGCTCGGGTACCGCAGGCCCCTGTTCTGGAAGAGGGTGGTCCACGGTCACACAACCGCGATCCCCGCGATCCCGTACCGGCTTGACCTCGGGAAGCGGAAGACCGGCAACAGCCGGTAGGTGGTATTGAACTCTCGGGCCCCAGCGCCGTTCGGCGTTGGGGCCCTCGACGTGCGTTCACACGAAGGAAGACACGCACTTGTCCCGTCCCGACACCGGTGACCGGTTCGACGATGACGACTATCCGGCCTACACCGTGGGCAGCGCGGCGGAGATGATCGGCGCAACGCCGGCGTTCCTGCGTGCCCTGGGCCAGGCCAAACTGATCGAGCCTCTGCGCTCGGAGGGCGGCCACCGCCGCTACTCCCGCTATCAGCTCAGGCTCGCCGCCCGGGCGCGTGAACTCGTGGACCAGGGCACACCCATCGAGTCCGCGTGCAGAATCATCATCCTGGAGGACCAGCTGGAGGAAGCCCACCGGATCAACGAGGAGTTGCGCGCCACCGGCCGGGGGCAGGCCCCCGACGAGCTTGGTGACGGCCCCGCCTGAGCACGCACCGCGCCCGCCTTCGGTGAGATCGGGACCCTCTCGCGATTGCTCAGTGGTTGTCTTGCCCTCGACGAGGACCCGCATCGACGCGTTCTGCGTGGGTGCGGGCCTTCTGTCGTTTCCGGGGCCGGTGAAACACCGATAGCCGTGTGAGCGCCGGGTCGGGCACGGCCGTCAGATCGGTGGGCGCGGGGTGTGTATGACGGGGTGGGCGGAGCACACCCACCGGCCGAATCCCGGCCCCGTGCACCCGCTGGTGCACCCCCAACGCGAAGACGGCCCCTGGTGTGCGAACGATGTCCGCAGTTCAGGGGCCGTCTTTCGAACGGAGCGGATGACGGGAATCGAACCCGCGTTATCAGCTTGGGAAGCCGAGAACGCCTCTGATGGCTGACCTCGAACTTCGCCTACCTGCACGGACGCGGCCCACCTGCCCGCGATTCCCCGTGGTTCCCCGATGTTGACCGCCTCGTGTGGCACGTGTGTGGCACAGATGTGTTCTGCGGTGCTCTGCTTCAGAGGCATTCCTGGGGTGAATTTCAGGTCGATCGGCTTGGTAGGGCAGCGTCGAACCAGTGAACGAGCGTAACAGCCAGCGATACGGCAACTTTTGCCTCGTCAATGGAGACATTTCCAGGTGCAGAAGGCTGCCCTCCGTGTCGGTCGTGTTGGCCGTGCCACAGCATGCGCATCATGCTTACGAGAACATCTCCTGAGGCGGCGTTGGGATGCTCACGATCCATCGGCAGCTTCCAGTTTCGCTGGTCTTCAAGCTGCTTGATCACTGTCCCCAATGTCGCGTTCCGGTTGTTAGGTGACACCACTGGAATAGAGGCGTCCTCAACTGCCAATATTGCTATCCGGTACGCCTCGCTCGCGTTGGGGTCTACGCTGTAGAGTTCTTCCCATGCCTTGGCTAGCCGTACGCCAGCACGACCAGCACGCGCCATGATGGAGTTGGCAGCGACTTGCACCCCGAGTGGTACTCGGCGGACAAGGCCTGGCCGCCCGGAGCGGGTGCCAACCTCCCAAGCAGACTTGCTGCGCTCCAACAAATCATTCAATTTTTCGTCACTTGCGTTGTTCTTCTGGGCCAGAATATAGTCTGCGATCTGGAGTGGGGAATTATGCCGCTGCAAAATCTCCAATGCTCTGCTTAGCTGCCGCTTCCCAGCGTCATAAGAAACTCCCTCGACGCGCAGATTGGGGAGGGAGATTCGAAGCGTGTGTCCCATTCGTTCGAATAGGTCGGTGTTGAGCATCGCTATCCGCCCGCTGCCGTCGCTGAAACGTCGGATTACAGTAATGGAGTCATATACCCAAACCCAGAATGAAGCGTGCATCCATTGTGGCACGCCGTCGTGCAAGGCATCATATTCTGCTATCTGCTCTTCTGTGTCAACGCCAAGTGGGCGCCAGGTTTCTTCGCTCATGGCCAGAATTATTCCACACGCTACGGCCACATGGAGAGCTTCGTCATATCTCCAGTACCCCCGGCAGTGAGTAACCACGGTTCCGGGCCGAGGTGCCCGAGAGCGCCGGAGCGAGTAACCCGAGACAGACGCATTCCGCTCTCGGGTACCTCGGGATCCGAACACACCAGCAACCACCGTGCGCCACGCGGGGCCGGAACTGGTTCTGTCGGATCAGCCCCGGTGCCGCTCCTCCGCTCCGCCCGGTGTCCGGCTCGGGACCGGGCGGCAGCCCGCAGCCCGAGCCGGGCGGCGGGCTGCGCGACGGCGCTCGCGCCGTCGCCTTGATCCCATACAGCCCAATTCGGCAACGAGGCCAGTGGACCTATGACGCGACGGGTTGCGCTCCCTCCCACGCCAGTTCAAAGCTCCGTGCGTAGGTCTCGGCCATGTCCGGGGACAGGGGCCGGTCGATCTCGACCACGGGCGACTTCGCCGCAGGAAGGCCATAGATGTGCTGGTTGACCAGAAGCCGATTTTCCGTCAGGTAGACGGAGTTGTACAGGATTGTGGAATGAGTCCTGACCTCGACGCCTTCGACGCCCAGGAGGGGGCGGAAGAGGGCAAGTGCGTTCCTCGCCCTGGCGGCCAAGGCGTCTCCGATCCCCTCGTCCTCCCCGCGCTGCCTGACCTCTGGGGAATCAGGGTCTCCGAGCAGGATCCGGACGCTCACGCCGTCACGGGCTCTCGCGGCCAGGAGCTCCAGCATGCCCGCGTCGTCAGCGAGGAAGAGACCGCTGTAGACGAGGATGCCGATTTCCTGCTTCGCCTCGGCGAAGAGAGCGCACCATGCTTCCCGCGGTACCTCCCATCGGTGGGCGAACACGCGGTAGGCGTGCTCGAAGAGGGGAGAGTCCTCCTCCGGCTCTGGAGCCCCCTGCGGCCATAGATCCTCCTCGTCCACCTGGAGAAGATCGGCGACCGCCCAGCGATGGCGGGGGTAGGGCCGTTGACCAGAAAGCCATCGGCGGACCGTCTTGGGGTCGACGCCGAGACGTGCAGCCACGTCGGTCTCAGTGAGTCGGGACGCGGCCAGTGCCTTCCGCAGTGCAGTGTTCACGTCGGTGCCCTCCGGGGGTACGGGCCCCCGACGATAACAGAAGACGTCCCTAGACGTCCCTCAACTTGTCCGATACGTGGTACACATGTCCGCCTACTCAGAGCATCGTTTCCCACGTAACGAAGGCTCCTGCGAGTCCCTCGGACTCCCAGGTGTCTGACCCGACCGAGTAGGGGCGGAACATGCGGAACCCGTTCGCGTACGTCCGGAAACGAGCACCCTCCACGAACCAAGTCCCCAGAACCACGCCGCGCACGGGGCTTTCCTTCACACCGCCGCCGTCCGCATACACGGTCGCTCCCCTGGTACGTGTGGCCCGGCCCTACGTGCTCCACGCGGAGAGGCTGCGCGCTGCCCGTCTCGTCGACCAGACGCGAACCGGTCTGGAAGTCCTCTTGGAGATCTCGCGAATGGAGGCGATGGCGGCGTGAGCGCGAAAACCGGACCGGACATCCTGCTTCGACTGCTCAAGAGCCACTACGGCGACCAGTGGTCCATCCGGCGTCACGGACGCCTGTGGGTCGCCACCACCACGAACGCTGACGCGACGCACGCTCCCACGCTCATCGAGGAGAACGTGGAGGTCTTCGCCAACCAGCTTGAGCATCCCCCCAACGGGATCGGGAACGCGGACCTGCTTCCCGCGCGGATCGCCCAGGGCGGCCGTCGCATCGGGGGTACCGAAGACGGTCCTCCGGAGGGGTGAGGACCGGCCGCGGGCCGACGCTCGAGTTCGTCCGTGACCAGCTTCGGTGCTGCGGTTGGGGCGTCCGCCTGGTGGTGATCGGGGGGAGGGTCTACAGGCCCGGTCATCACCGGCGGGCGTCCGTAGAAGTCCTACAGTCATCTGGAGACAGTAGGACTCAGTTGGACTCGGTGGGACTCAAAGTCCGACCGCTGGCTTTTCTCGGAGGAATCCGCTTGAACTCGCGTACCCCGTGGGGGACCTACAACCAGATCGCGGAGGTCCTCCGCTCCCGCATCGCCGCTGGGGACCTCGCACCTGGGGACGCGCTTCCCTCGGAGGCGGCGCTCGGAGACGAGTTCAGTGTCTCCCGCACGACCGTTCGCCGCGCCCTGGCCCTGCTGGAGGCGGATCGACTGATCAAGGCCCTTCCCGGGACGGGCCGGGTCGTGTGCACCGAGGAAGAACGCCAAAGTAAGGAACCGGGCTCTGCGCCTCCTGCTCAGTATCGGCGGATCGCCGCTGACCTGCGGGACCGGATCACCAGTGGTGAACTCGCGCCCGGTGACGCTCTGCCCAGTGAGGCCGCGCTTGTCCGGCAGTACGACGTATCGCGGGGGACGGCGCGACAGGCTCTCTCCGAACTGGAGGGAACCGGGCTCGTGGTCGCCGTGCACGGCAAGGGCCGGTTCGTCAAAGGCCCGGACACGGCCGCGGGTTAGCCTGGCACATGTGGGACATGTTCACTGGGCGCGGGATCTCGCGCGAGAGTTGCTCGAACGACCGTTGCCCCGGCGCTGGGCGCACACACAGGGCGTGGCGGAACAGGCCCGTTCCCTGAACGGGGTTCTCGGGGAGGACGCGGATCTCCTCGAAGCCTCGGCCTGGCTGCATGACATCGGGTACTCACCGGACTTGGCGACGACCGGCTTCCATCCCCTCGACGGTGCTCGCTATCTGCGGGATGTCCAGAAAGCTGATCACGAGTTGTGCTCCCTGGTCGCCTACCACTCCGGCGCCGTCGTGGAAGCCGAGGAACGCGGCATACCGGGTGTGCTCGAAGGCGAGTTCGCGCAACCCCGGGAACACCTGCTGGAAGCGCTCACCTACTCGGACATGACCACGGGGCCGGACGGCACCCGTCTGCCGGTCGAACGTCGCCTGTCGGAGATCCTGGAGCGCTACGCCCCTGACCACCTCGTGCACCGTGCGATCACCCGTTCCTCACCGACCCTGACGTCGGCGGTGCGGGCCGTGGAACAGCGCTTGGCCAACGCTCGCTGAGGTCACCCGATGTGCATCGGTCCGCCGCTGAGGAAGTGATCCACGCGTAGCCGCATGGACCGGTCCATCGTGTACGTCGCCAACTCCGCCCGGGGAACCCAGACGACTTCCTTGGATTCGCTGCTGGGCCTCGGCTCACCCGAGACAGGACGTGCGGTGAACGCGATGGAGAATTCCTGACGTGCCTCGCCGTCGCTCGTGTAGTAGATGATGTGCTTCGGATCGCTGTAGATCCCGACAGTTCCGATGATCTCGCAGGTGATCCCGGTCTCTTCGAGGGTCTCCCGCACCGCGGCCTGGGGAACCGACTCGCCCAGGTCGATGGCGCCCCCGGGAACCGCCCAGTTGTCGTTGTCGGTGCGACGAATCATCAGAACTTCGTCACGCTCGTTGACGACGAAGACATTCACGGATGGGACGAGGCTGTTCGCGGCCGGAGCCTCGGGGTCGTCGTAGTAGTCGATCCGCTTACCCATGGGCCTTTCCTCGCCTGAATGCGCTATGTAGTCCAGGGCTCGATTGATGTGCTGAGAGACCTGTGCAGGGGAGACACCAAGGCTTTCGAGCACGGACGATGCCGTGTTGCTCTGATCGTGCAAAAGTCCGGAAAGCAGATGCTCCGTACCTATGGCGTCGTGACCCCGATCAGTCGCTGCGTGGAGGGCTCCCACCAATGCGGTCTTGGCATCCGGATGGAAGGGTAGGTGTTTCGGCCGGAACCAGATTTTTCGCTCGCCGGTCTTGACCGTTTTCGCCCGAACCGCCTCGTAGCTGACATTGAAGAACTTCATGGTGTGGGCGGCAATGCCCTCGCGTTCCGCAATGATGCCGAGAAGCAGGTGTTCGGTTCCGATGTAGGTGTGCTTGAGTGTCTTTGCTCCGTGCTCGGCTAGGCCGACCACCTGCCGGGCCTGGGGTGTGTATCTCTCGAACATGGCTACTGCTCTCGCATCAGGCGGAGTTTGGAGGCCTGATCATGACTGTACTTCGCGAGGTCGTCCAAGGTTCGGTGTACGTGCTGAACAACGTCTTCAGGAGGAATGCCGAGGTTCTGGAGGGCGTGGGATGCCACGTTGTGTTCTTTGCGCAACAGTCCGAGAAGTATGTGTTCTGTCCCGATGAAGTTGTGCTCTCGCCCTATGGCGGCGTAAAGCGATCCCTCCAAGGCATTCCTGGCCTCGGGGTCGAATCGTCGATGGTACCTGAGGGTCCAACTCTTTCGTCCGCCGAGGTGGGCCACTTCTGTTCGAGCAGCCTCGTAGTCCAGTCCGAGAGAGGCCAACGTGCTGGCCGCGAGACCGTTGCCTTCCAGGGCCAGCCCCAATAGCAGGTGCCCGCTGCCGATACGTCTGTGCTTGAGTGCAACCGCTTCGCTCTGTGCCTGCACGACTGCATCTCGTGCTTGGTCGGTGAACCGTTCGAACATGCCCCTCAGTCTCGCATCAGTCGAGGGGGGTCGCCCCGTCCCACACCTTCTCGTAGCTCTCCATGTAGGTGCTCATCATCCCACCGCCGGGAATCTTGCGGAGGTGGAAGACCGGCGCCTGGGCCGCCGGAGCACCGTAGACGTGGGTGTTCACCAAGAGCTCGTCGTCGGCGCGGTACAGCGAGTTGTACAGAGTCGTCCCGTGCAATCGGTACTCAGCACCCTCGACTGCACGTACCGGCTTGTGCATCAGGATGACGTTCTTGATCTTCGATGACATCAGTTCGTCGATGCCCTCGTCCCGGCCTCGCTGTGCGACGGCTTCGCTTTCGGGGTCTCCCAGGGTGATCCGCACGCGGACACCGGCGCGGGCCTTGTCCGCCAGGAGCTTGAGCATGCTCGGGTCGTCCGCGAGGAAGAACCCGCTGAAGACGAGGATCGAGATCTCTTCCTCGGCGCTCTTGAAGAGGCGCTTCCACAGGTCGGGAGGGACGCTCCAGCGGTGGGGGTAGATCTCGATGATCTCGCTTTGCGATGCCGTCTTGCTCTGTTCCGGGCTCAGGGCCTCGGGCCAGATGTAGGTCTCTTCGACTCCGAGGTAGGCCGCGGCCGAGTAGCGGTGCCGTCGGTAGGGCGTGCGGCCCTGCGTGATCCAGCGCTCGACGCTTTTCGCGTCGACACCGATCGCTTCGGCCACGTCGGCCGGTGTGACGCCACGCTGAAGGAGCGCGGCTCGCAACCTCTCGTTCGGCATGTACCTCGGGGTTCGCAGGATGTCTAGGGACGCGCTCACATTATCGAGACGTCCCGAACACGTCCAGCCATGTAGTGATCTCGTCCCGCCACCTCAAGGGATCGTTGTCACTGTCGCCGGAACCTCCGGTGCCAGCGGATTCGACGGACTTCCCCAACTTGCTCCGCCTGCTGCTAGCCGCGAGTATCGATGCATGCTATACATGTATCGAAGTTGGCCCGAGTGGTCGCCTAGCGATCACTGAAAAGGGCCCTGAACTGTATGAACGATGAGAAGAGGACTGCCGATATGGCTATTCAGGGTGCGTTGCCGGTGGAGTTCGGGACGGTGTTCCCGCACGGCGCCTTCGCTCTGGGGGTGGAGGCGATCACGGACTTCGAGACCAAGCGTCCGCAGTTGGACAAGGAGTCGGGCCTGCCGCTGTGGGCGGTGGACGTGATCGACGCCGACCCCGAAGCCCGGGGCAAGGCCAAGTCGGTCAAGGTCAAGGTGGCTGCCGAGGTGTGCCCGACGCTGCCGGACGAGGTCCCGGGGCTGCCGTTCCGCCCGATCGAGTTCGAAGCGATGGCTGTGATGCCCTACGTGGACGACAACGGCCGTCGCCCCCGGGTGGCGTACTCGCTGCGGGCTCGGGGTGTGAAGGCTCCCGGTGCTGCCGGTGGTGGGCGTCGCTCCCAGACCAAGGACGCCGCCTGACCCCTGCCTGAACGTGAAGCGGGGCGGCCTGGTGCGCCAACACCTGAGCCGCCCCTGAACCCCTCCCCGTTACCCGCGAAAGCTTCGTGAAGAGGTGCCTTCAGTATGTCCCATTACCCCGATGACCTGTCCGGGCTCTCCGGCTCGCGGCTGGTCCGGCTGTTCCTGGAAGCGGTGGACACGCCGCGCACGACCTCGACCGAGTGGGCGGAGTTCTTCGACTTCAAGGCGCGCGTGTTCGCTCTGATCGCCGAGCGGGACGGCAACCCCGACGCGGCCAAGGCCGCCGAGCGTGCTCGCACGAACCGGGACCGGGTCCTCAACGAGACCGCGGACGGGGGTGAGGTCTGATGCCGTCCAAGGTGGGTTCCGCTCAGACCTCTCCGACTCTGCCGTCTCCGGCTCAGGGGGTGCGGTGGACGACTCCGATCGTGGAAACCCCCGGGATCGTCGTGCTGGCCTCGTGGGTGTGGCGGCTGGCCCGGTTCCTGTTGACGCTGCCGTTCCGGTTCCCCGTCATGGTCGGCTCGCTGGCCTCCTCGGCTGCGGCGTGGTGGTGGTTCGGCTGGCCGGGCCTGGCCGTGCTGTGGGCAACCGCGTCGGTGGCCTCTCTGGTGTGGTGGCGCGTTCGGCCGGACTCCTACCGTCAGTGGGTGACGCTGCGGACCCTGGCGTGGTGGCGGCACGTGTTCGTCTACCGCCGGCACTGGCAACCCGTCCTGGTGATCTCCGGCCTGGCCGAGTCCTACCAGGAACGCCGCTATCTCCCCCGCATCCGCCGCGTGGTCTGCACCTCCTGGTCGGACCGGGTCCGGGTGACCCTCGTGGCCGGAACCTCCCCGGCCGACTTCGAAACCCGCGTGGCCGAGCTGGCGCACGGCTTCGGTGCCCCGTCCTGCCGTGTGGTGGTGGAGGGGCCGCGCAAGATCACCCTGGAGTTCCCCCGATACGACACGTTGGCCGAACCCCTCCACGCCTTCCCGATGACCCACCACGTGGATCTGTCCGCACTGCCGGTCGGCGTCACCGAAGACGGTTCGCAGTGGCGGCTACGCCTGCACGGGACGCACGTCCTGGTCACTGGGGTGACCGGCTCCGGAAAGGGCTCGGTGATCTGGTCCGCCATCCGCGCGATGCTCCCCGCCGTCTCCGAGGGGATCGCGCAGGTGTGGGCGATCGACCCCAAACGGATGGAGCTGTCCTACGGGCGTTCCCTCTTTGCCCGGTACGCCGACGACGGCGAATCCGCGGTGGCGGTCCTCGAACTGGCCGTGAGCCAGATGCAGGACCGGGCACGCCGCTACGCCGGTCGCCAGCGCTCCCACGTCCCCACGGTGGCGGATCCGTTCGTGTTGGTGGTGCTGGACGAGGTGGCGTTCCTGACCGCCTACCACCCCGACCGCGACATCCGCCGCCGCGCGGAGAACGCCATAGCCACGCTCACCTCGCAGGGGCGTTCGGTGGGGTTCGCGGTCCTGGCCGCTTTGCAGGATCCGCGTAAGGAGGTGATGAACCTGCGCAACCTGTTTCCGGACAAGGTCGCGCTCCGTCTGGATGAGGCGTCCCAGGTCGACATGATCCTCGGCGAGGGTGCCCGCGACCGGGGGGCCAACGCGCATCTGATCGACCCGGGCCTTCCCGGGGTGGGCTACGTCCGCATGGAGGGATCCCCGGCACCGGTGCGGGTGCGGGCGGCGTATGTGTCCGATGACGACATCACCGCCATGACCGACGCTTACGGATCTGAGTCTTGGGAGGTGGAGTGATGACCGCGTTTGCGTCGGTACCACTTAGTCCACAGGATCACCAGCGCGAACCAAACCCCCGCCCCGGTGAGTGCTGCCAACAGACCAACGTGGATCGACAGCATCCCGAACAGCAGCATCCCTGGGAAGCTCACCCAGAATATGAGCTGCGTTGCATCCATGACGAAACCCTAGATCGACTTCAGGTGGGGCTACGGGGCGGACTCTTCCCCTGGGGGAGGGGTGGCCTGATGTTCCTGGAAGGCGCGTCTCTTGGTCACGTACGTGTAGACGCCCAAGGCCAGGCAGATCAGCCAGGTGATGAGTATGTCCCACAGCATGAAGGTGAAGGAGCCGCTGATCTCCGGTCCCGTCACCAGCCATGTGGCGGCACCTACCACGATGACGCTGCTCAGGATCACGAACCATGGACGGGGCCGTTTGGGTTCCATGCGGTGGGGGTCTCCCGCTCTGTGGTCGTGGGGGTGGGTTGATGCCGACTTCTACCGGTAAGTCGACCCGTGCCGAACGGCTGGCGCAACCCCTGGCGCGTGAGGTGGCCGAACAGGTCGCTGCCGACCACGGGGTGTGCATCCGGCCGGTCTCGCTGCGGCGGACCGACATCGGGACCGGGGAAACCGAGATCGTGGACGTGCCGTGCGGGTCCACCCTGGAATCCCGCTGCCCCGCCTGCGCGAAGCGGAAGCGGTCGCTGCGACGGACGCAGTGTGAGGAGGGCTGGCACCTGACCGCCGAACCGGTGGTGGAGCCTGACCCGCCGTCCGAGGTGCAACGGGGCTGGGTAGAACAGCGGGCCGTGGTCACCGCCGAACGGGAACGGCTTGCCGCGTCCGGGGGCGCCTCGGCTGAGGACCTGGCCGAACTGGACGGGGTGATTGCAGACCTGGATGAGGAGATCAACGCCTCTGGCCTGCGGGGCTCGGTGACCCGCTCGGTGGGCTCGTCGTCGGGGTCGCGTCGGGTGCGGTCGACTCGTCGTCGTCAGGATGCCCCGGACCTTCCCAAGCGGTCTATGACGCGGAAGACGGTCGGGCGGGCCTACACCGATCCGAACACGGGCAAGGTGTTCCGGCCGTCGTTGTTCATCACGCTCACACTCGATTCCTACGGGCGGGTGAAGTCGGACGGGACCCCGGTGGATCCGGCGACGTATGACTACCGGCGTGCGGCTCGGGACGCACTGCACTTCTCCAAGCTCGTGGACCGGTTCGTGCAGAACCTGCGCCGGGTAGCCGGGTTCGATGTGCAGTACTTCGCGGCCGTCGAACCGCAACGGCGTCTGGCTCCGCATCTGCACATGGCCACACGGGGGACGATCCCCCGGGCCGAACTCCGCCAGGTGGCCGCCGCGACCTACCACCAGGTGTGGTGGCCCCGGGTGGACCGGGTCGTATACGAGGGTGACCACCTGCCGGTGTGGGACGAAACCGCGGGGACCTACTTGGATCCCACTACGGGCGAACTCCTGCCCACCTGGGAAGAAGCCCTGGATGCCCTGGACGAGAATCCTGACGCGGAGCCTCATCACGTGGTGCGGTTCGGTCGCCAGGTGGACGCCAAGGGGGTCGTGGCTGGTTCGGCGGACGCTGACCGGTGTGTGCGCTACCTGGCGAAGTACCTGACGAAGGACATCGCCGAGTGCCACGAGGTCGAATCCGTGGCGCAGGAACAGCACGTGGACCGGTTGTTGGACGCGTTGCGGTTCGAGCCGTGCTCGCCCCGGTGCGCGAACTGGCTCCGCTACGGCATCCAGCCCGACCAGGCCAAGGCGGGCCTTCGCCCCGGGTTCTGTCGGTCCAAGGCGCACCGCCGCGAACACCTGGGCTACGCGGGCCGTCGCGTCCTGGTCTCCCGCAAGTGGTCGGGCAAGACCCTCGCCGACCACAAGGCTGACCGGCTCACCTGGGTCCTCAACGCCCTCGGGATCGACCGCATCGATCGTATCGATGGCGACGACGGCCAGGAGGACGAGAACAACCCCCGCCCACCCGCGCTGACCTCGGTCAACTCCGGCCGGTTCGCCTGGGAACTGGCGCGTCCCACTGATCCCGACGTGGCTCCCCGTGAACGGCGCCTACTCCGGGCGGTGGGCGAGTCCCTCAAACGCCGTGCCCAACTCGACGCGGCACGCACCCCCGAACGTTCGGCAACGGAAAGGGCTGCCTGATGGCGACCACCAAGACCCGTCCCACTGGCCGTCTGCTGACCGTGGCGCAAGCGGCCGAACGCCTCAACACCTCCGAGCGCTACCCCCGTCGGCTGATCGAGGAACGGCGCATCACCTTCGTGAAGCTCGGCCGCCACGTGCGCATCCCGGAATCGGCCCTGAACGAGTTCATCGCCGCTGGCACCGTCGAACCGGTCCGGCTCCGGATGGGAAGGGTCGCGTGATGGCGGGGGAGAGGAAGCGCGACTTCGGCAACATCCGCAAGCTGGCGTCGGGGCGCTTCCAGGCTCGGTACCGAGTGCCGGACGGGGAGCTTCGTCCGGCTCCGACGACGTTCGCGACCAAGAGGGCGGCGCAACGCTGGCTGACGCTCAAGGAAGCGGAGATCGCCCGGGGCGACTGGTTCGACCCTGAGGCTGGGAAGGTCCCCTTCGGTGAGTTCGCGGCCGAGTGGGTGAAGGATCGCGATCTGACTCGCAAGTCTCGACGGACCTACGAAGACCTGCTGCGGCTCCACCTGAACCCCACGTTCGGTGACCTGCACCTGAACGAGATCACGACGGCGGACGTTCGCCGGTGGCGGGCCTCCCGGCTCCGACGCAAGCGGGGGAGGGGCCAGGTGCCCAAGGCGTACCGGCTCATGCGGGCGGTCCTCAACACCGCCGTGGCGGACAAGCTCCTCCGTGAGAACCCGTGTCAGATCGAGGGCGCGGGCCAGGAGGACAGCGAGGAACGCCCGGTGCTGTCCGTCGCTGAGGTGTTCAAGCTGGCTGATGCCATCAAGCCGCGTTACCGGGCGCTGGTCCTCCTCGCGACGTTCGGCAACATGCGCTGGGGCGAACTGGCCGGACTCCGTCGCCAGAACCTCGACCTGGACAAGCGCACGGTCCGGGTCCGGGAGACGGTGACCGACGTGGGCGGCCTGTACCAGGGCAAGCCCAAGTCGAAGGCGGGTTACCGGACGGTGTCCCTCCCGGAACTGATCATCGCGGACCTGCGCCACCACGTGGAGACCTACGCGGCCCCGGGGAGGAACGGGTTCGTGTTCGTTGGCGTGCGGGGCAACCAGCTTCGACGCGGCAACTTCTCGAAGTACTGGGCGGACGCCTGCGACGCGGTGGGCCTGGAGGGCGTCCACCTTCACGACCTCCGGCACACGGGCAACACCTACGCGGCTGAGGCGGGGGCGTCCCTGCGGGAGCTGATGAAGCGCATGGGGCACTCCAGCTCGAAGGCGGCGCTGATCTACCTGCACGCCCGGGAGGAACGGGAACGGGAGATCGCGGACCGCCTGGGCGCCCGGGTCGCCGAAGAGCTGAAAGCGGGCCGGACCAACCCGGACGATGACGACGATGACCCGCCGTTGGCAGGGGCCCGGGTCTGAGTCCGTCTCTCGCCCGTGTGGCACGTGTGTGGCACGGCGACCGGGACATACTCCCACGAAGCAGTTAGGCCAGGTGTTCGGAAAACCCCGAATGACCTGGCCTAACACTGTTCGGAGCGGATGACGGGAATCGAACCCGCGTTATCAGCTTGGGAAGCTGAAGTTCTACCATTGAACTACATCCGCGTCGTCCCGCCGACGATCCTCGTCGGCTGGCAACGAACGCCATCCTAGCCCAACTTCGGCCCCCGTGGGCAACTCACCTCCGAACCGGGTCGCCTACGGGCCCGCTCCCGTGGCGTTCTCGCAGGCGGTAGGTTCGGAGCGTGCTGCTCTCCGATCGCGATATCAGGTCCGAAATCGACGCCGGACGGGTCAGGATCGACCCCTTCGACCCCGGCCTCGTCCAACCGTCCAGCATCGACGTCCGGCTGGACCGGTACTTTCGGGTGTTCGAGAACCACAAGTACCCGCACATCGACCCCTCGGTCGAGCAGCCGGACCTCACCCGTCTGGTCGAGACCGACGGCGACGAGGCGTTCGTCCTCCACCCCGGCGAGTTCGTGCTGGCGTCCACCTACGAGGTCGTCTCCCTTCCCGACGACATCGCCAGCCGCCTGGAGGGCAAGAGCTCCCTCGGCCGTCTCGGGCTGCTCACCCACTCCACGGCCGGGTTCATCGACCCCGGCTTCTCCGGGCACGTCACCCTGGAGCTGTCCAACGTCGCGACCCTGCCGATCAAGCTCTACCCGGGCATGAAGATCGGCCAGCTGTGCATGTTCCGCCTCTCCTCGGCGGCCGAGCACCCCTACGGTTCCGCCCGGTACGGCTCCCGCTACCAGGGGCAGCGTGGTCCGACGCCCTCGCGCTCGCACCAGAACTTCATTCGCACGCCGATCCCCGTCGAGTCCGACTGACCGGAAGCGGCCACCCGGTCCGGCCGTTCTGACGCTATGGTCAGGGTTGGCCACGTTCCGTGGACACACGTACCCGCCTGGTTGATGTGACCCAAATCACGGCAAAGTACCCAGTGGTGTAGATCACAACTGGGTGCTTCGTGCTGCCGACATCCACCGCCACAGGTCGGCGGACCGCTTTTATCCCGGTTAAACCTGTTACTTGCTAGTGACCTTCCAACTAAACCGCCGGTGTACATCTCGGTAAGGTTGCCCCCCGACGTGACACCAGGTGGCGGTCTCGCCCCGGTCCTCGGGGTGCGCACGCGGGGGCTCTGCGCAGATCCGCCGCCTGAGATGACCGCGGGTGGCGAGGGGACAGTGTGTGCCCTGTCGGTCCTCGCGGCGGGACAGCCCCACAGAGGAGACCGTGTCAGCAGTACGCGCAGACAACCTGTACAAGGTGTTCGGCAGACAGTCGGGAGCAGCGGTCAAGCGGCTCTCCGACGGCAGCCACCGTGACACCATCGCCGACCTCAACGTGACCGCGGCCGTCATCGACGTCTCGTTCGAGGTCAAGCCCGGCGAGATCTTCGTCGTCATGGGCCTGTCGGGATCGGGGAAGTCCACCCTCATCCGCATGCTCAACGGCCTCCTGGAGCCCACGGCGGGCACGGTCGAGGTCGACGGCGTCGACATCTCCGCGCTCCGAAAGAAGGACCTGCTCCGGCTGCGCGGTCAGAAGATCAGCATGGTCTTCCAGCACTTCGCCCTGCTTCCGCACCGCACGGTGTGCGAGAACGCCGCCTACGGCCTCGAACTGCGCGGCGTGCCCCGCACCGAGCGCGAGCGCAAGGCACGCGAGACCCTCGAACTCGTCGGCCTCGGCGGATGGGAGGACAAGCTCCCCCACCAGCTCTCCGGCGGCATGCAGCAGCGCGTCGGGCTGGCCCGCGCCCTGGCCGCCGACACCGACATCATCCTCATGGACGAGGCGTTCAGCGCCCTGGATCCGCTGATCCGCCGCGACATGCAGACCCAGCTCCTCGAACTCCAGGCGACTCTGGGCAAGACGATCATCTTCATCACACACGACCTCAACGAGGCCATGCGTCTCGGCGACCGCATCTGCGTCCTGCGCGACGGCCGCGTCGCCCAGATCGGCACCGCCCAGGAGATCCTCAGCTCTCCGGCCAACGACTACGTCGAGCGCTTCATCGAGGACGTCGACCGCACCCGCGTGCTCACCGCCGCCTCCGCGCTGGACACCGAGGTCATGGCCGACGCGGCGGCGCCCCAGGTCGGGGAGGACACGCCCATCGCCGACCTCTACGCGAGCCTGACCAAGGTCGACCGCCTCCGGGTGGTCGCCGACGACGGACAGGAGATCGGAAGCGTGTGCCGTAACTCCGTCATCGCCGCCCTCGCGGCTGGGAAGGAGAACGCGTGACCCCCGTCGACTTCCCGCCGTCCCTTCCCCTCGGCACCGGCTTCGAGGTCCTCAACCAGTGGCTCAAGACCCACTTCGGCGTGGTCTTCGACGTCATCGGCGAGTTCGTCAGCTGGGCGGTGGACGCGCTCTCGGGCTTCTTCGTCTCACCGGCCGCCGGTCAGCTGGCCTTCATCGCCGCCGCCATCATCGCGGTCCCCCTGCTCCGGACCCGCCGTGTGCCCCTGATGGCCGTCATCGGCGTGGTCTCGGTCCTCTACATCCTCCACGCCCAGTTCGCCGTCGGCGACCTGTTCATCAACCGCCTCCTTCCGCCCGCGCCGATCCTCTGGCTGATCGACGTCACCGGCGAGTACGCCGACGGCTACTTCGTCGTCTCCCTGCTCTTCCTGCTCGCCGTCACGGTGCTCGGGACGCTGGACAAGGGCACCCGTCTGCGCACCGGGATCGTGGCGGGCGGCTGGGCCGCGGCCGTCCTGCTCGGCTGGTTCCTCCTGCCGATCGTGGTCACGGAGCCCCGCGCGCTCCTCATGATCCTGCTGCTCAGCCTGCTCGCGCTCTCCGTGGCCGGCTGGAAGATGGGGCTGTTCGCGCTGGTGGCGTTCTCCCTGGTGGCGTCCGTCGGCCAGTGGGCCAACGCCATGGACACCCTCGGCCTGGTCTTGGTGGCCAGCCTCATCGCCGTGGTGATCGCGCTCCCGATCGGCGTCCTGTCCGCGTACAACGACACGGTCAGCAAGATCGTCAAGCCGGTCCTCGACCTCATGCAGACGATGCCCGCCTTCGTCTACCTCATCCCGGCGATCTTCTTCTTCTCGATCGGGTCCGTGCCCGGCGTGGTCGCGACCGTCGTGTTCGCCATGCCGCCCGGTGTGCGCCTCACGGAGCTGGGCATTCGTCAGGTCGACAGGGAGCTGGTGGAGGCCGGTGAGGCGTTCGGCGCGCCCGGCCGCAAGATCCTGGCCGGGATCCAGTTCCCCCTCGCCCTCCCCACGATCATGGCCGGCGTCAACCAGGTCATCATGCTCAGCCTCTCCATGGTCGTCATCGCGGGCATGGTCGGCGCTGGAGGCCTCGGCAACCAGGTCTACCAGGGCATCTCCCGCAACATTGGCGCTCTGGGTTTCGAGGCCGGTGTGGCCGTGGTCGTCCTGGCGATCTTCCTCGACCGCCTGACCGCCGCGATCACGCACAACACTCCGCAAGCGCACGCCGAGCGCGCGCGCTCGTGATAGACCGACGAAGAAGTACCGAGGGAAGGAAGACCACGTATGAACGCGCGTCTGGCATCGCTCACGGCCCTGGGCCTGGGCAGCGCACTCCTGCTGACCGCCTGCGGCGGTGGCGGGCAGAACCTGACGGAGGGGGAGGGCGACGACCAGGCGGCCGGCGCCTGTGAGCCGGGCGCGGAGGCACCGGTCGTCGAGCAGACCGACATCCCCGTCGTCGACATCCCCGAGTCCGGTGAGGATGCCGAGGAGATCAACATCGCGCTGATCCCCTGGGAGGAGGGCATCGCGGCCACGGCCCTCTGGGAGGTGCTCCTGGGGGAGAAGGGCTATGACGTCACCATCACCGAGCTCGACGTCGCCCCCATGTACCAGGGCACCGCCGACGGTGACATCGACCTGTTCCTCGACACCTGGCTTCCGCAGACCCACGCGGACTACTGGGCGGACTACGGCGACCAGCTGGAGAACCTGGGCGCCTGGTACGACAACGCCCGTCTGACGCTGACCGTCCCCAGCTACATGGAGGACGTCAACACCATCGCTGACCTGCGCGAGCAGGCGGACGAGCTGGGCAACCGGATCGTCGGCATCGAGTCCGGCTCCGGTCTGGTGCGCACGGTCAGCGAGCACGCCATCCCGGGTTACTGCCTGGACGAGCTCGAGCTGGTCGAGTCCTCCACCGGTGCCATGCTGGCCGAGCTGGACTCCGCCTACCAGGCCGAGGAGCCGATCGTCGTCACCCTGTGGCGTCCGCACATCGCCTACGCTCAGTACGACCTCAAGGACCTCGAGGACCCCGAAGGCATGATGGGCGGCGCGGAGACCATCCACGCGATCGGTCGCGGCGGTTTCGCCGAGGACTACCCGAACGCCGCCTCCTGGCTGAGCGAGTTCAGCCTGTCCGACGAGGAGCTCGGCTCCCTGGAGTCGCTGACCCTCGACGAGTACGAGGACGACCCGCAGGAGGGCGCCCGCGTCTGGCTCTCCGAGAACCCCGAGTTCCTGGAGCGCACCCTGGGCGACGACGCGGAGGGCGTGGAGTTCTAGCCCCCGCGCCGACCAGCCCGCGGTGACGCAGGCCAGGCCGTGGGAACGACGAACGGGCCGTCTCCCTCCGAGGGGAGGCGGCCCGTTCGCGTGTCGCGGTCCCGGGGTCAGGGGGCGTAGTAGCCGCCCTGCGAACCGGGCCTCCACTGCTGGTTCTGGTTCTGGCGCTCCCGCCGGGGGAGGACGTAGGCGGCGAGCAGGCCGCCGAGGAAGCCGAACAGGTGCGCCTGCCACGAGACGCCGGGGTGCTGGGGCAGGACCCCCCAGATCATCGTCCCGTAGAAGAGGACCACGCAGATCATGATCACGATGTCGATGGTCCTGCGCTCGATCAGGCCGCGCAGCACCGTGTAGCCGAAGTAGCCGAAGACGAGCCCGCTGGCGCCGACGGTGAGGGTGAGGGGCGAGCTGAACAACCAGACGCCGAGGCCGCTCACCAGGGCCACGATCAGGGTGGTCAGGAGGAACCGGCCGAGCCCGCTGAAGGCGACCAGGCATCCCAGCACCAGGAACGGTAGTGAGTTACCGATGATGTGCTGGAGGTTGCCGTGCATGAACGGTGCCGTGAGCACGGTCCAGGGGTCGGAGAAGGTCCAGGCGCGCAGCCCGAACTCCCGGTCGAGTCCTCCGTTGAACAGGACGCTGTCGAGGATCTCGAAGACCCACATGGCCGCGAGCATCCCCGCTACGGTCAGGATGGCGGTGATTCTGGACTGCTTCACCCCATCGAGGGTAGATCACACGACCTTGCGGCGGTATGTCCCAGTGGCGTGTGGTGCCGCGCGGGAGCGAGTGACCTGAGGGCTCACACCGCCTACGCCTTGGGACCGCGCCACCCGTCTCGCGCGTGGTCGCCCGGCTCCGACTCAGGAGGTCAGGGAGCGCTCACGGGGCGGGATACCGGCCACGGCCATGAACGACTCGACCTTGGCGGGCCTGGTCATCCCGGTCAGCGGGAGGTGCGTGCGGGCCGTGCGGCGGCTGTGCAGCGAGGGGAAGCGCTTGGGCCGACCGGCGGTGTCGTACAGGGCGAGGGACCGGATGCGCCCGGGGAGCACGTGGTAGGAGCCGATGTCCTGGAACGGGACACTGACGACGTAGCGGCCGCGCACGTAGCGGAACTCGTCGTCGGAGACCTCCAGGACCGGTGACGTGATCCGGTGTCCGTGGACCGCGAGGGCGATCCCCATGAGGGCGAGGAGGACACCGAGGGTGATGGTGGCCCAGTGGCCGGGATCGACGGCCACGGCGACGACGGCCAGCGCCACGAGAAGGTAACCGGCCGACAACTCCACGTGCTTGCGACCTGCGGGGCAGACCATGCGGACGGTTTCGGACACGGCAGATGCCTCTCTCGACGGGTGCTGCACGGGGTGACGGCGGTCGCCGATCGCAGCCTATCGGCTTCCCAGGCGTGCGGTCTGCGGTTTCGGACACCCCCGTTCCCGGCGCCCTCAGGTGCTATGTGGCTGTTGGTGTCTGTTGTTCCTCATGTCGCTTTTTTCTGATGATCATAGGATCTCCGGATGAATGAAATCCTTTGCCCCTTCGCCTCTCGGGCGGTGTGCGCCGGGGTTCGTGGTGGGAGACTCTCGCGTTATGCGTGTAGTTTGATGCTCAATGTCCGGTTTGGTGTGCGAGTCATCCTGTGGTGACCTCGGGAATAAACACTGTTGACCTGGTGTCCACTTCCGCCGCCCGCGCCCAGTGGGTATCAATCTCTTTTGGGTATGTCCGAATCCAACTTCGCTGGGTTATCGGTCACGAATAGGCTCTGTCCTGCGAAAACGCGCGAAGGCATGGAGTGTTGCGCCCGTGTTGAGGCCGTGTTGAGGTCGCGTGTCGGACACTCCGAGTAATGGCCGCGAACGGGTTGCGGATGGGTCACGAATCCAGCAGTGGGGCTATACAGACATTTCGCCTAATGGTCTTCTGATCGACTAATCGCCTAACTTCGGCGGGGTATGCGTCACTCGATCGGACGCTGTGTGTTCGGCTCGTATTAGTGATCAAGGGTGTAACTGATGCACAAACGAAGGAAAACGCTCGCGCTGGCCGCGGCCGGCACATCCGCGATGATGGTGTTGACGGCCTGTTCCGGCGGCGGAAGCGGTCCAGCGGACGGAGAACGCGAGGTCACATGGGTGATCAACAGCCTCCCGGCCGCGTGGGCGAGTACCAGTAGCGCCGGAGGCAGCGTCTACACCCTCCAGATGCTCTCCGGGGTGGTCCCGAACACGGGCGTCTGGCAGCCGGACGGCAGCTACGGGTACAACCTGGACATCCTCGCCGAGGAGCCCTCGGTCATCAACGACGACCTCGACGCGGGGCCGTTCCAGTACAGCTTCACCCTCGCCGAGGACGCGGTGTGGAGCGACGGCACGCCGATGACCGGCGAGGACCTGCGCGTCACCGCGATGATGTCGGCCTCCCCGGACGAGGGCTACTGCACCACCTGCGACTCCCGGGGCACCACCAACGCCGACATGATCGACACCATGGAGGTCGACGGCAAGACCATCACGATCACCCTCAAGGATGGGCTGTCCGACCCCGAGTGGATGGGCCAGTTCGACTCCGACAGCCCCGGCGGCGGCTTCTACCCGTCCCACCTGGCGGAGGAGAACGGCTGGGACGTCGACGACCCCGACCAGCTCGGCGAGTTCTACACCTGGCTGCACGAGACCCGGCCCGAGTGGTCCGGCGGCCCGTGGATGATCGTCGACGGCGACCTGGAGAACCAGGTCGTCAAGGAGCCCAACGCCGAGTGGTGGGGTGAGCCGGTCCAGCTCGACCGGATCATCATGCCGTTCAACAACGACGAGGGAACCTTCGTCAACGCGTTCAACAACGGCGAGATCGACGGCGCCAACCCCGCCCAGTTCAGCGAGGACGTCATCGCGGAGCTGGAGGGCGTTCCCAACGCGACCGTCACCATCGCCGAGGGCAGCACCTGGGAGCACATCGACCTCAACACCGAGAACGAGTGGCTCTCGGACGTCGAACTGCGCCGCGCCATCTTCACCGCGATCGACCGCGACGACATCGCCAGCCGCACCTACGGGCAGGGCTACCCCGACTACGAGCTGAAGAACAACCACATCTTCGGCAACGACAGCGAGTACTTCGTCGACCACCTCACCCCCACCGGGCAGGGCAGCGGCGACACCGAGGGGGCCGTGGAGATCCTGGAGGAGGCCGGGTACGAGCTCGACGGCGACACCCTCATGCTCGACGGCGAGCAGGTCGGCCCGTTCCGCCTCCGCAGCACCGACACGGTCGTGCGCAACAACTCCGTGCAGCTGATCCAGGCCCACCTGGCCGAGATCGGCATCGAGACCACCATCGAGATGACCGACAACCTCGGCGAGATGCTCAGCACCCAGGACTACGACATCGTCGAGTTCGGCTGGAGCGGCTCGCCCTACTTCGCCAGCAGCCCCGAGCAGTTCTGGCACAGCGAGAGCCCCAGCAACTTCGGCGGGCTCGACAACGAGGAGGTCGACGAACTGGTCGAGGCCGCCGGCAGCGCCGCCAACCAGGACGAGGCGGCCGACAACGCCAACCAGGCCATGGAGATCCTCGTCGAGGAGGCCTACGTCCTCCCGCTCCTGGCCGACCCCAACTACTTCTTCGCCAGCGACCGCGTCGCGAACATCGAGGACAACCTCTACTCCAGTTTCCGCGCCACCTACAACATCGGTGAGTGGAGCCTCGCCGAGTAGATCGGCACAGGTCTCCAGGCCCGGGCACGGGAGCCGACCCGTCACCCGCCACCACCCCGAACACCGCTTCGCGCGGGGTGGGGCGCCCCCCACGGGCGCCTGCGGCACGGCTCCTCCCCTGCCCGGGCCGGTCCTCGTTCACCCTGAAGGATCACACCCATGCTCGTTTACACGGTGCGGCGCGTGCTGGGCGCGATACCCGTCCTCCTCCTGGCGTCCGTCCTCACCTTCGTCCTGATCGACGTCTCCGGCGATCCCCTGGCCGACATGCGCGTCATGCAGCCGCCTCCGGACCCGGAGGTCATCCAGCTCCAGGAGGAACGCCTCTACCTCGACCGCTCCATGCCCGAGCGGTACTGGCTCTGGATCACCGGCATCGGCGGCAACGGCGACATCGGACTGCTCCAGGGGAAGTTCGGCCCCTCCACCCAGAGCGCCACCTACGACATCGGCGCGAACATCGCCGAGCGCCTCGGGGTCACCCTGCGGCTGGTGGGCGCGGCGACCGTCTTCGCCATCGGCCTGGCCGTCCTCACCGGCGTGGTCAGCGCGATGCGGCAGTACTCCAAGCTCGACTACACCCTCACCTTCATCGGCTTCCTCGCCCTGGCCATGCCGACGTTCTGGTTCGCCGGGATCGTCCAGCAGGCCGGGGTCGGATTCAACGAACTCGTCGGCACGCAGTTCTTCGCCACGGTCGGCGACGGCACCTACCAGGCGCAGAGCGAGTCGGGTTTCGGGCTGGTCACCAACGCCCTCGCCTACATGACCCTGCCCACGATCGTGCTCATGCTGACCAGCTTCGCGTCGTGGAGCCGCTACCAGCGCACCTCCATGCTGGAGGTGCTCAACAGCGACTACGTGCGCCTGGCGCGCGCCAAGGGGCTGCCCAACCGCGTCGTCGTCCGACGGCACGCCCTGCGCACCGCCCTCATCCCCCTGACCACGGTCGTGGCCGTCGGCATGGCGGCCATCATCGACGGCACGGTCCTGACCGAGCGGGTCTTCCAGTGGCGCGGGCTCGGCGAGTTCTTCATCCAGGCGGTGACGGCCAACGACTCCTTCGCGCTGATGGCGTGGCTGATGCTCAGCGGCACGACCGTCATCGTGGCCAACCTCATCGCCGACCTGCTGTACGGCGTGCTCGACCCGAGGATCCGCTATGAGTGAGAACAGGACGGCGGGCACGGCCGTCGCCGCCGACGGGGTGGGCGGCGTCGAGCGCACCCAGCTCCAGATGATCGTCCGCCGGTTCCTCCGGCACCGCCCCGCCATGATCAGCCTGGGCGTGCTGGTCGTGATCGCCCTCTTCGCCTTCGTCGGCCCCTTCCTCTGGACCTGGGACCACACCGTCCACCGGGAGATCCCGCCCAGCGTCCCGCCCAACGCCGACCACCCGCTGGGCACCACCACGGCCGGGAACGACGTGCTGGGCCAGCTCATGCGCGGCGCCCAGCAGACCCTGAAGGTGGCCTTCACCGTGTCGATCCTCGGCACGGCGGTCGGCTCCCTGTGGGGCGCGACGGCCGGATACTACGGGGGTCGGACCGACGCCCTGATGATGCGGATCGTCGACGTCTTCATGATCGTCCCGCTGCTGGTCATGGTCGCCGCGATCGCCGGAAGCGTGCGCGGCGGCACCACGTGGTGGGCGGTGGCGCTCATCATCGCCGCGTTCTCCTGGGCGCAGATCGCCCGCGTCGTCCGCGGCGTGGTGCTGTCCCTGCGGGAGCAGGAGTTCGTGGAGGCGGCCCGGGCGGCGGGCGCGTCGCCGGGCTGGATCATCGTCCGGCACCTGCTGCCCAACGCGGCCGGGCCGATCATCGTCGCCGCCACCCTCCTGGTGGCCGTGGCGATCCTGCTGGAGGCCGGGATGTCCTTCCTCAGCTTCGGCATCCAGCTCCCCGACATCTCCCTGGGCCAGATGATCGGCGATGCCCGTACGGCGGCCTCCACCCGGCCCTGGCTCTTCTACCCGCCGGGCGTCCTGCTGGTGATCGTCTGCCTGACGATCAACTTCATCGGCGACGGCCTCCGCGACGCCCTGGACCCGCGACAGACCATGGAGCGCCGATGACCACGACCGACGCGACGAACAGCGAGAAGGAAGCCAGGGAAGCCACCGTGGAGCGCGACGACGTGGTGCTGGAGGTCAACGACCTCGGCGTGACCTTCCAGTCGGACGACGGGCCGCTCCGGGCGGTCCGCGAGGTCTCCTACGTGCTGCGCGCCGGTGAGGCGCTGGGGATCGTCGGCGAGTCCGGGTCGGGCAAGTCCGTGACGTCCATGGCGATCATGGGTCTGCTGCCCCGCAACGCCCGCGTGACCGGTTCGGCGCGCGTGCTGGGCCAGGAGGTCGTCGGTCTGACGGACGCGCAGATCAGCAAGGTGCGCGGCGAGCGGATCGCGATGATCTTCCAGGACCCGCTGACCTCGCTCAACCCCGTCTACACCGTGGGCTACCAGATCTCCGAGGCGGTGCTCGCGCACCGGAACGTGAGCAGGGCGAAGGCGATGGCCCGCGCGCTGGAGCTGCTGGAACTGGTGGGCATCCCCCACCCGGAGCAGCGGCTCAAGCAGTACCCGCACGAACTGTCGGGCGGCATGCGCCAGCGCGTGGTGATCGCGATCGCGATGGCCAACGAGCCCGACGTCATCATCGCCGACGAGCCGACCACCGCGCTGGACGTCACCGTCCAGGCCCAGGTGCTGGAGGCGTTGAACGCGGCGCGGCGGGAGACCGGCGCGGCGCTCGTGCTCATCACGCACGACCTGGGCGTGGTGGCCGGGAACGTGGACCGGGTCGCCGTGATGTACGGCGGCCGGATCGTGGAGTCGGGGCCGGTGGAGGAGGTGTTCTACCGGCCGCGGATGCCCTACGCCCTCGGGCTGCTGGGCTCCCTGCCCCGGCTCGACGCGGACCGGCGCGAGCGCCTCACCCCGATCACGGGGACGCCGCCCTCCCTCAACGCAATGCCCCCGGGCTGCTCCTTCGCGCCGCGCTGCCCGATGGCGCGGGCACGGTGCCACGAGGAGGAACCGCTCCTGCTGGCGCTCGACGAGCGCGGCGACCGCGTGTGGGTCGACGTCGGCGACGTCGCGGCGCACTCCGCCGCGTGCCACTTCAGCGCGGAGCTGGGCGAGTCCACCCCGGCCGACCTGTTCCGCGCCGGGGTCGCGGCCGGGTCCGACACGGACGGGGGTTCCGAGCGGGAGGAGCCCACTGGGGAGGAGGCCGCGGGCGCGGACTCCGGGGCGAGGGGCGGCGGCGAGCCCATCCTCACCGTCACCGACCTGGTGAAGAACTTCCCGATCCGGTCCAAGGGCCTGCTCCGGCGGAAGATCGGCGAGGTGCAGGCGGTGTCCGGGATCTCCCTGGAACTGCGCGAGAAGGAGACGCTGGCCCTGGTGGGCGAGTCCGGGTGCGGCAAGTCCACGACCGCGCGGCTGCTGCTGCAGCTCATCCGGCGGACGTCGGGCGAGGTGCACTACATGGGCCAGCCGCTGCACACGCTCACCCCGCGCCAGATGCGCCCCCTGCGGCGCGACCTCCAGATCGTCTTCCAGGACCCGTTCGCCTCGCTCGACCCGCGCATGACGGTCGCGGACATCATCGCCGAGCCGCTGCGCATCCACCGCGAGGGCAACGGCCGGTCCCGGCGGCGCGTCGGCGAACTGCTGGAGCTGGTGGGGCTCAACCCGGAGCACGCCTCCCGGTATCCCCACGAGTTCTCCGGCGGCCAGCGCCAGCGCATCGGCGTCGCCCGCGCCCTGGCGCTCAACCCCCGGGTGCTGATCCTGGACGAACCCGTCTCCGCCCTCGACGTGTCCATCCAGGCGGGCGTGATCAACCTGCTGGAGGACCTCCAGGAGGAGCTGGGCCTGTCCTACCTGTTCGTCTCGCACGACCTGTCGGTGGTCAGGCACATCGCCGACCGGGTCGCCGTGATGTACCTGGGGCGGATCGTGGAGACCGGCACGACGGAGCAGCTGTTCGGGTCCCCCGCGCACCCGTACACGCAGGCGCTCATCTCCGCCATCCCCCTGCCGGACCCGGTCAAGGAGCGCACCCGGGAGCGGATCATCGTCACGGGTGACGTTCCCAGCCCGGCCGACCCGCCGTCGGGGTGCCGGTTCCGGACGCGGTGTCCGAAGTTCGCCAACGAGCTCTCCGCCCAGGAGCAGGCCCGATGCGTGGAGGAACCCCCGGAGCTCGAGGAGCGGGGCGCCGGTCACCGCGACGCCTGCCACTACTCGGAGGTGGTCGAGCTGATCTGAGCCGGGTGTCCGTACCCCGGGCGCGTCCGTGGCGGACGGGAACGCCGTCCGCTACGGTCGTTTCGCCATGTTCCGCGGCGCCGTGCCCCCGTGTCACCGGACCCCCGACCGATCTCACGAGGAGATCCATGACCGCCGAAACCCCCGACGGCCACCGCCCCCCGCGGTTCCGTCCCGGGAGCCTCCGGAGAAGAACCCGTCTGGCCGCCGCCGTGCTGGCCGCGCTCCCCCTGGCCACCGTCGCGCCGTTCACGGCCTCGTCCGCGCTCGCCGACGCGGTCGACGAGCAGGACCGTCTGGCCGACCTGCGCGCCGACATCGACGCCCTGCTGGAGGACCCCGCCCTGGAGGGCGCGGTGTCCGGAGTGGTCGTCGTCGACCCCGAGACGGGCGAGCGCCTGTACTCGCGCGACGGCGGCGAGCAGCTGCTCCCGGCCTCCAACATGAAGCTGTTCACCACCGCCGCCGGGCTGGACGTCCTCGGCGCCGACCACACGTTCACCACGGACGTCATGGTCGAGGACCGGCTCGGCCGGGGCGGCTACTCGGTGTCGGACCTGTTCCTGGTCGGCGGGGGCGACCCCTCGCTCACCGCGGCCGATCTGGACGCGATGGCCGAGGAGGTGGCCGACGCGGGGATCCGGACCGTGCGCGGCGACCTGGTCGCCGACGACACCTGGTTCGACGACGAGCGACTGGTCGACGACTGGTGGCCGTCGGACGAGCCGTACGCCTACTCAGCGCAGATCTCCGCGCTGACCGTCGCCCACGGGGAGCGCCTCGACACCGGCGTCACGGAGGTCGTGGTCACCCCGGCGGGGGAGGGTGAGCCGGTCGACGTGGCCCTGGGCGCCGCCGAGGGCTACATGGAGCTGGACAACCAGGCCGTCACCGTGGCGGCCGGGGAGAGCGGCTCCGTCGTGATCGACCGTCCCACGGGCACCAACACCATCACGGTCACCGGCTCCCTGCCGGAGGACGCCGACCCGGTGGTCCGCCTGCGCACGGTCGACGAGCCCGCCGCCTTCGCCGGGCACGTGTTCCGGGAGGCGCTGGAACGGCACGGGGTCCGGGTCCGGGGTGACGTGACCCTGGGCGAGATGCCCGAGGACCGGTCGGACGCCGAGGTGGTCGCCGACCACGAGTCCGACACGCTGGGCGAACTGATGTCGCCGCTGATGAAGTTCAGCAACAACGGGCACGTGGAGATGCTCGTCAAGAGCATCGGCCGGGAGGTCGCCGACGAGGGGTCGTGGCCGGCCGGTCTGGCCGGTGTCGAGGAGGCCGTGGCCGGTCTCGGCGTGAACACCGAGGACGTGGTCTTCCACGACGGCTCCGGCCTGTCCCGGACCGACCGGGTCACCGCCGACGCCGTCACCGAGCTGCTCGGCCAGACGCGGGACGCCTCCTGGTACGAGACCTGGCGCGCCTCGATCCCGGTCGCGGGCGACCCCGACCCGTGGGTCGGCGGCACCCTCACCAACCGGATGCGCGGCACCGCCGCCGCCGGCGTGGTCCAGGGCAAGACCGGCACGATGTCCGGGGTCAGCGCGCTGTCCGGGTACGTCACCGGGCCCGACGGCCGTGACCTGGTGTTCAGCGTGGTCAACAACGGCCACTCGGGATGGGCGCCGATCCACGTGCAGGACGGGATCGCGATCAGCATCGCCGAGTACCTGGGACACGAGGCCCCGATCACGACGCTCCGCCAGAACGCCCCCGCGCAGCAGCGCGGCGGTGAGCTGGAGTGCTCGTGGGAGCTGACCTGCTGATCCGGGGTCTGACCCGCTGATCCGCTGAGATCCGACACGGTGGGGCGCGCACCTTGAGGGGGCGCGCCCCATCCGCGTCCGCGGGGTCGGCGGGTGGTCCACAGGCGGTGCGGTCTCTGGGGCGGCGAGTTGTCCACAGGTAGTGGACCCGCCACCCACGGTCGCCGCGCGAGTGGCAGACTCGGATCCAGGCGCCCCCGTCTCCACCACTCCACACCGGGTTCCACGGCGCCGTCCCTGCCCCCCGAGCGGTCGTCCGCGCGCGAGCGGGTGTCCGCCACGACGTCCCGGAAGGGTTCGTGGCCATGTACAGCCACCTCGAACAGTTCCCCGAACACGCGTCGGCCGTCCTGGCCGCCTCGGCGACCACGGACGCCGGGAGCTGGCTGGGACAGATCCTGTCCATCGGCTTCTTCGTCCTCCTCCTGCTCGGGCTCGGCGTCCTCGCGAGTCGGATGATGGGCGTGCCGTTCAACGCCCCGCGGCTCGCCGTCGCCGGGGCGATCGGTGTGCCGATCGGCGGCGCCGCCAGCATCCTGCTGTACCTGGGCTCCACGCCCACCTCGCCCGACTTCGACCCCGAGCGACTGGCGGGGCCCGGGTTCGTCGCGTTGATGTCGCTGGCCATGGCCGTCGCGGCGATGCTCGCCTTCGTCGCCCTCGAACTCGCCCTGCCGCAGGGGACCCGGCTGCGCCCGGTCGCGGCGGCACGCGGGGCGGTGCTCTGGTTCAAACGGATCGGCCGCTACCGCAGGATCGTGTGGATCCTCGCCCGGCACGGGCTGTGGGGGTACGTGACCCGGCGGCGGGACGGCGGCGAGGACGCCTCCACCCAGCGCCGCCTCGCCCGCTCCCTGGCCAGGTCCATGGAGGAGGCCGGGGTGGTGTTCGTCAAGCTCGGCCAGGTGATGGCGACGCGACGCGACCTGCTGCCCCCGGTGTTCGTCGAGGAGCTGGGCCGCCTGCACAACGAGGTGGCGCCCGTCCCGTCCGCCCGGGTGCGCGAGGCCGTCGAGCGGTCCCTGGGCCGCCCCCTGGACGAGGTCTTCGCGGACTTCTCCGCCGAACCGCTCGCCGCCGCCTCCATCGCCCAGGCCCACCTGGCGCGGTTGACGGACGGGCGGGAGGTCGTGGTCAAGGTCCAGCGTCCGGGCGTGCTGCCGATCGTCCAACGGGACCTCGACATCATCCGGCGGCTGGCGCGCAGGTTCCACAGGGGCACCGACTGGGGTCCGGCGATCGGTGTGGTGGACCTGGCGGAGGGGTTCGCCGAGGCGCTGCTGGAGGAGTTGGACTTCGAGGTCGAGGCGGCCAACATCGCCGCCGTCGCCGGGGCCACCGCCGACTCGCCGGTGCGTATCCCGACCGTGCACGAGGCCTACACCACGCGCGAGGTCATGGTCATGGAACGCCTGCACGGGACGCCGTTGGGCGGGGCCGACCTGAGCGGGTCGGACGGCGGGCACATCGCCCGCGTGCTGCTGGACTGCCTGCTGGAGCAGGTGATGGTCGGCGGCATCTTCCACGCCGATCCGCACCCCGGCAACATCATGCTGCTCGACGACGGCGGCGTCGGGCTGCTGGACTACGGGTCCGTGGGCCGCCTGGACGGGCAGACCCGCGAGTCCCTGCGGATGATGCTGCTGGCCATCGACCGCTCCGACGCGGTCCTGCTCACCGACACCCTGCTGGACGTGGTCGACGACGCCGCGGGGGTGGACGAGGAGCGGCTGCGCCGGGCGCTGGGCCAGTTCATGGCCCGCTATCTGCACAGCGGCGCGACCGCCAGCATGCGTATGTTCACCGAGCTGATGCTGATCGTCACCCGCTTCGGTCTGTCGCTGCCACCCGAGCTGGCGGCGGTGTTCCGAGCGCTGGCCACGTTGGAGGGGACTCTGGTGTACCTCTCCCCGGGCTTCGACACGGTCACCGAGGCGCGGCGGTTCGCGGAGGGCCGGATGGCGGGCGAGCTGAACGCCGACAACCTGCGGGACGCCGCGATGGCCGAGCTGGTGGCGGTGATGCCCACGCTGCGGAGGCTGCCGCGCAGGATGGACCGGATCACCGAACAGCTGCACAAGGGGCGGTTCACCGTGCGGGTGCGGCCGTTCGCCCACCCGGACGACCGAGCCCTGCTCCGGCGCGCCGGCCAGCGCGCGGTGCTGATGGTCCTGACGGTGGTGACCGGGCTGATGTCGGTGGGGCTGTTCAACGTCACCGAGGGGCCCGACGTGGTGTGGGCCGACATGTCCGCGCGCGCCCAGGTGCTCAGCATCGCCGCCTGGGCGCTGCTGGCCGCGTCGGGGCTGATGATCCTGCGGCTGCTGATCGGGATCACCAAGGTCGGAGCCGCCGCCCGCGCGATGGACACGTGACCGCGGCGGCCCCGGACGGTCCGGCGCGTGGGGGGAGTCGACAGGCCCACCCCCACCCCCCCCGGAGCCCGATCGGACGGTCCGGTGTGGAGGGAGCCCGCGGGCGGCTACCAGGCGCGGCGGCCCAGGTGGGCGAGCAGGCGGGTCTGCTCGTCGGCGCCCTCCGGCGGGGTCAGCTCCGCACGGCACACGCCCTCGCGGCGCAGGTTCGAGCCGAAGCGGTCGGCGGCCTCGCGTACCCAGCGCACGTCGTCGGGGTCGATGCGCTCGTCCTGGCCCGTCGCGCGGCACAGGTCCCACCGGTGGATCACGAGGTCGAACCCGAGGAACCGGTCCACCGCCTGGGCGAACGTGGTCCGGCCGAAGAAGCCGTCGAACTCGGCACCAGCGCGCTCGGGGTCGTTGAGGTCGGCCAGGACCACCGTCCTGGCCGCGTCCCAGGCGGCGGCCGGGTCGTCGTCCACCGAGGGGATGTCCCCGAGTTCGCGGCCGACCAGGCCGAGGAACGTGCCCTGCGTGTCCACCACGTGCCGGACCAGATCACGGGCGGTCCAGCCCTCGCACGGGGTGTCGGCCGACCACCCGTCCTCGGGAACGGCCGCGACGGCGCGCGCGAAGTCGGCGGAGAGGCGGTCGTAGCGCTTGGCGATGTCACTCATGGCGGAACCTGCTTTCCGGGTGTCGTCGGTGGCCACCAGTCTGGTCCGGCCTCGGCCCGGGGTCTTGAACAAACGCGACACGTGTTCGAACGCCGCGTCCTATGCTGGGCACATGAGACCGAAGCCCGTCGACAGGGACGCGCGCGGCATCCTCGACCCGGAGACCGGGCTGACCCGCTTCCGGCTCGACCGCCACGCGCCCTCGGCGCCCGTCGCCCGCCTCGTGGACCGCTACTGGGTGGCTTCCTGGGACCTGACCGACCGTGCGCCGCACGTGCAACGGGTCCTGCCGCACCCCGTGGTCAACGTGGTCTTCACCGAGGGCCGCGCGGGTGTGTACGGGCCCGCCACGGGCGTCACCGAGCGCCGTCTGGAGGGTGTCGGCTGGGCGCTCGGGGTCATGTTCCGGCCCGCCGGGTTCCGGCCCCTCCTCGGCCGCGCGCTGAACACGATGGTGGACGCCGCGCTGCCGTGGGCGGAGGTCTTCGACGGCGACGTGCCCGACCACACCGGTCCCGAGCCGCTCATCGCGTGGGTGGACCGCCACCTCGCCGCACGGCTGCCCGAGGAGCGCCACCCGGCGGAGGACACCGCCGACATCGTGGACCGGGTGGCCGCCGATCCCACGGTGGTCAGCGTGTCCGCGCTCGCCGAGCGCGAAGGAGTCGGGGTGCGCCTGCTGCAACGCCGGTTCGCCGACCACGTCGGCCTCGCGCCCAAGACGGTGATCCGCCGGTACCGCCTCTACGAGGCCGCCGAGCGCGCCCGCGCGGGGGAGCGGCCCGACTGGGGCGGGCTCGCCGCCGAACTCGGCTACAGCGACCAGTCGCACCTGACCCGTGAGTTCACGTCGGTCATCGGGGTTCCTCCCGGCCGGTACGCGGCGCGGCGGACGCGGACACCAGCCGGGTGAGCACCGCGTACACCTCCTGCTCCGTCGGCGCGGACTCGGTCGTGCAGGAGCGCAGGAACAGGCCGTCGATCGCGGCGGCCGCCCCGGTCCGGGCCACCGGATCGGTCAGGTAGGCGGCGAGGAAGGAATCCACGGCCTCGTTCCAGCGTTCGATCTGTGGGCGCAGGGACGGCCGCCGTGCGGCGATGAGGAAGAGTTCGCACTCGGCCATCACGTGTGCCCGGTCGGCGCCCGAACCGGCGGCGACCAGTGCGGCGAACCCGCGTAGTGCGCCGTCGGGGTCGTCGGGCAGGGCGGCGATCGCGGCCACGTAGGTGTCGTTGACCCGGGTGAGGGCGTCCACCAGGAGGTCGTCCACGCCCGCGTAGTAGTACGTGACCGCGCTGGCCGGGACGCCCGCCTCGGCCGCCACCCGTCGTTGGCTCACGGCGGCGACGCCGTCGCGTTCGACGACGCGCATCGTGGCGTCCAGCAGGAGGCGGCGGCGCTGCTCTCCCTTGCGCCGTCGGCCGTCGGTGATGTCCCCGGTCTCGTTCACGTGTCCCCTTGTCGACGGGTGTGACCGTGCGGGCGCCGGGTCAGTGGGCGCCGCCCAGCTCCAGCGCCATGACGCCGCCGATGACGAGGGCGATGCCGCCCACCTGGACCCAGGTGAGGGACTCACCGAGGAACAGGGCGCCGATCGCGGCGACCAGGGCGATGCCCGTCGCCGCCCACACGCCGTAGGCCACACCGAGGTCCATACCCCGGTTCAGGGAATGAGAGAGCAGGTAGAACGCTGTGAGGTATCCGACAGCCACCACGACCGACGGGATCGGCCGGGTGAAACCCTCGGAGAGCTTGAGCGAGGTCGTCGCGGCGACCTCGGCGACGATCGCGCCGCCCAACCAGATCCACGGCATGGGGTCCCTTCCAGAGAAACCTGATCGACTGCTCCAGATTCTACCCAACAACTTGTCCGTTCGCTCAGGTTCTTGGGCGTGACCGGTCTCTGTGCGGACCGGGTCTCGGGTGGCCGTAACCTCGGGACCGGAGGTTCGGACTCTTACCCCCTGGGTGTAACGTCGGCGGTTCCGGCGCTTTCTCCCCACGCGCCCGAGATCACCGCTCCATACCAATCCGCGGAGGATCCGAACCTTTTCGGCGCTCACGCGTCTCACCTAGCGAAAGCACACACCAGGCACCCGGCGTTCAAGATGGAGGTCCAGACGTGACGGGCAACACCACCCCGGCGGTGACGCGTCGGTTCGGCATCGGACTGATGGCGCTGGCGCTCGCGGCCACTGCCTGCACGCCTGGGGACGCCGAGCCGCAGAGCAGTGAGGACTCCGCCGTCGACGCGGACCCCGCGGCGCTGACCATCACCCCCGGGGACGGCGGGACCGGGGTCGCGCCGAACTCGCCCATCCGCGTGAGGGCCGAGAGCGGCGTCATCACCGATGTCCAGGTCGAGCAGACCGTCGTCAGCGAGGCCTCCCTCACCGGCACGGAGGAGGACGGGTCCCACCTCCTCGACATGACCGGAACCCTCAACGAGGGCGAGACCGAGTGGGTCAGCGACTGGACCCTGGCCCCCGGCTCCGAGGTCGTCGTCACCGCCACCGCGGCGAACGCGGCCGGTGAGGAGACCGAGCTCGTCCAGCAGTTCAGCACCCTGGACGCCACCCCCGGGCAGCGCCTGGAGCTGGACACCTACACCACCTTCCCGAGCAGTGGCGACACGGTCGGTGTCGGCATGCCCGTGGTGGTCGGCTTCGACCTGCCCGTCACCAACAAGGAGCAGGTGGAGAGCGCCATGGAGGTGACCGCGGACCAGGAGATCGCGGGCGCCTGGAACTGGGTGTCGGACCAGCAGGCCGTCTTCCGCCCCGAGGAGTACTGGGAGCCGCACCAGAACGTGACCGTCGACCTCCACCTCGCCGGTGTCGAGGCCTCCGAGGGCGTCTACGGTGTCCGCGACTACCAGATCGACTTCGAGGTCGGCCGTGAGCTGATCCTGACGATGAACGTCCCCGACCACGAGATGGCCGTCAACATCGACGGCGAGCAGGACCGCGTCATCGAGGTGAGCAACGGCAACGGCAGCAGCCGGATGTACACCACCACCACCGGCACCCACGTGCTCATGGAGCGCTACGAGCAGCTGACCATGGACTCGGCGACGCTCGGCGTCCCCGCCGACTCCCCGGACGCCTACCGCGTCGACGTCCAGTACGCCGTCCGCACCTCCAGCAGCGGCGAGTTCCTCCACGAGGCCTCGTACAACGGCAACATCGGCTCCGCCAACACCTCCCACGGGTGCACCAACCTGAGGATGGAGGACGCCCGGTGGATCTTCGAGAACACCCTCATGGGCGACGTCCTGGAGACCACCGGCACCGACCGCGACCTGGAGTGGAACAACGGCTGGGGCTACTGGCAGATGTCCTGGGACGAGTGGCTGGAGGCCAGCCTGACCGGTGAGCAGACCACCGACGGCTCCGGCACCTCCGGCTCCCCCCACGGCGAGGGCCTGTAACCGACGAACACCGGCGGGGGCGGTGGGACGCGGTCCCGCCGCCCCCGCCGGCGCGCGAAGTCCTCCCCGTCCGGGGCGGCGAACAGCCACTCGATGACGTGGCGCCGTGAACCGTCACTCGGTTCTCCCCCGACGACGTGCGTCACCAGGCGCGCACGCCGCCGATGGGCGCGGGCAGGCGCTCGTTGAGCCAGGTCCACGTGCCGTCGTTCTCGGTGAAGCGGCGCTGCACGCGGTCGATGTCGTGGAGCGGGTTGGTGAACACCTCGCGCCACGCTCCGGCGGCGCGCTCCTCCAGGTAGAGGCAGTGGGCGTCGGTGCGCATGCGCACGGCCTGGAGAGTGTGGGAAGAGCCGTCGTTGAGGTGGATGCGGTAATAGGCCATGGGAATCCCCTGGGTCTGGTCTCGTCAACGTAGGACGGCGTGTCCCGGAACGAACGCGGCGCGCCGAGCGCGCGTGATGGACCAGTTTCCCGGGGCGCGTGACCGCATTGTTGACCGAGGGCCACGAGAATCGCTGAAGGGTGGCGGCGAGAATGCCGAGACCCGGAATGCTCCGGGGAACGGGTGCGGGTGCCGGGGCACCGTAGTGTCCGCGTTTCCGGACTCTACTCCTGTGGTGGGGTGTGCGGAGCCAAACAACGGGTTTACCCCAGGCGAATTCTCCCCTTCGCGCTCCCGGAAGGGGAGAAACGACTCTCAAGTCACCTTTGCGAAATTTATGTTCTATTATTACCTCTGATGGTTGGTGTCTGGTTCACCTCAGGCGTTGATCCCGCCGTTCACGGCTGGCGCCTCGTCGATCAGTGCGGCGGTCAGGTCCTCGGTCGGCCCGAAGGGGACGGTGTCCGCGTCGCCGTCGTTCGCCCACGGCGCCACGGTTCGGACCCCCGCGAGGGGGCTAGGGTGAACGGTCGGGGCGCGCGAGGCGTCCCAACCGCGTGACCGTTTTCCTCCCGTGGGACGCGACCGCCGTCGTGCCGCGGTGGAGGCCCCGACCCCGAGGACTTCCATGGCTCACCCGCCCCACGTGCCGCCCGGCCTGACCCCGCTCCAGCCCACCGACCCCCGCGTGATCCCCCCGTTCACCGTCCACGGCAGGCTCGGCGCCGGCGGCATGGGCGTGGTCTTCGCGGCGACCGATCCCCACGGGTTCTGGGTGGCCGTCAAGGTCGTGCGGCCGGAGTACGCGGGCGACCCGGAGTTCCGGGCGCGCTTCGCCAGCGAGATCGAACTCATGCGCCGGGTCCAGGCGCGCTGCATCGCCCCCGTCCTCGCCCACGACACGATCGCGGAGCAGCCCTGGTACGCCACCGCCTACCTGCCCGGTCCCACCCTGGGTGAGCGGATCCGCCGGGGCGGCGCGCTCTCCCTGCCCCGGACGCGCGTGGTCGCGGCGGGCATGGCCGAGGCCGTCGCCGCGATCCACGCGGCCGGTGTGCTGCACCGCGACCTCAAACCGTCCAACGTCATCCTCGCCCCCGACGGCCCCAAGGTGCTCGACTTCGGCATCGCGCGCGCCGTCGACGAGACCGGCCTGACCCGGACCGGCGGCCTGGTGGGCTCCCCGGCCTGGCTGAGCCCGGAACGCTACCGGGGCGCCAGCGGGCCGGAGGCCGACGTGTTCGCGTGGGGTGCGATGGTCGCCTTCGCCGCCACGGGGCGCTCGCCGTTCGGTAACGGCGGCGCGGAGACGCTCATGTACCGCATCCTCAACGAGGAGCCGGACCTGGACGGGCTGCCCGAGGAGCTCGCGGAACCGGTGGTCCAGGCCCTGGACAAGGACCCCGGGCGCAGGCCCCGGGCGGCGGAGCTCGTGCACCGGATCGCCGGACCGCGGGCGGAGGACGTCGGCACTGACGGCACGACCATCGTCGACGTCCTCATCCGCGACCACTGGGGCCAGGACACGGGGGACCCGCGGTCCGGGACCGGTGCCGCCACACCTCCTTCCACACCGGCCCCTCCCACACCGGTCCCGACCGCCCCGCCGCCTCCGCCCGGTAAAGCGCCCCGCCGCTGGAGGCTCCCCCTCGCCGTGGGCGCCGGAGCCCTCTCCGTCGCGGTCCTCGGCGCGTTCGGACTGTTCGCGGCCACGCGCCTGACCGCCGACGACCGCACGGGACAGGGCGGGGATCCGGTCGCCGCGACCATCGAACCCGCGGACCCGCACACCCTGTCCGGGAGCTTCCTGGGCGCCGGATCGACCTTCGCCGGCACCGCGATCCAGACCTGGGCGGAGGAGTACACGCAGGATCGGCAGTCGGGGGTCTCCGTGTCCTACAACCCGGTCGGCTCCGGTTCCGGAGCCGAGCAGTTCGTCAACGGTCGGATCGACTTCGGTGTCGCGGACTTCGGGCTCACCAGCGGTCAGCGCCGTCTGGCCGAGGACGCGCGGGGCTGCCCGGTCGTGCAGTTCCCGGTGGTGACCGGTGCCGTGGCCGTCATCACCGCGGGCGGGGAGTTGGCCGACATCCCGATGAGCGCGCGTCAGCTGGAGGCCATCTACGCCGGGGAGGCCACCAACTACCGGGACCTCATCGGCTACCTCGATGATCCGGAATCGATCGACTACGAGCTCCCGGACCTGGAGATCCTCCCCGTCCGCCACGACGACGCGGCCTCCACGGCCGACGTCTTCAGCGCCTTTCTGGCCACGTACGGTGCGACCTGGCGAGAACAACGCTACGACGACGCCGGGCGGGACACCGACTGGGGGACGGTCTCCACGTACGCCGTGGGAGACACGGGTGTCATGGTGACGGTCCTCGAGAGTCCCGGTGCGATCGGGTTCGTCAACGCGTCGATCACGGACCAAGCCGATCTGGCGGTCCTCCCCGTCGAGAACTCCGACGGAACAGCGGTTCGGCCCACGCCCGAGACCACGGGAGCGGCCACCGAACTGCTGGAGCTGGCCCCCGACGGGATCGCCACCCTGCCCTTGGTCTCGGGCGACGCGTATCCGATCATGCGGATCAGCCATGTCTTCGCCTTCGAGTGCGGGTACGACGACGGTGTCGGCGCGGCACTGCGCGACTTCTGGACCTACACGCTCTCGGAGGACGGCGCGGCGATCGCCGAGGAGGCGGGCTACACCCCGCTGGCCCCCCTGGTCAGCCGAGAGGTCAGCGAGACGGCCGCCCGGGTCGGAGCCGAGTGACGGAGGCGGTCCGGGGCGGGGTCAGGCACCGCCCTCGGCCGCCAGCCGCGCCCGGGCCTCCATCAGGGCGAAGCCCAGGAGGTTGAGGCCGCGCCAGCGCTCCGGGCGCTCGGCGTCCTCGTTCCCCGCCCCCAGCCCGATCCCCCACACCCGGTCCCTGGGGCTGGCCTCCACCAGGACCCGTTTCCCGGTGCCGAGCAGGAACGACCGCAGCTCCGGGTGCTGGCCGAACTTGGCGACGTTGCCGTCCACCACGATCCCGAACCGCGCCGCCTCCCACACCTCCTGGTCGAAGTCCCGGACCTCCCGCCCGAGCTTCTTGGCCTCTCCGGGGTGCTTCGCCGCGACGATCCGGTCGGCCGCCTCCGCGTCGTCGAACAGCCGCGCCTTGCCCGCCATCATGTAGTGCTCGGCCGTGGGGTAGGCGATCCCGTCGACGGTGAACGCGGCGGGCCACCACTGGGACAGGCAGCTCGCCGACACACCGCCCGACGCCGGTGGCCGGTGTCCCCAGAAGTGCACGTACTCCGGGCGTCCGGTCGCCGCGACGAGTTCGTCCACCGACCGCGCGTCGGCGGGGTTCCGTGTGTCCGTCATGCGCCGCATCGTCGCACACGGCTCGGACGGTGCGACACCGGTGCGCCGGGGCGGGTGACGGGCGCGTAGTAGCGTTGCGCGACGAGAATCGATCAATCCCGGGGGAGCGGTGACCGACACGCGGTGGCTCGACGAGGGCGAGCAGCGGGCCTGGCGGTCCTTCATGACCGCCGTCAACCTGTTGGAGGCCTCGCTCGACCGTCAGCTCAGGCGGGACGCGGGGATGCCGCACACCTACTACCTCGCCCTGGTCATGCTCTCCGAGGCGCCCGACCGGACGCGGACGATGACGGACCTGGCGCGGATCCTGCGCTCCTCCGCGAGCAGGCTCTCGCACGCCGTGGCCCGACTGGAGGGTGACGGTCTGGTCCGCCGCTACAAGCGCCCCGGAGACCGGCGGACCACGCTGGTCGAGCTCACCCCGGAGGGGTTGGCGGCCCTGCGCGACGCCGCGCCGGGCCACGTGACGGAGGTGCGCCGGATCGTCTTCGACACGCTCAGCCGCGACCAGGTCGGTCAGCTGCGGGAGATCTCCGAGGCGATGCTGGGCGCGTTGGATCCCCGCCACGAGGACCCCGGCCGCCCGCCCCGGTAGCGCCCCGACACGCCGTCCGACCCCCGCGCACGCCCTGACCAGCGCCGATGTCGGCTGGGTTACGTCTGATTCGACACCATACGTGATCGACTGGACACGAATGTACACGTGGTTTCTCGGGAAAAGGTTGTAGCCTCAAGTATCCGTCTCGGGGCACCTCTCCCGAGACGCCCGCCACACGGAAGCAGGAAGATCCATGAGTCAACAGTCGTCCGGTCTGAGCGTCAGCGACTTCACCAGCCTTCTCGCCCGCCTCGTCGTCGGCGGGGTCTTCATCTACCAGGGTTGGCCCAAACTGATGGACCCCGGCGGCACCGCCGCGTACTTCGAGATGATGGGCATCCCCATGCCCCAGGTCGCCGCCGTCGTCGGCGCCCTCGTCGAGGTCGGCGGCGGGATCGCGCTCATCATCGGGTTCCTGCTACCCCTGGCCGGTATCCTCCTGGCCCTCCAGATGGTCGGCGCCTACGTCTTCGCGCACTCCGGCCAGGCGTTCGGGGAGTGGCTGCTCGTCCCGGTGATCGGCGCCGCCGCGCTGGCCCTCGGTTTCGCCGGCGGACGGTTCGCCCTCGACCGGATCATGCCGTGGGGCCGCCGCCGACGCGGGGATGACCTGGCGTAACCACGCCGATCGTCGGCCCCGGTCCGCCTACCATGGAAAACGGGCGGCCCGGGGCACTTCTCTACTCAATTCACCATTCAGGTCGGCTGCTATAAGGATTTGTGTATTGTGGGTTTTTCGGGTCCGTAGGTAGAATCAGACGAATCCACGTCGACAGTGGGGTGGAAACGAGCTCCGTCCTCCGTTTCCCGCCCCCTGTGCCGAACGGGAGCCTGATTGTCCCACCTGGCCACATATCCGCCGCACCAGAATTCCGCCGACTGGCAACTGCGCGTCACCGACCGGAACGGATCCGTCCTCCACGGGGCGGGGGTCCTGGTCACCCCCCACCACGTGGTCACGTGCGCCCACGTCGTCCGAGCCGCCGTCGCCGACGCGGGCCCCGGAAGCCGGGTGCACGTGGACGCCCCGCGCGGCGCCGACGGTTGGACCGCCGCCGCCGAGGTCGTTCCGGGCGGGTGGTGGTGGAAGGACGCCAGCCCCTGGGACGTCGCCGTCCTCCGCCTCGACCGCCCCGCCCCGGCCCGCCCGGCCGAGCTCGCCCGTCCGCCACGGATCGGCGACCGCGTCCGCGTCGTCGGCTTCTCTCACTCGCCGTCCGGCCGTTGGGTCACCGGGCGCGTCGCGGGATCCGGCGGCAGCCACCCCGAGTACGTCCAGATCGACACCGAACCCGGCGTCGGAACCGCCTTCACCCGCGGCTTCAGCGGAGGCGGTGTCCGAGAGGAGGGTACGGACGCCCTTGTGGGCATCGTGTGTGAGGCGGCCACCGAAGGCAGGCTGGGCTGGATGATTCCCATGTCGGAGATCCGACCCGTGTGGGAGTCGGACCGGACGGCCCCGACCCCCGCGGCCGTGCGGCGACCCCCGGCCCCCGTCGACCCGACACCCCGCCCCGGTCCCGTCGCCGCGCGGAGGGCGGTCACGGCCACCGGCCTGGCCATGGCCGACCTGGACACCCTCCTGTCCCCTGACCAGCGCCGCGCCTTCCACCAGGGGCTCGACCGGCGGCTCCGCGTGCGCGTACGCCTCGACCAGGACCCGCGGACCTTCGCCACGCACCTGGTCCGCCTGGCCCACCACGAGTTCGACCTCCTCACCGAGGTCCTGGACCTGCTCGACACGTGGGAGGAAGGGGGCGCGTCCATGCGCCGCGTCCGTGACGCGGCGGCACCACTGCTGGAGTGGGGACCCGGGTGAACGCGCGGGACGTCGAGCGCCTGGCGCGCGCGCTGTGCGACGTCGAACACGTCTACGCCCCGAAGCATCGGGAACAGCTGGTGCACTACCTGCCCAGCGCCGTCCGCCGGAACGCCGACCTCTCCGGGGAGGCCTCCGTCTTCGCCCGCGCGCTCGTCCGGCGCTGCCACCAACACCGCCGCCTCGGCTGCCTCGTGCGCTGGGTGCTGTACCTGGAGGACCGGGGCCGGAGCGCGCGGGAGGCGGCCGACGCCGCCCGCCCGCTGCTCGTCGAGGAGGAGTACGAACTCCTCGTCCAGCACCTCGACGTCCGCAACGCGCGGGACGTGGGCACCGTTCGGGACGAACTGTCCGCGGTCCCGTTCGACCAGGTCGAGGCGGCTTACGAGCGCGTCCTTCCGGCGACCTTCCGGGTCGACACCCCCGAGCCGGTCACGGCCTGGGACGCCCTCACGGATCTCGCCGAACGCCCCGCGCCACCGGGCGGAGAGCCCCCGGTGGCCCTCTTCTGCGCCGAGGTCGCCCGCGACCTCAGGACGCCGAACACGGGCCTGCTGAAGGACTGGGGCCGCGGCCTGCGCCCGCCGGATCCGTCCGCGACGGCGACCGTGACGCCGCAGCCGATGACGCCGCCGCCGGAGCGTCCGGCGCGGTTGGTCGTGCGGGTCGGTCGGGGCACGCGGCGCGACCGCTACGACGTCGAGTACTGGACGGTGCTCAGCCAGCGCGACGGCGGGGAACCGGAGTTCTGCGACCACGACCTCCAGGCCGACGTCGCGCCGGACATGATCGGTGCGTGGGTCGGCCTCCTGCTCAGCCGGATGGAGGCCGACCCGCGCGTGGCGCACCACAGCGGCAGGCGGGTCGAGCTGGTCGCGCCCCTGCCCCTCCTCGACCGCCTCGAGGCCGAGACCTGGCAGCGGGACGCCACCGGAGGAGTCCCGCTCGGTGCGCGCGCGGAGGTGCTGTACCGCGCGGAGGAGCTGCTTCCGGACCACGCGGGCCATGACGTGTGGGGCACGTGTGTCAACAGGTGGCGCCTGTTGGAATCGAGCGGGGAGGCGCTCGCGGTCGACGAGTACCATGACCGCGGAATGGACGACGAGCCGCTTCCGGAACGGCTGCGCGACGGCCGGGTGATCGTGCTGTCGGTACCCTCGCGTTTGAACCATTGGTATACACAGGTCTGGTCGGCGATTACGCTTGGAGTTCCGGTTGTGGTCTGGCGTTCCTCGGAATTCGGTCCGGGAATCGGATCATGGCTGAATCCGGTTCGCGTGGGGCGGGAGGTGACCGTGACCTCGGAGGAAATCCGCGCGCTTCCCGAAGTTCTCCACGGCTCTCGCTCCGGACGCGTGTCACCGAGTGAGAGCGGGTACATCGAGGGCAGTCTCGAGATAGCCGTCATCTACAATGACCCCTTTCCGGTCCTTCCGGAACCCCCTCCGCAACTGTCCACAGACAGCATCCGATAGCCCCCCTTGGGCGCGGCTCGAAGGGCACGCCATGACCACACCCCCCGAGACAGGGTCGGCCGACTCCGCGCGGACGGTGCCGGACTGGTGGATCTTCCATGGCTCCGGTCAACCCCGCGGCCACCTCGACCTGGCCGCCCAGCTGCCGCCACCGCCGCCGTGGCGCGCGTACGGGGGTGAACCGGACCCGGGCGCCGCGCCGCCGCACGACCCTCCGTCCGACGAGGACACCGCCCGCGTGCTCGGCCGGGCCCGGACCCGGGTGTCGACGGTTCCGCTCGGTCCCCGGCGCCGACGCCTGCTCGACCGGGTCAACGCCGCCATCCTGCTGCGCCGCCCGCTCCTGATCGTGGGTCCGCCCGGCGTCGGGAAGTCGAGCCTGGCGCACCAGATCGCCCGGGAACTCGGGCTGGGCCGGGTCCTGCGGTGGGCGGTCAACAGCCGGACCGCCGCCACCGAGGGCCTCTACGTCTACGACCCCCTGACCCAGATCCACGACCTCAACGTGGAGGGCGCGCGCCGCCGCGCCCTCGGCACGGTGGACCGCCGCTACGGCGCCGACGGCGACCCGGTCGAGGCGCACCTGCGCTCCAGCGCCGAGTCCATCGGCCGCTATCTCACCCTGGGCCCCCTGGGCACGGCCTTCCTGCCGACGAGGCTGCCGCGGGTGCTGCTGGTGGACGACTTCGACCTCGGCGACTTCGACCTCGCGGGCGACCTCCTGGACCTCTTCGAGAACGGCGGCTACCGCGTCCCCGAACTCGCCCGGCTGGCGGGCGTCGCCGAGTCGATCGAGGTGGCCACCGACGATCCCGACCGGACCGCCCGCGTCACGCGCGGCGAGGTGCTGTGCTCGGCCTTCCCCATCACGGTCGTGACCTGCAACAGCGACCGCGACCTCCCGCCCGCCTTCCTCCGTCGCTGCGTTCCGGTGTACATGGAGCTGCCGGACGCCGAGGAGCTGGTGTCGCTGGTCGCCGGGCACTTCGACGGCGTCACGCCGCCGGGGACGCGGGCGCTGGTCACCGAGTTCCTGCGCCGTACCGGGGACGGCCATCGGCTCTCCGTCGACCAGCTGCTCAACGCCGTGCACCTGCTCGGAACCGTGGACGGGGCGGGCGGGGCGCCCAGCCCGGAGCAGGTGGAGCACTTCTCCGACCTGTTGTGGCACCGTCTCACGGAAACCGCGGGATGAGCCCCCGCGGGGAGTACGGGAGCGACGGTCCCCAGGGGCGCGGCGACCGGGCCGACCCGTGGGCCGAGGCGTTCGGCGCCCACGCGACGGACCTGGCGGACGCGGTCTTCCTCGCCGCGCTGCGCCGGACCCGCGCCGACACGCGGCGGCGGGAACCACCCCGCGGCGCCGACCAGGACCAGGACCCTCCCCACCCGCTGACGGAATCCGGCCGTGACCCGGCCTCCGGTGCGGAGGCGGGGACGGGCGAGAGGGCGGACGCGAGCACGCGCGGAGCGGATAACGCGGCCCCCGAGGCCTGCGGGCAGGACCCGACCGGGCCGCCGCCGACGGTGGCCGCGCCCGGAGATCCGGGGACGGCGGAGCCGCCCGGGACGGCTGAGGCCGAGCCGTCCGGAACGCCGCCGCAGCCGCCGCCGGGGACACCGGTCGACACCGTCCACCTTCCCGGCGACGCCGTGTCCACCGGGGCGCCGTGGCCGCCGTTCGGCGCGGGCGAGGGCTCGCTGGGGGAGCGCCAGGAGTTCCTCGCGGCCCTGCGACCGTTCAACCTCAGACTGCCCCAGGGACCGAGCGACCAGATCGACCTGGTCGGCACCGCGCGCGACTACGCCCGGGCGCTGCTCGCCACCGGCCACTGGTCGGAGGCCGACCGGGAACGGCAGAGCGTCCCGATCATCCCCCGGCTGCGCGCGCGGTCGCTGCGTGCGGTGGACCTCGCCCTCATCGTGGACGACGGGGTCACCATGCTGTTCCAACGCGGCGTGGCGGGCGCCTTCTCCCGCCTGGCCCGGGACAGCGGCGTATTCCGGTCGGTGCGGGAGCTGCGCTTCGACGCCGGAGGCGGCGGCGTTCCCGTCCTGCGGGACTCCGGCGGCCGTCCGCGCGGGCTCCCGGCACCGCCGCGCACGGGGACGCGGGTCGTGCTGGTGCTCACCGACGGGCTCGGCACGGCCTGGCGGGACCGCGCGTTCCAGGAATGGCTCGCCGGGGTCGCCGGCGACGGCCCGGTCGCGATCCTGCACCTCCTCCGCCCCCAGCTGTGGCGGCGTGGCGCGTTGCGCACGGTGCCCACGGAACTGAGCATGCGCGCGCCCGCCCGGCCCGGCTGCCCCAACACGTCCTACGTGCGCGAACGGGCGATCACCCGGGCGGACGAGGAGGACCGGCCGCCGACCGGGACGGTCGTGCCCGTACTCCCGCTCCGCCCGGACGCCGTCCACGCCTGGGCGTCCTTCGTCATGGGACGCGACCGCGGCCGCCTGTGGGTCCACGCCGCCCAGTTCCCCGCCGAGGAGGAGGGCCGTCCAGGGGCGGCCCCGGCGCCCGCCGGAGCGAGCCCGCGGGGAAAGCTGGCGGTCGCACCGGGCGCGCCCGACGCCCCGACCGCCGACCCCGTCGACGCCCCGTCCTCCGGACCGGGGGGAGCCCCGGCTCCTGACTCGGGTGGTGCGCCCGCTCCCGGGCCGACGGGCGGGTACGGACCCAACGGCGGGTGGGCCTTCGATCCCGTCCGGGCCGTGCACCGCTTCCACCAGACCGCGACCCGTGACGCCTTCGAGCTCGCGGTCGCCCTGGCGGCGGTCCCGCTCGTCCCGAGCATGGTGGGCGCGGTGTGCGAGGACGTCTTCGGCGGTCCCACACCGTCGGAGCTGACCGAGGTCTACTTCAGCGGGCTCGTCACCCGGCGCACGGACCCCGACGGAACCGGCGCCGACGCGGACTCCGACGAAACCGGCGCCGACGTGGAGCGCTGGGAGTTCCGCGAGGGTGTGCGCGAGGCACTGCTGTCGCTCGGCGGGCGGGTGCCGGACATCCGCCGGATGCTCGGACTGGCCGCCCAGCGCCTCGGTCAGAAGGATCCCTGGTTCGGTGACCTGGACCGCATGCTCCGCGGGCAGCGCGTGGAGCGGTCGGACATCCCCCGGACGTCCCGCCGCTGGGTGAATTCGATGAAACCCGCGATGGACAGTATCTCGCTCCACCGAAATGACGCGGGTTCGATCGACATGTACGACAACGCCCTTTCCGAGACCACGGAAGGACGTGAACCGGTGTCCTCGGAAGTCGCCGCCCCACAGGGCACTGGTCTACAATCTGCGCAGGGTCCCGGATCTGCGCACGCTACCACGAGCAACACAGGGAAAACGCGGAACCCTGCACACAGTTCCGTCCCTTCGGGCGAAGAGAATGGTATGTCCATAATCCCGTCAAGTGGGGAAATGATGAACGATTCTGTCAGCTCGCCCACTGCCGTCACCGGTGGACGCTCGCGGGGCCGGCCGCTGAACGCGGTCTGGGTGCAGGTTCCCCGAAGGAACACCGCCTTCACCGGACGCGAGGAGCTGCTGTCGGCGCTCCGGTCGCAACTGGTGAAGGACCAGCGGCAGGTCATCACCGCGCTCAACGGCATGTCGGGGGTCGGCAAGACCGAACTCGCCAAGGAGTACCTCTACCGGTACGCCGAGGACTACGACCTGATCTGCTGGTTCCTCGCGGGCCACAGCAACCAGCTGCGCGAGGCCTTCGCCTCGCTGGCGGCCCGCCTCGGGCTCGACAGCGTCGGCGCGGGCAGCGAGCACGTCATACAGGACGTCCTCGAAGCACTGCGGCGCGGTGTGCCCTTCGGACGCTGGCTCCTGGTCTTCGACAACGCGCAGTCCCGGGAGGAACTGGAGCAGTACCTTCCTGTCGGGGGCGAGGGACACGTGATCATCACGTCGAGGGACAGCAGCTGGACGCGCAGGGGAGGGGACACCTTCCTGTCCGTGCGCGAGTTCACCCGGGCCGAGAGCATCGAGCTGCTCCGACGTCGGGGCCCCACGTCCCTGACCGAGGACGAGGCCGACCGCCTCGCGGAGGAGCTCGGCGACCTGCCCCTGGCCCTGAACCAGGCGGCGGTGTGGCTGCACGAGAGCGGCATGGATCCCGACGAGTACCTGCGGCAGTTCGCCGAGAAGTCCACCGAGATGATCCAGCTGCTCTCCCCGGTCGATCCGGACTACCCGGTCCCGGTCGCCGCCGCGTGGAACGTCTCGCTCGACCGGCTCGCGACCACCAACCCGGCCGCGCTCCAGCTCCTCCAGCTGTGCTCGTTCCTCGCCACCGCGCCCATCCCGCGCTCGCTGTTCAAGTTCGCCCGGCAGATCGACGCCCCGCCCGAACTCCGCGAGGCCCTGGCCGAGCCCGCGCGACTGGGCATGGCCATCCGCGACATCGGGCGCAACAGCCTCGCGCACATCTCCCACCGCAACGACACCATCTCGCTGCACCGCCTGGTCCAGCGCGCGGTGCAGGCGCCCATGACCGACGAGGAGCGCGAGGTGATGCGCCACTGCGCCCACCAGCTCCTCGGCCACAACGACCCCCAGGACTCCACGATCGCCGCACTCCCGCAGTACGCGCGGCTCGTGCCGCACGTGTGGGCCTCCGAGGCGTGGAACTGCGAGGACCCGTGGGTGCGCGCCCTGGTGATCCAGATGGTGCGGATCGCCCTCAACGGCGGCGAGGCGGACGAGGCCGAGCGGCTCGCGTCGGTGGCGTTCGCGTGGTGGCGGCGGACCCTGGGGGAGGAGCACCGCAACACCCTGGACATGGCGCTCCAGATCTCCAAGGCGATGCGGGACCAGGGCAAGCTGGAGTCGGCGCGGGAACTGTGCGAGTCGACCCTGCACACGCTGCGCCGGGTGCACGGAGAGCAGGCTCCCGAGGTCCTGGAGGCCGAGGTCGAGCACGTGCGCAACCTGCGCCTGGCGGGTCGGTTCAAGGACTCCCTCCTGGAGGCGGTCGACATCTACCACAAGCGGGTCCGGGCCTTCGGCGAGGACGACCCGCTCACCCTGTCGATGGCGCACAACGTGGGCTACAGCCTCCTGCTCAGCGGAGACCCCCAGGCGTCGGTCAACCGTTACCAGGACACCCTGGAGCGGAGGGAGAGCGTCCTGGGGCAGGACGATCCACGGGTCGTCGCCACGGTCAACGGCCTCGCCGAGGCGACGATGGAGCTGGGCCACTACCGCGAGGCGGAGCGGATCCAGACCGACGTGGTGCGCCGCTGCGTGCAGGTTCAGGGAGCGGACGGTGTGGGGACGCTGTCCAACGAGTCGATGCTCGCCGTGACGAGGCGTCGGACCGGCGACCACAACGGCGCGTTCGCCCTGTCCGAGCGCGCCTGGCACCGGTTCCTGGCCAAGCAGGGCGTCGACAGCAGCGACACCCTGTACGCGGCGCTGGTCCACGCGCTTTCCCTGAGCGCGGTGAACAGGCACGACGAGGCGCTGGAGCTGGCCGAGGTGTCCGGTGAGCGGTACGTGAAGCTCCTGGGCGAGGAGCACCCCCACGTCGTGGCGGCCTCGGTCAACCGGGGGATCATCCTGCGGCGGCTGGGACGGGCGCTGGAGGCGAAGGACCTGGACGAGCGGGCGCTCACCCTGTTCCAGGAACGACTGGGCAGCCACCACCCCAGCACCCTGGCCTGCCGGGTCAACCTGGCCAACGACCACTTCCTCACGGGGGGCGTCGACCGGGCCCGGGAGCTCGACGAGGTGACGATGGAGGCCTGTCGGACCGAACTGGGTGACCGCCACCCGCTGACGCTCGTGGCGCGGCGGAACCTGCTGGTGGACCTGAACACGCAGGGCGAGGACGTGTCCGTCGAGTTCGAGGCGGTGGAGACGGCCTACCGGGACGTCATGGGACCTGAGCACCCGGCGACGTTGAGTATTCGCCAGACGGTCCGCGGGGACGCCGACATCTTCCTGACGCAGATGTGAGTCGGCGGTGCGGGTGGCCCGCACCGCCGTTCATCCGGAGTGGGCGAGCCGGACCAGGGCCGCCCATTCCCACCGGGGGAAGGCCAGCATGGCGCCCATCCGGTGGGTGGAGTCCCGTACGCCGATCCGGTTCCGCGCGTACCACGCCACCTCGACGCACTCGCTCTGACTTTTGCCCTCGCTGTGGCTGGAGACGCGCCAGGTGCCCGGTTCGCGCCCGAGCCCTCTCACGTGTCCCTCCGAAGGTGTTGTCTCCCCTGGTCTTTTCTATGCACGAGACGGCCTCGATTCTCCCAGTTCCCTCATTGGTCGCTCCTGTTTCCCGCGCAGCCCGCAAAGTCCGATCGTTCGCTTATGTTTTCTGATAACGTTCGGGCTCACTTGTACATGCCCACTCCGCTGCCGATCATGTGGTCGCGGTGGCCGCTCCCCCCGAGAGGTGCATTAAGTGTCACGGCTCGTGCGTTTCAGCGTGGACGAAGGTGACTCCGTCGTCGTCGAGGTCGACGGCGGCCGGGACGACAGCGTGCTGGTCGCCGGCGGTCGGGAGATCGAGGACGCCACCGCGACCTTCACCGAGAAACTCTCCACCGTGCGCAAAGCGGTTTCGGCGACGCTCGACGAACTGGGAAACTCGTTGAAGCCGGACGTCATCAAAGTGACCTTCGGCGTGAAACTCACCGCGGAGGCCGGGGCGGTCATCGCCAAGTCGTCCGTGGAGGGAAATCTGCATGTCCAGATGCAGTGGGGCTATGAACACCCCGAGGACGAGCAGCAGGGTTAACCGTTCCCAGCGGCGGCGGGACACACCCGCCGCCGCACCCGCCTCGTGCTACTGACAGTTTTCGCTTCGCGGTGTGCGGACGCGGGAACGGCCTCCGCCCGGCGGCAGGGGTGCCGGACGGAGGCCGGTCGCTTCGATGGGCTCTCGCGTGGGGAGCGGTCAGTCGAAGAGGTCTCCGGCGCGGTCAGCGGTGGCTGAGCGGCGGAGCCAGGTGTGCAGGGTGTTCAGGTCGGTGCAGGACTCGATCCGCTGGCGGATCTCGTCCGTGACGGTCAGACCGCGCTCGTCCAGGACCAGCAGCACGTTGCGTGCGGCTTCCTCGGTGTGACCCTCTTCCCGGCCTTCCTCGCGGCCGATGCCGACGTACTTGCGGGCGAAGTCGCTCTGCCACTGGTAGGTGTCCACGGCCATCAAAGCCTCCAGCTCCTTCCGGGCGGCCTCGTTGAGACCGGCCAGTACGTAGTCATAGTAGAACACGCGGTGTCGGTTGGGCGTGGCGTCCAGCGCCTCCACCACCGCCTTCAACGTGCTCGGATCGGTGTTTCCGTGCGCGCGGGCCGACAGCATCGCCAACTCCGGAAGCGTGCGCGCCTGTTCGGCAGTCTCCACGACCGGCATGTCGGAGGGACCGATCGTCAGCGGCGACAGCTCGAACCCCGGATGACCGATACTGATCGGCGTCGCACACCATTTCGCCAGCGAGTCGGTGGGGCACAGGACCACCAGCACCGCAGGGCACTGCAATCGGGAGTGGAGGTTGACCAGGTACGCGGGCCAGCTGAGCCGTTTCTCCTTCGCGTGGTCGTTCTGGCGCTCCACCACGACCGCCAGGACGTGGCGGGGGCCGTCGCGCAGCAGCACGGCTCCGTCGCTGTTGAGTTCCTTGGGGTCGCAGTTGGTCAGCGCCGAGAGGGTGTTGATCGCCTCGGTGTGATGCGGGACCTCGAAACCAAGGGACTCCAGCAGCACGGGTGCCAGGGCGGGCTGGTTCTGGATGATCCGCAACGGGATCTCGTGTTCTCGGGTGGGCGAGGGCATGTGGCTCCGTTTCTCTAGTGGTTGGTGAAGACGTGGGGCCGCAGACCGGCGGGAGCGCCGGTCAGGTCGTGGTCAAGGTCGGCGCGCACCCGGGCCAGCTCGGACAGCTCGCCGGAGTACACGCGGTGCTCCCAGCGCACGAGTGGGCGGGGTTCCCCGTGGACGGTGGTCCTCATGCCGCGACGACCTCCCGCGACCGCTGGGCCTGCCAGGTGCGGACCAGGGCGGCGAGTTCGTCGAACTCCCCGGGCCGGGGGCGCGTGGGGACGCCGGGCGGCGGAGCGGCGAGGAGGTCGCCCGACCAGGCGTGGAGGCGCGCGGTCGCCCTGGCCTGGACGTGATCGAGGGCGCGTTCCCGCTCCCACGTGGAGTAGTACGGCCGGACGAGGGCGATCTCGTCGGCGGGGATGTGCTCCGGGGGAGCGGCCAGTCGGGGAGTGAGGGCGGGCGGGGTGCTGGTCTGCTCGGGGATCGGGAGTGGCGCGTAGCGGCGGACGCGGGTGGAGCGGCGACGGCGCGCGGCGGTCGCGTGGCGTCCGCGAGCCGGGGCGAGGAGGGCCCACAGGCGGTGCAGGGCACGCCGGAGGAGGGCAGGGATATACTGACCCATGCTGGCAATCCGTTTCGTTCAAAATTTGTGAGTTGCTGGCCACGGCCTCGGGCGGTAGTCAACCGTCGCGAGGTCTTTTTTGGTTGTTGGGAAGGAGAATAGGGGATGGGGAGGTTGGGGGCGAACTTTTCTGCGAAATCAAGGGGAAGAAGTTGGAGGTGGGGGTTGTCACCGCAGGTCAGAGTATGTGTTCGAACGGGTGGGTGGTAATTGATGGGGGAGTCGGAAGAATCCTTGTTGTCCGGAATGAAGGGAAATATTCACCGGTGGTGAGCGCGTGCGTTGCGGGGATGCGAAAGGGGTGGCGCTCCCGTGGGGAAGCGCCACCCCTGCTTTGTTGTGAGAATTCCTCACAGGACGGCCGTGTCAGCCGGTGTCGCGGCTCGGTCGAGGTCACCGGCCGCGACGGCGCGGTCAGTCGTCGGGTGTGCCGAACCACGTCCGCAGGTGGTTGACCAGGTCCCGCTGGTCCTCACCGACCCACGCCACGTGGCCGTCCGGCCGCAGCAGCACGGCGGGCGCCTCCAGTTCCTCGCTGGTGTCGACGACGTGGTCGACCCGATCCGTCCAGCCCTCCGCCGACAGTCCGCCGGTCTGGTCGAGGAGGAGGCCGCGTCCACCGTGCATCAGCCCGTAGAGCCGACCCCGCTTCAGTTCGATGTCGCGCAGCCGCCGACCGAGCAGGTCATGGCCCTCACCGAAGTCGTAGCGGACCCCGATCGCGGTGACCTTCCCGATCAGGTACCGGTTCACCTCCTCGATGTCCATCAGCTCCGACAGCAGCTTGCGGACCGACCGGGGTCCCGGCTCGGGGGACATCAGCTCCATCTGCGCGCGGGTGTTGTCCAGCACGTCGGCGGCCACCGGGTGCCGTTCGGCGTGGTAGGTGTCGAGCAGCCCCTCCGGAGCCCAGCCGTTGACCTCGGCGGCCAGCTTCCAGCCGAGGTTGAACGCGTCCTGGACCCCGAGGTTGAGCCCCTGGCCGCCGGTCGGCGGGTGGATGTGCGCCGCGTCCCCGGCCAGGAACACCCGGTCGACCCGGTAGCGCTCGGCCTGCCGGGTGGCGTCGCCGAACCGGGACAGCCAGCGCGGTGAGTGGATGCCGAAGTCGGTGCCCGCGAAGGCCCGCAACTGCCGCTGGAACTCCTCCAGGGTCGGCGCGGTCGCACGGTCCTCCGCCACGCCGTCGGCGGGAACGATGACGCGGTACACGCCCTCCCCGATGGGGACCGCGCCGAACCGAAGCTGGGTCTTGCGGACCTCGGCCGTCACGGAGGCCAGCGTCTCCGGATCCGCGGTCAGCTCCATCTCGCCGAGCAGCGTCTCGGCCTTGGCGGGCTCGCCGGGGAACGCGACGCCGAGCCCCTTGCGTACCGTGCTGCGGCCGCCGTCGCAGCCCACGAGGTAGCGCGAGCGCAACCGCGTGCCGTCGGCCAGTTCGGCGGTCACACCGTCCTCGTCCTGGTCCAGCCCGACCACTTCGCCGCCGCGCCGGATCTCGACGCCGAGCTCGGTGGCGCGCTCGGCCAGCAGGCGCTCGGTGATCTGCTGCGGGATGGCGAGGACGTAGGCGTGTGCGGTGTCCAACCGGTCAGGCCACGCCCTGTCGATGGCGGCGAAGAAGCCGCCGGTCGTGAACTGCCTGCCGAGCGCGAGGAACCGGTCCAGCAGGCCGCGCTGGTCCATGACCTCGATGCTGCGCACGTGCAGACCCTGTGCACGGGACTGCTTGGTCGGCTCGGTCAACGTCTCCAGCACGACCACGCGCACGCCGTGCAGCCTCAACTCACTGGCCAGCATCAGGCCGGTCGGCCCACCGCCGACCACGATCACGTCGATCATGTATCCCCCATGTGTCGCATTCCAGCCAGGTTCGCGAGGCCTCGATTTCCGCGGGTTCTGGCTTCGGCTGGAGATTGTGCAACACGACCTGGGTCTTGCCGCAAGCCCCGGGGTGCGCTATACATTAAGAGTGGCAGGGAGTGAATTTTTCTCCTTGCCTTTACTTTTTACCCTCCCGGAGGGTGACGCGCCACACTCGTGCCGTGCCCCCGCCAGGGCCCCGGAGTTCTCGCGCTTTGCCGGAGAAGACGCGAACGCCGGATTCGAGCAGGTCGGGCAGGGATGACCGAACCCAGACACGCGAAAA